>JBBQZN010000042.1:0-37542 GCA_038207725.1 Bacteroidales bacterium | reverse complement strand
AACTCAGCATCTTGTTTGTTACTAGAACTGGATGATCCTGCAAGAGAAAAATTCCCGTACTTTTCTCCAGTAGGATCAAATAATTCAACTGTGAGTTCCCCAGCAGTTATCACTGCTTTTATTTCAAAGTTGATATAACTTAAACTATCTCTTAGTGGCAATGAAATTTCTTGTTCTCCTGATCCACCTTTCAACGTTAGTGTATTAATTTTTATAATAGCTCTTATGCTATCCTGTCCATATGTTAAAGAAGCCTGGGATAAAAAGCATATTATAACTGTGAAAATTAAAAAAGCTCTGGTTTTCATAACAGTTCAGATTTGTAATGAACGAAAATACTCTTTTGCAAGATACCAGGCATGTTGATTAAAGTATGAATCTAGAATGAAAAAAGTCCTATTATGGAATGAGAAACTGTCAAACAAATCAAAATTATAAATGAACTGGAGTTATAGTGTGTTTGTCTAGGTCAATTTGGGGTCTGTCACTGGCTTCAAATGCACTATAACTCATTTATAGGAGTAGTAAAGATAATTAAAAGATGCGAATTCAGGGAGATAGCGTTATGTTTAGGCAGTTGACTCATTTCCTTATTGACTTGATGAATTCCCCGGCAGTCATGACAGGGATTTTACTCTCTTTAAAATCGGTTTGATTTCTGGTTATAATTATGTCCTGGTCATTCTCTGTCGCTGTAAAATACTGGATTGCGTCTTCAAAATCTTTAAAATCGGAGTTGAGAGCGAGGTCAATTATCTTGTCATCGAGAGGGAGAACATTTACTAATACTTTGAATTTTCTTAGAATCTTTCTTACCTCCATCTCAGGATTTTGTCCGGACAAAATGTAATTGGTATCAGCGAGACAAAGGGAAGAGACTGATAGTTTTATCTTACTCTTGTCCGCAAGTGAGAATAATTTTGCAGCTTCTGTATAAAAAGGTATCCTCTCTGCTAATAAATCAAGAATAATATTGGTGTCGAGAAATAATTCTTTCATGAATGCTTTCTTATCAGATAGTCTGTGCGATCCTTTTTATAGTCATATTTTTCAGGCAATGAGATCACTCCACTCAGGCTTTTAACTAAAGGAGTAATCTCAATATCATCCGAATCGGGCTTAGTCACAGAGTCCAGATAAGATTCAATCATTTTCGAGAGACTTGTCCCGCGGTTCTGAGCGTATATCTTTGCCCGAGCTATAACTTTATTGTCTAGTTTTATAGTAAGTTTCGTGTCCATGATCAATTTGTTTGTCCGTACAAATATGCTACTAATGTTATGTCGCTTAAACCTAAGCCACAGAGCAGCATCATAATCTGAATTTCCAGACAGTCTTTACTCAATATCCAGTATTATTTTAATGTTCTCTTTTATTCCTTTCTGAAGTTCCTTTGGCAATTCTCCGATTTTATTTACTAACCTCCTCTTATCAATAGCCCTTAGCTGATCTATCATTACATCCGATTCAACTTTTATATTAGAAATCCCTTTTCGAATATGGACCCTTAATATGTCGCTCTCTTTCTGAATGTTAGTTGTTATGGGACAAACAACAATTGAAGGATGCTCGTTGTTTAAAAGATTGGTCTGGACAATAAGGACAGGTCTTACTTTTCCCGTCTCTGTCCCCAATTGTGGTTCCAGGTTTGCAATCCAAATATCAAATTGCTTAATCTTCATCACTCAACCTTTCAAATTCTGACAAAACTAAAAGCGACTCTTCCCGTACTAATTCTGACTCTTTTATAAGCTTTTGCGATATCAGATTCCTTTTGTTGAGCCTGTTATAATAATCTATGGCCTCATTTATATATCTGTTTCTCGATTTTTTAACTTTTGTCAAAACCACTTCAGTTTCAAGAAAAATATTATCATCAAGCTTTAAGGATAATGTTTTCATTATATATAAATTTAGTATATCACAAATGTATATACTATTTTAAAATTCTGCAAGTTCTTATGAGCTGCAGTCGTAAAGATTCATTAACAACTATTGCACATCCATATCTTCAACCGGACTCCTTCCTGAGCCCTGAACGGGAATCTAGTCCATGTTTACAGTTACTGCTTAGGCATCATGACATACTCAAAGTAGTTGTTGGCGAGGAAAACCTTATTAGCCATTTCCTGTATCTTCTTTCCATCGAGATTATTATAAATATCAGTAGAGTATTGTGGCAGCAGCGTGCAAAATCCATTATTTATATAGTGCTTAACACGATCCATGATGAAAGTGTTGGTCTTCCTCTTCTCAGCATCGTCCTTGATGAAATTCTCCCTGGTCATGCTAACCTCTGCTTCCGTGACTCCCTTTGTCTTGACATTATTCAACTCCTCCAAAACCAATCCCCTCAAATAATCAGCCCTTTCGGGAGCACATGTGAAGTTCGTCATTATTTTATAACCAGGCGAGGGCCGTGCAGATAAGGAGACCGAAATACCTACTCCATAAGTAGCTCCCTCTTTTTCCCTTATCGACTCTACATACCTCATGTTGAGAATGTACCTCAGAGCATTCAGATATTCAACATTCTCGGAAGTGTAGGGAAGCTTCATCTTCATCAACATACCAGCACTTATTTGAGTCGCTCTATTTCGCTTTATGAATCGACTTTAGAAGTAAGGTCAGCTTCTCATCATAATCGTAAATAATGGCATACCTCCATCAGATAAATTTTTGGTTTCATGGCAGCGAGAATAAATTAGCACAAAAAAATGAAAACTTAAGACCCATCACACGCTTCCGCCCCGTCAGTCACAGTCACATTTTACCATTCACCCCACTTAATTCACACCAATAAAATGCTTTTGCCTGACTATCACACTTCACAAATAATACTAAAGTTAAACAAAAAAAATTGAATGGCTTTTATTTGGACATTATTTTTTTTGCGTATCGGTATTTAAAAATAAACGAACATTGATTCTGACATGGTCGAGCTCCGCTTAGCTTCTGTTCTTCGTTTGCCCCTGACCCTTAATGGTGCGAAGAACCGAGTACAGCTTCAGAAATAGCGCAGGGTCGGTCGAAGTATTCTGAATCTTAATTGAACCTTAATACCAGCTTGGCACCTACAGCCCTGTATTTCAGGTCATCAAACCCAACATAGACCCCCAGCTCGGCGAGAAAGAAGATCTCACTTAAACTGTAACCGACTTCAGTGTAACTGGTATGATATCTGGAACCCAGATATGAGATACTAAGGTTCTCTCTGATAAGTGTTTTTGTCAATCCCGGAAGATACTTCAACAGAATATATGGCGTTGTATATTTAAAATGCGCTTCACCGTAAACCTCCGGAGTGCTTAATGAATAGTATGCCGGAATCATGAAAGCATCCTGATAGTTGTCAAGCAATAGTGGAATCGGTTGTGCATTGAAATGGGCAAAATCGTAGAACGGAAGATCTCTGTTATTGAGGAATCCGCCTGCTCTTATTCTCCACCTGTATTCACTGAAAGCTCCGATATCCTTTCTGCGCGAGACATCAAACTTTATAAGGTCGTAATGTTTGTACTTATCAGCCATCCCCTCAAACTCATTTATTCCATGTTTCCACGACATATAAAAAGTAGGCCAGTCGGAACCTCTTGAGATTTTCCTCCCGTTCCTGATGCTGTATTTCTGACGGGGAGTGTATGTAACACCTGCCGTAAGATTCATATGCCTCATATCGCGAAGCTCATTAATCGGGTTTGAACCTGTACCCAGATATCTATTTACCGGAATATTTTCGGAATATAGTTTTGAAGTGTTTGTAAATGAGAAGTTTGTTGTATTGGAAAGCACTCTTCTGTCTTCATAGCCGGAGGTGAAATTCAATCGTAATCCATTTGTGATTTCACTGCTGAATCCAAGGCTGAGGTACCTTAGTTCATAAAGTTTGAGGTAATTATTCTTGAAAAAGAGTGAGTTCACTGAATTGATTAATGTATTAATGCTGCCTCCTGTTGCAATATCCCGGCTGGCTATCCCTGTTATGAAAAAGATCTGTTTTGGTTTAAGTCTTGAAAAAATATAATTTCCGCCTACACTCCATATAAAGCTCTCGCGGCTGAATGCCCACTTTATGTCGGGATATATTGAAAACGAGTTTTCATTTTTCCAGCGTTTGGAGTATCTTAAATCGGTTCCGTAAACAAATCCATCGACACTGTTAAACCTGAGCTTCTTCAGATCAAAGATTCCTCCGAAAGAAAAAGAGTTGCCCGTAGTATCTGACCAGGTATGACCAGTACCGATATACTTTACGGTAGAGATAAATTTACTTTTTTTCTTAATCTCACCTTTTGCTGTAGTATCAGATTTGTTTTCATTTACAACAAGTTCCGACTTTACACTGTCGCGTACCCTAATACTTTTCATCTCTATTTCCGAAAGAGGAATAGGTCTGATTGCCGCCCAGTAGGCGCTGTCTTTTTTAGCTGCATCTTTCTCAATTATTCTTTTAGTCTTGTCTTTTATCTCAAGGCTGTTTTTGATGCTGTCGTGAAGTGTGTTCTCCGACTCTTTGGCCATAAGCTTTGAGAGTTTAACCATATCCCTGTTCGAAAGATCCTCCTTAGCCAGTATGGCATTTATCTGTTTCTTGCTTTTTGTCTCAACTGTGTCTGCCACTTTTATTTGCTGTTGAACCTTTCCAATGTAGTCGGTAGCGATAGCTTCCGGTTTTGCCAGTGCCAGATTCGGTTTTACATCAATGTATTTTACTGAACTGCCATATGCTGCATCAGCCTTAAATCCCATAATACCCACGTTGATCTGAAATTTGTGACTTACCGGTAGCCAAATGTCATCCTGTACCGGAATATAAAGCTGTTCGATCCTTATTTTTCCTACAAGGTTTTCATTCGTAAGGTCAACACTGTGAAGACACCACAGATCTTCAATAATATATATGATACCCTCAAATACCTGCTGACTTTTCCTTTTTGGAATAACCTGAATTTTATTGATAACATAGTTTCCCTGCAGTGAAGCCCCGAGATATTTGAATTTATAATAAGAAAATGCCTGGGGCGAGAGAGGTGAGATTGCTATATCAGCCAGTACGGGCTCATAGAAGCTTGCTTCAATGAAGTCCATCGGTGAGATATCTGACCCCTGCGAAGGGAATGTGCTGTTGAACGATATTACTTTCTGAACATATTTGTCGGGTGCCGTGAATTCCATTTCGTTGAATGACTCCATCAGAAAAATGTCACCCTCCTTTAATAGTGTTTCCTTAGTGGCATTTTTACTGCCTGCTGAGAATGATGTGGAGTTTCCGCTCGATTCCACCTTCATCTTTTTCTGAAGTAGTTTAGGAATCTTGTTAATAACAAGGTTTCCTTTCAGGTAAACTTCTGCTTTATAATAACTTATATTATTGAGGTAATATGGTGCCAGTCCAATGACCTTTCTCATAACAAAATAGGCCGGATCTTCCCCTGAGGCTGTAATTCTTACTTCAGGAATTTCATAATACTGTACAGGTAAAACAACATCTTTAATAATGGTCTTATCAGTTACAGTCAGATTTGCAAAAATTGGCTCAAAACCAAGACTCTGGTACATTACCATATATTTGCCTGCCGGAAGTCTTAGTTCGTAATCGCCTTTTATATTGGCAGTTGTGCCCTGTTTCAGCTCCTGAATATACACAGTTGCGTATTGGATCGGATCTCCTGAAGGATTTGTGATTTTCCCCTTTATTACCTGTGCCCGTGCCAGAGGGGCGGAGAGTAAGAGAAGGAGGCTTATCTTCAGTATTTTATTCAGCATGAGGGAAATATTTTAGAATAAAACGAAAATTGAGGCAAAAAGTTACTTCTTCCCCGAAACAATTATTACTATTTCTCCTTTTGGAGGTTTCTCGCGGTAATGTTCTGCCAGAATAAAGAGCGGACCTCTAATATTTTCTTCAAAAAGCTTTGATAATTCGCGCGATACAGATGCTTCACGGTCGGCTCCGAAATGTGAGGCCAGTTCCTCAAGTGTTTTTACAAGACGGTAAGGTGATTCATAAAACACCATGGTTCTTGATTCCTCTGTGAGGGCAGTCATTCTTTTATTTCTCCCCTTCTTGGGAGGAAGAAAGCCTTCAAAACAGAATCTGTCGCAGGGGAGGCCTGAATTAACCAGCGCAGGTATAAGTGCCGTTGCCCCGGGAAGTGTCTCAACTTCAATACCTTTTTCCACGCAACTTCTGACAAGAAGAAAGCCGGGATCTGATATGCCGGGCGTGCCGGCATCTGAAATAAGTGCAATTGTCTGTCCCCCAAGGATCTTCTGGCAAACCGACTCAATTGTTTTGTGCTCGTTGTACATGTGGTGCGACTGCAGAGCTGTTCTGATGCTATAATGGTTAAGAAGTTTTTTTGCTTCGCGTGTATCTTCGGCAAGTATGAGATCAACTGAAGTAAGAACCTCTATTGCCCTATAAGTAATATCTTTAAGGTTCCCGATAGGGGTGGGCACGAGATAAAGTTTACTCATTTGCCGGAAGTTTGCGTTTTACGAGATCAATAAGCTGCTTAACGGCCTCATTTTCGTCATTATTTCCTGTATAACTCATTATTACTGCTCTGGCATCGGCAATAGATGCTGAATTTTCAAGTCTTCCGATTGCCTGTGTATAAGCCTCTTTATTTCCGTTAAAAATCTCTTTCATAAAGAAGAATTTATCATTTAAGCCGATGGCCTCAATGAGACTTGAAATAGGTTTTGTATGCATCTGGGAGCTGATATCATCATCGTGCCTCATATTGCCAAGCTGTTCATTGAAACGGTTCGAAAGATGGCTGAAGTTGTCACCAAGAATTGTTGATTCATCTCCTTTTTTCTCCTGCTCTGACATTGGTTCATCCTTCAAAGGTTCTTCTTTTATTATTTCAGCAGTAGGAATATAAGGAGGTGTTTTAATAATGACAGGCTTGCTTTTCAAAGGTTCTGCGATCTTCTTCTTCTCCTCATCCTGTTGCACAGGAATAACTTCCTCTGATTCGTTGATATTCATCTCCTTAAGCAAGGAGATCACCTCGCCTGCGCTCTTGCATTTTGATTTTGCAAGTTCGACCTGTAACACGGGAATACCGGGATATTTTTTAAGATCATCAATGATTTTGCGAGCTTCATCAAGATCTTTAATAATTAAATCAATGGTTGCATTGAAATCCATACATTTTGATGTTAATTTGACAAAGCATTTTCCTTATTTTGCAAAAGTAACTATTATTCCACAAGTCATCATGGAATAAAAATACAAATTACTCTTCAACAACTGATATAATCTGAACAATGGACTTTCTTGAAAATTCAATACGGGCCGGAAGTAAACGTGGATCTATTGAGATTATTACCGGTTCTATGTTTTCAGGCAAGACTGAAGAGCTCATTCGCCGGTTGAGGAGAGCTCAATTTGCCGGACTGAAAGTTGAGATTTTCAAACCATCACTTGACAAAAGATACTCAGAGACACGTGTGGTATCGCACGATGAAAAGTCAATTCTATCTACTCCGGTCGATAATCCGTCAGCAATACTTCTGCTCGCCGGCGATGTAGATGTCGTTGGTATCGATGAAGCCCAGTTTTTTGACAATTCCATTGTGGATGTTTGTAACAGCCTTGCTGATGATGGCATAAGAATCCTTGTTGCCGGTCTCGATATGGATTTCATGGGAAAGCCCTTTGGACCAATGCCGGCACTTTTGTCAATTGCCGAATATGTTACAAAGGTTCATGCTATCTGTATGCGTTGCGGAAACCTGGCGAATTATTCGTACAGAAAATCAAACGAAGATCAGCAGGTACTCCTTGGGGAGAAAGATCATTATGAGCCTGTTTGCCGTTCCTGCTATAACAATGCATTAAAAAAATAGTCTTTGAAAATTACATCCTCAGATATTGCCCTGATTACCACCGGTAGACTTACAGGTCCTTCTGATATTGTTGTTAATGAAATAATTACCGATAGTCGCCAGTTGAGCTATTCGGAGGGACAGTTATTCATTGCAATTAGGGGAAAGAATCACGATGGACATCTCTTTATTGAAAATCTGTATAATTCCGGTATACGGGCATTCATTGTTGAAAAACTTCCTGACAATCCTGCAAAATTTTCTGATGCAGCATTCATACTTACAGATAATTCAGTTAATGCACTTCAGCTGATTGCGGCATGGAAACGCAAATCTTTCAGGCATCCGGTTATTGCGGTGACAGGAAGCGCCGGAAAAACTGTTGTGAAGGAGTGGCTCGCTGATATTCTCGGGATAACTACTCCTGTAATAAGAAGTCCTAAAAGCTACAATTCCCAGATTGGCGTTCCGCTTTCAGTATGGAAGCTTGGTGATAAGTATAAACTTGGAATTTTTGAAGCCGGCATCTCAATGCCCGGCGAGATGGATAAACTGAGAAAAGTAATTGAGCCTGATATAGGGGTGATTACAAATATCGGCGATGCGCATCAGGAGAATTTCACTGACTTAAGTGAAAAAGCATCTGAGAAGCTGGAGCTTTTTTTATATGCATCAATGATTGTGTATTGCAGTGATTATAAGATAATTGATAAGCTGATACGCGAGGATAATCGACTTAATGTCAAGCAACTGATCGATTGGTCATTCTTAAATGAAAATGCAGCAGTCTTTGTGAAAAAGAGTCAGCTTAGAGGTGGACATACCGGCTTGAATATTTCATACAAGGGAGAAACATATGCATTTGAGATTCCATTTATTGACGGGGCTTCAATTGAAAATGCAGTCACAGTTACTGCCGTTTGCCTTGCTATAGGAACGGAGCCTGACACTATAACAAAAGGACTTGCCGGTCTTGTTTCTGTTGCCATGAGGATGGAGATGAAAAGCGGCATCAACAAGTGTCAGTTAATTGAAGATTATTATAATTCTGATCCGGGTTCACTGGGAATGGCTCTCGACTATATTAAGTCGCAGAGTGGCAGGCGATCTACACTTATTTTGTCTGATTTTGTTCAAAGTGGCAGGGATGAGAAGGAGCTTTACAGTGAAGTGGCTGATCTGTTGAAGAAAACAGGGATTAGTAGTTTTATTGGAATAGGAGAGGCACTATTAAGAAACAGATCTCTTTTCGATAAAAAGAGCATTTTTTTCAGATCTACTGATGATTTTGTAAAATCATTCAACAGCAATGATTTCAGGAATGAGATAATTCTTTTAAAAGGAGCCAGAATCTTTGAGTTTGAAAAGATAGCAAAGCTTCTGGAACAGCAGATGCATCAGACAGTACTGGAAGTGAATCTTGATACTATTTCTCATAATATTAATGAATTCCGGAGCTACCTTAATCCGGGAACCCGCATAATGGCAATGGTTAAGGCCTTTGCTTATGGTGCAGGACCGGCAGAAATTGCATCCTTGCTCGAATTCCATCGTGTCAGCTACCTGGGAGTTGCCTATGCCGATGAGGGAGTTGAGCTTAGAAATGCCGGTGTAACCCTGCCCGTTATGGTTATGAATCCCGATCCTTCTTCCGCTGATGTAATGATTAAGTATAATCTTGAACCTGAGATATTCAGTTTTGACTCATTCGATAAGTTCAATGCTATTGCCTCGAAGCATGGGATCATTAATTATCCTGTTCATATAAAGATAGATACCGGGATGCACAGGCTGGGTTTTTTACCTCAGGATATTGACAGTCTGACAGAAAAGATCCGTAATTCAGAGAGTTTAAAAATTACTTCTGTTTTCTCTCATCTTGCTGCCAGCGAGGACCCGGCTCATGATGACTTCACTCACATGCAGGCACAAGTGTTTCTTGATGCTGCCGGAAGGATTCAGTCTGCAATAGGTTATCCTTTTATCAGGCATATTTTGAATTCATCAGGGATTGCACGTCATCCGCAGTATCAGTTCGAGATGGTGAGGCCGGGAATTGGCATTTATGGTGTTGGTCATTTTGAAGGTCTCGATCTGAGACCGGCAGGAAGGTTTAAAACAAGAATATCACAGATTAAGCGAATTCCGGCAGGCGATCCTGTAAGTTATGGCTGCCATGGTGTTTCAGACCATGAAAGAACTATTGCAATAATACCTGTTGGATATGCAGATGGCTTTAGCAGACGATTGGGTAATGATAATGGCACGCTATTTATTAACGGAAAGATTGCCCGTATAACCGGAAATGTTTGTATGGATATGTGCATGGTCGATATTACCGATATTGAGTGTACTGAGGGAGATGAGGCGGAAATATTCGGCGAAAATATCCCTGTTGAAGAGATAGCTGAAAAATGCGGTACAATACCTTATGAAATACTAACCTCCATTCCGGGAAGGGTAAAAAGAGTTTTTTACAGGGAATAGCCTTACTTATCCTAATTCACTTATATGTTCCAGCGTTGCTGTTTCAAGGATGCTGATCTTCCTTCCCTGAATACCAATAATCCCTTCAGAAGCAAGATTTGAAAGTGTGCGTATTGCGTTTGATGTTGTCATATTGGAAAGGTTTGCGATGTCTTCCCTTGAGAGCAGAATCTTTATTGTCTTCCCGTCTTCATCCAATCCGTAAGTATCGCGCAATATCAGAAGCGATTCAGCCAGACGTCCACGTATATGTTTCTGCGACAGCGAAATAGTTCTGCTATATGAGTAAGCAAGTTCTTCAGAGATAAGTTTCAGAAATTTCAGCGACAGGTCGGTGTTTTTCTTTAACGTTTTTATAAGTGTGTTTTTTTCGAGGATGCAAAATGAGGTGTCTTCAATTGCAGTTGCTGATACTGACCATATATTTTCGGAAAAAAGTGTTTTGTATCCAATAAAGTCGTTCTGCCTGAGCATTTTGAGAATCTGTTCTCTTCCCCCGACTCCTTCTTTAAAGAGCTTTACTTTTCCACTGGTAATACAGATTAGTCCCTTTGATTTGTCACCATCTTTGAACAATGATTCTCCCTTCTTTACAATCGAAAGTGTATGATGCTGAGCAATAGCCTCTTTATCTTTCTGATTTAATCCTTTGAAAATTGAAGTGGTTCCTTCAAGACAGATTTCAATGTAAGGGTTTAAATACTGCATGATATGTATATGTTGAATAACATATCAAAGGTAATAAAAGAAATTAATAAAATTCAAATTAACATTTTTTAACATATTCATTAACAGGTAGTTGTAATATTCACTATGTCAGTATTAATACCTGGCTACAAGTGGCATTCTTCTTCCGGCTCCGAATGCTTTGGAAGAAATTCTTAACACCGGAGCTGCCTGATAGCGTTTATATTCGTTGAAATTTATTAATCTTATCACCCTCAGAACTGTTTCACTGTCATACCCCTCAGATATTATCCTTGCTGCAGGTTTTTGCAATTCAATATACTGAAAGAGGATTGAGTCAAGTATCTTATAATCAGGAAGAGAGTCGCTGTCGAGCTGGTCAGGCCTCAGTTCAGCTGAAGGCATTTTTATTATTGTATTAAGCGGAATTATCTTCTCATTCCTGTTAATATGCTGTGCAAGCCGGTACACGTCAGTCTTATAAACATCACCTATAACGGAAAGGCCTCCCGCCATGTCGCCATAAAGAGTTCCGTAGCCTACTGCCGCTTCGCTTTTGTTTGAAGTATTGAGCAGGATGCATCCATCTTTATTTGACACTGCCATAAGTAATGTCGCCCGAACACGCGCCTGTATATTTTCTTCTGTCACATCTTTTGATTTACCTTCAAACAGAGGTGATAGCTGTTCTTCAAACGCAGTGAATGGCTTTTCAATGCTAACAATATCATACCTGACTTTCAGCTTTATGGCAAGAGCCACGGCATCGTTGACAGAGTGATCAGATGAATAACGCGATGGCATCAGAAGTACTCTTACATTCTCTGATCCAAGGGCTTCGGCCGCCAGACATAGACAAACCGCAGAATCAATGCCTCCTGACAATCCTAAAATTGCACTTTTAAATCCGGTTTTTGAAAAATAGTCACTTATTCCCATCACAAGTGCATTGTGTATTAGCGGAACAATATCTTTGCCGGATTCAGCTTTGGAAGGATTATTCTTTAGAAGTTCATCCAGAGAGAATGTTACAACTGATTCACTGAAAAAGGGAAATTGATTTATGATTTCTCCTGTATTACTGACTAATACCGAGGCACCGTCGAAAATAAGTTCAGTGTTGGCACCAGTCTGATTGACAGATATTACCGGAATTTTGTATTTTTTAGCTTTGTTTTGAAAGATCACCTCCTTTGCTCTTATTCGTGAATATGAAAAGGGTGAAGCGGAAATGTTGATTATCAGATCAGGATTCTGTTTTGCCAGTTCCTCCATTGGTGAAACAGTATAGAGCCTTGTTTTTTCAAACTCATTGTCGAAAGGTTGTTCATCCCAGAGATCCTCACAGATTGTCAGTGCAATCTTCAGGCCTTTAAAGTTAAAGACGCTGAAACTTTTTTCAGGTTCAAAATATCTGTATTCATCAAAAATGTCATAAGTTGGAAGCAGGGCTTTATTTGCTGAAAAGATAATCTTGCCCTCCGAGAGTGCCAGTGCTGAGTTGAAAAGTTTCTTTCCCTCAGGCCTTGTATTAAGTGTTGGAGAACCTACAATGGCGGTAATCCCATTACATTTTGCAGCAATTTCGCTGACAGTTGAACTGCATTTTTCAATGAAGTCGAGCCTGTCGAGCAGGTCAAGAGGAGGGTAGCCGGGGATGCATAATTCGGAGAAGATTACAAGGTCGGATCCTTCCGATTTTGCCTTTTCAATTGCATCACAGATGAGATTCCTGTTCTTCTCAAAATTACCTATATGATAATTCAGCTGCGCTACTGTTATCTTCATTTCCAACTACTAAAAATTGACACCTACTCTGAAGCTTAATATATTATGCGAAACTCTATCTGCCGGCTGTACTCCGTTATCTTTTGTGATGTCGAGAAAATTCTTGTCGAAGTTAAGTCCTAATACCAGAGCTGTGGTTCCTCCGAGTGAATATTCTATCCCTGCAGTTATATGATAAGAGAGATTAATGAGCCTTAATTCTTTATTCGCATTTTCTTTAGTAATGTTGAGTGAAGGGATATCAATTTTTCCGCCTGTAACAACCTTTGGATCGATTCCTAAGTCGGAGAAAAATGTTATATATCCAATCTGGTTCGTTTGAAGTTTTAGTCCGATCGGAATGGAAACATAAGAGATTTTATACGAAACCGGATCGCCGGGCATGACCGTAGCTTCGAAATTGTCAAACTCCATAATTGTTGTCTCACTGCTTACCAGCCTGCCTCCGGCATTTACAATGCTTATTCCGCTAGAGAATGAATAGTTGTCGGTGAAGTACTTATTTATTGTAAGTCCGAAGTTGAAACCCGGCCTGGCACCATCATTTAATGTTGTTTTCAGATCGGGCGATAACCAGCAGATTGAAGGATCAGCATGTATCCCGAATGTTATCTTCTGTTGTGAATATGACTGTAGCGATAAGGTCAGTATAATAGTTGCAAATATTATTTTGTGTCTTTGTGTCTTTTTGGCTATAAAAATTCTCATGCGGCTATAACTTTAATTTGTATGTAAAAATAACAATAATTAGGCTAAGTTATTGTGTTGACATTAATGTGGTCCGAAATCAGAAAAAGTGGCTATTTTTGAATGCCTTAATTTTTAAAGTATATGCGAAACCGGTTTATTGTATTAATTGGCCTCCTGCTGGTCGTTTTCGGGGCCAGTTCCTGTAAGAAAAATCATTATAGAGTAAATGTTTCTTCAATAAAGACAGATATAAATATTAAAAGGCTCGAGCAGGACCTTTTTTCAGGTAATCCCGATGAGCTTTCTGCAAAACTTCCTTTATTGAAAGAGAAATATGAAGATTTTCTGCAACTATTCAGTCTGGTAGTAAACACGGGTGATGTTAGTGATTCATCATTCAGTGACATGCTGCTAAGGTTTTGTACCGACAAACAGAACAATGATGTTTATAAACTTACAATGGCACTCTATCCTGATGTGACAGGAATAGAAGAGGGTTTGAATGATGCATTCCGGCATTATCTTTATTATTTCCCTGAGAAGAGTGTTCCGGCAGTATTTACCTGTATTACAGGATTTAATAACAGCATCATTACCGGTGATTCAATTCTGGGCATTGGTCTTGAACGATATCTGGGTGCCGGTTGTGAGTACTACCCCCGGCTTGAGATTTATAAATATATTGCCGCCCGTATGACACCTGAGAATATTGTTCCCGATTGCATGTATGCATGGGCTTCTTCGGAATGGGATTTTCCAGATCTGAGTTATGCCGCTGATAATGTTCTGAGTAAAGTCATTCATGAGGGCAAACTTAAATACTTTGAGAAGTGCATGCTTCCTGAGACATCAGATGAACTTATTTTTGGGTTTACTGCCGGTCAGATGAAGTTCTGCAAAAATAACGAGGGTCAGATGTGGCAGTATCTGATTGAAAATGATATGCTTTTTAACACCGATCAGTTCCTTATCAGAAAACTTACCGGCGAGGCTCCTTTTACGAGCTATTTTACAAATGAATCGCCCGGAAAGGCAGCTGTATGGCTCGGATTCAGGATCATAGAGTCATATATGACCAGAAACTCAGGTATTAATATTCAGGAAATGATGGATAAAACAGATATTCAGGATATTCTGGAAAAAGCAAAGTACAGCCCGCAGTAAAACACAGAGGCTGTCTCATAAGTACCTTTTGTTAAGAGCCCCTAAATCCCCTAAAGGGAACTTTTGATTATTAGAAGGGGGCAACAAATAGCTTTTGAGACAGCCTCTTAAAAACTTTAAACCGTAAAATTATGCAGGGTGAATTGCCTCAACAGGGCATACATCTGCACATGCACCACAGTCGGTACATACGTCTGCATCAATTTTATAGATCTCGCCTTCAGATATTGCTTCAACAGGACACTCGTCAATGCAGGTTCCGCAAGCGGTACAATCATCATTAATTTTGTAAGCCATTTCGATTATTATTTGATTGATAATTACAATTCCGACACAAAATTACTCATTTTTTTTAATTCGAAAAGAAAGATGACAAATATATAATTTTACCCTATACTCTGCGCCCTGCGCCCTGAGCCTCTTAAAAGTCGAGACTAAACGAAAGATAGAATATTCTTGGCAGTATGTAGCTGTTCTCAATTCCCCATGCCCAGTCAGCCCTGACAAAATACCCGAAGATCTGGGCACGTGCTCCGGCGCCAAATCCAGCAACAATCGGATCTCTGTTAGAGTCAAGTGTCACTGTAACAGGTCCGTTAGTTAGTGTTTCAGAGTCATAGGCATTTTTCCCCGACCATGGAGTAGCTCCGGTCCATGCTGTTCCAACATCACCGAATCCTACAACCTGGAGGCTGTTAAGGAATTTGGATTTGAGGGGATGTCCTGCAAAATATCTTACAAATGGCCATCTGAGTTCACTGTTGAAGAGGGCAAAGTTATTACCGTTACGTGCATTTTGGGTAAAGCCTCTCATATTGGTGGCTAGTGTCTGGAACCCGTAATTCACATTAGGATTAACAGGAATCGTGTTGTCGAACATCGGGTATTTATTAAAGAGATAACCCATCCAGTTGTCGACTCCCCCGAGATAATACACCAGCTTAGTAGGCCCGAATGAACTGCTGGCGGCGAACCTGTTGGCCCAGATAAGTTCGCGGTGGATGCGTGTGTACCTTCTGAAGTCAATTCCTAAAACGAACATGTCGGATTTTTTCCGTGTAATTTCTTTAAAATACTCCCCGAATATCTTGAACCTCGTTCCGTAATATATGTTAATAGTTCTCTTTCTCGTATTGTCATATATTACTTCTCCCTTAAGACCGGCCCATTGCTGTGAAAAGTTCTCATAAGCCAGGGAAGCCATATCAGTTGCAAGAAAAACATGCCGGTCGTTACGGTATGTCACGGTTCCCTTTAGTGCAAGAACAGGAGTTATAGGTTTCGAGAAAGAGAGGTAGATATTATGTGTATGAGTTTTGAAGTAACTCGAATCGTCCACACTGAAAAAGGCTTGTCTGTGGAAGATAAGCTGTTTGTCAAAAGTACCTTTGAGGTTTTCAACACTTAACAGGTATTCGTTGCTGTCAAAATTACCTGAAAATCTGAATCCTCCTGTAACGCGATAGTCTTCAAAGAGATCCAGTGTTCCGAAACGTGTCATTACATTCACCCCTGGATTAAAATATGGAGCGCCTCCGCTGTAAACCTGGTAGGAATTATTAAGGAAACTGAAATCAACCTGGTTGGCAATATAATTATTGTAAAATGATGTCTCATAAATTCTTATCAGCGGAAGCCTGAGTTCTGCCGTATCAAATTTTATGTCCATATACTTCTTTCTCCAAAGCTGTTCATAATAATTCTGCTTCTCTTTCTCGAAGATATAATGGTTAATATTAATAGGTTCATTGGTTATATAATATTCATAAAGCGGTTTTGTAAGAGTATCCCGCCTCTTTTTTTCCTCGGCAAGAATCCACTGTTTGAGCTGATCGATGCTGTCTGCTTTATGAAGTAGTCTGGTCTTTTCTTTACGGAATGCTGTTGTTTCAATTTCAGCAGCCGGAATTGTCTGCGACCTGCTGAATAGCCCTTTTCTCAGTACATATTTTCTCTCCTTGAAAAGAACCTCTCCATAAGTGTCAGATGCACTTGCTACAGATTGATATATAATGTTTCTGTCATAATCAGTTACTGGTTGTGAGTTTATAAAATACCGGAAATGTGTCGTAGTGTCGATATAACTTACCGAGCTGTCGAACTTAGCCACGTAACGGTTCAGAATGCCGTTCTGGTCTCCAATATATGAAAGACTGTTTTTTGATAAGCCAACCGGTTGAAATCTGTCGGTGTATTTGCCTTCAGGAAGTCTCAAAAGAACCTTGCTCTTATCGTTCACGTTATAGGTAAACAGATCAAATGAGTTAGCTGCTTTTTCGAAAGGACTAGCCGTATTTGTAAGTGTATCATTCAACCTGTTTGATGAAAATATGATATCTCCTGGCGAATTTTTAAGAAATGACGGGTTCAGGTCATCGGCTATGTCTCTGGTTATCTGCTCATTTGTTCCTGAAGCAATTGTGTGAATATAGATATCTGTTATGCCGTCCTTAACTGCCGAGAGCGCCAGACGCGATCCTTCGGGGGCATACGAAAAATCAAGTACTTTGTCAAAGTAAAGCAGGTTTCTTGTTTCAGTCGTTTTTTCATCAAGTCTGTAAAAATAGAGTACCAGATCAGATTTGACATCGCTTATAAAAGTGAGAATTTTTCCTCCCGGATGCCATGCCAGAACAGGATATGTATTGTCAGTGACCTGTTCAAACCGGGGCTCAGCTCTGAAAATTATTTTCTGTTTACCTGTTGCCTGATCATAGATCCAGATCCTTTTTCTTCCCCAGTCATTTGTTACATAGGCGATATATTCGCCGCCCGGACTAACTTTTACCTGCTGGATTACCTGCTCTTTCTTTGATTTTTTGATAGTATTTTCATCATAAGCAGGCTCTGCATTATCAGACGAATATTCATCTTTGTAGAATTCCTTCCACTCTTTCAGCACATCTTTCAGATCCTTGCCTGTAACATACAGGAACCCTTCGTCGACATTCTTATAGATCTTTGTGAGGTAAATGATATTTGGAATAAGTGCATCGCCATATTTTTTCCCAATAAACCTCCAGAATGACTGACCTGCATCAATAGCATCATCGTACTCGAGGTGATTAATATTTTTGTATTTGCCTGATCTTAAGCCATCCTTTACCCTGTTCTCTGCTTCATAGTCCCATCCCCAGGCAACGTAATTTACGAGTCCTTTTATGTACCAGTCGGGCATGTATATCATTGATGAACTTGAAATTCTATCCTTAACATCGGCGTTATAGAGCATTTCATTTACAATAACCTCTGTGATTGCTGCGGCAATCTGTTTCTGAAAGGCAACATGATCGCCCTCATAATAGAGCATGACCTTGTTTTTTATAATTCTGCTGAAGCCGCCGGTGTTATAACTGTCTTCATCAGAAGTTACGAGACCTATATTGGACTGTTTGTATTCGGCATTTTTATTGAAAATTATGAAGAGTAATCTTTTTTCGAGCGTATAATCAAAGTAGTCTTCGATCTCCTCTAACTTTTTCATTGCATAATCGGCAGTGTATTCTGCCAGATCGCGCCCGTACTCATTAAAATAACAGTCAAAATCATCAAACCTGTAGTACGACCAGTAATAGTCAAAGTACTGAACCTTGTTTTTTCCGAAAGTCATCTGATGGCCATTATAGAACTGACCACTTGCTTCCAGTGAAAAAACAAATGCTAACAGGCTTATTATAAGTATTTTGATACTCTTCATCAATAGATCTCTTGTGAGTAAGGCCGGAAAAAGCAATCACAAATTTCATTCCAAAAGCCTGTTCCCGTGCAGCAAAACTAACGATTATCTGTTTTAAACTATCTACAAACTCTAAACTTTATTATTTTTACAGAGATTATGAATGTTGTTTTCCGGTCTGATTTTTGCAGTACCGGATGCAACCAATTGCAAACGGTAATTGTTATGTATGAGTATAAATTCTCTTAATCTTTTTTAAAGGTTTTAATAAAATATCTAAACAAACATAAAAATGAAAAAACTATTCTTTATTCTTTTAGTCCTGTATGCAGGCTCTGTAAGTGCTCAGTATTCTCTGACTCAGATGAAGGTTTCGGAAACGGAACATGATTTCGGCAGGTTTAAGGAGGAGGCGGGCGTTCAGTCTTACGAATTCATTGTTACTAATACAGGAACTCAGCCCCTGGTGATACAAAATGTTGTTGCATCGTGTGGTTGTACTACACCTGAATGGACTAAGCAACCAATTCCGGCCGGAGGTAAGGGGAAGGTAAAAGCAAATTATGATCCTAAAGACAGGCCCGGTCCGTTTAATAAAACACTGTCAGTATATACAAATTCCAAACCGGAAGTTACAGTTCTTATTATTAAAGGTGAAGTTGCTCCGAGAGAAAAAACAGTTGAAGAACTTTTTACATTTCCGGTAGGTGAAGTCAGGTTTGAGAGTAATCATCTCGCCTTTACAAACGTAAAAAAGACTGAAAAGAAGATGAGGGTGATGGAACTTGTAAATACCTCAAAAAACCCTATTAAAGTTGAATTTGCTGATGCTCCGGCTCACCTTTCTGTTAAGTCTAATCCGGAAACATTGAAGCCCGGTCAGAAAGGTCTTGTTGAAGGCACCTATGATGGAACCAAGGCTGCCGGCTGGGGTAATGTAAGCGATATGATAAAAGTTAAACTCAATGGTGTTCTTCAGGAAAATGTTTATTATTATGTATCCGCCAACCTCGTTGAAGACTTTTCATCGCTTTCGAAACAGGAACTTGAAAATGCTCCTGTTTTTGATGTTCCCAATACAACTTTTGAACTTGGCAAAATTAAAGGTTCAACTCAGAATGAAGTGGAATTCAAATTCACCAATAAAGGGAAAAGCGAGCTTCAGATTAGACATATAAGAGCAACCTGTGGTTGTACTGCGATACAGCAGGGTAATCAGGGTGTTGGTATCAAACCCGGAGAATCAAGTGTGATTAAAGCTATTTTTTCCTCGGGCGGTTACAGTGGCATTGTTACAAAAGCTATCTATGTCTATACAAATGACCCGAAAAAATCGGAGCTTGTTCTGATGATAAATGCAGATGTTGAACAACCTGCAGCGGCTAAATAGTGGAAAAAAGTAAGGACTTTAAAAGTGCTCTTAAAATGCAGGAAGGGGTACAACAACCCCCGAATGTTAATCCTGATGTAAATATACGTCAGGGAAACCGTCTGAGAAAGTGTTACACCGTTAACGAGTCTGTTGATGGTATAATCGCCGGTAACCGGACTATCCTCAGTCAGGCTATAACTCTGGTAGAGAGCTCGTTGCAAAGTCATTACGATACCGCACAGGCTATTATCGAAAGGTGTCTTCCTTATACATCGAGGTCAATAAGGATAGGAATAACCGGTGTTCCCGGAGCGGGGAAAAGTACTTTCATTGAGACATTCGGATTGCTGATTGCAGGTGAGGGCAGAAAACTTGCAGTACTGGCAATTGATCCCAGCAGCGAGCAGACAAAAGGGAGCATTCTGGGTGATAAGACCAGAATGGAAAAACTAAGTGTGCATCCCAATGCATTTATCAGACCATCACCTTCGGCAGGAACGCTGGGAGGTGTAGCCAGGAAAACCCGTGAGACAATTATACTCTGTGAAGCAGCCGGTTTCGATACAATTCTTGTCGAGACAGTAGGCGTGGGACAGTCAGAAACCGCTGTGCATACAATGGTTGATTTCTTTCTTCTTCTCATGCTGGCAGGAGCCGGCGATGAACTGCAGGGGATTAAGCGCGGCATCATGGAAATGGCTGATCTCGTAGCTATTACAAAAGCAGACAGTAATAATAAGCTTGCTGCCGACAGTGCAAGGATTTTATATCAGAACGCACTTCATCTTTTTCCTGCCAAACCATCGGGATGGAAACCTCAGGTACTGACATGTTCTGCACGTCAGAATACCGGCGTTAAGGAATTATGGGAATTGATAAGTGATTATGAGCAGTTTACAAAGGCTTCAGGTTATTTTGAAGAATTAAGAAGACAGCAGTCTGTGATAAGAATGCATGCAACAATTTCTGAATTCCTGGTTAACTCTTTTTATAATGAGGAAGAGGTAAAAAGCCTTCTTCCTGAAATTGAAAAGCAGCTGTCAGAAGGGACAATTACTTCCTTTAATGCAGCAATAAAGCTTCTCGACAAATATTATAAAAAGTGAGCTCAATTCACAATAATTCATATCTTTGGGACTGTTTACAAATCTAAAAATAGAACTTAAATCAAAATTTTTAATATGAAAAAGTCACTTTATTTACTTGCTGTTATCTTCCTCATTGCGTCATGTTCTTCTGAACCCGGCTATGTTGTGAAGGGAAAAATTGAAGGTTCCGACAGTATAATGTTCAAACTTCAGAAAAGAGTTGATGGTAAAGTAGTAACTATCGATTCAGCTATCTCAAAGAAAGGATCTTTTGTTATGAAGGCAGGCGCTGTAGAGTATCCACAGCAGATCCAGCTTGTAGCAATTGAAACAAATAAAAGAACTTCTTTTTACCTTGAGAATTCAGAAATTACCATCACAGGTACACTCGATTCTCTTTTTAAGGCTGTTATAACCGGTTCAAAAACTCAGGACGAGTATCAGGCATTTGTTAAGTCAAACAAACCATTATCTGATGCCTATTCAAAGCTATATTCTGAATATACTGCTGCAAATCAGGCAGGTAATGCTGCAAAAGTTGCCGAACTTGAAATAGTAGCTGACTCAATACAGAAAGAGATGACCGCTCTTCAGAAAAATTTTGTTAAAACAAATACATCATCATATGTTACTCCTTCTATTCTCGGTAGTCTGAGTTATGAAATGGAAGCAGGTGAGATTGAAGAAATTATTAACTCACTCGACACATCAATCGCCAAAGTAGCACAGATTGTGTCTCTGAAGGAAAGAGTAGCCATTATGAAAACTGTTGCAGTAGGACAGAAAGCTCCTGATTTCACAATGAATGATGTTAACGGCAATGCTGTAGCACTCTCTTCAAAATTCGGAACAAAGCTTCTTCTCGTTGATTTCTGGGCAGCATGGTGCGGTCCTTGTCGTCAGGAGAATCCAAATGTTGTTAAAGTATGGAAAGAGTTCAATAAAAAAGGGTTTGACGTTTATGGCGTTTCACTCGACCAGACAAAAGATGCATGGCTCAAGGCAATTGCTGATGATAACCTGACCTGGACACATGTTTCAGACCTTCAGTACTGGCAGAATGCAGCTGCTAAGCAATACGGGGTAAATTCAATTCCTGCCAGCTTCCTTCTCGATGAGACAGGAACAATAATTGCAAGAAACCTGAGAGGCGAAGCTCTTTATAATAAGGTAAACGAATTGTTGGGAGCGAAGAAATAAGCACAAGACGCAAGACGCAAGACGCCAGACGCTTTAAGAATATTAAAATATAAAGGCTGACTCAGAAATGAGCAGCCTTTTTTGTTGTGCGCCCGGCATGGGTGATAACTCGGCGGCGTAAGTCCTCAGTCATAGCAATTAAAACCAGATTGGCTAATCTTGTAAAGCTTGGGGTAAAGAAATCCAAGGCTTAAGAGTGGGCGAATACAAGGAAAAGTTATTGGCATACCGCTAACAGCTTCCTACTCGATTTTAAGAGGAAACCTGAGTATGTTTTTTGAGTTATTCTGACTGCCCCGAAGCAACTCCTCCTTTAACACTCTCTGCTTTCACAGTAAATTTGCTTCCGCCTTTGACAACCCATTTGATATTTACATACTGATATCCGGCAATATTGGCTAGCTCCATCCTCGCAGGATTCTTCTTCTGCTCGGTTGTTATATTCATGTCTTTGTCCACAACTATCATACCTGCAATCACTGTTCCTCCTTCAAGGGTAACATAAACAGGAGGATCTATTTTAAACTTCAGATTACTAGCAGAGTGTGTTGGTAGCATCCTGGTATTTTCAACCCTGGCAGTTACCTCTTTTAATCCTCCCTGAAGGTTTTTCACAGTGATTCCTGAAACCTCAAGTTTCGGCGACTGGTATGCATTATAGATACAGAAGGCCGCATTGCGGTGTGCATCAGATTCAAGAAGGAACCCCGGGTGTAATCTTCCGAAACTCTTGCTGAATCCGCCTATTTCAACTTCACCGTAAACAGGGTGCGTAACTTTCTGCCATGGAATAAATGAATCTTCAAAGAGAAGAAGTTTATCAAACTCATACATGTCGCTGTTAGTAGAATCATAAAACATAAGATAGGGTGTCCATAGCTCATTAGAGAATACAAATGTTCCCATGCCTCCGTGCATCCAGTCAAGTTCGCCTCCCCACACCGTGTACATATCCTTCCATATTGTAAGAAGCTTGTATCCCGGAATCATAAGTTCACCTTTTTTCCCGATGGCATCTATTACCGCATCATCAGCCCTGCTGTATGCTTCTGCATAACCGGCTGATATGGATGGTCCCCTGAGAACCATTCCTCCTGAATTGTGGAATGACTGTGATCCGGTAATATTTCTGTGTTTAACAATGAAGTCTCTTACGGCCTGATTTTCAGGCATTGAAAAAGGATACTTGTCGGCGCCGCTCTGAATATAATTTGGTTCCCAGTTAAATCCCCAGTCGCGGTTTCCGTCATATCCACCCGGGCCATCTTCGTTTACCATCCCATCACCATCATTGTCAAATCCTTCCTGTCCCAGAATTTCATATTCACCCTTTTCGCCAGGTTCAACTCTGATCATCCTGCGTGGATCTTTTGGATCTGCAATATACTGTCCATCAGCGCTCTTCCTTCTTATCTGGCTGATGTTTTTGTCATTATTCATATCGTCGGGACCATCCTCATCGAGTTTTCCGTCGCGGTCATTATCCCTTGGTACCAGCCCCGACCGGGGAGGTACGCCAACTGCAGTAAAATATTCCCTTGCATCAGGATTAATTGTAGGTGCAATATAGAATGTCTTGTCTTTCAGCAACTCCTTAATGAATGCGTTATTGTTATACATTTCACAGAGATACCAGGCGGTATAAAGTGCCATCTCTGTGCCCTGCAGCTCTATGGAGTGAATGTTTCCGTCGATCCAGAAACCCGGCTTTTTTGAAGGGTCTCCTGCTTTTTTGTCAGAGATTGTCATAACATAAATATCACGTCCCTGGTATGATTTTCCGGCCGATTCCAGAGTAACCAGATCGGGATAAGCTTTTGCAAGTTTGTTGCAGAGGTCTGTAACTCCGGCAACAGTGTAGTACTTGTTCCAGGTGGCCTGCACCTTTGGATTTTCGGGTGTACCGGCAGCTCTGTAAAAGAGGTTTTCATTCTGGGCTTTCAGACTAAGTGAGAGAGAAAGCAGCAGAGTGACTAATATTGTAAGTGAAAATATCTTTTTCATAGTTTTGAATATCAATAGGTTTCTACTTAAGATCGATTGTAGCTGTAACTGTGCCGGTATTAAGGGCGCCTGCGCTAACCTTCAGAGTGCCTTTTCCGCTTATAAGCCAGCTGAACTCTTTTGACTGACCACCTTCTATGCGTGCCACATTCTGAACTTTGCGTCCGCTGAGGAAACTCTGTCCCGATGCAGTTTCAAGAGAGATACGTAAGATTCTTGTCCACATACTCGCTTCACCGATCTCTGAGTTTGTTGCAAAAACACCTTTGTTGTGGAGTTTAAGTGTGACCCTGTAAATGTTCTCACCTGCATTTTCGGTTTTGATATCGAGATACTCAAGTTCAGGATGCATGGCAGCTACAGCTGTAATGAACTTGTAGTTTTTTTCGATTAGGGAAGCAAGTGAGTCAGCCGGAGGATTGATCATTGCAAATGGTTTAATACCACCAACTTCAGCTACTTTACCGGGAAAATCAGAGTGAGTCACAGCTGTCCATGGAACAAATACATTTTCAATTTTGTTTTTCTCAGCAAACTTAAGAAAAGCAGCCTCTGCACTTTTTCCTTTTTCAGCAGCGAACCACCATGCCGGAGAGCTGAAGCTGTATCTTCCATAGTGATAATAAGCCCATTCCATAAAATTGCCTGGAGTTAGTCTTGTATCTGGCGCCCCTTTGGCACCAGTAAGCTCATGATATTTGTCTGACACCAATTTATTTATTGTTTCATCGCTTTTAAGTATAGTCGTAACTCTTCTGTCACCGGTTGGCATGCTCATTCCTGATCCGCCTCCAGCGCCTGCACCGCCTCCGGCACCGCGACCCATTCCCATTCCGGGAGTCGATAATGATGCTGGTCTGTCTGACGCTTTAAGAGGCTGACCAAGATTATCCTGAGGTCCGAAAGATATTACGGTATAGATATTGAATTTGTCAAAGAGAAAATCAGCAACAGCCTTAGTTTCAGGTTCTGATACAGCGTGAAGGCCTGAATTTAATCCGTACTCTTCAAAATTAAATGAAAAGTTTTTGTTGAAGTCAACACCACCTTCTCCATCTTCATTATACTTGCCGTCCTGGTCGTTGTCAATACCTTCGCTATAAACAAGGTAGCTTCCTGCTTCGCCTTTCGACAGGTCAGCAATAGCCATTATCCTTTTGTCCTCGCTGCTCTCAGTATAGTTGCCTGCCGGGTCTTTAACGCGCAGAAGAGTGATTAATCCGTCTTTATTAAGATCTTCATTCGGGTCTTCTCCGGTAACAAAGTCTCTGTCATCGTCGGTCGGCCATGCATTAGCCGTTCTTTCATATTTCAGTGCTGCAAAATACTGTTCAGATGCGTCGGGACTCACATCAGGGAATATGTAAAAAGTTACTTTGTCGAGAAGTGCCTTAGTCTCCTGAGCAGATGACGCTTTAAGAATAGATGAAGCAAAACCAAGGGCAAGCTCTTTTCCAAGAAGATGACGTCCGTCTACTCCTCCGAAAACTGCAATACCTGGTTTATTGTCCTTATCACCTGTTCCTACTGTTAATACCCATATCTCCTTGCCCCCTGCTGTTTTAACAATTGATTTAACTGTACAAAGTGAGGGGTATTCCTTCGCAAGAGTCTGAATCTTCTGCGACATTGTTGCAAAGTTACTGTACTGTGTCTGGGCCGAAAGGTGTAGCAGGCCGACAGAACATGCTATCGACATAATTAAAAATCTCAGGTTTCTTTTCATATTGTTTTCAGGTGAATTATTTCTTTTCAGGCTTATTTGTTCTTTTCCAGGGCGACAGTAAATGGCAGTTGTTGAAGAATGGATCCCAGTTTCTGTTCTGATAAAACTCGGCACTCTTTATATTGAAGTATCCGAGAATGTGTTTTGGCGACACGGTGTATATCAACTCATCATTATCTCCCAAATAAGGCTCTGTTATTGATAAAACCTCCTCAATTCCAACATTATTCTGATTTGAGACGGAAGAATAATTTTCGTATGTGTTTTTCGGGATCCCAATTAATATTGTGTACGAACCATAGTCCTTCCTCTGAAAAAGGAAGTATGTTACCTCGATTGGTTCATTGGGATTTACCCGGTCGCTTGAATGGGGAAGCTGACTTTCGAATACAAATCCCTCATTCATTATACTCTCTACAACGCTGAACTCTTTTGTGTTATGGAGGAAGAAATAGCAGTCTTTGTAATTTTTAAGTATTGAGGCAAGTATTTCTCCTTTGTTCTTCATCCTTATAAAATGGGATTCTCGTTAAACGCCTTTCAAAAATAGCTTATATTATTTTATTTCCAACACTTAAACCATTTGTTCTCTTATATGTTAAATTTGTATCAATTTTGAACTATCCTCTCAATGAGAAAACTTCGTTTACTTATTTTACCTTTTCTGTTTATCTCCTGCGGACAACAGAAGTCAGATACGTCCATACCAGTAATAACAGTCAGTATTGCTCCTTTTAGCTATTTTGTAAAAGAGATCGGTGGTGACGATTTTGATGTTAATATTATGGTTCCTGCCGGTTCAAATCCTCATATCTATGAACCTTTTCCCGGGCAGATAAATAAATTAAGACGTTCGGTTGCGTATATAAGCAACGGCTATCTTGGTTTCGAAATGACCTGGCTTGACCGGTTTTACGAGACAAATAAATCAATGAAGAAGTTGTCTCTTGGTGATCTGATTGAACCACTTGAATCGGAGCATAATCATGAAGGGGAACATGTAGAAGGAGCCGATCCTCATTACTGGGTTTCACCGAAATGTGCTATGATTATGGCTGTGGGGGTAACTGATTTCCTTTGCGAGCTCAATCCTGCAAACAAGGAAAAGTATTTTATTAATTATAAGAATCTGGCCTTAAGGATCGACTCGATGGACAGGATCTCACAAGCGCTTTTTTCAGGCATTACCCGAAAATCCTTCATGATATACCACCCTAATCTCGGATATCTTGCCAGGGACTATGGCCTCGAAGAGATTTCTGTTGAATTTGAAGGAAAGGAGCCTCCTCCTGCTATGCTTAGAGAACTTATCGACCGTGCCAGAAAGGATGGTCTCAGAACCATTTTTGTTCAGAAGGAATATGATACAAAAAACGCTCAGGCAATAGCTGATGAGACCGGAAGTGTTGTAAAGATAATAGACCCTTTATCTGAAGACTGGTTTGATACAAACATGGAAATAATAAAAGCCGTTTATTCAAGTCTGGCTGACACAATTAAATCGGAGAAATAATGGCCTGGTTATTCGAAATGCAGTCTTTATCAGCTTCATATGATGCAAATGTTGTTTTGCAGGATATCAATTTTAAGGTAGAGGAGAATGACTTTATAGGTGTCATTGGTCCGAACGGCGGAGGAAAGACAACCCTGCTAAGAGTAGTGCTGGGATTGCTGATGCCTGTGTCAGGGAAAATTATTTTCAATGATGAACTTCTGAACAGCAAAACAATTGGTTATCTTCCGCAAATGTCAACAGGCGATACCAGTTACCCTGTATCTGTTGCCGATATAGTACTTTCGGGTCTTATGATACGTAAGGGGCTTATCTCAGGAATGTCATCAGCGGATAAGAAAAAGGCACAGAAGGTGATCGAAGAACTGGGTTTATCGGGACTGGCAGGAGCCACCCTCAATGAATTGTCGGGAGGGCAGATGCAGCGCGTATTCCTGGGAAGAGCAATAATAGGTGATCCAAAACTTCTTCTTCTCGACGAACCAGGAAATTTTGTAGATTCAACCTTTGAAAATGATTTCTACGACAAACTCAGGGAACTTAACAAGAGAATGGCTATTCTGATGGTATCACACGACGTGGGGACTATCTCATCACACATAAAATCATTTGCCTGTGTGAACAGGAGTCTTCATTATCATCCTTCACATGAGATAACAAATGACGATTTACTTTCATACGGATGTCCTATTCAGCTTGTTACGCACGGAACAGTTCCGCACACAGTACTTAAAATTCATAACTAGTGGAGGCAAATATTTTTCAATACGATTTCATTATCAAGGGCCTCCTCGGTGCTGTTTTTGCCAGTATCACCGCCGGACTTGCCGGTACTTATATTGTTTCTAAACGGATGGTTTTTCTGAGCGGCGGTATCACGCATGCGTCCTTTGGCGGTATTGGGATAGGCTATTTTATAGGAATAAATCCTGTAATAGGTGCAGCTGTTTTCGGAATCCTCGCAGCGCTTGGGGTTGAGTACCTGTCGGTTAAGCAAAAGATAAGGGAAGATTCGGCAATTGGCATACTGTGGGCATTCGGAATGGCAATAGGGATAATATTCATTTATCTTACTCCGGGGTATTCTCCGAACCTTATGAGTTACCTTTTCGGAAGCATTTTAACGGTTACAAATGCCGACATTACTGCTTTAGGCATTATGTCGGTTGTACTCATACTTTATTTCGGAATTTTCTACAGAACAATACTGTATATCTCATTTGATGAAGTTTTCGCAAGAACATATTCTTCTTATGTTGATATTTTCAAGTACATAACAACTTCGCTTATTGCACTTACAATCGTTCTGAATATAAGGATGGCAGGTGTGGTTCTGGTACTCTCATTGCTGACTATTCCCCCCAATATTGCCATGGTTTTTACAAAAGTATACTTGAGGATAGTTGTCTGGTCAATAATTGCAGGCTTCATAGGAACCGCAACAGGGTATACTATTTCATACTTTGCAGGTATCCCGGTTGGTGCTACAATAATATTTACACTTGTTGTATTATGGGTTGTTGCTAAAGGAATAAAAGGGCTGAAGAATAAAATCCATAAGCCCAAAGAACGCAAAGCATTAATATTAAATTAATTAGTTAAAAATATGGATTACGATCTGATAATAATTGGAAGTGGCCCGGGTGGCTATGTTGCTGCAATCAGGGCGTCGCAGTTAAAAATGAAAGTGGCTGTTGTTGAAAGGGCCGAACTTGGAGGTATCTGCCTTAACTGGGGATGCATTCCTACAAAATCACTACTTAAAAGTGCACAGGTATTTGAATACCTGACACATGCACAGGATTATGGCATTACAGTATCTGGCCCTGTAAAAGCCGATTTCGGGGCCATTATTGCCAGAAGCAGGGGGGTGGCTGAAGGAATGAGCAAAGGAATACAGTTCCTTTTCAAAAAGAATAATATTGTACATATAAAGGGCTTCGGAAAGCTTGCCGGTAACGGTAAAGTAGAGGTTGAGGATGCAGATGGCTCAAAGAAGACATATTCTGCAAAAAATATTATTATTGCAACAGGCGCCAGGTCAAAAGAACTTCCGAACCTGAAACAGGATGGGAAGAAGATAATCGGCTACCGCGAAGCAATGACACTTGAAAAGCAGCCTGCCTCAATGCTTGTTGTAGGTTCAGGAGCTATCGGAAGCGAATTTGCCAACTTCTACCAGTCAATTGGCACGGAGGTCACACTTGTTGAGTTTCTGCCCAGGATCGTTCCGAATGAGGACGAGGAGGTGTCGAAGCAGCTTGAGAGATCATTCAAAAAGATAAAAATGAAGATTATGACCGATTCGTCGGTTGAGTCGGTCGACACATCGAAGGAAAAATGTGTTGTTACAATAAAAACACCAAAAGGGAATGAGATTGTGGAGACTGATATTGTCTTCTCAGCGGTAGGTGTTACAACAAATATTGAAGGTATCGGTCTTGAAACAGCCGGTGTGAAAACTGAAAAGGGGAAGGTTGTTGTTAATGATTTTTACCAGACAAATGTTCCCGGAGTTTTTGCTATTGGCGATATTGTTCACGGACCGGCACTGGCACATGTGGCTTCTGCCGAAGGGATCATCTGCGTAGAAAAGATGGCAGGCATTGATGCCGAACCACTTGATTACAAGAACATTCCAGGTTGTACATATACAACACCTGAGATAGCATCGTGCGGACTTACAGAGGCTGCTGCAAAAGAGGCAGGGTATGAAATTAAAGTAGGCAAATTTCCTTTCACAGCATCAGGAAAGGCGAGTGCAGCAGGAGCGAAGGACGGATTTGTAAAGCTCATATTCGACGCAAAATATGGCGAAATGCTTGGGGCTCACATGATAGGAGCCAATGTAACCGAGATGATTGCCGAGATTGTTGTTGCCAGAAAACTCGAAACAACAGCTCACGAAATAATAAAGGCAGTTCATCCTCATCCAACAATGTCTGAGGCTATTATGGAGGCTGCCGCAGCAGCTTACGGGGAAGTCATTCACTTATAAACACCCCAAAAAGCAACCTTCAACCCTTATTTAGCATCATTCTTTTGCATGATTTGGTGTTATGTAAGATAATTATTTCATATTTTTAGGTTCTCAAACAGGTAAATGCCTTGTCAGAGATCAAAAAAATAATAAACGGTTGTCTTGCCGGCGACAGAAGAGATCAGGAACTTCTGTACAGGAGGCATGCTGCTAAGTTATATGCCGTATGTCTTCAGTATTCGGGAAATGATGAGGAGGCAAGAGACATTCTTCAGGATGGTTTTATTAAGATCTTTGAAAATCTTGCCGCTTATAAGCATGAGGGTTCTTTTGAAGGCTGGATGCGCAGGATAACTGTGAATACGGCACTTGAAAAGTTCAGGAGCAGGCATAAACTCTATCGTGTAGATGATATTGATCTGCTGCAGGAGACCGACTCTGAGCCTGAAAATCATGATTATGCAGGGCTTGAAGCTGACGACCTTATGCGGATAATAAGGGAATTGCCTCCGAAGTACAGAGTAGTGTTTAACCTTTACGCAATTGAGGGTTACTCGCATAAAGAGATAAGTAAAATTGTAAATATTTCTGAAGGAACTTCCAAATCGAACCTTTCGCGGGCAAGAGGGATTCTTCAGAGGAGAGTAGGATCTTACACAGGCTTAAAGAAGAGAACAGCAAATGGATAAGCGCGAGGCAAATATTGATCTTGTCTTCAGAAACGGTCTGAAAGATTATGAAGTTCTTCCCCCTGCAGAGGTTTGGGATAGTATTCAGCCCAAAGTTGTGCTGAATCAAAGACCATTTATAATTCTCAGGGCAGCAGCTCTCGCAGCCGCAGTGGTTTCCTTAGGTTTTTTTGCATACCAGTGGAGCACTGAAAAACTGGTATTTACCAATAATCAGATTCTGGCTTTTAATCCCGAGAGTGAGGCACCGGCTTTCAATACCCCTGTGATAAGGCAATTAATAAGAGTTGAGAATGCTTTGACAACTGGCAGTCCTGTTCTGCGACCTGTTACGGGACTATCTGAAAATGTTGCTGTAAACACGTTGCTCACCGAACCGCTGATTGCTGAAGCTATATCAGTTGATGAAACAGAAGCATACAATGAAGACCGGAAGACTGAGATTGCTCTTTCCGGCAGGATTGAAGCCCGGGGAGATGAAATGAAATATCCTCAATTAAATATAATTACATCTCCCGATCAGGCAGGTATTGAAATGCTGAAGGAGAAGAATAGATGGAGTATTGCGGCTCTTGCATCACCGGCATATTATTCTGAATTCACAAAGGGAAATGATTATCTGGCAAGTCAGCTTAAGGCTTCGGAGGAGAATGTTATGTCATACTCAGGCGGAGTCTCTTTTGCGTATAAGGTAAATAAGCGTTTCAGCATTCAGTCGGGTATATACTATTCTTCAATAGGTCAGCTTGTAGAAGGTGTGAGCGCATATACAGGTTTCCAAGTATTTGATTATTCAAAAGGTGACCGTAATTTTGAAGTTCTTACAACCAACGGTATCATTTATACAACGAATGCCGATGTCTTCCTTCTAGGTCAGGGACCAGTTGAAAAGATAATGACAAATTACACTAATGATGTTTTTGACCCTGTTAAATCGAATCTTGATTATCTGGGCGAGAATCTCCGTCAGAACTTAAGCTATCTCGAACTTCCGGTTTTTATGCGTTACAAGCTTATCGACAGGGTAGTTGATATTAACCTTATCGGAGGTATTTCGTATAATATGCTCGTTGGCAATTCGGTATCAACTATTATTGAAGGTCAGAAATATAGTGTTGGCGAAACTGATGGTTTGAATCCGCTCTCAATAAGCAGTTCACTCGGAATGGGCATGGAATACAGCATATCAGACAAGTTCACTCTGAACGTAGAACCAACTTTCAGATATTACATGAATCCCTTCAGCAAGATTGCCGGGATAGTTGTTCATCCGTATTCCTTCGGGATCTTCTCTGGAATATCTTATAAATTCTGAATCTGAGTCATTCGGCCTGGGAAGCTTATTTATGTCATTCGATTGTCATTCATTGTCATTCAATTGTATAACGATCAATGACAACAAATGACAGCGCAGCAAATGACGCGCGCAGCGCATAGTGTCTTGAAATGATTTCAAATTTGTTTATCTTTGTTAAAAGAATAGATTATGCCAAAATTGTATGAATATTTCGGATTGATTTTTTTATTTTATTCACAAGAACATGATCCAATTCATATACATGGGAAATATCAGGACAGAGAAAGCAAAGCTGAAATTATCTTTGAGAATGGAAAGTTTAAAGAGATTGTAATTAAGGAAGTTCCCGGCAAGAAGCCTTTAGATGTTCAAAACTTAAAAAAATTCAAAAAGGTAATTGAGTTATATCGAGATGATATTGTTAGAAAATGGATTGATTTCTTTGTTTATAATATTGAGATTTCTCCGGAAAAGATAACAAAAAAACTATAAGGTATGGTGATTTCGATTATTAACGCAGAGTACTCCGGAGGTTATAAGATTAAGTTTTCATTCTCCGATGGGGTAGAAAAAGTGATTGATTTTACAGATTTCCTGAAGGGTGCAAAAAATCCTATGACAAAGAAATATCTGGATAAGAATACATTTAAAAAATTCTCGATCGATTATGGGGATATAATGTGGAATGATTATGAAATGTGTTTTCCGATATGGGATTTACATGAAGGAACGATTTAAGAAAAGTCATTCGATAGTCATTCAGTAGTCACTCGTAGTCATTTATAGTCATTCATTGTCATTCATTGTCATTCAATTGTCATTCAATTGTATAACGATCAATGACAACAAATGACAGCGCAGCAAATGACGCGCGCAGCGCAAATGACAATTAAATGACACAAAGTAAATGACAGTTCAGCAAATGACGCGCGCAGCGCCTTGTGTTTTTACTTTTAAGCTCTCTGCATAAAATATTCCCGGATTTGTTGTTATTCTATTTATTTTATACCTTTGTGTATAATACCATTTGGTATAATACTAATAAGTATAATGAAACACTCTCCGTTTATTTACGGTATAACAGTAAGCAACCATTCCTTTACCAATAGGGAAAGTGAGACTAAATTACTCACTAATAATCTTTTAGGTGGAATTAATACTATGGTAATATCCCCCCGGAGATGGGGCAAATCATCACTTGTTGAAAATGTGACAAACTCAATAAGGGCAAAACATCCTCAAATAAAGGTAGTAATGATTGATTTGTTCACGGTTAACAGTGAGGAAGCTTTTATGGAAAAATTTGCCTATGAGATATTAAAAGCTTCATCTACAAAATGGCAGGAATGGGTAAAAAATTCAAAAAGGCTATTTAAGAACATTGCTCCTAAAATTCAAATTGGTATTGACCCTGTTAATAATTTCAGTATAAGTTTTGACTGGCGGGAAGCCCGGAAACATGGGGATGAGATTCTTGATCTTGCAGAAACAGTAGCCAGACAGCAGAAAGTTAAGATGATAGTATGCCTTGATGAATTTCAGTCTATAGCTAATTTCAATGGGTATGAGGATTTTGAAAAGAGGTTAAGGGCGATATGGCAAAGGCAGAAGAATGTTACCTATTGCATCTATGGAAGTCAGCGTCATATGATGACTGAGATTTTCAATAATCCCTCAAAGCCTTTTTACAGATTTGGAGACATTATGATCCTCCCTAAAATTGAAAGGAAAAAATGGATAAGTTATATATGCAAAAGTTTTGCAGGAAGTGGTAAGCTTATTGAATTTGAGGAGGCTGGACTTATTGCTGACCTGATGCAGAATCACTCATGGTATGTACAGCAACTTTCTCATTACACCTGGAACCTGACATCGGTACAGGCCACTAAAATAGAGGTTTCAAAAGCATTGAATGAACTGATTAGCGCAAATATGCCATTATATCAGCGTGATGCAGAGATATTGAGTTCAACTCAGTTGAATCTGATGAAAGCAATAGCATCTGGTGAAAAGCAGCTTACATCAGCAAGGGTAATGAATGAATTCGCACTGGGAACACCAAATAATGTGAGCAAGAACAAATTAGTACTTATTAAAAGTGATATGATAGGTATGACGGGAGATAATTATTTTTTTCTTGATCCTGCCTTTGAATTGTGGTTCCGGAAGTCATTCCTGAATCAAAGTTTTGGGCGAGGATAGTTCTTTTTTCATTATAGTATGGTGGTAAAATTGCTGCGGCATTAGGTCGTCAGAATCCTCGCGATCTTTTTGATTATAAGTACATGGAAACCGAATCTTTTAACGACGTGAAAAATGGTTTGATGTTATATCTTTTAGGAAGTGACAAACTAATTATAGAGTCCTTGCAACCTAATCCGGTGAATCAGGAACAAGCTCTTGAAAATCAATTTCAAGGAAAGTCTGATGAACCATTCGATTATGTAGATTTTGAAGCTACCCGGAAGGAATTGATGCAATGCCATCCGTAGCTTTCTTCGACTAACGAAGCTTTCTTTGACCATCATAACGAAGTGAAGGTGGTAGCGTAGTTGGTAGCGCAGGATGGTGCCCTGCGCCCCGTGATCAATAATGGAACCTTTTATTCCAATAGATTTCTGACTTCATCCCTGAGTTTAGGAAGATTGTTTATTACAATACTCCAAATGAGGTCATCAGAGATTTTATCATATCCATGTATTATCCTGTTTCTTGTTCCTATTATCTTTTGAGCATTTTCCAGTTTGAAAAGTTTGTCTTTTTTCAGAATGCGGCCAACCGCTTCACCAACGATTTCAATATTTCTCTCAATAGCCCTTTTGGTCTTCAGATCAAGAAGGTAATCGGAATAGACTTTAGGCTTATTCTCATAATAGCTTTCAATCTCCTTAATAGACTGCAGAATATAAAAAGCCATGCCCTGATTTCATTGTCCATAAAGAAGTCGTTTAGAAGAATCTATTGATTGTCGCAGATACGGATTATTAATTGCCTTATCTTCAAGCAGGTCAATTCTTCGTTTGAAGAGATCCTCCAATGAATATTTCAGATCAAAATAGTTATTGGCATAATCAAAAACGTCCATTTCCCTGAAGTCGACAATTAAATCAATATCACTGTTTCTTCTGAACCTATCGGTTAAAACTGAACCAAAAACAAAAAGCTTTGCCACCTTATGTCTGGAGCATAAGTCGCGAACTGCGTTAATATTTTTGTCAACAATATTCATGTCTCAAAAATACAATAAAATTTTTAATCGGAAAACTCAGCAGAATTTTTGGTCGTACGTATGGACCACAGCTTATGCCAATAAGATATCAGCAGGAATCCTTAATCCTTTATATAAGGATTTTATCATGCCAAGCGTTAATTTTCTCCTTCCATTTAAAATCTCACTCACTCGGCTTTGACTGCCTAAATATTGTACAAGGTCCGCTTTTGTCATATTCATTTGTTCCATACGAAATTTAATAGCGTCAACTGGGTCTGGAGGAGCAATCGGATAATGTTTCATCTCATATGATTCGACTAAAGTTACAAGTAAATCCAATTCATCTCCTTGTGTAGTATCCTTTTTTGCTCCCCATAATACCTCTATTCTACGAATCGAGGTATTGTAATCCTTCTCTGTTTTAATTGGTCTAATTTCCATAATCAAATCGTTTTAACATTTATTTTGTCATATTGCTTATGAGTTCCAATGAATCGTACAAAAATTACCTGAAATTCATATTCAACTGCAACAACTAATCTATATGCATTGCCTTTTATATTAAAGACAACTCTACCTTCTCCAATAATACTTGCATTCTTGTATTGTTGTTTTAAATCATTAGAACTTATCCATTCGGCTGCCTTTACATCATGATACCACGCTCGCAAAGAAGCCTCTGAATCAGCATACCCTGGCTTTTCAAAAAACGTCCTCAAAGTTCTAAATGCAATGATTCTCATTTTGCAAATATAAGAATAATTTGTGTTGTATCCCAAATTGGGATATTTTTTTTAATTCTCGTTGGTTGTCCGGGAGGATCGTAAAATGAGCTAAGTAGCAACAGGATAAAAAGGGAATAAATCCGATTCGGTGATATGGGTGCAACAACCGGCCAAATGTGGTCAAACTCCGTATGGCTTATGAGGAGATTCAAAAGCTCCATGCCTTTCACCAGCAAATGGTGAGCCAAACGAAAAGAGATTCAGGGAGCTTTTGGAGGCAGGCAGTCTGCAGCAGGTGATTCCTGAAATAGCAGGCAATAATAAACTGAAAAAAATGCCCAGTCAAGGCAAATTCTTAACTTTGATGAATTAATGCAGTCATTGAATTCGGGCAAAAAGTAAGAATTGTAATGCATTACTCTCAGTGTAAGCTATTTATCGATAAGAAAGGTAAGACCGGAGCCCGAAGTTTGAAGTATATATTAAAAATTAATACTTCTGACTTTAAATATCAAACCTATGAAAAAAGGTAAGAAAGCCTCATCCACCTCTGTATCTCTCAGGCAAGGAGCAGAGGAGAAATTATCACGAAAAATGCCGGGTGCATCAGGCATGTTGTCTGAAATTGAATCGCTTAAACTTATTCACGAAATTGAGGTGCATCAGATAGTTCTTGAGATGCAGAACGAAGAGCTGAGGAATGCAATCGATATTGCACACCTTGAAGAGGAAAAATTCAGGGCTCTTTCAATTATTTCGCCAGTCGGGATCTACATTACAGATAACAAAGGAGCATGCACCTACGTAAATGAGGCCTGGTGCAGAATGGCAGGTTTGACTTTTCAGGAGGCAATGGGCAATGGCTGGATAAATGGGGTTTTTCCTGAAGACAGAGGCAGGATCTTTGAAACATGGGAAAAATATATCAATACAGGACTTGACTGGAACTGGGAATACCGGTTTCAGGATAAGAATGGAAAAATTACATGGGTCTACGGTATCGCAACTCCAATCAGAAACTCTGATGGTATAGTAATCGGCTATATTGGCAACAATTTCGACATAACTTCCAGAAAACACTCGGAAGATCTTTTGAAGGAATCTGAAGAGAAATATCGTATACTTTTCAATAATAGTCTTTTTGCCGTTATGCTTACGGCTCCCGACGGCAGAATTATGACTGCCAATCCTGCAGCATGTCGGATGTTTGGTCGAACAGAAGAAGAAATTTGTAAAATAGGGAGAGATGGACTCATAGATTCTTCCGACACACGACTTTCTGAAGCATTAAAACATCGTTCACTTACCGGCACTTTCCAGGGTGAACTTACATTCCTGCGGAAAGATGGTTCTAAATTTCCTGTTGAGTTATCAACCAACATATTTAAGAACTCGGAAGGTAA
>JBBQZN010000041.1:0-38600 GCA_038207725.1 Bacteroidales bacterium | reverse complement strand
CGAAAGTTAAAATAATGAAATAACAGACATGAACAGGATCGCCCAATTTGCTGTAAGATACCCCGTTACAGTATTAATGCTTGTACTGGGGATAGTTCTGCTGGGGTTTATCTCTTTTGGTAAGCTCGGGACTGATCTTTTCCCCGATCTCAATACCCCAAAGATCTACGTTGAGTTAAAAGCCGGCGAAAAGCCGCCTGAAGAGATTGAAAAAAACTATGTCGACCAGATAGAATCACTTGCAATGAGGCAGAGTGATGTTGTTCAGGTATCGTCCACATCACAGGTTGGAACTGCAACAATAACAGTTGAGTACGACTGGAACAAAGACATGGATGAAGCATTTCTGGATCTTCAGAAGGAGCTTAATTCATTCAGTCAAAATTCTGATCTTGAAGATTTTACAATATCACAATATGACCCCAATGCCTCACCGGTAATGATAGTGGGTCTGAAGAATTCAACCATAACGAATATGGATGAACTCAGAAAAGTGGCTCAGAACTATATCAGAAACGAACTGGTAAGAATTGAGGGCGTTGCTGATATTAAATTATCGGGTATTGAGGAGAGCGAGGTAGTGATTGAAACAAACAAATACATACTTGAATCTTTTGGATTATCATCTGATGCTATTGCTGCACAGATAAATAACTACAACAGGAATGTGTCGGGAGGATCCATAATTGATATGGGATTAAAATATGTTGTTAAAGGTGTCAGTGTCCTCGAAGATATAGATGATCTTGAAAATATAATTGTCGGATTTAAAACAGTTTCAACCACATCTGCAGTACAAACATCTGCCGGAACTGCGTCAGCGCGTGTACCTGTTTATCTGCGTGATGTTGCCACTATAAAATTTGCAAATAAAGATCCTGAGAATATAGTCACAATAAACGGGGAACGTTGCATAAGTCTTTCGATTTACAAAGAACCAAAATTCAATACCGTTGATGCTGTAAAGAGCCTTGAAGAGGCGTTGATTGTACTTGAAAAAGCCTTACCCGGATATGAGTTTATAAGAGTTCAGGACCAGGGAGCATATATAAACAGCGCAATCGGCGAAGTAAAAAACACACTTCTTATCGGAATACTTCTGGCCGTCTTTATTCTGTATATATTTCTTCGCAGAATAGGAGCAACACTGGTAATAAGTGTTGCAATACCTATCTCAATTATTGCAACATTCAACCTTATGTACTTCAATCATCTCACCCTTAACATTATGACTTTGGGGGGACTGGCCCTGGGGGCAGGGATGCTTGTCGATAATGCCATTGTTGTTCTTGAGAACATTACCCGCTTACGTGAAGAGGGAGTTGAGCTCAAAGAAGCAGTAATCAGAGGTACCGGAGAAGTTGGAGGAGCCATAACCGCTTCAACGATTACTACAATCGTTGTATTTCTTCCGATAGTATATCTGCATGGTGCTTCTGGTGAGATGTTTAAAGATCAGGCATGGACTGTAGCCTTCTCTCTCATTTCATCACTTCTGGTTGCTATGCTAATTATTCCGATGCTTGTTTCAACTTTTTTCACCGACAAGAATAAAAAAACTGACACTACTGCTCCTCTCCACTTTAAATGGTATAGAAGAATCCTCGAGAGAACAATTGAAAGGAGATATATGGTAATTCTTTTCTCAGTTATACTTATGGGATTTACAACTCTCCTCATCCCCCATTTAGGTAATGAATTCATGCCTAAATCGGAGTCTGCCGAGTTTACAGTAAACCTTAAGCTTCCTGAAGGAACATCTCTTGCTCGAACAGAAAGTACAGCATCCAGAACTGAAGGGATAATCAGGGAACTTCTTCCTGAAAAGATTAAAATGATATACTGCCAGGCGGGAAGCGATAACAATTCATCTCTTGCCCAGACAACAGGTACAAAAGGCGAAAACACCGCTACTCTGAAAGTTATTCTTACCGATGATTTCAGATCAAGAACCGAGGAGGCAATTACACTAATAGGTACCTATCTTAAAAGCATCCCTGACATCGATATAACATTCACACGTGATGAGACTGCATTGCAATCATCGCTTGGGACTGAGACCGCTCCTTTCTCTCTTGAAATATCAGGAGAGGACTATGTCGAAATCGAACGAATTGTGAACGAATCAAAAACTCTTCTTCAGAACCAATCAGGATTATATAATGTTACAACATCCCTTGACGAAGGTACTCCTGAAGTTGAAGTTCAGATTGACAGGTTCAAGACCAGTTATTACAGCGTGAGTGTTGAAAATGTAATAAACCAGATTAAGAGTTACCTGGCAGGTTCTTCGGCAGGAAGCTTTGAGAAGGATGGTGAGATAAAAGATATTACAATAAAGCTTGGCGATCTTTCTATTCACCAGCTTCAGGATCTCATGATAACAGCAGGAAGTGTTAAAGTTCCCCTCAGCGAACTTGCTGAGATTAAAACTATTGTTAGTCCGCGGGAGATTACAAGGAGAAACCAGACCCGAACAGCTTATCTCTATGCGATGGTTAAAGCTGATACCCCTTTCGATAAGGTTGTGAAAGAAGCTGAGAAATCACTGAAAGCTGTAACTCTGCCACTAGATTATAAAATGGAATTTACAGGAGAGGAGCTTAAAAGGAAGGAGTCGATGTCAAACTTGTCATTCGCTCTGATGCTTTCACTAATCCTGGTGTTTATGGTATTGGCGGCTCAGTTTGAATCGGTTATTCAACCGTTTGTAATTATGCTCACAATTCCGCTCGCCGGAGTTGGTACGGTTCTCACATTCTTCCTTTTAGGTGAAACTCTTAATATGATGGCCTATATAGGAATAATAATGTTAGGAGGTATTGCTGTTAATAATGCTATCCTGCTCATTGACAGAATCAATCAGCTTAGGGAAACCGGCATGGAGAAAAAAGAGGCAATTGTTACTGCCGGCTTGCAAAGGATCAGACCAATTATGATGACAAGCCTTACAACAATACTTGCACTTCTGCCACTTACTATTGGTATAGGCGACAGTGCTTCACTCAGAGCTCCGATGGCGCTTGCTGTAATTGGAGGATTGGTATCTTCAACCATGCTTACACTTATTGTAATTCCTTGTGTATACTGGGTTTTTGATAATCTCAGCAACTGGCTTACCCGACGAGGAAAAGTAACTGAACAGGACTGATAATCTTCTTATAAGACAAAAAAATGGATTTTATTTTAAAAAGAAGAACGCTTATAAGCATGCTCTTCATCGGACTCACGATGTTAGGGTATGTATCTTACAAGAAGCTATCGGTTGAGCTGCTGCCAAACGCTGAGTTGCCTTTTCTGGTAGTTCAGGTCGGCACCCCTTTGGAGATGGATCCCAAGTATATTGAAGCGCAGGCAATAGTGCCTATTGAGGGTGCTATAGGAACCCTTGAAGGAATTGAGAAGATTGAAACTGATATAACGTCTCGATACGGGACAATTTATGTTTACTATAATCAGAATGCCAACCTCAAGTATGCCAATCTCAAACTTGAAGAAAAAATTGATATTGTAAAAGCCTCCATTCCTTCCGAGTTCATAATAAACACTATGAAGATCGACCTGAAGCAGCTTACAAATCAGTTTATGTCGCTTCAGGTAAGGGGAGAAGGAGGAACCGACAGAGTAAGAAATATTGCCGACAGAGACATAAAACCCAAACTTGAAAATATAAATGGAATAGCAGGAGTTCAGGTTTTCGGCGGTCAGGAAAACTCAATTGAAATACAGTTGAACGAGAGAGCCTGCAAAGCAAATGGTATAACAGTAGGTCAGATCAGAAATCTCCTCAGTAATAACGGAACTAATAAAACATTTGTCGGAAAGGTAGTTGAAGGAAGCAACGAACTATTTGTAAATGTAGCGTCAGAGTACACCGATGTAAAGCAGATTGGAAACATCATTGTAAGGAATGAAGGTCCCGTGCTGCTGCGCGATGTTGCTGAAATCTTCTTCGGTGTTAAGGAACAAAGTTCATACAGCCGTGTTAACGGCATGGATGCTGTTACAATTACACTTGTAAATGACAATCAGGCAAATCTGATTGATCTTTCGCATGAGGCTGTAAAACAGGTTAATGAACTGAACAAGAAACTTGAACCTGAGGGAGTTGAGATCGTTATCCAGAGCAATACCGCTGAGATAATGGAGGAGAATATCAATCAGATAATAAACCTTGCTCTGACCGGTGGCTTACTAGCTGTAATGATATTATGGTTCTTCCTTAGAAACATTCGTCTTGTCACTATAATTGCTATATCGATACCAATATCTGTTTATTCAGCTTTTAACTTTTTCTATGCTTACGACATCTCAATAAACAGTCTCACCCTTGTCGGTATGGCGCTTGCTATAGGAATGCTGGTCGACAATTCTGTTGTTGTACTTGAAAATATTTACAGGCTATCGGGACAGGGGAAGGACCCTAAGACAGCTGTAATACAAGGAACTACAGAAGTATGGCGATCAATTTTCGCCTCTACTTTAACTACAATCATTGTCTTCTTCCCGTTCATTTTTGCCGTCAATTTTATGGTAAAAATGGTAGGCAAAAACATTGGGATCTCAATAATATCGACACTGACTATTTCGATGGTAGTTGCTTTGCTTCTTATACCGATGGCAACCTACTACCTTTTAAGCAAATCAGAAAAAGGCAACTCTGAGATATTCAAGAAACTGTCGATGCATGACAGGTTAATTCAGGGATACTACCTCATTCTTAAAGCGAGTATGAGAAACCCTGCAGGCACAATTATTGGCACTTTGGTTGTATTTTTTGCAGCACTTCTTATAAGTCTTACTCTCAGTATTGCAACAACACAGGATATCAATACCCCAAGTTTCAGATTATCTGTAACAATGCCTGCCGGATCGACACTCGAAAAAACTGATGCTGTTGTGGCTGAAATAGAAGCTAAACTGGCATCAATACCTGAGAAAGAGGATATCTCGAGCAGGATTGAAGAGGAACAGGCTACAGTAACCATAATTCTGGCTGAAGAGTGGGATAACACAAGTAAAAGAACACTGCCTGAAATAAAAAACGATATTTCAGAAAGGACTAAAAAAACATCTTCAGGAGAGGTGACCATGGATGAACTCTCTACCGGAGGCGGTTTTAGTGATGGTGGCGGAGGCGGAGGCATGGGTAATCCGGGTGGAAATTTCCTCAACCTTCTCGGCATCGGAACGAAGAGAGAAAGTGTGATAATAAAAGGCCAAGACTTTGAGCAGATGAAAAATCTGGCAGATGATATTAAAACATATATTGATGACTTAAATACTATAAGCAGTTCAAGTTTAAATGTCCAGGATAATAAACCTGAAGTCCAGCTCCTTTTCGATATGGACTACATGGGAAGAAACAGCTTCACCCTGGCAAACCTCTCCTCTTCTCTCTCAACCTTCGGAAGGGAAAACTCTTCGGGAGTTACCTTCAAACAGGGAACAGAAAACTATGACATAATAATAAAGTATGCACAGGAGGATACCCTGCTTACAAAGAATCCTGCTAAAACAATCGATGATCTGAAACGACTTGAGGTTAATGGGAGCAATGGATCAGTTATGGAAATGCAGGAACTGTCAAATATTGTTTTCTCTACAGGGATGGGTAACATACACCGTGAAAACCAGGAAAAAAGGGTTACGGTAACATTTAACTTCAATGAGGAGATCAAGAACTCAAAGGACCTGCTTGAAGGTGCAAGGCAGGAGATAAATTCAATAATTGCCGGTCTGAATATTCCTGCGGGAATTGCTGTTGAGGTAGTGGAAGAGGATACCGGACTCAAGGATGTCTATTATGTAATCGGCGTGGCATTTCTGCTTATTTTCATGATCCTGGCATCTGTCTTTGAATCACTCGCGACTCCAGTGGTGTTAATGTTCAGTATTCCGCTTGCTGCACTTGGTTCTCTTATTGCACTAATCCTGACCGGAAATTCACTTCTCAATCTGAATACGCTTACAGGATTTCTGATCTTGCTGGGAGTTGTTGTAAACAACGGCATAATACTTATAGATTATACAAATATTCTGCGAAAAAGAGGTAACAGGGTTCAGCGCGCTCTTATGACTGCAGGGGTGGCACGACTTAGACCAATTCTGATAACTGCCTGTACTACAATAATTGCCATGGTTCCTCTTGCAATGGGTGAAGCTGAATTTGTATCAGTAATCGGAGCATCTTTTGCGATTACAGTTATCGGAGGTCTTACTCTGAGCACATTGCTTACACTGGTCTTTATACCTACCTTCTATATCGGTCTTGAAACTGCATTGAAATGGTTCTACTCACAAAGGTGGAAAAACAAAACAATCCAGATAGTTCTACTGGCTCTTCTTCTGGTTGGCATTTACTTCTACATCGATAAATTTATCTGGCAGGTCATCACTTCACTTCTTGCTGTGATACTTGTCCCGGCAGGTACCTGGTTCGTAATGAACAGTCTCAGAAAAGCCCGCGAGACAATTATTGCTCCCGGAGATAATATCACAATTCATATTCAGAGTCTGGTAAAAATATATGAAAGAGAAAGCCGCTGGTCGAGAGAATGGAAATCCGGCGCCAGAATAAGAAAACGTCTGGGACTTGAAAATGAGTATAAATCCTGGAAGGACCTAAGCCAGGTCATGTGGCAGATTCCTTTGCTCGGCTTCATCATTTACTTTACTTATTTCTTCCTCAATAAAGGATTCTGGATCTTTGTTTTCAGCATCTCTACCTGGTTCTTCCTATCAGTTATATGGACAGAGTTTAAGGAGTTGATCTCTAATCTTTCCCTTAATTCAGAAAAAAGAAATCTCAGGAAACTGTCTACTGTTATTGATTTCACAGTATTCTGGATCATTCCCTTACTTAACCTCATCTGGTTCCAGATTAAGTGGGAAAATCTTGTTGTCGTCCTTATACTTGGAGTTCTCTGGTTCACCGGACTCATAATTTTTAAAACCGGACAGAAACTCACACGCGAAAATATTGATATCTACCGTCTTGAGGGAAGATTCAAAGGTTTACGAAAGGCCTTTTACAGGGTAGTTGCTTCAGTGCCTCTTATAGGTAAGAAGAAAAAACCCTTCAAGGCCCTCAGTTGTGTTTCTATGACAATTGGAAACGGAATGTTTGGCTTGCTTGGTCCGAACGGAGCAGGTAAAACAACCCTTATGCGAATCATATGCGGAATCCTTGAACAGAGCTATGGAAAGGTCTGGATAAACGGACTTGACACCCAGAAAATGAGGGAGGAGTTACAAGGGCTTATAGGATATCTGCCACAGGAATTCGGCAGTTATGAGAATATGACTGCACATGAGTATCTGCATTATCAGGCTATGCTCAAGAATATTACCGATGTAAAAACAAGAAATGAACGTGTCAGCTATGTCCTGGGGGCTGTTCACATGGAAGAGCGCAGGCATCATAAAATAGGTTCATATTCGGGGGGTATGAAACAGCGCATGGGAATTGCCCAGATATTGCTTAATCTTCCCAGGATTCTTGTTGTTGACGAACCTACTGCAGGACTTGATCCGCGTGAAAGAATAAGATTCAGGAACCTGCTTGTTGAACTCAGCCGGGAAAGAGTAGTAATCTTTTCTACTCACATTATAGAAGATATTTCAAGTTCGTGTAATCATGTTGCTGTACTGAACAGGGGCACACTCAGATACTTCGGAAAACCTATTGATATGACCAGGGAGGCAGAAGGACATGTATGGCAGTTTAATATTCCGGCTAAAGATTTCGGAACATTTGTAGAGAAGAATCTTGTAGTTCATCATATGTCGGAAGGTGATAATGTAAGAGTAAGGGTGATATCAGATGAGTCGCCATGGGAAGGTGCCATAAATGCAGCACCAAATCTCGAGGATGCATATCTGTGGCTCCAAAGAAAGAAAACAAATTAGTAATCCTGAAAACATCTTAATTTCAAAACAATGAAATCCAGTAATATATATAATGCAGTCGATCTTGTTTACAAAATGATTATTTATAATCTGCGGATCATTTTTGCAAACAGGTTTATCTGGTTTCTGGCAGGATCAATACTATTTTATCTCGGATTGTCAGTGATCTATGTGTTCACAAAGGAAGTCTCGAAAATGAATGATCTCTACGGAGTCTTCCTCTTTTCCGGTATTCTGCTTGTGTTTTACCCCTCGGTATTCGGAATACAGAATGATCAGGATGCCCGTACTATCGAGATACTTTTCGGCATACCCAACTACAGATATAAGGTATGGCTGGTAAGGATCATACTTATTTTTGTAATCGCATTTGTAATAATGCTCGCATTTACAGCACTTTCATCGGTCCTTATTGTTAAGTTCAGGGTATTAAAGGTGACAAGCCAGGTTATGATACCTGTCCTTTTCCTTGGAGTAATGGCATTTATGGTTTCAACAATTGTCAGAAACGGAAATGGAACAGCAGTACTTATGATAATCTTTGGACTTATTTTTATGATTCTGAGCGATGCTCTGAGAAAAAGCCAGTGGAATGTCTTCCTGAATCCCTTCGATCTGCCCTACGATGTTAATGAGGCAACCTGGGCAATAATAACGATAAAGAACAGGATAATCCTTATTACCGCATCGGTAATATTCTTACTGGTTGCTCTTTTTAACCTTCAGAAAAGAGAAAAATTCATGTAAAAATACTCCCCTGCAAGAGCTTGTCGCGCTTCGTCGGGAGGGGTTCGGGGGCAACATAAGAAAAAAGTCTACTCAAATGGATGCTCTTTACTGAAATCAGGCCGGTAGTTCTGATTGCTATCCATCTCCTGAGTATAACCGTTCCTGAACCCAAGCGAATTCATAAACTCAATAAGCGACTCATATTCTTCACGATACAGGGTTCTGTTTAATTCCGGATATTCTGTCAGATTCCCTTCAGGATGGTATTGCGACATTAGAGAGAGATGCACCCCGGGGGATAGCTCCTCAGCAATCGTTCTAAGAACCTTTTTACTTTCTTCCGTCTGACCCGGAAGTACAAGATGCCTTATGAGCATTCCGCTTTCTGCCATCCCTGAAGCATCAGTTATAAGCCTCGAACCTTTCTGATAATAAATCTCCTTTATTGCTTTCAGGGCAAGCTCAGGATAATCGGGAGTTGATGAATAACGGAGTGCAAGTGAAGGAGTTATGTATTTGAAATCGGGAAGGTATACATCTATTAAGCCATCGAGACTTTTAAGAGTCTCAACCTTATCGTAACTGTTTGTATTATATATTATTACCGGATGAAATCCTCTATCATGTATTCCCCTGATTATTGCTTTTACCTGAGGAACCACATGTGAAGGTGAAACAAATCCTACTGCCCTGATACCCCCCGATAAGATTCCTGTTATCTGATCGAGAACCGATTGCAGATCCTGCTTCTGATCCGGGAAAAATGATCCGGGTGAACTTATTTCATGGTTCTGGCAAAATAGGCAACGCATATTGCAGCCTGCAAAAAAGACATTACATATTCCATCCTTGCCGCAGATAACGGGCTCCTCACCTTTGTGTAAACATATTGAGGCCACATTAAGCCCTGATCCGGCTCCGCAGAAACCTCTTTCGTCTTCATTTCTGTTAACCCGGCACTCCCCCGGGCACATCTGGCAGCAACTTAAATCATTTCGCTCCTTTTCATCATATATATCTGTCTTTTCCACAATTCACCAATTTAATACTCAGTTTGATATTCTTTCAAAATTCGCTACTTCTTTGAACCACAATGATAATAGTTCAATATTAGTGAATTTATTTTGGTGTTTTGATATAATTATTTACCTTTGCAACCGAATTGAGGCGAATTGAAGAGTAAGGGGACCAGAGTCCCCTATTTTGTTGGCGGTTTAAAGAACATGATTGAAAAACATCACATACAGGGCATAATTGAGCAGTTCATTCAGGGAACAGGAATGTTTCTTGTATCTGTTAAAGTGAGCAGCGCCAACAGGATAACGGTACTGGCTGACAGAAATGAGGGTATAACAATTGATGATTGTGCATCGATACACCGCCAGATAGAATCGAACCTCGACCGTGAAAAAGAGGATTTTGAATTGCAGGTATCATCACCGGGACTTGATCTTCCTTTTCTGGTTATTGAGCAGTATTATAAAAATGAAGGCAAGAAAGTTGAAGTCAGCGATAATGAAGGATCAAAATATTCCGGCAAATTAAAGAACGTAACTGCAGGAGGATTTGAAATTGAAACTGAAGTAAAAGTAAAGGGAAAATCAAAAGAGATGAAGGACATTTCCTTCAATTTTGACCAGATAAAATCGACAAGAGTTGTTTTAACAATTAAGTAATATAACAGGTTTACACCAAATGGAAAATGTAAATTTAATCGACACCTTTTCGGAGTTTAAAGAGCTGAAGAACATTGACCGCCCAACAATGATGAGCGTTCTTGAAGATGTGTTCAGAAGCATGCTTGCCAAGAAATATGGTTCCGCCGACAATTTTGACATAATCGTCAATATTGACAAGGGGGACTTCGAAATATGGAGAAACAGGGTTGTTGTTGCCGACAAGGAGCTTACCGATCCCGTGATACAGATCCCCTTATCAAAGGCAAAAGAGATTGACGAGGATTATGAAGTTGGGGAAGAGGTTTCAGATGAAGTTAAATTCCTCGATTTCGGAAGAAGGGCAATATTATCACTCAGGCAGAACCTCACAGCCCGTATTCTTGATCTTGAGAAAAACAATATTTACATCAAGTACAAAGACAGGATCGGCGAAATTGTAACCGGTGAAGTTTACCAGGTATGGAAAAGAGAAATACTGGTACTTGACGACGATGGTAATGAGCTTATTTTGCCAAAAAGCGAACAGATCCCTTCCGATCATTTCCGTAAAGGCGATTCAATAAGGGCGGTTGTTATAAAGGTTGAGATGAGAAACAATACTCCATTCATCATCCTGAGCAGAACATCGCCTGTGTTCCTGGAAAGACTTTTTGAACTTGAAGTACCTGAAATATTCGACGGACTTATCACAATCAAAAAGATTGTAAGGGTTCCGGGGGAGCGAGCAAAAGTAGCAGTTGAATCATATGATGAAAGAATCGATCCGGTTGGTGCATGTGTCGGAATGAAAGGTTCAAGGATACATGGTATTGTAAGGGAACTGCGCAATGAGAATATTGATGTTATCAATTTTACATCAAATAATCAGCTTTTCATTCAAAGGGCACTTAGTCCGGCAAAAATCACCTCCATAAAACTTGTTGAAGAGACCAAAAGGGCAGAGATTTATCTCAAGCCTAACGAAGTGTCTCTTGCAATTGGTAAAGGTGGTCTTAATATAAAACTTGCCAGTCAGCTTACAGGTTATGAGATAGATGTTTACAGAGAGCCGGGTGGAGAAGACGAAGAAGACGTTAACCTTGAAGAATTTGGTGATGAAATAGAAGACTGGATCATCGAAGAGCTTAAAGCTATTGGTTGTGATACTGCAAGAAGCGTACTCAACCTTTCAATCAGCGATCTGGTTAAGAGAACCGACCTTGAAGAGGAAACAGTAAAAGAGGTAGTTAACATCCTCAGATCCGAATTTGAATAAGAATAATTGATAATATACCAGTAATCAGGTTTTTTGAAAATTTTAATAAGGCAAGGCATATTTATGACAGAGGATATTAAGGTTACGAGATTAAGCAAAGCGGCCCGCGAATTCAATGTGGGGATAACCACTATCGTGGAGTTCCTTCATAAAAAAGGTTTCGTTCTTGATCCGAACCCAAATACTAAACTTCCGCATGAAGCATATATTTTGCTTGTAAAAGAATATAGTACCGACATAAGTGTCAAGAAAGAATCTGAAAAACTTATCCTTAAAGATCTTCACAGAAAAAAAGAGTCTATATCTATTGAGGATTTTTCAGAGAAAACTGAATCAGAAGAATCTGAAAAAGATGAGGAAATTCTTGTTAAGGATTCTTCAGGATCAAAAACAACTGTCGACATAAAGACAGAGGTTAAGAAACCTGAAGTTAAACTCGTTGGTAAGATTGATCTTGAGCAGACCTTAAAGCCAAAAGCTGAGAAACCGGCTCCGCCAAAAGAGGTACCCGTTGAAAAACCTGCACCAGTTGAAGTTGAACCTAAGAAACCTGAAAAGAAAAAAGAAGTTGCTGAAAAAGAAAAAGATGTAACACCATCTCCGGTAGAAGAGGTTAAGCCAAAGAAGAATATCGAACTTAATATAGTTGGGAAAATTGATCTCAATACCATTTCAAAAGAGACAAAGCCTGCAAAGAAAGAGAGCCAGCCTGAAAAACCAAAGGAAAAGGAAAAGGTAAAAGAGAAAATCAAAGAACAACTTGCTCCTGAAAAAGAGGAACCGGCTCCTGTAAAGCATGTTAAAAAGGAAGAACCAAAAGCAGAGGTAGTTATTCCTGAACCTGTTAAAGAGCCTGTTGTTATTCCTGAAATTATCGCCGAAACGATAATCCCTCAAGAGGACATTGTAGCTCTGTACAAAACTGATTTTAAGAAACTTGCAGGACCAAGAGTGGTTGGAAGAATTGATCTTCCTGTTGAAGAAAAGAAAAAATCTACTCCATATCAGCCTGTAAGGTTAAATAATGATTCTGACTTCCGTAGAAAAAAGAGAAGAAAGAGAATACTGAAAGAAAAAGAGGGCACAGCTCCTGCTGTTGCAAAACCTGTTCTTCCTTCAACCGATAAAAAAGATAATAAACCGGGAAATGCCAAAAAGGTTATCAAGAAGAGACCTATCAGGGCAGAGGTAAATGAAGAAGAAGTACAGAAGCAGATAAAGGAGACACTTGCCCGGCTTACTACCAAAGGGAAATCAAAAGGGTCAAGATACAGAAGAGATAAAAGAGAGGCTGTCAGTCTTAAACATAAGGAAGTTGAAGACAGGATAGAAATGGATAAGAATATCCTGAAAGTTACAGAATTCGTATCGGTAAATGAACTTGCATCGATGATGGATGTTGCTGTAACTGAGATCATATCAACCTGTATGAACCTGGGATTGTTTGTTTCAATTAACCAGCGTCTCGATGCAGAAACCATGGCACTTCTGGCCGATGAATTCGGATTCAAGGTCGAATTTGTAAGTGCCGAACTTCAGGAAGCAGTAAGAGAGGTTGAGGATAAAGAAGAGGATCTTAAACCAAGGCCTCCTATTGTTACAGTAATGGGTCACGTCGACCATGGAAAAACAAAACTACTCGACTACATAAGGAACACAAACGTTATAGCCGGTGAAGCCGGAGGTATAACACAGCATATCGGAGCTTACGGAGTTATCCTTGAAGATGGCCGTCAGATCACTTTCCTCGACACCCCCGGTCACGAGGCATTTACTGCCATGCGTGCTCGCGGAGCACAGATAACCGACATTGCAATAATTGTTGTTGCCGCTGACGATGGTGTAATGCCCCAGACAAGGGAAGCCATCAACCATGCTTCAGCTGCAGGTGTCCCGATTATTTTTGCTATAAACAAAATTGATAAGCAATCGGCAAATCCCGATAAGATAAAAGAAGCCCTCGCTGCCATGAACTATCTGGTGGAAGACTGGGGTGGAAAATATCAGTCTCAGGAGATTTCTGCAAAGTCAGGGCTCAATATCGATGTCTTACTCGACAAAGTCCTTCTTGAAGCTGAGATGCTTGACCTTAAAGCCAATCCTGACAAGCCTGCCATCGGTACTGTTATAGAATCATCTCTCGATAAGGGAAGAGGATTTACGGCAACAGTCCTTGTAAAAGCAGGAACCCTCAGAATCGGAGATATTATGCTTGCAGGCAGTTGCTTCGGACATATAAAAGCTATGTACAATGAGCGTGGTAATAAAGTAGAAGTTGTTGGTCCGGCCACACCTACATTGATTCTCGGACTTAACGGAGCGCCACAGGCAGGAGACAAATTCAACGTAATGGATAGCGACCGTGAAGCCAAAGATATTGCTACAAAGAGAGCACAGCTTCAGAGGGAACAGGGCTTACGTACGCAGAAACATATTACTCTTGACGAAATCGGACGAAGAATTGCAATTGGCAACTTCCAGGAACTTAATATTATCGTTAAAGGTGATGTCGACGGTTCTATTGAAGCACTCAGCGATTCACTTATAAAACTGTCAACTCCTGAAATTCAGCTTAACATCATTCACAAAGCTGTGGGACAGATTTCAGAATCAGATATTCTTCTTGCTGCTGCATCAAATGCAATCATAGTCGGCTTCCAGGTGCGTCCTTCAGTAAGCGCACGCAGACTTGCTGAGAAAGAGGAGATTGATGTGAGACTTTACTCAATTATCTATAATGCCATTGAGGAGATCAGATCCGCTATGGAAGGTATGCTCGTTCCTGAAATGAAAGAGGAGATTGTGGCAACCCTTGAGATCAGAGATGTATTCAAAGTAACTAAGGTTGGTACAGTTGCCGGTTGTTATGTTAAAGAAGGCAAGATAACAAGGAACACAAGAGTGAGAATTATCCGTGATGGTATTGTTATTTATACCGGTGAACTCGGCTCACTCAAACGCTTCAAAGATGATGTAAAAGAAGTTGTCGGCGGATATGAATGCGGCCTTAACATTCACAACTTCAACGATATTAAAATAGGCGATATGGTAGAAGGATACCAGGAATTTGAAGTTAAAAAGACGCTATAACCCCGAACAGTAGCCCCGAACAGTAGCCCCGAACAGCCCCGGACAGCCCCGGACAGCCCCGGACTTAAGTCCGGGGTTAGTGGCCTACAAGAGTGCTTTATACTGTTCAGGTGTGAGAAGCTCTTTTACCTCAGCCTGATTTGTGAGCTTAATTTTCACCATCCAGCCTTTGCCATAGCAATCCTTATTCACAACCTCAGGTGACTCCTCGAGAGCAGGATTTAATTCCACTATCTCTCCGCTGACAGGCATAAACAGGTCAGAAACAGTTTTAACAGCTTCGATAGTACCGAAAACTTCCTCTTTAGCGAGAGTCTCTCCTACTGTCTCTATTTCAATGAAAACGATGTCACCTAATTCACCCTGGGCAAAATCAGTAACTCCTACATACCCCATGTCTCCTTCGATGCGAAGCCACTCATGGTCTTTGGTGTAAAGCAAATTTACCGGAACATTCATAACTGAGATGGTTTTAGAAAATTATCAATGTTTCTTTATCTGAAACATCAATCAAAAATAAAGCTTTTTTTAGTTTTGCAAGATGAAAAAAGTCATATTTTAAAATTGAAATATAAGGGCAGATGTTACTGTATCAGGGTAAACTTCAGACTGAATCCAAAATTGGTATTTGAGGTAGGAAATGTATTTGCCACAAAAGGATTATTCATAGTATGGTCGGCAAAGATCTGCAGATTAAACCTGTCGCTCAGAACATAATCCGCTGTGGTTCCGATTGTAAATACTTTCTGACCAACAACCGGCTGATTCACATTTTCAACAAGTTTTCTGGCAAGTGTCTTATTATCACGTATTGAGAGATCAAAACGGAGATTAAGGTCACTCTTTAAAACCCTCTGACCACCGCCTGTTTTTAAGATCAGCTGAACATCCTCAAACCTGTAGCCGGCTCCGAAAATAAGTTCATTTATGCGGGCATCTGCAACCTGGTTGCTGGTCAGGTTAAGAGAAACGGTACGTGATTTTTTCCACTCGAACCGTGTTGTCAGGGAGTTTTTCCAGTTCATGTCGATGTTAATAAGAGGACTAAACTGCTCATTAATTGTAACAACATTTATCTCATACCTTTGAATATAATTATTCTGCATATCCCTTATCCGGTTCACTCCTGATTCATCGGAGAGGTAATTCATATTTGTTGTATATGAACCTATCTGGTATGTACTGCGGTATTGATGAGTCAGGTTTACTGAGCGGAATGTTCTTTGTATAAACTCAAATTTTGATAAGCCGTCAAAATTGATCCTCCAGTTGGGCATCATCCTCAGCGCTCCGGGAAATGTTTCGAGACCTACTTTTCGTGCACTTGATTTCGTATAGGCAGCTATGAAAGCTGGAATCAATACTTCTCGCGATGTGCTTCCGTAGCCACTTTTATAAGGCCCCTCAACAGGATCTCCGGTTAAAGGATTAATGTCAGGATCGTATGCCGGATCAATTTTTACCCGCTCAGCAGCTCTCCTTTCAGATATAATTATTGTATTACTCTTGAATGCTTCGAATGTAGCTGACACATAATCATTATTCGGATCCTTTGATATCTTCTCAAAAGCGGTACCCCATGAAATAACTGATATTGAGAAGTTCCCCGAGATAATACGGTTACGTGTGCTGTCGGGAAAATGCCCGTTATAATCAGCAACATAATAAGAGCTTACGTTTTCCAGAAATCTTCTGTCGGCATTCATGTCGATTCGCAATCCAGGGAATGGCTCAATCTGGCTCCTTACAGATACATCCATTTTGTTGTTATACGATGCAGGAGTATTAAGTAATGTATCAGTTGAAAGCCATCCGTTATTAACTGCCTTGTCAAAAAAGCTCCGGTCACTGTAGCCAAGTATAAAAGGCCAGCCCGGGGCCATAGCTCCGTCGTAGTCAGACATGCCCAGGTATTTTGTTCCAGGAGTATAACCCGGAAGAAACTGTCCCTGCGCAGAAGTTAAGGTAAGGCTGACTGACCTTACTCCCATCATCGCCCTGATAAGATATTCGCCTGTTACAATAAATGGATTTCTTGCCTTCTTAACTTTTCCTTCCACAATAACGCTGGCACCATCTGCTGCCTCAGCTGCAGTAAAATTGACACGGTTTTCACTGACGATTACCATCTTTCCTTTCACTTCTGCGCCATTCTTACCCAAAATCTTTACCAATACATCCTTTGTTCTGAGATTATGGATAATAGCTCTGGATATATTCGGACGGAAACTGACATTGTCCTTTTTATATGTAACCGTTTTTGTTTCTGTCTTCATACGTAGCGCAGCATCGGGCCGCGTATTGTTCTCAATTGTTTTCAGAAACTTTGACTTGTTGTAAAGGGTAGTAAGACTGGCCATTCCTGTAAGCGTCATCTCATTATGGTTCTTTATTGAGTTTCCCATGTTAATATTCATACTGTCAGGAAAAACAGGGCCGGCAAGCCAGGTATAATCAGCTCCGTATCTGGCATTTGCATTCAGCCATGAAAGCAGAGGAAGTTTGTTAACAGGTATTGTATATGTGACATTTACAAAATGGTTATAGTTTGTGGTCCTTCCGAAATTTCGGAGGTTAACCATCACTGAATCCCTCCAGAAATCATAACTGTCACTGTACCTGTTCTTATCCACTCCGCCGAAAGGTTCATCAATACGGGCCAGGTTGGTGGCAGTAAAATCGAATTTCAGCTGACGGGTAATATCATATTTGAAATCATAAATCCTGCTCCACTCAAAGTCTTTCCTGAAAGAGGGAGTTACTCTCAGGTTTGGATTATTTATATTTCTTGTTTTAATCTCGTTGTAAAAGCGATTCAGGTCAGTTCTGAATGAGATACTCTTCGGGAAAATATAAAAATTAAAATCCTTAATAAGCTTGAGAGCAGGTGAGTTGAGAAAGTTTACGCTCTTAAAAGGAGTTACATTTGCCGGTTGAGCCTGGAAATCATAATTCACCCCTCCCCTGTAATTCTTTTCAAGATCTATCGCAGTTTTGATATTACTTCTGTAGACTTCATTATAAGTATAGTTAACACTGAAATTTGCAATATCCCAGGCATGTGGTTTCTCTCCTCTTTTTGTTATGCCTGCATTACTTATTGTGATTGTTCTTCTTCTTGCATAATCCTGCGAAATATTAAGGATTGAATCACGGGCATTCTTATTAATGGCTGCATCAAGAGCATCGTTAAGTGGAATATCAGGATCGAGCGGATTAAACTGTGGCTTTATTTTCGTTTCTGAATAACCAACGTAGACAGGTAAGCGAACTCCAAGGTCTTCAGGAAAAAATTTACCAAGCTCGATGCTTGATGAAAGATCATACTTCATTATCTGCTCCTTGCTTCGCTCATTTACCTTTTTCTCAATACTTCCCCACCCGGGAGTACTTGTCTGACCAACCATGTCTACTGTTCCAAGATCAGCCAGCCGGGCCTGAAGATGGGCATTGGCAGCCCAGCCTCCATTCTCGATAAAATCACTTAGCCGAAGTTCATTAACCCATATTTCCCCTGACTTTGGATTTCCATCATCGGTGGTGCTGTTTCTTATCTTAATCGGATTTCTGACTCCAATCATAATCACCCTTACATTACTCAGGTTAGGATTACCTGAAACAGAAATTCTGGCTGTTCCGTTTGAGTAAACAAAAACATCAGAAACACTCAACGATGATCCGGGCAGCTGCATCTGCCTGTTTCGCTCCTGTTTGGCTTCCTGCAGCACAGAAAGATCTATATTGAAGCTGTTCTCCACGGGCCATACAAGCTCTCTGTCCTTATCAGAGTTGTTCTCATACCTGCTGTTCCATTGAGTAAGCTTCAGAGGAATCTCATATTCGTAAAAGTTGCCCTTGTAATCTGATCCGATTCTTATGAAGGCAGTCAGCTCATTATCATCCAAAGGCTGCCCTATCATTTCTTCTGCATGGACTTCCATTCTCAATCGTCGGTATTGACGAATGTCGAGATTAACATTCCTGAAGGCGGCACGGGCGTCGCCATCTTCAAGATTCTGGACTTTAAGAACCATCGACTGCTCGTTCAGCTGTCTGAGTTGAGGGTTCTGCGGATCAGTAATCCTGTCGAAGCCCGGAGGAAGAACGTAGTTAACAGGCTCTTTTCCCGAATTCTCCTCTATACTTACAGAGCTTATCTCAAAAGTGCCGTCAGTAGCCTCCGGAACAGTAATTCTTTCTCCACCCTCCATAAACGAAATATTGTACTTCCTCCACTCAGCTCTTACAAGATCGAGTTTGGCAAAACGCAATACTACCGGTTTTTCAAAATCTTTCATGTACATCCTCATGAAGCGGATAGATTTGAAATCTTTAATTGGTCCTACAATTTTCTGGTATTCGGAAATCGGAATTTTAAACTGATACCATTTTACCTTCGACTCTCCGGTTGGCATTTTCGCAGTAGACTCTATTTCATCAACAACAAAGTTTTTACCAACCTTAAGATCTCCGGGCCTCATGCTGACTTTATACTGATAATAACTTTCTGTTTCACTCAGAGTATTATCCCTGTTTATATCCTCCATATCCGGAAGTGTCGATCCGGAAGTGGGGTAAGACTCGTTCGACATCTCAGGTGTAGGAGAGTTACCATCCTGGCCATTATATCTCTTGTACCGCTCAAGGATTCCAAATTGAGCCTGATCATAATCCCGGCCCCGGTAATAGTGGAAGTTATCATTAGAAGGGTCATCCAATATTTTCTGGTACACATCAGGTTTGGTAATTATCAATGACTTCTGCAGATATGATGCGAAGAATGTTACTTCATCCTGATCTCTTAAACCATCAAGTCCCACATCCTGATAAAGGCGCGATTCGGGTGCATTGTCAAAAGCATGTACAACTGCCTGAACTGTAGGTACCCTGCCCCATGCAGTAGAATCTATGTTTTTTGGCAAAGGCGATCCGGGTAATCCGTTTTCAAAACTCTTTCTTGAATCACGAAGAATATCCTCAGATACATTTCCAAGGTTAATATATAAATCTCCTCCCTCAAGTGTAGGGTCTTCAACAAAAGGGTCCATAACCCAGAATTTCACATACTGGATATTAGCCGTCTCGAAGTCGCTTGTCAGCACTTCCCGCATTATTCCACCCCATCTCGATTTAGGATCATTCAGTTTCCCGTCACTGTTCATCCCCTCCGAATAGGGTCCGGGATCAGTATCAAAGTTGTAGGGTCCTTTTTCTTCAGGATAAAATGCCAGATTGAGAACCGTTAAGTTCGTCGGTATTCCGCTGGGACTCTCACGATAAGGGAAAATCTCGGTTTCATAGATCTCCCTTACAAAATGACTCGACTGAAGCTCAGGACGTTGTTTAATATGATCGGGGGTTGATGAACCGTTGCGGAGGAAAAGCGGGTCAATTACATACCATGCCAGTTTTGCCCGGTTGAAACCACTTACCGGATTATTATTAAACCTCGATTCAGGGAATACCATTTCCTGCCCCTGCGGGATACTTGCTATTGTCCAGGCATTGAATGACTTCAGATCAAGTGGTATCTCACTTGCCTCAAAATCATCGATATATGAATTGCCGGCACTTGATATTGCCCGGGAATGACCGGGTTTAAGGTTCGCAAACTCACCAAAGAAAGAAAAATTAGAGGGGGTCTTTGTTTCAAGAAAAGGAATCTTATCAATTGCCTTTGTCAGGAACTGTGACTCTGTCTTATAGGAAGTATTCATCCCCCATATAGTATTTGAAATAGGCTCCTCACCAAAATTAACCTTTTGGGTATAAGGACGTTCTGTAAGATGGAGAATTGTGCCACCAATATCAAAATTATCGGAGACACGGTAATCAAGATGGGTACCTACAAGTGTTTTGGTCTGAAATCCGAAGAACTGATTGCTTTCGAGAGAGACCTGAATGGGAGTCTGTGATTCAATGAGTGCACTGTTAATAATTCGCACAGTACCCATATTGTAATCAACAGTATAATCGGTGTTTTCAGTAAGAGGAACTCCACCTGCCGTTACCTTTACCGCGCCCTGCGGTATGCTCGATGCATTAAGCCTTATCTCAGAACCTGATTCGGATGAGTATTGCCCTTCAAGTTTGAATTTATTCTTCTCCGCCATCTGCCGTGCAATAGTTTGGGTAGAATCGTACAGTTCCTGAAAAACATACTTGCCTGCAAGCTTGGGATCTGATATCATTTTTTTCAGATGTGACCCGAATGGTTCAAGTACAGGAAAAACTATTTTGCCTCTATCGAGCATTACTGTTACACCATCCACAAAGTCAAAATAACCGTCTGATTCCCTGTCGAGCTGTGAATTAAGATTATCGAGTCCCATTACCTGAAGAAGAATCTTATCAGCAAGTTTTCCTTCAGGGAGGTAGTTTATCGAATTGCCTGTTTTGTCATCCTGATAAAGAACATTCAGCTGAAAGTCCTTCCTGTCGAGTTTACCTGACCCTAGTGAGTATACGTTTTTCATCATGAGATTCCAGGTCGGCAATTTCGGACTCAGTGTTGTTCCTTTAATAAGTTTCAGAACGAGTGACTGAGGTGCGCTTATTCCGTCGGTTGAAAACTCACCAACCTGAAATAATTGTCCTCCGTAAGTGTACTCATAGGCCACTGCAAGAACCTCATCAGTGTTCAGAGAAGTATTAAGTGAAATATAACCAAGTTGCTTATTGAATGTGTATTCCCTTTCATTCAGCTTTCTTGCATTTTCAATCTTTTCGAAATCGCGACCGATCTGAAAACCAGGATAGAGCGGGTCGAATGTATTTGTAACCTGATCTACATCCCTTATAGCGGAGTATGCTGAATTAAGCTGTTCATACAATCTGTTTGTACCATTTTCAGGATATTGAGCAGCTCCGGAGGTTTGCTGAAAAGCAGGCACATTATTGAAAATATGATTCGAGTTTTCGGCAAGGTCCATAAAAGCAACAATATTTCTGTTACTTGCCTCTTCAAAACGGCTTGATTTGTTTGTGACCCATACTTCTATTCTTTCAATATTTACTCCGGAACTGACTACCGGAAGATTTCTCAGTGCCTGATCGTATGTGTCGCGAAAATATTGTGCAAGGAAGAAGTGCCTGTTTGCCTCATATTGGTCGGCATATATCTCAAAATCTGTCAACTGAGCACCACCCTTCACCTCAATAACAGAAGACTCGCCTTTCTGTTGTGAGAGCACAGTTGTAACTGTAAGTTTTCCGAATTGCATCTCGGTTTTAAGTCCGAACAGACTATAACTTCCCGTAATAAGAGTACCTGTAAGCGGCAATGTTACATCGCCTGCCTCAACTTTTTTAAGGATCTCGTCCTCTTTTCCTGCATACTGTAACTTAGTCCTGTTCTCGAAATCGAACATCGCATCAGTATTATAGTTGACTCCAAGCTGCACTTTATCGCCTATTGTACCAGTAACATTCATCTGGATTTTCTCCTTGAAGTCGAAAGTGGGGATAGTCTGAAGTTTTTCAGACAGGGCCGGATTCTGGGTGCGCGAGATATTAATCCCGAAGATAAGTTCAGCTGATCCTTGCGGAATAATGTTGATAACGTTGCTTCCGAATATCTTGTCAAATGCGGCTCCCCCCACTTCTATCTGAGGAATGAGGGCTGAGCGGAAGCCGGCTTCTTCGCCTGACACCCTCGACTGCCAGTAGTCGCGCATGGCCCGTGTATACTCATACTTTCGGAATTCCTCAGGAGTCATGTGCACAGGAGTACGATAATTTAAAGCTCCAATCCTCTGATATATAATATATTCATTCTTTTCAGGATCGTATAAAACGGTTGATTTAAGATTTGATGGATTATCGAGGAAAAGGGGGGATTTCTGCTTTGATTCCCAGGGGATTCCTGAATTCTCTTTTAGCTTAAGCGGAGATCTTCTCGTAGTGTCGGCAGCACCGGTAGCCTGTACAGGAGTCTGGCTACTAGCTTCCGTGGTTGTTAAGGCGAATGAAGCGAACAGTAAAAGATATGAAAATACCAGTAGATTTTTATATGATATCCCTGATCCCAATCCGGCTAATATTCTGTTTTACAAGTTTTTAAGTGCCTTCTTAATAAGCTCTTCAACTGTAAGGTTCTTTTCAGTCCGTACAATATTGTCAAGTACTTTTGCGACAGCACTTTTGGCAAATCCCAGCATTACTAAAGCAGATAACGCCTCATCACGGCGGGTATTGTTCTCAAAGGCGAATATTTCACCGGTTCCTGAGTGTTTTCCGATCTTATCTTTCAGGTCTACAATAATTCGCTGCGCTGTTTTAAGTCCGATACCTTTTACACCTTTCAGAGTATTTACATCTGATCCGGCTATTGATTTTTCTATTTCAGCCGGGTTAAGAGATGATAGCATCATACGTGCTGTGTTGGCTCCAACACCGGTAACTGAAATAAGTAATCTGAAAATTTCCCGTTCATCATTATCGGCAAATCCGAAAAGCTGGTGGGTATCTTCCCTTATTACCTCGTGTATCAGAATTTTAAATTCCGTTTTGCCTTCAAGTTTCGAGAAGGTTGTAAGTGAGATATTCACCATATAGCCTATTCCGCCGGTTTCGATGGTCAGGAAGGTTGGTGTTATTTGATTAACAGCTCCTTTAATGTAGTCTATCATACTAATTATTCTGCATTAAAAACATCCGGTGGAAGTTCATCATACCTGTCATTATGGATCTCAATATCCTGATGTTTGAGAGGGTTTTTTGATATCTCGGCATACATCAGCCTGTTTTTGTAAATATCGCATGCCAGATAAATTGCCTGGCGGAAAGAGTTTTCGGAGGCTTCTCCTTTTCCTGCTATATCGAATGCGGTACCATGTACAGGTGAAGTACGAACAAATGGTAAGCCGGCAGTAAAGTTCACTCCGGAGTCGAATGATAAAGCTTTAAAAGGCGTCAGGCCCTGATCGTGATACATTGCTAGGATTCCATCAAATTTTACAAATGAGCCTGCTCCGAAGAAGCCGTCAGCAGGGAATGGTCCGAATGCAAGAATTCCATCCCTCTGCGCTTTCTGAATTGACGGAAGAATTATTTCAGCCTCTTCGGTACCCAGTAGTGAGTTGTCGCCTGCATGAGGATTTAAACCAAGAACTGCAATTTTTGGCTTTCTGATTCCGAAGTCACGAATCAGAGACTGATTCATCAACCTGATCTTACGCATAAGTGTCTCAACAGTAATAAGACCTGAAACTTTGCTCAGTGGGACATGGTCTGTTGCGACTCCAATTCTCATACATTCGCTTATCATAAACATCAGAGCCTCATCGGCACCTGCAACTGATTTAAGGTATTCGGTATGGCCCTTAAACTTAAATGTCTCTGACTGCACATTATTTTTGTCGATTGGAGCTGTAATAAGAACCTGGATCTTCCCATTTTTAAGATCTTCAACAGCCTTTTCCATGGAAATAAGTGCAGCTTCACCACCTTGCTGGGTTGACTTTCCAAGTTCAACCCTGGTATTATCATCAAGGCAGTTTATCATGTTCGCCTTTTTAGCATGGGCTTCCTCTGCAGATCTTATATTATTGAAACTGAAATTATTGATATTCAAAGCCTTTCTGTGATAGGCAGCCACTTTTGGTGATCCATAAACAACAGGAATGCAAATATCATTTATCTGAGGATCTGACAGAGCCTTGATTATTACTTCATATCCGATTCCATTTATGTCTCCGTGTGAGATTCCGGCAATTATTGGTTTATTTTCCATAGTTTATTATTTCAATTTTTTAGAATCGGCTGACAGCTTTTTTAAAAATGCTGCCAGAAGACGTAATCCTGATCCGGCTCCGTTCTTTGTCCTGTAAAAATCATCTTTTTTAAGCATTTCGGTTCCTGCAATATCAAGATGGATAAGCGGATATTCTGCAAAATTCTCAAGGAACTTTCCGGCAATTATTGCTCCTGCTTCCTTTCCCCCAATATTCTTAAGATCAGCTACATCAGACTTCAGGAGTTCGCCATATTCATCCCATAAAGGCAGTTCACCAATCCTTTCATAAACATCATTACCACACTCTTCGAGAAGAGCTGCATACTTCCTGTCGGCATTTGTCATCATTGCGATTGCCTGATTTCCGAATGTCATGGCAGCAGAACCTGTAAGAGTGGCAATATCTATTATCAGTTCGGGTGAATATTTAGAGGCGTAACTGATTGCATCGGCAAGTATCATTCTGCCTTCCGCGTCGGTATTTCCGATCTCCACTGTCATCCTGTTATACATGGTGATAATATCACCCTGGGTATATGCATTTCCACCCGGACGGTTATCCGTAGACGGAATAAGTCCTATGACGTGAACAGGAATTTTTGATTTCGCTATTGTATACATTACAGCCGACACAATAGCGGCTCCTGCCATGTCGCCTTTCATTCCTGCCATATAATCTCCGGTCTTTATATTCAGACCACCGGTATCATAAACAACACCCTTACCAACGAGTACGACAGGTTTCTGATTTGTACAATTCTCAGGCTTCCACTCCAGAATACAAAAAACAGGGGGGTCAACACTTCCTTTGTTAACAGCAAGCAAACCACCCATTTTGAGTGCCTCAATCTTCCCCTTAGTAAGAACCTCAACCTTTAAGCCTGCAGATTCTCCCTTTTTTCTTATCTCCTCACCCAGAGCAACTGCGTTCAGGTGATTTACCGGTTCATTTATGAGATCTCTTGTATAATATGCAGCATCAGTAATATTGATCAGCCAGTTTATCTCATCATCACTTGCTTCAGTGTGAAGAAGTAACAAGTAAGGGTATTTTCTGTTCTCACTCTTTTCCTCTCTGGTCATATACTTACTGAAAGAATAAAAGCTCAGAATCAGACCTTCTGCAAAATCCTCTACAGCTCCCTTATAGCAATTATCAGAAGTAATTACAAGTTCCGGAAGATTGCACTTTTTTATCAGCGCCCGCATTTTGTAGGCTGTTCTGCGGAGTTCTTCCCTGACTTTGTAATGCTTTGTGTCCGCTTTAAGTTTTACAATGAAGGTAAACCGGTTGTAGGAATTAATGAAAACGAAATCCTCTCTTGCAGCCAGTTGTTTCTCGGCATAAGCTTTTTCTTGAGGACTAAGAACAAGTTCGTGAGGTAGAACCAGTGAACCGGTAATATGTAAAACAGAATTCCCGGCAGGGATAATTGATATTTTCCTAATTTCAGGTTTCATCAGCATTTTAATTTATTGAATATGACCTCATAGTATTAAAACCGGAAACAATTTAATTTACTCCTGACCTATGGGTTACATACAAAAATCATCCTTTTTTTTGAAGATGTAAAGTTAATTAAAAAATTGATTGTTTCGTTTCCAAAGCGTTACCTTTGTGCAGAGGTTCCGGCATAATAAAAACTCCTCCTTTTTGTTAACCGATTCAGATATAAATTGTTTTAAGAAATGAACTTGAACCACCTTTATGATAAAGCTTCAGAGCTTATTCCTCTTACGTCTGAAGAGGCTCTTTTCCTTTACAAAAATGCACCCCTCGGGGAGCTGATTTTTATAGCGGGCAAACTAAGACAGGTACACAATCAGGGAAACAATGCCGGCTGGATGATTGACAGGAATGTAAATATCACAAATATCTGCTTTTCACAATGCTCATTTTGCAATTTCTGCAGAAAGAAAGGCTCATCCGACGCGTATATCACAACAAATGAGGAATATAAACAAAAGATAGACGAACTCTATTCTCTCGGAGGAGACCAGCTGCTGCTCCAGGGCGGAATGAATCCTGCCCTCGGTCTGAGTTTCTATACAGATCTCTTCAGCCATCTTAAAGAACAATACCCATCTCTTAAGCTTCATGCGCTGGGACCACCTGAAGTTGCTTATCTTGCAAAGAAAGAGAATCTTTCGTTTAACGAAGTCCTCACCAGGCTGATGAATGCCGGACTCGACAGTCTTCCGGGTGCAGGTGCAGAGATTCTGTCTGACAGGGTAAGGAGAATTCTTTCACCAGCAAAAGCCACTTCAGAAGAATGGCTCGGTGTAATGAGAGCAGCACATATTCTGAATCTTCCCACCTCAGCCACAATGATGTTCGGACACATAGAGATTGCTGAAGAGAGAATTGGCCATTTGATAAAGTTAAGAGATCTTCAGAGTGAGAAACCGGAAAACAATTATGGATTTATAACTTTTGTTCCATGGCCTTTCCAGGACGAAGGGACAGAGTTGCTTAAAAAACAGGGCATAAGCAGCACCTATACAGCAACAGATTATATAAGGATGATTGCTATAAGCCGGATTGTTCTTAATAATATCCGAAATATTCAGGCATCTATTCTCACTGTCGGAAAGGAAATTGCTATGTTGTCGCTGCATGCCGGGGCAAACGATTTAGGATCAATTATGATTGAAGAAAATGTAGTTAGTGCTGCCGGCTCTTCCAATAGGTTTAATGCTAATGAGATGCAGGATGTTATCAGGGAAGCCGGATTTGTGCCTGTAAGGAGAAATCAGAAATATGAACCAATAAAGTAGTGCTCTAAAACAAAAAAACCTGCATTCACATGCAGGTTTCCTCTATATATTTAACTACTAATTCATTTTGTCTTTTTCATCATCAGAAGCAGGATCATATTTTGAAGCTTTCTTAAACTCTTTCATGCCCTGACCGATACCCTTCATAAGCTCTGGAATTTTACGTCCACCAAAAAGCAGAACTACCACAAGTAATATCAGTATAATCTCTGTTGCGCCAAAATTTCCCATCTCTTTTAGTATTTGAATTTATGCAAAGGTAAAAATACTTTATTTATATGCAAATTACACCGGTATTAATAATTAATTCCTGATTAGTCGGAGTATATCGTTACCATTGGCAAAAATAAGGAGCCCCAGCAAGATAACCATACCTGCTATCTGTGCATATTCGAGAAACTTATCGCTTGGTTTTCTTCCTGTTACAACTTCAAAGAGCAAAAACATTACATGTCCGCCGTCGAGTGCCGGAATGGGGAGAATATTCATAACAGCAAGTATTATTGAGAGGAAGGCTGTCAGATTCCAAAACGACTGCCAGTCCCACACGCCGGGGAAAATATTTCCTATTGTTATAAATCCGCCAAGCGATTCATAAGCTTTTGTGTGCTTGGAAAAAATCAACTTGAACTGCTTCAGGTAATCAGCTATAGTCTTGAATCCTTTCTCAATACCGGCAGGAATTGACTGGATGAAGCCATATTTGAGAGTTTTAATTTCAAAAATTTTACTAAGTCCAACCACCTTATTTATTCCGAGCACCCCTGTTTCTGTTGGTTTAACAGCTATATCTACAGGAACGTTATTTCTAAGAAGATTAAGAACCAGGGTACTCTCCTTGTTTTCGAGGAGGTAAAGCTGAAATTCATCAAAGAAGAGGAATGACTTGCCATCAATCCCCAGAAGCTGGTCTCCGATCAGAACCCCTGCTTTTTCACCGGGAGATTCTTTACCATAGGCAGCAACTACAAACGGGGCAAAAGGAGTACGAGGGTCAATCTGCCCCTTCCCTTTAAGCATTTTAGGGATATATTCTTTGGGAATATCAATATTAAGAAGCTGACCATCTCTGTTAACCTGAATAGTTTTACGTCCGTTGAGAACGATATCAGGAGTAATTTCCATGAAATCTTCAATATACTGATTATCAACAGTAAGAATTTTGTCGCCGTTTCTAAGACCAATTTCAAATCCAACTGAATCAGTAACAATCCCATACTTTACATTTGCAGTCGGAAGGTAAGACTCGCCCCAGGCAAAAAGAACGAGAACATATATTATCATAGCTGAAATAAAGTTGAAGACTACACCCCCTAACATTATCATAAGCCTCTGCCACGATGGTTTTGACCTGAATTCATATGGCTGGGGAGGCAGTTTCATCTGTTCCTTATCCATTGACTCATCGATCATTCCTGAAATTTTAACATAACCACCCAGCGGCAGCCAGCCAATCCCATATTCTGTATCTCCTTTTTTATATTTGAAAATGGAGAACCATGGATCGAAAAAGAGATAGAATTTCTCAACTCTTGTTTTAAAAAGTTTTGCAAGTATAAAGTGGCCAAATTCATGAATGATTACAAGAATTGAAAGGCTCAATACAAACTGAAGAATTTTGATAAGTATTACCATTTTTATTTATTGAGTTTATTTACATAATTTGTCGCAATATCCCTTGCCCTGTTATCTGTTTCCTCAAGAAATTGAAGGTCGGGTGTTGCTGAAAAAGTACATTTGTCCATTGACCAGGAAACGACGTCGGACATCTGGTTAAAACCGATTTTTTTATTCAAAAAAGCAGCAACGGCTATTTCATTGGCAGCATTCATTATGCATGGCATATTTCCGCCTTCCCTCATAGCACTGTAAGCAATAGCCAGATTCCTGAACCTGCTTGTATCAGGTTCAATGAATGTAAGAGCAGGATGATCTTTAAAATCGAGTCGTGGAAGATCGGAGATAAAACGGTCGGGGTATGATAATGCATATAATATCGGAACTCTCATATCGGGAACGCCAAGCTGAGCCTTAACTGAACCATCTGCAAAGTGAACAAAAGAATGAATTACAGACTGAGGGTGAACTATAACAGAAATCTGGTCGGGGCTAAGTCCGAAAAGCCATTTTGCTTCAATAACCTCAAGCCCTTTATTCATTAGTGATGCTGAATCGATTGTAACTTTACACCCCATATCCCAGTTAGGATGACGGAGGGCATCCTTTGGACTTACGCTCTTCATTTGCTCTGCTGTCCAGTTTAAGAATGGTCCGCCTGAAGCTGTAAGAGTTATCTTTTCAACCGGGTTGCCTGTCTCTCCTACAAGGCATTGGAATATGGCAGAATGTTCAGAGTCGACGGGGATAATGTTACTTCCTGATTCTTTCACAAGTTTTCCTATAATTTCTCCGGCAACAACAAGAGTCTCTTTATTTGCAAGAGCAATTTTCTTCCCGGCCCGTATAGCAGCGATTGTTGGTCGAAGGCCTGAATAACCAACTATGGAAGCAATTACAACATCTACAGAAGAGGAGGCAACAACCTGTTCAGCAGCCTCCATTCCCGCATAAACTTTAATATCAGTATTTTTCAGATTCTCCCTGAGCTTAAGATAATGGTCGCCGTTTCCGATAACAACAGAATCGGGATGAAACTTAATTGCCTGTTGTGTAAGAAGTTCTACATTATTTCCTGCAACAAGAGACTCAACAATGAATCGATCAGGATATCGGGAGATGATATCCAGTGCCTGCGAGCCGATTGACCCGGTTGATCCCAATAGTGCTATTCTTTCCGGCATACAGGATTTCCTGATTTAGAATATAATATGTTTTTCAGGATCAAGAGCGCTTCCTTTATACCAGATCTCAAAATGAAGATGCGGTCCTGAGGTATACATTTCTCCTGAGCTGCCGACAACTGAAATAGTTTCGCCTGCTCTGACCAGATCTCCGGTCTCCCTGAGGAGGCTCGCATTATGCTTATATACTGAAACTATATTATTCAGATGCTGAATTTCAATCACGAACCCTGTTTCCATTGTCCATCCGGTGAAAATGACAGTCCCGTCGAGAGCGGCGGAAACATAAGCGTCTGGCTTGGTAACTATATCTGTTCCAAAGTGTTTTGTTCTTATATCATATCTGCCTGATATAATCCCTTTCACAGGCGGGAAAAAATGCAATCCTGCGAGGCTTGTCACTGCTTCAGGTGATGATGGTCCGAGTGTAAGGTTATATCGTTCATCCTTTTCGACTCTTGCGCGCAGGGTAGAGTCTTCAGATGAGACTGCAAAATTTATTGATTTAAAATTTCCTGAAGTATCCTGCCTGGTATATATTTCTGCAGGTTGTTTACCTGAGATTATGGCATTCATGTTAGCGAAATACTTGTCACGGAGTATAAGTTCCCTGTCAAGAGAATCAAGTCGTATTGAGCTCATTAGTATATTACGGCGCATCACAACATCAGGATATCCGGGAATAAACTCTCTTAGATTTGTAAACGCAATAAGTGAAGAAGTGGTACCTATAATAAAAACAACAAGGAATGTAATAAGGAGAAATGCATTATAACGTGTCAGGCGAATTCGCCACACCTCTTCATAAGTATGATCATTTACAACACTAAATCTATACTTATCGCGCCAGTTGTTCTTTTTCTTATCTTCTTTTGCCATACCGTATTAAATATGAGGCCTGCAAAGATAATAATCCTGCTTCATCTATTGAGAAAATGAAAGTAAAAAGAGGAATATTAACTTTTAAATAACCTTTACAGCCTTATCTTCACTCTGCCATAAACCATGCTTGGTACAGACAGCCATAGCAGAGAGGTTCATAGAGACCTCAGGCGCGACAATATAAAAGTCTATCTCAAAATGAGATGGTTTACTTCCATATACTCCTGCAGTATAGCGGGCTTCAGCGAGAAGAGTTTCCCTGTTCCAGAGCTGGATAACACTTATAAAGTGGTCAGCATCATCGGGATGAGCATACTCATCACCGAGTTTAACTTTAACGGCAAATTTATCGCCCCGCTGAACTTCATCGGAACAAAATACATGAGGCATATGTCTGTCGAGGTAGTCGCGTTTAACTTCCTTTTCCTCTTTCGCTATTTCGGTTGCTTTAAATACTCTGGGCATGGCGTAGTAGTTTATTTAATTTCAATACAGTTGTACAAAATTAGTGATTTATTTGAAAGTTCGGAATTTGAAGTTCGGAGTTCGGAGTTCGGAGTTCGAACTTAAATTAAAAATATTTATCAAATGCTTTGGTAATTGCTTCCAATATATTACCTTTGCACCTCAATATTGCGGGGTGGAGCAGTGGTAGCTCGTTGGGCTCATAACCCAAAGGTCATAGGTTCGAATCCTATCTCCGCTACAAAGAAAAAGCCTTGTTGCGACAGCAACAGGGCTTTTTTGTTTTCAGACCGTCAAAAGCTTGCTTTTGTAAGGGATGAAAACAAAAAAGCCCGTAGCAGCGCATCAGCGCTGCAAGGCTTTTTCTTTGTTAAGCACCCCCCTGAGGATCACGCGATCCGCCAGTTGGCGGAGTGCGTAATCCTCTTTTTTTCATTTCCTTAGATGATTACGAAATAACCCACCCTAAAGTCCGCCTCATCCCCCTGCCCCCTTCTCCTGATAGAGAAGGGGTAAGAACATAATATACAAATACATACATGCCGAAGGCGGATGCAAGGCTTTTGACTTGTTAAGCTCCCCCAAAATGGATCATGAAATAATCCTTCCATTTTTATTCTCGTTTTGTATGTGAACAAAAATGACAAATTTTACTTTATAATTTAAATGGTTATGACTAATTATAAGAACATTATAACAATCGAACCTGGTAAAAGGAGTGGAAAACCATGTATCAGGGGAATGCGAATCACTGTTTATGATATACTTGGCTGGCTTGCTTCAGGTAAGACAAACAAGGATGTAATTGAAGATTACCCTGAATTGAAGGAAGAGGATATATTTGCCGCATTAAGCTTCGCTGCAGACAGAGAACGGACTATATATCAGGTTGCTGTATGAAGCTGCTTTTTGATCAAAATATTTCCTTCAGGATTCTTAAATAACTATCTGACGCCTTTCCCGAATCAAGTCATGTAAAGACCGAAGGTTTAATAAATGCATCAGACCTTGATATTTGGGAATTTGCAAAGAACAATAAATTCACAATAGTTTCTCAAGACTCTGATTTTAATGATATTAACCTGATTAAGGGATTCCCTCCTAAAAACATCTGGATCAAGACTGGAAATTTGAATACAGAAGAAATCTCAATCCTTATATTAAAGCACCAAATGGAGATTAACGAGTTTCTTGTCGATGAAAATCTGGGGTGTTTCGAAATATTTAACTTTGACTAATAATGGTCAAGATCAAGAGGTTTTCCAAATTTCCATAGACCTCAATTGTTTTCCTTATCATACAAAAAAATATCTTCTTTCATAAGGTCAATAAAATCAATGACTTTATTAATATCAGAGATAATTATATAGTTAGATATTTCATCATAATCCCCTTAGAGGATCACGAAATAACCCTCCCCAACCCATCGCGGCAGGCTGGCTCCTTCGCTAAAATTGCCTGCAGGCAATTTTTAAACGCCCGGCCCTCTTAAAAAATATTGGTTGGAGACCAAAAAGAAGCTTTCTCTTATTGAAATTACTATTCTTTAAGTTATCAGGAGGTTAATTCAGAATCATCATTAGTCGTACATCATAGTAATTCCTCCTTCTTCAATACGAATTGATCGACATTCAGGACACCGGATAAAGGAATTGAATACAAAGTTACCGCCACATTTACATTTTCCGGCAAAGGCTTCGACTCCCTTATGATATTTGTCTTCGGAGATAGGTTCTACCTGTGCATTCTGTTGAATATGCTTGTCATATTCCATGCTGGGAATACTGGTAGGACCCGATAATCCTTTCAGGTATTGTAAACGGAGTTCCCCAAGTTCGTCAAAACCAATGGATTTTGTTTCCCCGCATAATTGACATCGGAGCAGGTGAAAAAAGAATCCATCACCTTTGGAAATATTAAATTTGTTTCCACAATCAATACACTTGGCATTTACGTTGAATCCCATAAAATAAATAATTATTATTTACGAATATACTTAGAAACATGGAGTAATCCGGGTCGTGAGACCTCACCCTGACTAAATCAGCAAGTATCCATTACTCCCTGCAATTCTAAGTTTTTAATTACATGCAAGTTACACTTTATGTAAACCAAAGTCAAGTTTGTTTTATCAAGTTACTTTTGTTGAGACTTCTTTTATTTAAGGCTATTCCCATCCTCCGGCTCCTCCCCTTAAACTTATCTTAACCTTCCCCTGCCAATCGCGGCAGGCTGGCTCCTTCGCTAAAATTGCCTGCAGGCAATTTTTAAACGCCCGGCCCTCTTAAACAATAAGGGAGGGAGCCAATAACCCTTTGTTTAGTTAATTCTCGCAGGGCTTTTCCTTTGTTAAGCACCCTCAAAATGGATCATGATCCGCCAGTCGGCGGAGAATAATCCTTTAATCTAATCATCAGCGCTGCAAGGCTTTTCCTCCTCTTAGATTTGCCCCCAACCCCCCCGCCTAAGCGGGGCAAGCTCTGAAGGGGGCTTTAATCCCTGGACATATTTAATATCTCAACTTGTACCGGCAAGACTTTTTCCTTGTTAAGCTCCATTTGCATAAAGTAATAATCTTACCATACAACATTCAACATCTACTTTAATTTATTGATTCCATGAAATGGTTGTTGACTCTGAGTAATACCATGGCTTTGCTGTAATTTTGCCTGAATTATTTTTCCCCGGTATGCTAACTGTCTTTGTTTCGCCAGACATAATGTCGAAATAATTGTCCTCAAAAAACCAACCCAATTTGTCACCGTCAGAATCACCTTCAAGAGTTACAACGTGAGCAAATTTATCAGTTGTAATTTCCAGCCGTTATCAAGAGGCTGTGGTTTTCAACCAAAGACCGGGTTCACTGCAAATAAAAAACAGACTAAAATAAAACTGAACAGATGGGATTCAATGGTCTTCTACAAAAAAATAAATCTATTTATTTCTCAATTCTATTTACTTTCATTATTTCTTTATTTCCAGTACACTACAATCGTTTCCTCCGGATGAATTGTTAATTGGCTGCCGGAAACTGCACCTCCAAAGTTGGCAAACAGCAAACTGGAAATCAATTTTGAATCTTGTTTTGTAATAACAAGCACCTTTTTCTCTTTAGATTTATTCACTATAATAGTTAGGTAACCATCATCTGATTTTAGAGTTTTCATCAGCAAGCCTTTCTGAAATGCTGAAAATTGAAAAGGAACCTGTACTTTACAAACCTTCATTAACCAGGTGGATAATGGTTTACTGCCCTCTTTCCGGGCAGCCGTTCCGAGTAATGAGGGAACCCAAATCACTTCTCCTTTTCCAAATTTTGCTGAACTTGCCAATATCTTGTCGCCTTCTTTGCTTAAAATCAGCGATTGTGGCATTGGCTTGATAAAACCTTTCCAGCCATAACCCGGAACTGATTCGTTGCAACCAACTAAAGAAAATTGTTTAACAGAATCTATAAAACAATACTCTGAGATTTCGCCACCAAACAGTTTTTTAAGCGAAAACCCGGTAAGCATTGAATTGTGCACATTTTCATCGTAGTAGCCGGTCAGCCCGTCAGCTATTAATTGTCCGCCTTTGCTCACAAAGTTTTCGAGAACCGAAGTATATGCATTTGGTATAGCTATTTGATTTGCCAGGATTATGATCGTTCCCCTATAATCATTTTTGTTGAAATCGAACTCTTCCCAGGCTTTGATATTGGGTGTTATGCCCATTTCAGAAAAAGACTGAAAGTAACCCAGCAAGTCGCTCAGTTCTGTTTTCCTGCCATCTGTTGCAGCTTTTAATCCCCCAGTAATTATATCTTCAGTCCATTGCGATTCGCGAATATACAGCAGGTTGACACCTGTTTCAACTTTTTTCAGGCTGCCGAACAGTTTCGCATTTTCATTGATGCAATGCGAAAGCTCGCTAATGGCTTGTACTCTGTCGGTGGGTTGGTTTTGAAAATCGAGCAAAGCCCATTCGCCCGATTCGATACCCGAAGCACGGGGATTGAGCGACCAGAAAATTCCACCCTTTCCTTCGCTGCCAATTACTGTCCATAACCATTGGATAATTTCTTCTTTGGTGGGACACATGGCATTCATGCCGCTGAAGGTGTTGTTTCCGCCCTGCAACTCAGTCATAAACCAGGGTAAATTGCCGGCGCCCGAAAGCAGTATTTCGCTGTTGGCCGACATGGCCAGTGCATACTCATCGCGTTTGAATTGCCCAAAATGCCAGCTTGCATGTGCCGAACCGCCCAAACTTGTGAGGAATGTTCGCCAATAGGGGAAATCGTATTCCTGAAAGTTAGAGAAGATGGCATGGTTGTTTACATGCAGGTTTACATTCTGATCGCTTTTTCGAACCTCTTCGGCAATCCACTTCAACATCCAAGAAGTCATATAACGTTTAAACCTATATTCCTGCAAATCGACCAAAACAGGGTATCCATTGGGAAGGTATTCTGGTTGAGGATTTTGTTTGTTCCATTCTAACCGCATCTCGCGCGCAAACTCGTTGTTCTGTAATCCACCGCCAGGCTCGTTGATTAATACCCAGGCATAAAGCGATTTGAACTGCTTAAAATGCAACACCAACTGTTTTATATATTCTGAAAAACTATTTAGCTGTTCGTTGTCTTTCGGAAATTTCCAGCCGCCAATGTCGGTTTTATCCGTTGCCGGGAAGAATGTTCCCATAACTTTAATGTCGTACTTTTCTGCCATTTTAAAAGCACGGTCGAAAAGTGAAAAATCCCAGCTTCCATCTTGCTTGTGCATGTACGACTCGAACATTCGGATCCGGCAGATAGTCATCCCATTTTCTTTCATCATCTTAAACCATTGTTCGGTTTCTTCGGAAGTTTGGCCTGGTTCCACAAAAACCTGGGCGCCAATCATGGGTTGTCCAATGCTTATACTTTGTCCCATTCCCCTGAAAGGTAACAAGATAATGAGTAAGAAAATCAATAAAATTCTGGTTATATTCATCTTATTTATAGTTTGTCATTAGTTTGCCTTCTTCGTTACTGAGAGCCCTGTCAAATACTGCTAGGCACGATGAGTTCTGGAAAGCTTATCCGCTTTTATCGCAGTAATACCGTCTTCACTTTGAATTCTTCTTAATACTTCTAGTGATTCAGCTAGTTTTTCTTGTAGTGATGCCATAATTACGGTTCTTTTGAATTATTGATATACAGTCCTACTTTCCTCTGCACAGCAAGGTCTGATTTATTGTATTGTGCAAGTTATATTATATTATGTTGTTTATGTTCTAGTTTTTTGTGCTGTACGTGTTTTAGTTTATTATGTGGCAAAAGTAAAAATAAATATCTAAAATGCATGCCGTCAGCATATAAATACGTGAATATAAATACTATTAGGAGGTTAAATGGTGAGGTGATAATTCTTGCAAATTCTTCTTAACTTAATATAAATATGACTAATCAGTTGTATAAGTCAGAAGTCAGAAGTCGGAAGTCGGAAGTCGGAAGAAGAAGAGTCAATTATACTACCTAAATTCCTTTTTAAATCTCCATCAACTTGTTACTGACGGCCCCGTCGCTAGGATTAGTTGCCGTCGGAGCCTGCCCAGAACGGAGCGAAGGGTCAGGGTTGGCATGTGTTTTTGCACAGTCCCGATAGATGAGCAGGATTTTGGTGTCACGATATAGTTGTCCAGATGACTGAGTCCCGATAAACGGCGCGGATTGCTCACAATGGTTTCCTTTTCAATTTATGTCTGTCGTCTCTGTCTTTTTACACTTGGCGGTAACGTCTGAGTATTGGCGAAGAAGGGGCATTAGAATTCGGTCAGCCCAACCTTTGCACAAAGCTACAATAGAATTACTACTGCTCAATTACTTCCATCAGCCCCTTTTTTGCCAATACTTTGTTGGTGGCAGTTTTCTTTCTACGGTAGTTTTGAAATTAGTAAATTCAAGTTGTCCAGTACTAAATTAGGCTCGTCAAGAAAAATATAATGCCCTGAATTTGTTGTTGAAATATGTATGAAATCAGTTACGCCTAATTTTAATAGTTCGTGAGAATTATACCAACTTTGTCTGTCAGAAGCCGAGTGTGAAGCGTCTACTGTCATACTTGTAAGAACAATAATAGGCACATTTGGAAGGTTTGAAAGAGTAGCCATATATTGTGAATCTTCAATTAATTGTCTTGCTTCCATTGTTGCCCCAAAGTCTGCACCATTGCTGCTTAGGAAAGTATTATAAATAAAATCTTCTTGGGCTTGAGTTAAAATATTGTACGCTTCGTGTGATGGGTCAATAAATAGCAGTCCCGCTGTTTTGGAAGGATTTTTTATTGCATAGTCTCTTATAATCATTCCTGCAATTGAATGTCCTACAAGTATTACCTTTCGCCCATTTGAAAATTTGTTAATTACACTATCAAGTTCACCACTTAATATAGTTATATTCCTTGCTGCCGGACCTTTTTCGGATTTCCCATATCCTGCCCTGTCGTACATCAGTACATCTTGTTTAGCACTAATGTTCATAGTCAAATTCTTTTGATTCCAAATTGTGTGGTCGTCACCCAAGCCTGTTTCAAATACAATCAGATATTTTGAATTTTTGATAATTGAAAATGCTGTCAGTTTATGTGTTGTAAGACTTATTTGTGTTTCTATAAAAGCAGGTTGTTGAACATTATCCTTTTTACAAGAAAAAGCCAATAGAGTTAATGGAATAAAAAGTAATACAGATTTCATAATTTATTTTTAAAAGTAGTTTTCAAATTTTGTTCCAAATTGCTTTTTTTCATGTTAAGGTTTTATAAAATTGCCACCAACGGTTGAGGCTATGCCCAATGCAGGTTTGCGTGGCTTTAAAGGGAATTAAAATACTGTCAATGTTTGAATACTTGTTTAAGCTGGGTGTAGCTGTTATTTAATAAGAATTTCGATCTCTGATTTTAATTTTGGAAGGTGTAAAGAGATAATCGCCCAAATGTTTTCGTCCGAGACTGAATCATAACCATGGATTATTTGATTTCGCAATCCAATAATCCGTCTTGCATTATCAATCGGGAAATCAGGATCCTCTTTTAGAATCCTATTCATCGCTTCTCCAATGATCTCGAGGTTTCTTTCGAGAGCACGTTTGAGCAAAGAGTTTTTCTTATAGTTTTCGAAAGTTTTTGATTCTGTCTCAAAATAGGACTCGATATCGTCGAGAGACAACTTTATGTCGTAAATAAGTTTAAGCAGTTTTTCTGTCATAAACCAATCTTTTATCCCGGTCCAGAACTTGTCTGAATATTGGA
>JBBQZN010000040.1:0-39521 GCA_038207725.1 Bacteroidales bacterium | reverse complement strand
ACTTTTTCAGGATCGTGGGGCTATTACCGCGATGAGAATACATGGAAGAGCAAGGCACAACTGCTTGAACTTCTTATTGAATCGGTAAGCAAGGGAGGAAATCTCCTTCTCAATGTCGGACCTACAGCCCGTGGAAATTTCGACTCAAGAGCTCAGGACAGACTTTCGGGAATGGGAGAATGGATGAAATACAATGGCCGCTCAGTTTATGGATGTACAGAGGCGCCGGCAGGTTTTGTTACTCCTCCCAATACACTTCTTACTTATAACCCTGTTACGAAAAGATTATATGTACACCTGCTTGCTTACCCAATGGGATCGATGACTCTGACCGGGATGGGCGATAAGGTGAAATATATTCAGTTCCTGCACGATGCTTCAGAGATAAGATTCAGGGCCGGAAGAGATGCGTCAGCAAATGATCTTACACTCACTCTGCCTGTTCTTAAACCACAATCAGAAATACCTGTGATTGAAGTATATCTGAAATAAGAAGACGCAAAACTCAAGACTCAAGACGCAAGGTTGGACATATTGATACTGTGCCCTGCGCCCTGAGCCCTGTGCCATTCGCCCTGTGCCCTTTGCTATCAGATGCTTATCGTATCATAAACCACAACCTTTTCCCATAAATCCTGACAGTCAGCAATGAATTTCAGGTGGGTTGGGTGTGTCTGATAAATATCCTGGTCTTCTTTTGATTTGTTAAGGGTAAGCATCGAGTAGGTGTATGATGAGTCTATTACATCGCGACTTGTTCCTGCAGGAAGCCCGATGTGGAAATCCACAATTGTTTCTATCGTTGCAAGCGATTTAAGTCCTTTTTCAAATCGTGCTCTTCCTTCAGCTGTTACCGGCTGTCTAAGCCAGAAAAAAACATGATGCACAAAGTTTTTACCCAGACCGGTAGTAAGCTCTGTTGCACATGATGTTGAAGCTGCCAGTAATCCTGCTCCTCCTATCACTTTTGCAGATGTTTCAATAAAGCTCCGGCGTTTTATAAGTTTTGTCATAGTATGTTTATTTGGATATGACGAAGATACTAAAAATGTAAAATGAAACATTTATCACTGCTTATACCGTTAAAACTTATAAATTTGAAGCATAATATACCTGAACCTGATGGAAATAATTCTTTATATAATTGCAGGCGCTCTGATTGGTTCCCTCATAGCTTTTCTGGGTACAAAATCAATGTTGGGCAGCAGGCATCAGCAGGCATTGCTTGATAAGATTTCTGAGATAAATGATTTGAACAGGGAGAACAGTACCCTCAGGGCAAGAGTAGAGGCCCAGGCCAATAGTCTCGATGAGGTAAGAAAAGCTATGGTTGATACTTTTAAGTCGGCTGCCTCTGATGCACTTTCGCAAAATAACAAGCAGTTTCTTGATCTGGCAAAATCACAGCTTGAAACTCAGGTAAAAGGTGCAGAAGGTGATCTGGATAAGAGAAAAACAGCTATTGAAGAGATGCTCAAACCTGTTAAGGAATCAATTGACAGCTATAAAAAAAGGATAGAAGAACTGGAAAAAGGTTCTGAAAAAACATTCGGGCAGGTTACCGAGATGCTGGCTAATATTCAAACAACAAATACCAGTCTGCAAAAAGAGACAACAGCACTTGTTAATGCTCTCAGAAACCCCAGAGTGAGGGGTAAATGGGGTGAGATAGGACTAAAACGTGTTGTCGAATTCTCAGGCTTATCAGCACATTGTGATTTTTTTGAACAGGTTTATTCTGAAGGTGAAGAGTCTGTTTTAAAGCCTGATATGATAATCAATCTTCCCGGAAACAGTCATGTAGTTGTTGATTCGAAGCTGCCACTTGATGCGTATCTTCAGGCACTTGAAACTGATGATGAGATTTCACGGAATATCCTTTTTGCAAAACATGCCAAAGACCTCAGGGACCATATTAATAAACTTAGTAAAAAGCAATACTGGTCACAGTTCGCAAATACTCCTGATTTTGTTGTCCTTTATATGGAAGTAGAATCGGCTTTGAATGTGGCATTAATGACCGATAAAACGTTGCTTCAGGATGCAATGAACAATAAGATAATACTTGCCACACCAACTACTCTTATTGTAGTTCTTAAATCAGTGGCAATGTCGTGGCAGCAGCATACTATAACAGAAAATGCTATACAAATAATGGATGCTGCAACCGAGTTGCATGGAAGACTAAGTGTTTTTGCAGAGCATTTTGATAAAGTCGGGGGAGGGCTGAAAACTGCACTGAAAGGTTTTAACGATGCAATAGGATCATGGGAGAGCAGAGTCCTGCCAGCCGGAAGAAAGCTTGAACAACTTAAGGCAACAGACAATAAAAATATTTTACCCGATCTGGGAATAATTGACAGACCGGTTCGTGAATTGAGAAAACCGGAAGAATAATACCAGAATAAATTTAATACTACAATCATGGAAAAATCAGCAAAGAATTCACGCAGGGAATTTCTGCAGAAACTTCTCGCAGCCACAGCAGTTGCAGGCATTTATCCATATCTGGATACTGCAACAGGTAAAATTTTAATGTCGGGATACAAAGGCAAGATGCCTGTACGTCCACTTGGCAGGACCGGTCATAAGGTTTGCATTTTCAGCCTTGGTGGTCAGGCTACAATTGAGACCCCGGGTAAGGAAGAGCTCTCGGTGCAGATAATCAACAGAGCAATTGATCTGGGAATAAATTACATAGATACAGCTGCCGGTTACGGTCGGTCAACAGCCACAATACCCAAAGCAGAAGCAAGAGGGCATAGCGAAAGGAATGTCGGACAAGTAATGAAAACCAGACGAAATGAAGTATTTCTTGCATCAAAAACTGATGACCGGACCTACGACGGATCGATGCGGCTTCTGGAGAAATCACTGAAGAACCTGCAGACAGACCATCTTGATCTCTGGCAGGTGCATAATCTAACAACAGCTCAGATACCTGATGTAGATAAGTATTTTGCTGACGGCGGAGTGATTAAGGCCATGGAGAAAGCAAAAAATGAAAAGATGGTCAGGTTCCTTGGTATAACAGGACATGAAAGTCCTGCAATGCTGAAGATTATGGCAGAGCGCTACCCTTTCGATAATGTGCTTGTTGCACTGAATGCCGCAGATAAACACTACGATCCATTCATTGAAAATTTCCTGCCCCTTGCTGTTGAAAAGAAAATGGGAATAGTAGGTATGAAGATTCCTGCCCGCGACAGGATTTTCTCAAATGGTGGAATAATTACCATGAAGGAGGCAATGGAATATGTCATCACTTTGCCTGTAAGTACCGTTATTATTGGCCTTGATGATATTGCACAGCTCGAAGAGAATATAGGAATAGCAAAAAATTTCAAGCCTCTTACTGCAGACCAGATGCTGGCAATTGAAGCAAAAACCAAACCTTATTACAAAGACCTTCAGTTTTTTAAAGGTCAATCGGTATGGCCGGCAGAGTGGTAGTCTTTGTGGCATTTCTTATTCTGGCAGGATGCGGTTCCCCTAAAGGACCTGTAATTGAAGGGAACTCTGTACTACCCGGCAGTTCCTACATTTTCAATGGCATAAACCTTGATGGATGGGAGATCACTAATTTCGGTCCGCAGGGACCCGTATATGTTTCAGGCAATGAGGTCATTCTTGGTATGGGTGATGGTTGTACAGGTATAACCTGGAAAGGAGACTTTCCGGAGACGAATTATAAAGTTACTCTTGAGGCAAAAAGGGTCAACGGTAATGATTTTTTCTGCGGAATTACATTCCCTGTTGGCACTTCACCATGTACATTTATTGTAGGAGGATGGGGAGGAACAACTGTCGGGCTAAGTAGTATAGATGGTTCCGATGCCTCAGAAAATGAAACAACAACACTTCAGAAATTCGAGAAGGATGTCTGGTATAAAATTTGTATTATTGTTAAACCGGATACTATCAGGGCTCTTATTGATGATAAAGTTGTTGTTAATTTCCCAATCGGAGATAAAAGGTTATCAATCAGGCCTGAAGTGGAGTTGTCGAAGCCTTTTGGAATTACATCATGGACAACAACTGCCGCGTTAAGGAATATCAGGATGGTGAAGATTGACGGGGAGTAAAGGGCACAGGGCGCAGGGCACAGGGCAGAAAAAGACTGAGAGACACAGAGGCTAATATTAATATTTTTATGAAAAAGTACACATTATTTTTATTTCTGGCTGCATTTTTAATGTCATGCAAGACGAATCAGCTATATCTTAATGTTACAGAACCGGCGCCGGTAACTGTTCCTGCATATATAAAGAAGGTAGGGGTAATTAACCGGAGCATGCCTACTGATGAGACTAAGGCTATAGATATTATTGATAAGGCGCTATCCCTTGAAGGTATCGACCTTGATAAAGAGGGAGCTATGGAGAGTGTACGTGGGCTGTCAGATGAACTTCTTGCTAATGAGAGATTTGTAGAGGTAAAAACGCTTAATGATATAGATTTCAGAACGCCCAGACTGACATTGTTTCCGGTGCCTCTTAAATGGGAGATTGTTGAACAGATCTGCAAAGAGACAAATACTGATGCTCTCTTCTCACTTGAAAAGTTTGATACTGATACTCATGTAACTTATTCAAACAGAAAAGTCGACATAAAAACACCGCTTGGGGTATTTCCGGGACTTGAGCATCGGGCCGATGTTGAGACAATAATTAAGACAGGATGGCGAATATATGATCCGGCCGGAAAGGCAATACTCGACGAGTTTATCTACAGCGAGTCTATAGTTTCAACTGGCCGTGGTATAAATCCTCTTTTGGCTGTAGCAGCACTTGTTGGTCGTAAAGCAGCTGTAAATGAGGTAAGTAATAAGGCTGGACATGGTTATGCCTTGCGGATAGTTCCTTACAGACTCAGGGTAATGCGCGATTATTTTGTTAAGGGAACCGACAATTTTAAAATAGCCAGGCGCAGAGCTCAGATGGGAAACTGGGATTCGGCAGGCGAACTATGGATGAAAGAGACTGAAAATCCAAAAATGAAAATTGCTGGTCGTGCTGCGTATAATATGGCTATTATCAATGAAATAAACGGAGATGTTGACGCCGCAATAGACTGGGCAGCAAAGTCATATCAGGATTATAATAATAAACTGGCTAAGGATTATGTCAATATCCTTAAGAACCGCAGATATAAAAATGATGTTCTTAAAAATCAGAAGGAAAGATAGGCTTTAACCTGAGCATATAAGCCCTAAAAGCTATTCAATAACATAAAAAATTCTCTTCTGTCAGGGAACAGCGATTAAATAAATTGCAGTACCTTCATAACACAATTTTCTTAACCCGTTTAATTAACTAAACAATGAAAACAAAAGAAAACTTCAAATTTCGAGCACTGCTGTTTATTATTATCAGTTGCTTGTTTACTGTTAACGGATTTGCTCAGGGCGTTGCAAATTTTTCAGGATCATGGGCTTATAGCGAATCAAAAAGCGTATTGGGAGAGGGTGGTTTCAGAATGATATCACAAACTGTAACAATTACCCAGAATGATCAGACTTTTACTCTTGAAAGAACTTTCAGGGGACAGGATGGCGAGGACAGAAAAATGTCAGAAACATATACACTCGATGGCAAGGAATCTGTTAACCCTGTATTTAATACTTCCAGAAAGTCAAAGGCTGTATGGTCGGCTGATAATAAGGTGCTTACTGTAACCTCAGTTATGGTTTTTGAAATGAGCGGAGAGCAGAATGAGATAAAATCAGTTGAAATATATAAACTTGGTGATACAGGTAAATCACTCTCAATAGAATCCAAATCATCATCATCAATGGGAGAGAGGATTTATACACTCGCTTATGATAAAAAATAGAATATGAGAAAGTATTTTTTGTTTATGCCGCTTCTGATAACTCAGCTTCTGGGTGCTCAGAATTTCCAGCCCTCCTGGGAGTCGCTCGACAAAAGAGAGGTACCGCAGTGGTTTGAAGATTCAAAATTCGGAATCTTTATTCATTGGGGTGTTTATTCGGTTCCTGCATGGGGGCCTACCGGCGACAGTGTCGGTGTTTATGATAAGTATGCAGAATGGTACTGGAGGAAATTTGATCAGCCCGGGAAAGTACAGAAATACTTCCTGGATTTTCATTCGAAAACTTATGGCCCAAATTTCAAATATCAGGATTTTGCACCTATGTTCAAGGCCGAATTGTTTAACCCCGATCAGTGGGCAGGCCTATTTCTCGAGTCAGGTGCAAAATATGTTGTCCTTACATCAAAGCATCATGAGGGATTTACATTATGGCCCAGTGAACAGAGCTGGAACTGGAACAGCGTGGATATCGGCCCTCACCGCGATCTTTGCGGCGACCTTTCAACTGCAGTAAAGAGCATAGGGCTTCATATGGGCTTCTATTATTCACTGTATGAATGGTATAATCCAACTTACAGGCGAGACTTTAACAGTTACGTTGATAATCACATGATTCCTCAAATGAAAGATCTTGTGATACGTTATAAGCCTGATATCCTCTGGACCGACGGTGAGTGGGATAAGCCAAGTAAAGACTGGAAGAGTGAGGCATTTCTTGCATGGCTCTATAATGAGTCACCTGTAAAACAGAGTATAGTTGTCAACGACAGATGGGGAAGTGAAACCCGCAGCAAACATGGCGGCATTTACACAACTGAATATGGACTTGTTCATGATCAGGAAGGGGTAGATGAGGCAATAGCCAGGCCATGGGAAGAGTGCAGGGGAATCGGAACATCATTCGGTTATAACCGCACTGAAGGATTGAGCGATTATTCAACTGCTGAAGAACTTATTAAGTTACTTGTCTCAACAGTGGCAGCCGGAGGAAATCTTTTACTTGATATCGGGCCTGCAGCCGACGGTACAATTCCTGTAATAATGCAGCAAAGGCTTCTCGAAATTGGTAAGTGGCTGAAGATAAACGGTGATGCTATTTATGGCACACGTTCATTCATTAATAAAAAAGATGTGTCGATAAACACTGAAGCACATAAAACTATCTTCTTCACAAAAAAGAATAAAGATGTTTATGTAATCTGTCTCGACTGGCCCGAAGGTAAAATAACTCTTAACGGGTTGAAGGCGACTGGAAATTTAAAAGTAAATCTGCTTGGTTCAGAAAAGGCAGTCAGCGTAAAAGGAAGCGGAACAGGATTGGTTATTACACCTCCTGCTCTTAACCCTGACGATCATCAATTGGCTTATGTTTTTAAAATCAGTAATCTTCTAAAATAATAATTATGAAAAGTTGTACTTATCTTTTTTCAACAGTAATGGCTTTGTTGTCAGTTACATCGTGTATGACACAAGTTGCTCCTGAACCGGTTCAGAAACATGACATTTCTGAATTCACCGGTCAGTGGACAATCGATATCAAGGGTGGCTCGGTGGGCTGGCTGGAAGTAAGGCAGGAAGAGGGCTATCTCGATGGAGAAGTACTCTGGGGTGGTGGAAGCGTGTTGCCGGTCTCAAATATTTTTCTGGCAAAAGAACATGTTCTAATGGTACAGCGTTCCAATAGTATTATCAGTAAGAGGGACGAAAATGGTAACCCGTTAAAGACCCGGGTTGTAACTGACTGGATGGAGATTGTTAAAAATGGTGATAAAATTGACGGAGTACTTTTAACACCTCGTCGCAATGGTAAAGGCGTCGATTCAACTCTGTTTACAGGTACTAAACTGCCTGCTCCGCCTCCGGCACCTGATCTGGCAGCAGTTAAATTCGGGAAGCCGGTTGAACTGTTTAACGGAAAAGACCTTGCCGGCTGGAAACTTATTAATGAAAAACAGACAAACGGATTCAAAGTTATTGACGGAACTCTGGTGAATGATCCTGTTCAAACTGAGGGTGCTGCTCATATCAGCTATGGTAATCTGAGAACAGAACAGGAATTTGAAGATTTCAATCTGAAGCTTGAAGTTAATGTTCCTGCCGGAAATAACAGTGGTGTTTATCTGCGTGGAATGTATGAGATTCAGGTTGTTGACTCATATAAAAAAGCGCTTGATCCTCATAATATGGGAGCAGTTTACAGTCGCATAACACCTCTTTCAGCGGCTGAAAAACCGGGCGGTGAATGGCAGACACTTGATATTACTCTTTGTGACAGACATGCCACTGTAATTCTTAATGGAGTTAAAATCATTGATAATATGCCAATATATGGTCCTACCGGCGGTGCAATCAAGTCGGATGTATTCTCTCCCGGTCCGATTTATTTACAGGGAGATCACGGTAAGGTATCTTACAGGAATATGGTGCTGACTCCAATTGTAAAGTAGTCAGAACCAGAATAACAAGGAAATTAGGGGCTGTTGAAAAAGTCCTTTGTGAACCTTCGTGATAACCTTCGAGTACCTTTGTGGTAAAGCATAAATCATTGAACCACAAAGGATCACAAAGTACAGCACAAAGTAACACAAAGGAAGCAATCAAATACTTTGTACTTTTTCAACACACCCCAAAAAAATAATATTGAATGTTTTTACTGGTTCACAGAATACTGTTTTCATTTCTGATAATTCTTTTAATTAACCCTCTGTTATCAGGTAATTACAGGTCTGAGCTATTGTTTCCGGTTCATGAAACTACGGCTTCTGACACTATAAAAGAGAATCAGATTCTTTATAATGGAAGGGTATGGCGAAACCTGTATTACAGGGTTAAGGATAACCAGTTTCTATTTTCCACAGAATTTATCCCGGGTAATCTGACAATAAGCGAAACCTCCTTTGAGAATATTAACCTGCGATATGACATTTTTAAAGATGAGATTATGACCGTCTCAAAAAACGGTTTAATTCTTCAGCTCAATAAAGAGAAAGTTGATAGTTTCTCATTAATATTTTTCAATAGAAAATACAGGTTCATTAATGTTGCGGTCGATTCTGTAAAGGGATATAACGGATATCTGAACCTTCTTTACAAAGGAAAATCAGAATTGTCGGTCAAATACTTAAAAGACATTGAATTTCTTGCAGTTGACAAGAGATTTGATCTTTTTAGTCAGAGCCACAGGATATATTTTGTAACTGACAGTGTTATCTATCCTGTTAACAGGGCCGGAGATATATATAAAGCAGTGCCGGCCCGGAAAAATGAGCTTAAAAGTTATGTTAAAAAGAATAAGTTTCTGATGAGCAGGAAAAATCCTGAAAGTTTTATTCCACTGATCAGGTATTACGATACTATTAACAAATAAGATGAGGTTAAGGATTCTTTTTGTTTCAGTTCTTCTCCTCTCTTCCCTAATTCTAACAGGGCAGGAAAGGTATTATGTAACATGGGATTACAGCAATCAGCCCTTTATTCAGTTTGCAGAAAAAGCAGAATCAGAACTCAGAGTTAAATTCTTCTTTAAAGATGAATGGGTAAAAGATCTCAGTATTTCAGGCACATTAATAAACCCGGACCTCAGGGAAATACTGAACTCTTCTTTTAAAGGAACAACTTTATATTACTACATTGATGAGGCCGGTAATGTTGTTGTTACAAATGGCTGGGCAGTTAAGATTTCCGAAAAAGTTACTTCTGAAGAGACCAGGTTTTTACCACCCACCGATTATGGCAGTGCACAGGATGATCAGAAGAGTTCAGGTAATGTATTTGTTGAGATTGGTAATATCTCCGACAGAAATAAGCCGGGGGCTGTTGTTATCTCAGGATATATTAATGATAAAGATACCCGCGACCCGGTTGCAGGGGTAACAGTCTTTCTGCAAAAACTTGCAATGGGGACAATTTCAAATGCATTTGGGTATTATTCATTAACAATTCCAAGGGGCAATCATCTGCTGCAGTTCTCATTCATAGGCATGAAGGATAAAAAAGTGAATATAAGTCTGAACGGATCAGGCGAGATGAATGTTGAAATGAACAGCACCCTGATTCCACTAAAGGAGACAGTTGTTTCTGCCCAGAAAAGCGTCACCCTGCAGAGATTTGAGGTAGGAGCGGAAAAAATAAATATCACATCATTCAGATTACTCCCCACTTCGATGGGTGAATCGGATATTATTAAAAGCGTCCTGCTCATACCCGGTGTTCAGTCAGTTGGCGAGGGGTCGGCAGGGTTTAATGTCAGAGGTGGATCGTCAGATCAGAATCTCATTCTCTTATATGGTGCACCGATATATAATCCATCACATTTTTTCGGATTCTTTTCATCTGTCAACTCCGAGATTATCAAAGATGTTACCCTTTATAAAGGTGGAATACCCGCACGCTACGGAGGTCGTATCTCCTCTGTGCTTGATATAGTTTCAAAAGAAGGCAACAGAAAGGAGTTTGCCGGTAATGCAGGGATTAGTCCTGTTACAACGCATCTGACACTGGAAGGGCCAATAATTAAGGATACCTGCACCTATATTCTAACTGGCAGAACCACATATTCGAACTGGATTTTCGGATTGTTTGACAACAAGGCTCTTCAAAGAAGCAGGGCCTCTTTTTATGATCTTAACGGAAAAGTAACCTACGATATTAATAAAAACAATAAACTCGATCTCTCGGGCTATTATAGTCACGATGCTTTCAGATTTAATTCTGATACTGTTTATGGGTACCAGAATAGCATTGGGGTACTAAGATGGAGGCACTATTTCAACAGCAGGTTCTTTTCACAGGTTTCTCTTAACAACAGTAATTGTCAGTATGGGGTCTCAAGTGAAAGGGTACCATCGGAGGCTTTTGTTCTGTCTCATAAAATGAACAGCACCGGACTCAAGGCCGATTTCAACTGGTTTCAGGGGCGAAATGAGATTAACTTCGGATCAGAGCTTACCGGGTATGGCATTTTGCCGGGAAGTTACCTCCCGTCACATGATTCTTCACTTGTCAGGCCTGACTTTGTTCAGCGTGAAAGAGCGGTGGAGGGAGCTTTGTATATTGATGATAAGTTTACACTTACAAGTTATTTCTCAGTAAATATCGGATTCAGGTTTTCATCTTTCTGGTTAATTGGACCCGGCGATGTATTCATGTACAATCCGGCTTATCCCAGATCAAAATCAACAATCACCGATACAATCAATTATAAAAGGGGGGAGGTCTCAAGCAGCTATGCCGGTCCTGAAATCAGAGTCTCTCTCAATTTCAGACTCACCGACATAACGTCCTTCAAGATAAACTATAACAGGACACGGCAATATCTTCATCTTCTTTCAAATACAACTTCAATTTCTCCGACAGATACATGGAAACTGAGTGATTATTATCTCAAACCACAGATAGGTGATCAGGTCGCAGTGGGTTTCTATAAAATGCTCTTAAACAGCAATTTTGAAGCATCTGCCGAAATGTACTACAAAGAGATAAAAAACATGGTTGATTTCAAAGGAGGCACTAAGCTTATAATGAATAAATTCATTGAAAAAGATCTTGTTGATGTCAGGGGCAAGGCCTATGGGCTCGAAATTAATGTAAAGAGAACAGAAGGAAAACTAAGGTATAGTGTAGGATATACCTATGCCAGGACATTCATAAAAAGTATTGGCCTGTATTCAGATGAGATGATAAACGGAGGTAAGTGGTTTCCTGCAAACTTCGATAAACCAAATGATCTGGTAGTTACGATGAATTATATCTATTCGCGTCGTTACAGTTTTTCAGCAAACTATACATGGAGCACCGGTCGTCCGATAACATATCCGATAGCAACTTACCGCATAGGCGATAAGCTGCTCGTTCATTACTCCGACAGAAATAAATACAGAATACCCGACTACTCGAGGCTCGACCTTTCATTCAGGATAAATGGGAACCTTCGATCGCATAAGATAGCTCACCCTGCCTGGACTTTTTCAGTTTATAACCTTATGGGACGACAGAATGTTTACTCAATATATTTCAAACAGGAGGGTAATATTGTCAAGGGTTATAAATTATCAGTTTTCGGTATGGCAATTCCATCAGTTACTTTCAGCTTTGACTTTTAAACTATGAAAATAAGCCAGGCAATATTTTTGATCGTTTTTACACTGCTAAGCAGCTGTATTGTTCAATTTATTCCTGAAACTGAAGAGGATAAGGAACTGCTTGTCGTTGAAGGATTAATAACTGACATTCCGGGAGTCAATACTGTAAAACTATCCAAATCATTGCCTCTCGGAAGAAAAAACCAGGCTAAACCACTTAAAGGATGTCTGGTAGCAATTCTTGATGATGCAGGACATTTGTTTAATTTAAAGGAGACAGTGTCAGGAACTTACGTCACAGATCCTTCGCTTTTTAAAGGTAAGGTCGGCGTCAGCTATAAGCTTCGCATTGACACAAGAAATGCTTTCAACTATCTGGTATTTGAATCTATCCCTCTTAAGCTGAAAGCGGTTCCTGACATCGACTCCCTTTATTATGAGAAGGTTCTGATTTCGGCGGGAGGAGATGGAGTACGTCCTGTTGAAGGTTGTCAGATCTATCTGAATACCGGTGACCCTTCCAATGAGTGCAGGTTTTACAGATGGGAATATTCGGAAACCTGGCAGTTCAGACTGCCGTATAATGTGCCTAACCAGGTTTGTTATATAACTAATAATTCGGGAATTATAAATGTCAGGAATACCTCAATACTGGCAGAAGATAAGGTTACCAGGTATCCTCTAAACTATATATCAAACGCCACCGACAGACTGAAAGTTAAATACAGCCTTCTTGTTAATCAGTATTCGCTGAATGAGGATGAATTTGATTACTGGGAAAAATTGCAGACCATCTCAGAGGAGATCGGAGGATTATATGACATAACACCTTCTGCTATTCCGAGTAATATTATCTGCATTAATGAACCCTCTGAGAAAGTACTTGGTTATTTTAGTGTTTCAGCTGTGAAATCCAAAAGGATATTTATTAAGGAGTATTTCTCGGGCGGAATAAACCTGTATACAAGTTGTGCTTCAGATACTCTGAAGGGAACCGGAACCATCAATGGCATGTGGATGATTGAGGATCATACTGGTGAGATACCTCCATACAAAGTTTTTACAGGAGATAAAGGATGCGCAGATTGTACAACCAGAGGCTCAACAACAAGGCCATTATTCTGGGATGAAGGTAAATAGTAACAAAGTGAAAGTAATTTAATGATTAAAAGTTTTAAACCATTATTTGTTAGTATACTTCTGATATTCAGTGGTTTTTGCGCCAATAGTCAGCCGGCGGCAAGAGTAACTGATGATATCAGAGACCAGCTGAATAAGTACTGTACAACGTTGCCACGGGAAGAGGTATATGTACATTCAGACAGGTCGGAGTATATAGCAGGAGAAGATTTCTGGTTTAGCGCCTATGTTATTAACAGACTGAATAACAAGCTGTCTGAGGAATCGGGATTAGTATATATTGAACTCCTCAATAAAGAAAATATACCTGTTATACAAAAAAGGATAAAGATCGAAAATGGAATCGGTCCCGGTCAGCTTCTTCTTCCCGATACTTTATCAACAGGACCTTACATTTTGATGGCATATACCAACCTGATGAAAAATTCTCTTCCCGAAAATTGTTTCATCAAAAAAATCAGCATATATAACTCATTGAATTTAAAGGCATCTGATAAGAATTACTTCCTTACCAACAAGTTCACCGTTTTACCCCGGAAAGAAACATCATCAATGGGCAAACCTGCAATTGAGGTTGCCGGAAATATAAATGGAGCACGTGAAATTTTAATCAGGACGAACAATGATTTTTCTGTATTTGAGGGGAATGATTATTCTCTTATTATTGAAACAAGGGGCACTATAAACTATGTAATGAATGGTAATGCACAATCTGAGATTATCAGAATTGCTGTTCCTGAAAATTCCTTTCCTGCGGGAATAAATCATATAACACTTTTTAATTCCAAAGGGAGACCTCTTTGTGAAAAGTATACCTATACTCCTGTTATTGAGGGTAATATCAGAATATATGAGCTTTCAAATACTTATGGAAAGAGGGAAAAGGTATCTTTTTCTGTTGCTTCTTCAGACGATGTTTCCGGCATTGCATATAAAGGAAATTTAAGTATTTCTGTTATCCCTGAAACAGAATCATTCAGTGGACCGGCATTGACTGATTATATGATTTTTGGATCGGAATTCGGAATGGCTCCTTGGGAGATACTTAAGGGGAGAAGCATGGCAGATCTGGCTTCTTTTGAAATTGATTCCTTGCTGATGAATCTTAAGAGTAACTGGATTGACTGGGAGAGAATATTGTCTGAAAAGCTTACTGATTTAAGATACCCTGCTGAAAGCAATGAACATTTTCTGCCTGGCAGGGTAATGAACAGCAATGATACAGGTATTGATTCCGTGGGTTTTGTTCTGATGTCAGTACCGGGCAAGGCAGCGCAGTTCCAGTATGCAAAAACAGACACTAAAGGTTTTTTCAATCTTAAGGTTGGAATTAATCAGAAACTGAATGACCTTGTTATTCAGCCTGATAATTCTCAGGATGGCAGGAAAGTGAAGATGGAATCATCTTTTTCTGACAGGTATATGAATTCAGAATTAACAAAAATATCAGAGAAAAAGGAAGTGCCTCAGCCTATAAAGAATTGGGGAGGAAATTTCCAGGTGAAAAAGATTTATGGCACATCTTATTATGGAGACCCTCTGACAGAGACAAGCCCGGAGCATAAATTGAGTCGTTTTTACGGGAAACCCGATTTGGGTATTCTGCTTGATGATTATATTAAACTTCCTGTAATGGAGGAGGTATTTTTTGAACTTATTCCCGGCGTATTTTTAAAAAGAAAGAAATCAGTATTTGAAATAAAAATGGCAGATCCTGTTACTTATGAGATCTATGAATACCCTCCGGGGATGATGATCGACGGAGTTATAGTAAAAGACCCGACTCTGATCGGAGATACAGATCCTGAGATAGTTGAAAGAATTGATATTATAAAGGACAGGTATTTCATAGGCGACTATCTGTTTTTCGGGATCATAAATGTGATAACTAAAGCCGGCGATTTCAGCAGTGTGTCGTTGCCCGATTTTGCAAGCAGAATCTCTTACAGAGTTGTTGAGCCGGTTTTGACTTTTGCAACACCTGATTACTCATTACCTGCAAAAAAGAATGACAGGATTCCTGATTTCAGAAACACGCTTTGGTGGTCCCCCTCAGTTTCGACTGGCAATTCAGGAAATCACAAAATTGAATTTTGGACATCAGACGTTGAAGGGAGCTATGTTATAAATATACAGGGTATTACTTCAGAGGGAAGAGCATTTTATGTGAGAAAACTGATAAAAGTTGAGTAACATTGCAAGGTTTCTGGAGAATCAATCAAAATAATTCTTAAATTTCATCATAATATAAATTTGATTTTAAAGGTATGATGGAACCGCACATGTTTGATAAAATTATATTTATAAGTGTTTGTGTTTGCAAAACATGTGGGTTTCATTTTTAATAATTGAGAAAATGAAAGAAAAGAAAGAATCTACCCGTCGGGAATTCATTTTAAATACCGGAATTGTAACTGCCGGATTAACCCTTGGAGCTTCGTCGCTCAGTGCTGCAAGCTACAAACGGATAATCGGGGCAAACGATAAAGTGAATATGGGGTTCATTGGAATTGGCAACAGGGGCTCGCAGCTCCTGAATCTTTTTATGAAACAGCCTGACATACAGGTTGCTGCACTTTGTGATGTTTATGAGCCTTACCTGCAGCGCGATATTAGTAAAGTTGATCCGCGCTATCTGAAAGACAGATCAGGTAATGTTCCGAAAATGGCTGAGAAATTTCCTAAGCAACCGATACTCTATAACGATTTCAGGAAGCTTCTCGAAAACAAGGATATTGATGCTGTGTGCATCGCAACTCCCGATCACTGGCATGCACTTCAGATGATTGCTGCCGTTAAAGCCGGTAAGGATGTGTATGTCGAAAAACCCCTTACCAACACCCTGCATGAAGGAAGAGCAATGGTGAATGTATGGAAGGGCAGCGACCGTGTAGTTGCTGTCGGACTTAACCGTCGCGGAAACAAAGTATTTCAGAAGCTGGCACTGGATATTCCTGCCGGTAAAATCGGACAGGTTTCTGTTGCCAGAGCTGCAAGAGTAAACAATATGGCGCCAAACGGAATCGGTAAACTTAAGCCGGAACAAGCTCCGAAAGATCTTAACTGGGATATGTGGCTGGGCCCCCGCGCATTCAGGCCTTACCAGTATAATATTGCTCCGTATATGTTCAGATGGTGGGGCGATTATTCAAGCCAGATGGGTAACTGGGGAGTTCATTATATGGATGCCTGCAGGTGGCTGATGGGTGAGACAGCCCCTGTAGCTATTACTGCTTCAGGTGGCAAATATGTACTCGATCATGATGCTGATATCCCTGATACAATGCAGGTAACATTTGAGTTTGCCTCTAAGAAGCTTATTTCATTCTGTATTTATGAAGCAAGTGGCGGAGGTTTATTCCCTTATGGTGAACTTGAATTGCGCGGAACCAAAGGAAACCTTTATGCCGATGAAAAAGGATACCGTATTGTTCCTTCATCGGCAGGCCAGTTCCAGTCGTGGTCTAAACAGGTTGAGGCGGAGGAATTTAGGAACCCTGACCAAACAGCGGACGATGGGAGCAGTGCAGACAGCACTTCAGGACTGATACGAAACTTTATTGACTGTATTAAATCGCGCAACAATCCTTATTGTACCCTTGAGGAGGGTCATCGGTCAACTTCTTTTGCGCACCTTGCAAATATTGCTTACGCTACAAAAGAGAGGTTGAGATGGGATCCGGTAAGAGAGGTATTTACAAACAGTGAAGCGGCAAATAAACTTCTTCAGTATGAATACCGTTCACCATGGAAACTTTAATATTGAAATCCAAAAACTTACAATAGTGAAACAGAGCAGAAGACAATTCGTATCGACAATGGCGCTTGCCGGTGCTGCGATGCCATTTGCATCATCAATCGGACCATTCCTGCAGGGTCAGGCTGAAACCAGATATCCCATCAGACTTTTCTCAAAGCCTCTCGACACTTATGATTTCGGTTTCATGTGCGAATGCATTGTGAAGTCAGGAATTCCAGGAATAGACCTCGCTGTGCGACCCGGCGGAAGAGTGGAACCGGCGAGTATTGAGAAAGACCTTCCGGCCAGGATAGCAGAGGCAAAGAAGTATAACCTTGTCACAGATATGATGGTAAGCGGAATAATGTCTGCCCCCGATCCGTTTACCGAAAGGGTTCTTAAAACTGCTTCTGAATCAGGAATTAAATATTACAGAATGGGATGGTTCGATTATGATCCTAAATTATCAATTCGTGATTCAATGGAAAAATCAAGAGTTGAATTGAAGGCGATCGCTGAACTCAACAAAAAGTATAAGATTCATGGTGGCTATCAGAATCATGCAGGACCACGTGTGGGAGGACCGGTATGGGATCTGGCTGAGATACTTAGGGGTATTCCGCCTGAGTTTCTGGGAAGTCAGTACGATGTTCGCCATGCTATGGTTGAAGGAGCCAATACATGGATTCTGGGGATGAAGCTTATAGCACCTCATATACGCACTCTTGCAATAAAGGACTTTACCTGGATGACAGTAAACGGAAAAACTCAGGCTGTAACTGTTCCAATGGGTGAAGGCATGGTTAACTGGGATCTCTATTTTAAAACCGTTAAAGAGATGAAAATCTCTGGTCCTCTGACTTTACATATTGAATATCCATTACTTGAAAAAGGGGAGGAGAAACTAACTCTTACACAGCAGCAGCAGATTATTGTAAGAAAATTAAAGAAAGACACCGACTTCCTTAATTCATTTCTTGTAAAATATCAGCTTATCTGATCCTTAATGTATAACCGAAGAAGTTTTGTAAAAGGAACAGCATTGGCTGCCGGTGCCATGATGTTTTCAAATCCGCTAAAGGAATTTGGCCCCGATATTTTAAATTACAGGGCCAAATCTATAAAGATTGCCGGAACAGGATCGAACTTTGAGAGAGAACCACTTATAAGGCCTTTCGGTTTTAAGGGTGGTTATATGACTGAAATCTGGCAGTCAGCAGCATATCTCGAAAGTGATTCAGGAAAACATTCAATTGGTCTGTGTTCACAAAGTGTTCTGTGGTCTGATGCTTCTGTTTTTGCAAATCATTCCGAAAGTGGCGGCAATGCACTGATGTATGCCATGACAGAGAGGGCTGTGCAAATGTTAAAAGGCCAGAGCTTTACGTCGCCGGTAGAACTTCTGGAAATGCTTTATCCTCAGGTTTATGAATATGGGAAAAGCGTTACCTCAAGTAACAATCTACGCAAGACTTTTGCACTGAATGCTCTGGTTGCTGTCGACAATGCTGCCTGGCTTCTCTATGCAAAGGAGAACGGTTTTAAAAACTTCGATGAAATGATTCCTGCAGCTTACCGGCCGGCTCTTGCAAGCAGGCACAAGAAAGTTGCAGGTATACCACTTATGGCTTATGCTATTCCCATAAGCGAAATAAAAGATGCCGCCGGTCAGGGCTATTTTTTCATGAAGATAAAGATCGGTCAGCCCGGCACTCAGGAAGAGATGCTTGAGAAGGACAAAGCCAGGCTTACAGCAGTTCATGAGGCAATTGGAAAGGTAGAAACAAGCTATTCAGCAAATAAGAAACTTCCTTATTACTTTGATGCAAATGGCCGCTATGAAAAAAAGGAGACACTCCTGAAACTTCTTGATCATGCAAAAAAAATCGGAGCTTTCGATCAGATTGCGATAATTGAAGAACCTTTTCCAGAAGAACTGGAGATCAATGTGGCAGACATTCCGGTTCGGCTTGCCGCTGATGAGAGCGCCCACACAGTCGAAGATGCTTTGGTTAGGATTCAGATGGGATATGGGGCAATTGCGTTAAAGGCAATAGCTAAAACTCTGTCGATGACAATTAAAATTGCAATGGCAGCCCATGAGCGGAATATTCCATGTTTTTGTGCTGATCTTACAGTAAATCCTGTTCTTGTTGAATGGAATAAAAATGTAGCAGCGCGGCTTAGTTCATTTCCCGGACTCGGAACCCTTGGACTTCTGGAAAGCAATGGTCATCAGAATTATAAGAACTGGAGCACAATGATGAGTTATCATCCACGTAAAGATGCCCCATGGGTTCATGTAAATAAGGGGGTTTATGAACTCAACGATGAGTTTTACAGGACAGGAGGAGGCATCTTTGATCCGATGCCGCATTATGAACAGATGTTTATTGCAGCTAAAAATGAAAAATAGTATAAGGAATCTCACTTTTATTGTTCTGTGCATTGTAAGTTCAATTCAACTCTTTGCCCAATATTCACAAGAATCCTTTAAGGGGATCAATGAATTAACTCCTTCCAAATCCATTTATTTCGACTGGATCAACCGTAACTGGTATGGCTCAAATGAAAAGAAAATTGAGGCTAACCTGAAATTTTTCAAATGGCTCCATGATGAATATGGAATGAAGCTCGACATTTACCTTATGGATGCCGGTGATATAGATCAGGGACCTAATTGCGCACAATCATTTGGATTACCTGCTTATGGATCTTTAGAAACGGCGCATTTCAAAAAGCGGTTCCCCAATGGATTTGATCCGCTGGTTGATCTTGCCAATTCGTTTGGCTGTCGCCTGGGCGTTTGGCTTGGCCCTGATGGTTACGGAAAAACTGAAGCGGAAGCCATGAAGCGAAAGGAAATGCTTGTCAAACTATGCAAAGACTATCATTTTGCATTGTTCAAGTTCGATGCCTGCTGTTCCGATTTAAGTCCGGCGAACCAGAAATATTTCATCGAAACGATGCAGGAGTGCCGCAAATATTCGCCTGATCTAATCATACTTAATCACAGGATTACTTTGAACGAAGAAGCCAGGAAATTAACAACTACTTTTTTGTGGGAAGGCCGTGAAACCTGTGTTGATGTTAATATTACAAATGACAAGGTTGCTCCGCATCATAGGGAAGGGAATTTGTCGAGAGGGTTACCTCCAGATCTGATGCGACTTACAGAAGATCATGGTGTTTGTCTTTCAACAGCTCTCGAAAACTGGGATGATGATCTGGTGCTTCAGGCGTTTAACAGAAACCTGATTCTGTCGCCCGAAATTTATGGCAGCCCTTTTTTGCTAAACGATGAAATGTTGCTGCGATTGGCCAGGATTTATAACCTACACCGGATGTACAATGATATTCTGGTTAAAGGAATGATTCTGCCGGAAGAGAAATTTGGAAAATTTGCCGTATCGCGGGGTGATAGTTCTACCAGACTTTTAACACTGCGAAATCTTACCTGGGAGCCGGTTAAGGTTTCCATTAAGCTCGATTCCTCGATCGGATTGTTAACTAATGGCGATGTAGAGGTTTTGCAATACCATCCCACTGAGCGGTTTCTGGGTAATTTTAAAACAGACTCAGTGGTGCTGGTCACAGTGTTACCTTTTCGAACCAGTCTGATTAAAATTTCCTCCGGACAAAGTCGTGAGTTTGTATTGAAAGGAGTTGATTACCATGTAACCAGAAATTTGCCGGATAAGCCTGTTTCAATTAATCTGATGGGAAGAGCCGGTGAGAAAATCAGTTTTTCTTTGTCCGATCATAATCGAAACTATAAAAAAGCTATTATGAATGGAAAGGACGCGTCAGCTCTGCTAAATGGCAGTCAGGTTACTTTTACATTCCCTGGTAAAAAGCAGGATTTGACATATCTTAAAAAATTGGGCAACATGCAAACCGATGAAATTCCCAAAAATCCTGAAGCATACTTTGAATCATGTTTTTTTGCCGCAGATAATAATGCGCTCGAAGTACGTGAACTTTTCAAGTCAGGAAGTACCATATTTCCTGAGGTACGGAATTGTCGTGATGCATTTTTTAAGGATACAATATTTTCAGGATTGGGAATCTGGGATAAATATGCCTTTGACGGTGATTTATCCACTTCATTTAAAGTGAGGAGATATAAATACCTCGATTTGAAAGAAAATAAAGGTTCTTTCCGGCTCGACTTAGGTGAAGTTAAATCATTCGATAAGTTCATGTTTAAAGGAGTCCCGGTTGATTTTAATCCCGGAACAGTTGAGGTTTCAACCAATCTTACGTCATGGCTTCCTGCAAGATTTGAAATCAGTAGTTCAGAAATTGCCGTGGTGTTTTCCCCGGCTAAACCTTTCAGATATCTCAGGATGGCCAAATCGCCTGTCAGGGTAGTTGAAATTGAGGGAATTATTAACGGAAAACCGGTAGGCACTGAAAAATGGAAAGCCTCTAATTTATTTGGTTTTCCGGATGCAAATGCTGCAAAGCTATGTTGGAAGTACAAAGGGAAGCTTTCCGGAATTGGAAAAGGAGCAAAACTTTGTGTAACTGTTCCTGGAAAATGTAAGGAAGGAACCGTTTTTGCCATGATGATGATTGATGGAAAAATCATTGGGGCCAGCGATCGTGCACCATCCTTTTTATACAATAATTGGGAACATTACGGCATTCCGGATAAAAACTTCACTTTTTATATTCCGGTAACTGAAAATATGGAAGGAAAGTCGATTCAGGTAATCCTTTTTTCAACAGATGTTAATCTGAAGGATTTAAAACCTGAAGTCTGGCTGATAAATCCGGACTTGTATGAAAAGGCAGAACTTATACTTGAATAAACTTCAAACAACGATAAAGTAATGTTTCCATTAAAGCCAGTATCATTCTGGCTGCAGTGAAAGGACAGTCAATCAATAACATGCAATTTAAAGAAATTTTTATGTAATTGATTTTATCTGATCTTTCACATTTTCCGGTTCAAAGACCTTCTTCCAGTCTTCTTTAATGAATTCCTTCAACCCGCGTTGCAAAGCTTTGTTAGCTGCATCTGAAAATACTGCTCCCGGAAGCTCATTGAACAATACTGCCATCTGAATTCTCAGATGACCAAGAAGGAAATCACGGGCTGCGTCAGCAGGTACTCCAAGTTTTATTACTTCAGCAAGGCCCTCGCGGATTACATAAACACATGTCGATGCTAGTGTTTCAACCAAAGCAGGTTCAAGCAATCCCATCTGTTCAACAGTTATCCTGTGAGAGCGCGATACCGGTCCGTAAAAAACTTTGGCGAGATCTTCTCCTGTTTTGTAATCAGCTTCTGTTCCTCTCATAAGCGAGCATACAATAGCCTGTTTGGCTGCTACGCCCCCAAAGTGATCTTTCATATGTTCTTCAACCGGTTCCCAGTTAAAGATCGAAGGATGAGTTGGATGTGTGATAAAGCATGCAACATCCTCCCTGTAAAACAACTTTCCGGCAAGTGCTGCAGCCGGATCGAGTGTTACAGCCAGAGCACCTTTTTTCATCATTGGAATTATTTCAGAAGTTACCTTTTCAAGGGCAACATCGGGGACAGCAAGTATAACAACATCCGCCAGCGGAATACCAGTCATGGTTTGTGTTGCTGTTACACCTTTTTCCTTAAGTTTTTCGATACCAGTCTGGCTTATTTCAAGATAAGTCATCTCATACTTTGAATCTTTCAGGTTATGGGTAAGACGCATTCCCATTTTGCCTCCGGCGCCTACTAAGGTTACTTTTGTCATATCAGATTAAGTATTAGTTGATAAATTATTTAAAATCATCAATCTTAATTTTCTTACCCGTCGCAGCAGATTCATAACTTGCCCATATCAGTCTCACTGTCTCAAGATTATCTGCTCCGGTATTTTCAGCTTTTTCAGTTCCTTTGATGGCATTGAGAATGTTGCGGTTGATGTGAATCCCGCTTTCGTGATTGACAATATAATCAGGATCGGCCCAATTGTACGATGGGAACTGTACTGTTTCAGATACAGTTCCCTTTCTTGTGGTTGTTCTGATCTCGAATTTTGGTCCAAGGAAAACCGACCCGTTTTCACCTTCAACCAAAATATTAAGTGTTGAAAACATATCATGCTCAATAATTGAAGCATAAGACATTTCAGTATAGAGCGGCATGCCGTTTTTCATCTCCATCTGTATAACTGCAAGATCTTCGCCTTTTATGCCTTTACTTATGGCTCTTGTCTGGCACCATAATGATTCACATTCTCCGAAAAGGAACCTGCATACATCAAGTACATGTGAACCCATATCGGTAAGAATAAAATGATCAAGTTCCTTAAGAAAAGGCTGATTATCAAATACAGGAAACCCTGACAGAAATGAAACTCTTGCTTTGAACGGCTTACCTATAACACCTGAATCTACAATCTCTTTGAATCTTCTGACAGGTGCCTGCCACCTGTAATTCTCATGTATATAGAGTTTTGCACCGGCGTCAGAGCATGTTTTTACAATTCTTTTTGCCGTTTCAAAATCAGGCGCCATTGGTTTCTGGCATATTATATGTTTAATTCCGTGTTTTACAGCCATTTCGACAAAAATGGCATGCGTATCAACATCGGTTATTATATCAACAAAATCAAGTTTCTCTTCTTTGAATAGTTTTTCCGGATTATCATAAACATGAGGTACCTTGAAATAGTCAGCAATTCTTTGTGCTTTAGGAAGAGTGCGGTTGTAAACTGCAACAAGTTCTGCTCCTTCGAGCTCACTCCATGCGCCAACCTGAAATTTTGACCAGAAGCCGCAACCGAGAACGGCAAATTTTAATTTACTCATTAAAATAGTTCTTTTAAATAGTTTATACTTTCATTAGCCCATTGCTCTTCTTTTTTAAGTGTGTCCTCAATTTGAAATTCAGGAGGTGTCCATAATTCAAGAATAGCACTCTGACAGGAATTTGTATAGTATAACTGGTTTACCAGTTCCCTTATGTTCAGCATGCCTTTTCCTGCAGGTTTGCCCTCAATTACGATTCCCATTTTATGCGATAATCGTCTGATGGAAAAATCTTTTATGTGCAGGTTTATGGTATATGGAAGAAGTACTTTTGACACAGTCTCGAATCCTTCTCCTGCGCCCATTGAGTTAACCGAATCGAGACAGATACCAATCCATTCGCTTCCAACCGACTGGATAATATTTTCAAATTCTTTAGCCTTGAAACGATCGTGGTTTTCGATAGCCAGTTTTATTCTCCGCGATTTAAATTCAGGGATTAAATCACGGATTATTCCAATTACCGATTGCAGATCAGGTTCAAAACCTGCGCCGTCGATAACCATTCGCAGGATTGGTGAATTGAGTGTTTTTGCTGCTTCAAGGCACTCTATTGTATGCTCAGGTGTTAGTCCACGACCACCCATTTCGATTGAAACATTTTTAGTGGCAGCATAACTGCATAATTCCTTCAGTTCTTCATCAGTAAACTTTTCAAGCGGCAGATTATCTGCGATCTGAACAAGCTTCAGGCCTGAAGAGAAAGCCTTGTCGGCAAGATCTTTTGCTGAAAGTGGTTTTGCCGGCATTGAACCAGGTACTCCAACAGCCCAGGTATAAGTATATGAGGATAATCCGAGATTCATTTCATCTTTTTCTTGATCCGGGAGCCGGATATTTTTTTGAGGCATCGTCAAGTACGAGTATCCAGTCGAGGTTTTCACCGGGTGTCGGAGTATTGAAAGTTCGTGTGCCGGTATTGGGATAATGTGCAATTTGTGTAGCTTCTCCGTTGCGCGGATTGTACCACCAGGCTATAACATCGTTACCCTTAATTACATCCATCATGACCGAAAACTTTCTTCCAATAGGTGCATATATAAATGCATAACTTCCCTCCTGATCACGAGTGGCAACAAACCTGTATGAGCCTGCCCCCGGGACAGACGTTACAATTTTAGCAGTAACTATAATTGAACTATCCGGAATTCTTGTCAGAATTGGTCTTGATTCGATAAGAAGTCGCCCGTACATCATTTGTCCTGCTCCAGGCTGATCAATTGCTTCATACCATGGCATAAGTGGACGGTTGATTGGTTTTTTGTCGGGTGCCCACATCTGCCATACTGAGTGATGTCCGTAAGTATGCCCACATGCGCCGGTAAATAAATCCCAGTATAGTGGTCTCCTTACATCTGCAGCAGTTGAATGGCCGTTCTTATCGGGATTGAAATTAATTGGATGATCTTCATATACCGGTTCAGCGTCAATAACCGGTTTAACAGGTAGCAGCTTATAATCTTCATTTGTCATGAAATACCGCTCCGTGAAGCTCAGACTGTGACCATTCTGCCTCATATTAAAATCGAGCCAGCTGTCATTCTGAAAGAGTTGGGCCGATCCCTGTCCTCCTGTAGGATGAAAACTTATCAGATGTGAGCCATTGTCGCCTTCCCTTATTCCCTCAGCCATCGCGGTTATTATCTGTCTCTGAAGAGGCTCCTCTACCGGACGGTCGCCGCCCACAATCCAGATAATGTTCGGGAAATTTCTATATCGTTCACCAATAATCTTGCCATAGGATTTTGCATTCTGCGTATTGAAAATCAGAGGACCTTCACCCCATTTCTTGTTCCATTTATCGCCCCATGTCGGAAGTAATCCAATAAAAATACCCTTTTCCTCTGCTTTCTTTATAACCCAGTCTACATGTTTCCAGTAGGCTTCATTCAGTTTCAGCGGATCGTTGTCGATTAATGGTTTGTTGCCTTCAGCATTGTGGGTATTGAGGCCATCCAATTCAGCAAGAGCAACTGCCTGGATAACTGTAAAGCCTTTTGCACGGCGGTTTTCAAGATATTTCTCTGTTTCATCCTTGTTTAAGCGGTGAAAGAGTTCCCAGCCGGTATCGCCAAGATAGAAAAAAGGTGCTCCGTCTTCAAACTCCAGAAAATGTTTATTGTCAGAGACTTTGAGTTTGCCATGGCTGAGATCAACAGATTTTCCTTTCCAGGGATTTTCCTGAGCAATCGAAAGAACTGAGCACATAAATAAACTGATAAAAATAGTAACTAGATTATTCATAGCAGAATTGAATTATTTAATACTTTCAGAAATTAGTTTTAAAATTACTTTATCACGTTCTTACCTTAGTGTTACTTTGTGTAGTACTTTGTGTTCCTTTGTGGTTTATTCTTTTTACCACTAAGGGTCACAAAGGTTATCACTAAGGTTCACAAAGGATTCATTATGTAAATCTTGAATATACAATTAAACCCAATCCGATAAGGTAGCATACGAACATAAGGATAAGCAGCAGATTTGTTCCTTTTGGTGCATCCTTAAACTCCTTCCAAATAAATATTCCCCAGATAGCTGCAACAACAGGAGCAGAGTTGCTTAAACCGTATGATATGGCAGGGCTTGCAGCACCGACCGACATGAAGCTAACTGAATTACCAAGGCACCATATTGCACCTCCAAGCATTCCCAGGAGATGTGTACGCGATGATGCATTGAACCATTCTTTCATTCTAACAGGCTCTCCCTGAACAGGTTTTGCCATGAAAAGAGGATTCAGAACTACTGTACAGAGTAAAGCACCAATTGAGAAAAAGACAACTGCAGTATAAGAACTTATCTTACCGGCATCTGCAGGTGAAAAATCTGTTGCCATTGCTGAAGCAACGAACCTGTAAAAGAAGGCAATGCATAAGCCGGCTGAAACTGAGAGTAGTATACCCTTCAGTGTTGGCTTTTTCTGATGTGCAGCAAGTTTTTTATATGATTGCATACTCATTATTATAGCCAGTATTATGAAAGCTGTGCCTCCAAACAGAAAAGCAGGGTTTCCTTCCGGTTTACCAATATAATTAATAAGTATACCCAGTGTCCATCCGATTCCTCCACCAATAGGAAATGCAACCGACATCCCAGCTATCGATATTGCAGCAACGAGTAGTAGTGTTCCTAAATTCCATATAACTCCTCCGATAGCTGCAGATAGCAGATTCTTCGGATCAGCCTGTTGAAGGTCAGGAATAAAACTCCGGCCTTCGCTGCCAATACTGCCGAAAGTAAATGCCATCAGTAATGCAAAAAGCAGAATGCCAATTGAGAAATCCCAGTAGTAATGTTCGAACCTCCACGATTTACCAATTAGGTTCTGAGTGTTCTGCCACGATCCCCAGCATATCATTGCAACAACGCAGAGAAGAACGGCTAGTGTGTAATTCTGAACGAGTATCATAATTATTCAGGTTAAGAAGTAATAGATATTAAATGCAGAGAATTGTTTAAGTGTTATGTACTGTTATGACAAATATATAAAATATGTGAAATATCCATTCTAAAATGTAAGATTTTTTTGAGCGATTCAGAAAAAGATAAAAGACAAAAGATAAAAGACAAAAGTAAAAAGACAAAAGTAGAAAGCAAAAGTCTATGATAACCAGAAAGATACCCTCTTTAGGGGGCAGGGGGCTGCGGAGGCTGAGGACATAGCGATGGGGTCGATGGAACGAATCACAATGATTTCCTTGCCAGGAAGATGCAGGGGTTTTCTATTTTTTCGAATACTTTGTTTTTGATCATTACGGCAGCAGTTTTGCCCATTTTTGGGAAATCGGTCGAGATGACTGAGATACCACCTGCCAGAATTTCTTTAAGCGGGGTCTCATCGTATGAGATGATTCCAATATCTTTCCCGGGTTCCAGGTTGTTTTTCAGACAAAACTTCAGAAGATCAATAAGATCATGATCCGCAACAGTAATGAATGCATCGCCTTTTGATGGTGATACTGATTTGATGTTTTCAACGACTTCATAACTGATTTTATGCTCTTTGCAGAACCTGATAAATCCGAGTTCCATTCCTGCCGGTATAAACTGAAAATTTTTATTTGAAATAAACTTGATACACGAATATTTCTTAAGAAGAGGAAGCGCTTTTTGCATTGCCCCTAAAATATCACTCTCGAAATTCTGGAATATTGCGGCGTAACTATCGTTGAGCGCCGGGATATCTTTATCAATAATAAGAAGCTTCTCGCGGGGGATCTTTTTTACTATTTCTGAGACATCAATATTGAAATGAGGCATAATAACAAAGTAGCCGTATTTGTTGAGGTTGTCATTTATCAGTTGTTCAAAAACCTTTAGATTGTAGTAGTGAAAGAAAATACCGACCTGGCAGTCGGGACCAAGGCTTGTTACAAGCGATCTGTACAGCACAGCCTTGTATTCATTCATAGCATCAAAGAGAAGCATAATTTTGAGCTTGTTCTGAATTGTAGTTGAGGAAACATAGAATCCTTTGCCATGCTTGGGACTTATTATTCCTCTTGATTTCAGCTCATTATAGGCTATAACAACTGTGTCGCGCGAAATATCGTAATTATTGCAGATTTCATGTATTGAGGGCACCTTATCACCAAGCAGTAACCGTTTTGCCTGTATGTGCCTGATGATCTCATTTACAAGCTGCTCGTATTTAGGAGTTCCGGATTTTCCGGATATTCTGATATTTAATTTCATCGTGACACTAAAATCAGTAAATCGGGATTAAAAATAAATTCTTCATTCAATAAAGCTAACTGAAAATGGCGCTAAAGAAATATTTTCTTCAGGCTTAAGCTTTTGTCTGGTGGCTTGTTCAATCCAGTTTTTGTTGCGAAGAGCATCAAAATAAGTATCTGAATTCAACTGGATCATCAACTTATTTTCATAGTTCCATTCTGGTTTCACTTTTTTTGTTTCTTCTGTGAAATTAATAACAATATATTTCAGATTCTGACCGTCAGAAATTGAAAGAATATCGACCATAAGCGGATTGGAACTTTTGCTTTTAATGGCTTTAAAATCTTTGTTCATCAGAAGATATCTGAAAACATGGTACATTGGGAAAAGCATTCCTTTTACTGAAGGAAATTCATGCGGCCATCGTGAATCATAATCACCATGAATAATGCCCCTTTCTCCAACTGTCTCATAATAAGTAACACCTTTTATCCCCGATTCAAGCAGGTACTTAAGACTGCCGGCTGTCCAGCATGCACCGAAAAGCGACATCATCCGGCTGTCGGCCTGAGGTGGAAACTTATCAGTTAAGTGAGACTTTTCGAAATTTTCGGAATTGGCATTAAACCTTCGTTGAATATTTACAGGAGAAACCCAAAGTTCTTTTCCACTTGAAAATGCTTTAGCAGATTCTACAGAATATGCCTGTGCCTGAATGTTTTCAACAAGAGTTAAATTATCAGAGGCATGTTCCTGTGGATGAATTGAAAAGCAGATATAATTATTATGTATCGACTCAGGCCGGTTTCTGTTCAGCTGGGCAAAATTTGCATTTGTACCGCAACAGATTTTTACACCCGGAAATGCACTCTTCAGCAAGGAGGATATTGTATCGGTCAAGTTCTCAGGAGTTGCCTGAACTGTTTTATGATAGATTGTGAATAGTGCTATTCTGGTATGATATTCATTTAAAAAGTCAATAAAATCATTGACCTGCATAATTGCATTTTCATCAAAGAAAAGAGCAAATTCCAGAGCATAATCCAGTTTAACAGCTTCAATAACAGAAAGCTGTGCAGTTGTTCTCCATCCCGGATCAAACAGATAAAGATCTGCCCGATAATGATCGAAAGGGATATTCTTTAGTATTCCGGCTTCATTATCTGTAATTGGTTCGGGGCGTGTGGACCTGCCGATTCCAATATGCGGCATATCGTATTTCTGGTCAGGAAACAGTTTAAGATTAATAATCTCAGCGACCAGGTGCTCATTCCTCTGTTCAGATGTAATTATAAACTCAATGCACTGTGAAATCTTATCTCCCTTTTTTATTGTTACGGGATACGGAATATTTAAAGGTGTTGAATAGGTCTTAAATGAAGCATCTGTCCAGTTGCGCTGATCTTCAGTCTCAAAAATATCGCCTGAAAAAGAAACTGAACAATCGGTTGACGATACTTTCCATTTCATTCCTTTTATATCAACGAAAGGCTGATGAGCTGTAATGTAAACAGGAAACTGCAAAGTTTCTGTTGAATTATCAGAATGTGTAATGATGCAGTTCTTCCCGCAACATTCTTCTAACGGATGAAGCAGGCATAACCCAATACGGTTTTTATTAAATATACTAAAAGCCTCGCCTTCGAAGCTGAATATCAGTGTACTGTCTTTTTTCCCTTCAATTCTGAAACCGGCATTAAAGTCGACATCTCCGGATTTATAATGACACTTATAAGTTATAATAAATGAATCTGATTTCTTTTCAATCTTCTCTTCACTGACTTCCGGTGTTACTGTAATCCATCCCTCGATCCTGACAGCGGAATAGATCATCCTTATCAGTTCACTGTTTCCCGATGAAATATACCGAAGCTTGCCTTTCTCATAAATCATTGTAAGATTACCTGCCTTCAGTGCAATCTGACCGTGATTGTCATTATGTCCTCCATGCAATATTTGCTCCATGGGAAGTGAGGAGCTGAATTCAGAAACTGAAGTCATTCTTTATAGATTAATAATGGTCGTTCCCCTGAGCACAATAGTTTTACCATTCCAGATGAAATTACCACTTAGTCCTTCCGGCAATATTACCTCGCCGGTTAACCCTGTCGGTCCCGATCTTTTAAGGTCGAAAATAATCATTCCCTTCGAATGAGGCATCTGTCCTTTTATGTAGTTAAGTTTTCCGGGAGCGGGTTCCATTTTAATAGTCTTAAACCCGGGTTCAGCAGGACGTATTCCTGCAACTGTTGCCAGAAGATCATAATTAGGACTTGCACTCCAGGCATGGCAATCAGATCGGGTTGGATCAGGATTTTCTGCAAAAGTGGTAAGTCCGTTATTTACCATTTGATCCCAGAGCCCGAGAGTTTCCAGATAGCTGTTTGCAAGTCCTGTTTTTTTCAAAGCCTGAGTGAGGTAAAATCTGAAGTACATTGTAGGTTGAATTAACTTCTTTTCGTTCATAAATTGTTCAGTAAATTTTTTCTGATCTTTTTCAGGAATTGTATTTGTCAGAACCCCGAATATCTGGGCATGCATACTGAACTCTTTTTTGTCAGGAGTATCTGCAAGATAACCTCTGGAATCATCCCAGCATTTTTCGTAAACAGATTTAGTTATCCTGTCTGCCATTACCGAATATTTTTCTGCCTGGGAAATCTCGCCAAAGTATTTAAATATTTCTGCAGCTTTCTGAAGAGCATATGCAAATTGCATGGATAATATTGATGAATTGCCATCCATTGTGCCTCCTTTAGGTACGCCCCCATAGCCTAATTCATTGCTCCAGGGCCATTCTATAGCCCAGTCAACAAAGTTCCAGTATTCAACTTTTCCCAGCATTCCGGTTTCCTTGTCTATTCTGTTGGAAAACCATCTTAGTACACTTTCAATACCAGGAAGGAAGGATTGCACAAATTCAGGATCATCTTTTATCATCCAATAGTCGTTTACCATATCTACCCAATAAAGAGAGAAAGGAGGTATAAGTTGAGGATTCGCTGAAGGATACCTGCTTCTTGTAAGCCCTTCCGATATCCGCGATTCATTAAAATCCATGATTGCATTTCTTACCAGCCTGTCGTCTCCTGAAACATAAAGTGAAATAAGAGCCTGTATTCTTGTATCTCCAACATACTGAAGTTGTTCATAGTATGGACAATCTAAGTATGTCTCATTTGCACAAAGCCTTGCAGTTCTCCAACTTATATCCCATATCTGTTTCAGATTTGGCTGGTCTGATTCGAAGCTGGCATTTTCTTTAAGCGGGTAGGCTGTAAAAACACTATTGAAGTTGTTTATTACCAGTGCATCCTCTTTCGTTTCAATTTCCATTTGGATATATCTCCATGTTCTGAACCATAAAGGCCGAAACAATCTTTTATCCCCTCCGTCAGTAATAAAGTAATCAGCGTATCCAATAATCTTTTTCCCTTCAATTTCATTCCGGTTCCCTTTTTGCTTTTTAGAGTCAAATAAAGATTCAGCATAGATTAACCTGACTGTGGCATTTTTCCCTTTTGATACAACCAGTTCGGGATATCCGGTTGTAAGATTTTTCTGATCGAACAGAACAGTGATTTTTTTACCGGCAGGAATTGTCCAGGTAGTTTTACCGGCAATGAATGATTCCGGAAGCGGATCGCCGGAAGTTCTTCTTACGGAGGAAAACTGCTGCTCATACTCCTCCATCATTGGAATATTTCGAGGTGTCAGCTCCCAGTTAATATCTGTACCAAAACCCCTTGGATGAGGTTTGTCGAGTATCCGGGGTGTCTGCCATGAAGAATCATTGTGGTCAGGCTTCTCCCATCCCCATGGATAAAGAGATGCATCAACCCTGTCGCAAGGACCAACAACAACAAACTGGCCATTCGTCTCATTTGTTGTAGCAGATGATATGTTATAAGCATCATTTTTTGTTACTTTCCACGATTGATTTGTATTTACAATCTCTTCAGATAAAGAGTTACCCTGCACGATAAAGGCCGTTTTGATTGAAATCTGCGCCCATGGTTTTCTCTCACCAAAGTTCCACACAACAGCTGCCAATAGGTTTGTCCCGGGTTTCAGAAACGGAGCTATATCGATACTTTCGAATGACCAGTGTTCCAGATCACTCCGGGCCGGACCAAAGCAAACTGCTTTGCCATTTACAAATAGCATGTAACGGTTATCCGCTGAAACATTAATTATAAATTCAACAGGTTTTTCTTTCAGTTCAAAACTCTTTCTGAAATTAAATACACCATAATCAAGAAGCGAAACTGAGGGATGTGAAATCCATGAAGCCTTCCATTGAAATGTAATCAGTTCCGGATTTATTCTTTCAAGAGGCAGCTGAGCTACTTCTTGTCCGGATAATACTATTGAGTATATAATGGCAATCAGGAGACAAGGTGTTTTTCGCATAGTATAAGTTTTTCCTTTTTCTAAAAGTAAGATGATAAATTTAATAATATTGTATGTTACTTTCGTAATTTATTAGTATTGATAACATTTTGTTTGGCCCGGTATGGGACCACGACCGGCTTACTCTATTTCAGTTTGTTCTTTATTATTTTTCCTGATATTCTGAGAAGAAAAAATGCCATCAGTGAATACTTTTTCGGATTGAATTTCAGGTGTTTTATTAGCAGACGATAGACCGACAATACTTCATTTAAATATTTGTTGCCACTGAAGTAGTTTTTAAACGAAGAGTCACTGTGAATTCTGAAATTGTTGAGTGGTTCTGCAATGTAGGCTATGTCTGAATGAAGCAGGATTTTTATATACAAAAGCCAGTCGCCACAGAATTTCATTGAGGGTTCAACATCAACTGTCAGGGGAATCTTGCTTTTTCTGAATAAAACAGAACTTACATTATATATTGTATTCCGCAGATAAAGATGTTCGGAGACTTCTTTGTATCCATTGTTGTAGTAATCATTTAACCATCTGCTGTTCCCTGAGGCTTCTTCTTTTTCTGAGATAAGAATTTCTGTGTTATCCTCTTCATTAATTAATCTTGAGTTGCAGTAAGAAATTCCGGCATCTTCATGCTCTCTCATTATCCCTATACTCTTTGCAAGAAATTCAGGTTCTGCGAAATCATCAGATTCGGCAATCCATATAAATTCTCCTTTTGAGTGCCTTATTCCTTTCTGCCACTGGCTGAATGTGCTGCCGCTGTTCTTAATATTACTGTAGGAACTTATATTGCTGTGAAGTGAAACATAACGATCAATTATTTCACTGCTGCTGTCTGTCGATGCATCATCGAGGATAATTATCTCAAAATCATTATAAGTCTGGGAAAGAATGCTCTCAATCCTCTGTGTCAGAAAGTTTGCATGGTTATAATTTGGGACAATTACCGATACTGTCATATTAGCCTATTTTATTAAAACCCTTTGTGAACCTTTGGTGCGCCACTTTTTTTTACCACTAAGTCCCGAAACGTTGATATTTATTTCCAGTAATATTTTTGCATAAGGCCGAAAAGGTTATTTTTTGCAAACCTGACTAACTTGTTTTCGGTTCTGAACTTCTTTTCAAGTTTTGCGAAATGGTTCCAGACCTCTGGATATTCCGAGTAAAGTTGCCTGTGCCTGTTAAAAATGATTGCAAGTGATTCAAGTTGTTTCATTCTGTTGCTCTTCCTTTTGCCGGAACGGTAAGTTGAGGGATCAGGATATGTACGGTAAAAGACAAGTGGCTCCTTAATTTTAATTACTTCCCGGCCAAGCTCAATAATCTGAAGCCAGAAATCCCAGTCTTCCAATCCGTAAATAAGTTCATCAGAAAATCCTCCGGTTGATAGCCAGTCATCTTTTCTGAAAAATGCATTGGATACTATTCTGTTGTCAGTGAGCATTGCCTCCGTTGAATATTCTTCAGTAATAAACTTTCCTGATTTTGCGCCAAAGAACTCAACATCGGTGTATACTATGCCAATAGCCGGATTTGAGGTCAATATGGAATAAGCTTTTTCAAGTAAATCCTTAGCTATCATGTCGTCGGCATCGAGATTCATAATAAGCGGTGCTACGGCATTTTTTATCGCAGTATTTCTTGCTGAAGCCGGACCATGGTTCTCAGTATGAATGATTTTTACCTTTTTGTTATTGATGTTATTCAGGATCTGAGCTGTATTGTCGGTCGAACCGTCATTCACAATTACAAGCTCGAAATTTGTGAAAGTCTGGTTCATTACTGATTCAAGCATCTCACCTATAAGTGCTCCATGATTATAGCAGGCCGTTATTATGGATATTTCAGGTTTTTTCGTCAACTGTTCCCGGTTTTATTATTTTATCTGCCATTCAGGAGTCATTAATATTAAACCTGATTGTCTTGTCAGATTGCGGTCGCTTATGAGGTGGTTCTCTATCCTGAATGAAACAGCATAGTCAATATCGTCATAGTATTCAACAGTATAACTCAGGATTTCACTCATCAGAGTTACTGAGAGGTGGTAATCTCCTGGACAGAACCTGAGATCTTTCAGTGTGAGTGAAACATGTTTTTTCCCTTCAACATGCGTAAGTCCGAATCCGGAATCTGAATCATAAATCGTAGATGCAATTTCTCCTGATGATTCAACTATACTTAGAACTATCCTTACGTTCCTTAGCTTTTCAAACGCCTCAAAAAACAGGTCGATCTTCATGTCGTCTTTAATCCTGAAAGTACCGGTAATTCTTTCAAACTGATCTCTGAGTTCTATTCTTCCAAGTTTTGCTTTCAGGTTACCGTTTCTGGCTTTCAGATCTGTGAGGTCTGCTATACCTGTCATCGTCTCAGTGTATCCCGACAGATATTCGTTAATTACCTCATTTACCTCGCCCGATCTTTTAATCTGTCCCTCTTTCAGATAGATACATCTTTTGCATAATTTCCTCACAGCGGGCATATTGTGACTTACAAAAATTATTGTCCGTCCGCTTCCAGATAAATCATCCATTTTTGCGAGTGATTTTTTTTGAAATTCTGCATCACCTACAGAAAGTACCTCATCAATAAGAAGGATCTCCCGTTCAAGGTGAGCTGCAACTGAAAATGCAAGACGCGCCCACATACCTGTAGAATAGTGCTTTAACGGAGTATTAAGGAACTTGCTTAATCCGGCAAAATCGACAATATTTTCGAAACTTTTGTCAATCTCCTTTTTCTTCAGTCCGAGAATTACGCCGTTCAGATAAATATTTTCCCTTCCGGTTAATTCAGGATGAAAACCGGTTCCCACCTCCAGCAGACTCGCAACCCTTCCGTTTATTCTTCCTTTTCCTGAAGTAGGCTTAGTTATTTTTGAAAGGATCTTCAGAAGTGTCGTTTTTCCTGCTCCGTTTTCACCTATAATGCCAATAGTCTCACCAGTTTCGGCGCTGAAGGATATATCGCGCAAAGCCCAGAATTCCTTTTTCTTCTTTCCTGACCCAAATGATGAGAGCGATTCACGAAGTGTTTTGTAATATGGCTCATTAGGAGTAATATAATACTTCTTTGAAATTGATTCTATGTTGATTGCCGGAGTCATAACATATCTGAGTATTGCGATTCCATCCTGCTGAACATGGTAAGTCCTGCAATAAGAATGATTATGGCAACAAATGAACTAATTAAGACCAGACCCCATTCAACAGGAGACCCCGTTAATCCAGATCTTGCCAGATTCATGGCACCTGCTAACGGGTTGATTGACAGTAATATTCTTAATGGTTCAGAGTTGTAGAGCGATAACGGATAAACCACGGGTGATACAAAGAAGAGTGTCTGCAGTAAGAATGGTACCACATATCTGAAATCGCGGAATTTAATAGTCGCTGAGGCGATAATTAGTCCTAGGCCTAATGATGATATCAGTGTAAGCAGTATGCTTAGAGCCAGAAATGTAATCAGCCTTGGAATGCTGATATGAAGATCGAACCATACGATCATTACAACGAGAAGCATCAGAGTTATTAAAAAGTCAAAAAACGCAACAATGACTGCCGATGAAGGAATTATTATTCGCGGGAAGTAAACTTTCTTAATAATATTTGAATTTGAGATCATACTCTCTCCGGCATTGCTTATTCCCGACGAAAAGAGCCCCCATAATATCAATCCTGAATATGCAAAAACAGGATAAGGCATGCCCGGAGTTTCAACTTTCATGACCTTAAGCCAAAGGGTGCTGAATATTAGCATCAGAACAAGAGGTTGCAGAATAACCCAGATAAAACCAAGCAATGTTTGTTTATACTTGACCTGAATGTCGCGCCAGGCCATAAATACAAATAGCTCACGGAACTGCCATAGCTCTTTGAAGTCGAACGATAACCACTTAGCCGGTTTTATGTCGTATCCTGGCATGATTCGCTGTGAGATTATTCAGTTATTTCCATAAATATTTCTGATAATGCCTTTCTTCCTTAAATACCGGGGAAAGGAGTTTTTGCTGGTACGCAACCCGTAACCGATATTACGAAAGAAACGAAACAGAATCATGTTTTGTTTCATGTTTAGCCTGATTTTTACCCAGAATCTTTTTTCGGGCCTGATTTCCAGATCATTCTGAATGGTAGATATAAATGATGTATTGCTGACAGCTGCAGGAGGACTCAGCAAACATGTCCTTATTTTTGTTGCTGCTGAATTGCCAAGGTAAAGATCGAATGGAACAATAACAGGGAATACATTTGACGATAATTTAGCAGCTGCCTCATTTTTAATTATATACGCATGCGAACCATGAGGTATTTCAATTGGCTCACCTATAGAATAATTAGGCAGATCTAACTTCTTTTTCTTTATGCTTTGAGCTTCATAACCGGTTGAACCTGATCTGTGTCCGAGATAAAGCAGGTCCCAGTCAGAGATGCTGATATTTTCAGTTGTAAGCAGATCTTTAAAATCATCTGAATAATCATTGTCATCCTCAAGGATACAGGCAATCGGGATCTGTTCATCAGCCATCTTCTTATAAATCTTCAAATGACTGAAGTAACACCCTATTTCAGCCTTCATGAGATGTCTTGAGTAGAGTCCGGTGCGAAAAATGCCGTATCTGGAATTGTTTTGAACCTCATCATCCGGCAAGTCAGCACCGTCGGTGGCATCGACAAACTGAAATGCAAGCCCCAGTTCATTTAATCTGCCTTCAGTATGTACTCTTCTGTCTGCAGAACGCTTCAGGCTGATAACAAATACCGGAATCTTCATTTGCTTCAATGAGTAATTGTTTTGTTAGTACTCCTGTTGTGTAAAAGTAAGAAAAACATTGCATTAAAAATGTCAATGAATCGATGTCTCAAAATCATTAACTTGAAATTAAAGCATATTTTTTTAAATTGCAGATTCAAAGAGCCATTGCGAAATGATGCTAAACGGCTAGATACTCAGTAAATGATCTCAGTGTACGAAGAAAATAAGTCAGAATACAACAGGTTTCCTTTTATTGAGGTTAAGGAAATTGGATTCGATATTCAGAACGGATGGGAAAAAATATGCTTGAGACTCAACAAAGAGATCGCATCAATTTCTGGTTCAGGAAAGGTAATTGTAATCGAAACTTACCACGGAGCTTTACACGATGAACTAATAGCCAGTCTTAAGAAATATATGTTATATAGCATATTTTACAATTCCTCTGATTTTATGCTTCCGGCTGATAGTATCTCTGCAATGGTTTTTCCCGATGTTACTGACGACAGGGTATTTGGAAGAATGACGAGGCTCTCAATAGAAGATTTCTTTGATGAAGATAAGCTTTCGGTGTGTAAATCAGAAATTAATAAGTGCAATGAGGGGACAATAATCATATACGGAACAGGTGCCTCATTGTTCTGCCCACGGCCTGATATTCTTGTTTATGCCGATATGGCTCGCCGGGAGATTCAGCTTCGTATGAGAAAGCATCTTGTTGATAGCCTGGGGATGAAAAACAGGAATACTGAAGACTGGATGCTTCTCTACAAACAGGCTTATTTTGTCGACTGGCGGGTCTGCGATAAGCTTAAGAAAATGGTATTCCCGAAACTGGATTTTTTGCTCGATATGAATTCAGCAGGAAATCCTAAACTTATCGATGGCAAATCTCTTCTGAATGCACTGGAATCAGCAATCAGACGACCATTCAGTGTTGTACCGTTTTTTGATCCCGGACCATGGGGTGGTCAGTGGATGAAGGAGGTCTGTAACCTCGATAAGTCGACACCAAATTTTGCATGGTGTTTCAATTGCGTACCCGAAGAGAACAGCCTTCTTCTTAAATTCGGAAACGATCTGATAGAGATCCCATCAATTGAACTTGTCTTTCTTCATCCTGAGAAGTTGCTTGGTGAGTCGGTTTTCAGCCGCTTTGGCGCTGAGTTTCCAATCAGGTTTGATTTTCTCGATACAATGGGCGGAGGAAACCTGAGTCTGCAAGTTCATCCTACGGTGGACTATATGAGAGAAAACTTCGGAATTCAGTATACTCAGGATGAGAGTTATTATATACTAGACTGCAAGGAAAATTCAAAGGTTTTTCTAGGATTGAAGGAAGGGATTAAGTCTGATGAAATGATTGCCCGACTTGAATCGGCTAATAGAGGCAAATCGGGTTTCGATACTGAAAAGTATGTGCAGACCTGGCCTGCAAAAAAACATGATCATTTTCTGATACCCGCAGGCACAGTTCATTGTTCGGCAAAAGATTCCCTCGTGCTCGAAATTAGTGCAACTCCGTATCTTTTTACATTCAAACTCTGGGACTGGGGTCGAATGGGAATGGATGGGAAGCCACGGCCCGTAAATATTTTAAGGGGAAAGGAGAATATCCAATGGAACAGGACAACAGAATGGACAAAAAAGAACCTAATCAGCCGGATTAAAATAATAGCTGAGGGAGATGGCTGGAGAGAAGAGAGAACTGGTTTGCATGAACTGGAGTTTATTGAAACTCGCCGTCACTTGTTTACTGAACAGACAGACCATAATACAAATGGCACCCTTAATGTACTGTGCCTTGTTGAGGGCGAAAAGATTTTAGTAGAGAGTCCTGAAAATAAGTTTGATCCATTTATTGTACACTATGCAGAGGTATTCATAGTTCCGGCAATTGTTGGTGAATATTCCATAAAACCAGCCGGCAGGTCTGATATAAATTATGTTACTATAAAAGCATTCGTAAGAGAGAATTAAACTAATATATTATGTATAAGATATTTATATTCAACATTTTAATAATTGTTAATAGTAATGTCATTGGGCAATCTCATTACGAACAGAAGACACCG
>JBBQZN010000039.1:0-39717 GCA_038207725.1 Bacteroidales bacterium | reverse complement strand
TGGAATCTCCTGTTTAGTGATGCGGCAAATAGTAATAAGTAGACGCGCTGATCAAGAAGGTATGAACGCAAATCATCTTTAGGTATCTTCCCCAGCCGGCGGCTCCCCGCTGTACCGGGTGTGGGATTCCTGCTCCATTCGTTGATCATGAGCTTCAGGAATCTCCTTGCATAATTTGTCGAAGGCTTCTAAACTCATTCCGACGATGCTTTTCGCGGCGTATGCATAGACCGGCAGTTTTTGATCGGTGATCATCCCCGGAGTTTATCGCTTCTAACTATTTCACCACAGGGACATTTATTTCTTTTTTGGAACAATTGCATCACAACTGATTTAATCCGCGTTGGAGATCATGACCTGCGTCTTGTTATCCTGAGTCATGATCAATAACATCAGTCTGGCACTGTCTTTGTACCAGGTCTGGGTGATCGTGCCGGAGATGTCGCTGTAATCGTCCAGGTTCCAGCCCAGTTTGTTCATCTCGATGCTATAAAAGTCAGCCACCATATCCGTCTGATCAGGGGTGGTGAACATGATGATATATTCGTTTTGGGTCAGGTCGCCCGCCTCGGGGTATATGGGCAGGTCGGTTGGCAGACCGGCAGGCAATATTGGCAGGTCCGGGGTGGACTCCGGCGATTCATTGCCGGTGAGGTCGGACGTGCTCTGCGGATCGATTTGGACGTCGTTCTTGAGCATTACAGTCTGGATGACGACCTGCAGGCCACCGCCAGAATAGTCGAGCGCGACCATAACCAACTGAGCGCCATCACCAACTGGGCGGGTGAATGTCAGCCCCACCGGGCCCTTGCTTTGCTCATCGATGGGGACTTCCTGCCATTCGGCAGTCAGCTCATTGCGATAAAACTCGATGCGAAGACACAAGATCCTAAGTCTTGCTCGGCTACCAATTACGACACATCCGCGGTAAAAAATTCCCCGCAAAAGTATAATAAATTATCATCAAAACAAATTGATTGTTTCAGCGACGCAGTTCAAAGTTCTTTCCGAGATACACTTTTCTTACATGCTCATCATCTGCAAGTTGAGCAGAAGTGCCAGATTTAAGTATTCTTCCTTCGAAAAGAAGATAGGCACGATCGGTTATAGAAAGAGTCTCATGGACGTTATGATCAGTGATAAGAATTCCTATCTGTTTCTCACGTAATTTGGCGACAATCTCCTGAATATCTTCAACTGCAATGGGGTCAACACCGGCAAAAGGCTCATCAAGGAGTATGAACTTAGGTTTAAGGGCGAGTGCCCTGGCAATCTCAGTCCGTCTTCTCTCTCCGCCGGAAAGCTGAATCCCTTTACTCTGCCTGATTCTGTGAAGTCCGAATTCGGTAAGCAGTGTTTCAAGCCTCTCTTCCTGCTCAAGCTTCGGAAGTCCTGACAATTCGAGAACTGCTTTTATATTATCTTCTACCGACATGTTTCTGAATACAGAAGGCTCCTGTGCCAGGTAGCCAATTCCCTTTCGGGCTCTCTTATATACAGGCAGTGTTGTTATCTCTTCATTATCGAGGAAAATTTTACCCTCTCTGGGTCTGATCAGTCCAACCATCATATAGAAAGTGGTCGTCTTGCCGGCCCCGTTTGGTCCGAGCAGACCAACAATCTCACCTTGTTCAACTTCAACAGAAACCTTATCGACAACAGTACGGCTGCGGTATTTTTTTACAAGGTTTTCGGTATACAGTTTCATTGCTGATTTTATGTAGTTACAGGTTCTTTTCCAGACTCGTCATCATTAAAAAAGTCAGAGCGGTCTTTCTCCTTCTGCTTCATTACTCTTCCCGATATAAAAATACTTATTTCGTATAGCCCAAGTAAAGGTAAAGCAACTAGTGTCTGAGAAAATACATCCGGAGGTGTTATTATTGCAGCAAGGATAAAGATTACAACAATCGCATGCTTTCTGTATTTACGCATAAATGCAGGGGTGACGATGCCGATTTTTGTGAGGAAAAATGCAACAATTGGTAATTCAAAAATAAGTCCTGTGGCAAGGCAAATAGAAGTCAGGGTTCCAATATAGGATCTTACATTAATCTGGTTTACAACTTCTGCGCTTATTTCGTATGAATTCAGAAAATGTATTGACAAGGGGGCAAGCAGGAAGAATCCGAAGAGGACGCCTATGAAAAAAAGCATTGAGGCTGCAAACACTGCACCCTGAGCATATCTTGCCTCATTCGCCTTAAGGGCGGGCTTGAAAAACTGCCAGAATTCCCATAGAATAACAGGAAACGCTAGTATCAGTCCTGCTACCATTGATACAGTGATGTGAGTTGTAAGCTGACCTGACATCTTAATGTTGATCAGGCTAAGCGGCTTGGTGTTTATGCATAAAGCACTGGTGTTGAAAAAGTCACCAAGCTGACAGAGAAGTCTGTTTGTTATAAAATCAGGATTTGGCGGACCAAGAATTACTTTTCCGAAAATGATATTCTTAAAAATAAATGCAAGTATCATGAAAAAAAGTACAGCCAGAACGGACCGGATTATATGCCATCTTAATTCCTCAAGATGCTCAAGAAAAGACATCTCCTTTTCACTTTTCTTTCCCTTATTCCAAAACATTGCCATGTATAACAGTATATTAATTGACCAAAAATAGAGCCTGTAAAGATGATAAATCTTATTATGCAAAACAATATTAATCTTTTTGATGTTATTGTTTTTAAGCTTTATTATGAAATTGGATAAAACAATTTAATGATAAATACCGTATATTGAGGAGAATATGACTAACAGGGTGAGGGTGCCATCTTCTGTTTACCGCAAAGCAGAAATAAATGGGATAAATTGAGATTTCAGATGTCAGAAAGAAAAATCATTTTGTTAATTAATTTAATTAACTGCATAATGATTAAGAAATTTATTAACTTTATATAAACTGTAAATTCGAGTTTCAATTACAGAAGCTAAAAATTTACCATTGGGAAATAATATGTTGAATGATTCTACTATACACGATTACCTTAAGAAGTACTTCGGATTCGATACTTTTAAGGGAAATCAGGAGCCGATAATAATGAATGTTCTGGCCGGGAAGGATACGTTTGTACTGATGCCGACCGGAGGAGGAAAGTCCTTATGCTACCAGCTTCCTGCTGTGATGAAGAAGGGGACTGCCATAGTAATATCTCCTCTTATTGCACTGATGAAAAATCAGGTTGATGCTATGCGCAATTTCAGCACCGACGATGACGTAGCTCATTTTCTTAATTCCTCCCTCACAAAAGCTGAGATTGCCAGAGTTAAGAAAGATGTAATGTCGGGAAAGGCAAAACTTCTTTATGTTGCCCCTGAGTCGCTTACCAAGGAAGAAAATATTGAGTTCCTGAAAAATATCGATATCTCATTTTATGCTATTGATGAGGCTCATTGTATATCTGAATGGGGACACGATTTCCGTCCTGAATACCGGCGCATCAGGCCCATTATTGATACAATAGGCAGATCTCCGATAATTGCACTTACTGCAACGGCAACGCCAAAGGTACAGCATGATATTCAGAAGAATCTGAGTATTCTTGATGCTGAGGTATACAAGTCCTCCTTTAACAGACCTAACCTTTATTATGAGATAAAATCGAAACAGGACGTCACAAAGGAGATAATTAAATATATTAAGAACAATCTTGGCAAATCAGGCATAATCTATTGCCTGAGCCGCAAAAAGGTTGAGGAACTTGCAGAGGTTCTTAAAGTTAACGGAATAAAGGCTCTTCCATACCACGCCGGGATGGATTCAGCTACACGGACACTTAATCAGGACAGGTTTCTGATGGAGGAAGCTGATATCATTGTTGCAACAATAGCCTTCGGGATGGGAATTGATAAGCCTGATGTTCGTTTTGTTATACATTATGATATACCGAAGAGTCTCGAAGGATATTATCAGGAGACGGGCAGGGCTGGTCGCGATGGCGGAGAGGGAAATTGTATAGCATATTACAGCTATAACGATATACTTAAACTCGAGAAATTCATGCAGGGTAAACCTATTGCCGAACAGGAGATAGGGAAACAACTTCTGCTTGAAACTGTTTCTTATGCCGAATCGTCGGTTTGCCGGAGGAAACTTCTCCTTCATTATTTCGGCGAAGAGTACCATCAGGAGAACTGTGAAGCATGCGATAACTGTCTCCATCCAAAATCTCAGTTTGAAGGAAATGAGGCTGTTGTGTTGATCCTGGAAACAATACTTGCTGTCAAGGAGAAATTTAAAGCCGACCATGTATCAAATATTCTGTCAGGAAAGGTTACCGCAGCAATTAAGTCATACAGGCACCATAAACTCGAATTCTTCGGAGCCGGAGAGGATAAGGATGAGAAATTCTGGAACATGGTTGTCCGTCAGGCACTTATTGCCAAGTTTCTTACCAAGGATATCGAAAATTATGGTCTGCTGAAAATAACGCAGAAGGGCATGGAGTTTCTCGAGAAACCTGTTTCATTCATGCTGGCAGAGGATCACGATTATGCAGATACCACTGATGAGGAGAATGCATTTGGTGCACGTACTTCTGCAGTTGATGAAGAGCTGTTTAGCATCCTTAAAGATCTGCGAAAAAAAATCTCCAGGCTGAAAAATGTTCCTCCTTTTGTTATTTTTCAGGATCCTTCGCTTGAAGATATGGCAATACAATACCCTGTAAATCTCGATGAACTTCAGAATATTTCTGGTGTTGGAGCAGGTAAAGCCCAGAGATACGGTGAAGAGTTTGTTGAGATAATAAAAAAATATGTTGAGGAGAAGGAGATAACCCGTCCCCTTGATATGGTTGTAAAATCGGTAGTCAACAAATCAGGAATGAAAGTATATATCATTCAGAGCATTGATATGAAAAGACCTCTCGAGGATATTGCCGAAGCCAAAGGTTTGGAAATGGGAGAGCTTATTTCGGAAATAGAAGCTATTGTGAATTCAGGAACGCGTATTAACCTTGATTACTATGTTAATACCACAATAGACGAGGAGCGTCAGCGTGACATTTATTCTTATTTCAGAGAAGAGGCTGAGTCTGATTCACTTGAAGATGCATTTAAAGAGCTTGGAAATGAATTCGAAGAGGTGGAGATCAGACTTATAAGGATCAAATTCCTCTCTGAGATGGGCAACTAATTTTCATGCCTCGCGAAAAAAAGAGGAGTGAGGCAAACAACCCAGATTACATAAAAAGGATAAATTATCTGAGCAGGAATAAGCCAATCGATTATTTTCATATTGCCATATCTTTCAGCAGTGTTTCTTATTATCAGATAATCAGTAATAGCCTTTATTATATATACTGCTATAAATACCTTAAAATAGAGAGTATTGAATATCCCGGCAACAAGCAGTGAGATCTGGGTTGTAATTGTAACAAATGTTACAATTGCCAGAAAAATAGTATAAGGATCACTAAATGACTTTCCTTTTGAGATCCATCTGTTTCTTTGCAGCGAAAATGACTCTAATGTTGTTAAAACACAGGTGTTTACGATTGCATCGGCCGACTCAAGCCAGAGAATTGATCCTCTATTCTTTTTAATTCTGTGAAGGAGAAATACGTCATCTCCTGACGGGATCTCATCATGAAGTTCTTCCTGATTTTGAACATAGACTGATTTCCTGAAAGCAAGATTAGCGCCGTTGCACATTGTGCTTTTCCCGGAAAGAGCTGTGCCGGCAGTTATTCCCTGAAGACTCAAAAATTCTATTTCCTGAAACTTACCGAAGAAACTATTGTCAGATTCAATTCTTACAGGCCCGATTATCATGTCGGGTTGATACTTTTCATAGTAAGCCGCAATAGTCTTAATCCATCTGCTACCCATACGGCAATCTGCATCAGTAGTTATTATAAGTTGACCTGAAGATGCATTTATTCCTGTTCTTATTGCCTGTTTCTTCCCGGCACCGGCATTTTTTATAGTAATAACATTAATATTACCGGTATAAGCTGAAGCGGTTTTAAAAGTGCTGTCTGATGAATTGTCATCTACAATTATAATTTCAAAAAGTGTTGCAGGATAATCTTGTTTCGAGAGAGACGAAAGCAGTTCAGGCAGATTCTGCTCTTCATTTCTGCATGCAATAACTACAGTGACCGGAATTGCCGGATCAAGTGAGAAAAAGAAAGGCTTTGTTTTTCGTAGTTTTATGTAAATCACAAAAATAGTGATAATATAAGGTAGGGTCAGTATAGCCGGAAGCCAGTGCATCTGTTAATCCTTCAGCCATTCATACATTGTATAGTGCTCACTTTTCATAGCAAGCGACTCATATGTAAGTTGAGCTCTTTTGTTATTTATTTCAACGTAAAGGCGGAGACCGGCAACGCCTTCTTTGTCAGCTTCATTTTTAATTGCGGAATACATCGACCTGAAGATACCTTTGCGACGGTAATCAGGAAGAACATAAACTGACTGAAACCACCATACATTGGTATTTCTCCAGTCGCTCCATTCATACGTAATAAGCAGCGAAGCAACAACTTTGCTACTATCTTCGGCTACCCAGTATTGTCCGCGTGTTGTGTTCTCAAAAACGCCATAAACACCTTTGCTTACAACATCGCATTGTAACTTAAACTCTTCAGTTTCCCACGCCATCTTTTGCTGAAAGTCAATAATCGAAGGGGCGTCTTCTGGTCTCGCTTTGCGTATCGATATCATTCTTATAACTCTATATTTTAAACATCTACTTATATTCTTCCCAACTCTTTATCTGCAGATCTTCCATTCCAAGTTTGCAGTATGCAAGAATAAAGGCACTTGCAAGCCGGGCATTTGTGATAAGTGGCACATTGAAATCAACGGCACTTCTTCTTATTGTATAGTCATTGGTTAATTCCTTATCGCTAAGATCCTTAGGTATGTTTACAACAAGATCAACCTCCCTCGATTTTATAAGGTCAACAGTATTCGGAGATTTATCTTCATCAGGCCAGTAAGCCACATGTGCCTCTATGCCTGCATTTTCAAGAAACTGTTGTGTTCCTCTGGTTGCATAAAGCTTATGGCCTTTTTCCCGAAGGGCTCTTGCGCTGTTTAGCAGTTCAACCTTTGACCTGGCAGGTCCTGTTGAGAGAAGTATTGCCTTTTTAGGAACGCGGTATCCAACCGAGAACATTGCCTTAAGGATAGCTTCGTAGAAACCTTCACCAATGCATCCCACTTCGCCGGTTGATGACATATCAACGCCAAGAATCGGGTCGGCTTTTGCAAGTCGTGAAAAGCTGAACTGTGGTGCCTTAACACCTACATAATCGAGCTCAAATACAGTTTTAGATGGTTTTTCGGTTGGCAGGCCAAGCATTACTTTTGTTGCAAGTTCAATAAGGTTAACTTTAAGAACTTTTGATACAAACGGCATACTCCGGCTGGCTCGAAGGTTACATTCAATAACTTTTATATCATTATCCTTGGCGAGAAACTGAATATTGAATGGACCTGAAATGTTTAGTTCTTTAGCAATCTGGCGTGAAATTCTTTTTATTCGGCGGGCAGTTTCAAAGTAGATCTTCTGGGCCGGAAAAACCATTGTCGCATCACCTGAATGAACGCCGGCGAACTCAACATGCTCACTGATGGCATAAGCAATCATCTCACCATCCCTCGCAACTGCATCTAATTCAATCTCTTTGGCATTTTCAATAAACTCTGATACAACAACAGGGTATTGTTTTGACACCTGAGCCGCCAGCTTCAAATAATGCGATAACTCATTTTTATTGGAAACCACATTCATTGCTGCTCCTGACAGTACATAAGAAGGTCTGATAAGCACCGGGAACCCTATCCTGTCGACAAAATCGAAAATATCGTCAATTGAGGACAGCTCTTTCCATCTTGGCTGGTCAACTTTAAGCGTATCGAGCATTCCGGAAAATTTATGCCGGTTCTCAGCTCTGTCGATCGATACCGGAGATGTGCCGAGAACAGGAATGTTTTCTTTATATAGCCTCATTGCCAGGTTGTTAGGGATCTGACCACCAACAGATACTATTACCCCACCGGGATTCTCAAGTTCAATAATATCGAGCACCCTTTCAAAGGTCAGTTCATCGAAGTAAAGCCTGTCGCAGATATCATAATCGGTACTTACTGTTTCGGGATTGTAGTTGATCATTACAGAGCGGAATCCCTCTTTTTTAATAGTATATATTGCATTTACAGAGCACCAGTCAAACTCAACACTCGATCCTATTCTGTAGGCACCGGAGCCTAGTACAACTACCGATTTTTTGTCATTTTCACAGGTAATATCGTGTTCAGATCCGCTGTAGGTGAGGTAGAGGTAATTTGTTACAGCAGGGTATTCGGCTGCCAGAGTATCTATCTGTTTAATATAAGGTATAATCCCCAGCGATTTTCGATAGCTTCTCACTTTCATGAGATCATCGTGAATATCTGCCTGTCCGGATTTCAATACATGCCTGGCAATCTGAAAATCACTGAAGCCATTTATCTTTGAATGCGAAAGCAGATCAACGGGTACTGACTCAAGTGAGGAATAGCTGCTAAGTTCATCCTTTATATTAATGATGTTTCTAAGCTTATAGAGGAACCATTTATCGATCTTTGTCAGTTCATAAATCCTGTCAACGCTCATCCCCGCCTCAAGTGCTTCTGCTATTGAAAAGATTCTCATATCGGTAGGCTCGGAAAGTTCTCTTTCAATATCTTCAAACCCTAGGTTTCTGTTTCCTGTAAACCCGTGCATTCCCTGACCTATCATTCTCAGACCTTTCTGAATAACTTCCTCAAAAGTTCTGCCGATTGCCATTACTTCACCGACACTTTTCATGCTGCTGCCGATAAGATGAGATACTCCCTCGAATTTGTTGAGGTCCCATCGTGGAATTTTGCAGACAATATAATCGAGAGCAGGTTCAAAACAGGCAGTTGTGTTCTTTGTTACCGAGTTTTTAAGCTCATGCAGCCCATAGCCCATTCCCAGTTTTGCTGCGATGAAGGCAAGCGGATATCCTGTTGCTTTAGAAGCCAGGGCACTTGAGCGCGAGAGGCGGGCATTAACTTCAATGACCCTGTAATCTTCAGAGTCGGGGGCCAAAGCGTACTGAACATTACATTCGCCTACTATTCCTATATGTCTTATGATCTTTATGGCTAATTCCCTGAGCTTATGATATTCACTGTTTGTAAGGGTCTGCGACGGAGCAACAACAATACTCTCGCCGGTATGAATTCCGAGCGGATCGAAATTCTCCATGTTACATACAGTTATGCAGTTGTCATACTTATCTCTTACAACCTCATATTCAACTTCTTTCCATCCTTTGAGTGATTCTTCAACAAGGATCTGGTCAGAATATGAAAAAGCTTTGGCAGCCAGACTCCTTAGTTCTTCCATGTTTGAGGCGAAACCGCTTCCCTGCCCTCCAAGTGTATATGCTGCTCTTATTATTACAGGAAACCCAAGTTTGCCCGCCGCCTCAAGGGCTTCTTCTACTCCGGTTACAGCTATGCTACTGGGAGTTTTAACATCTATTTCATCAAGTTTCCTTACAAAAAGCTGACGGTCTTCAGTATCCATTATGGCCCTTACAGGAGTTCCAAGTACTCTGACGTTATATTTTTCAAATATGCCTGCTTTATAGAGTTCGGTACCACAATTAAGAGCTGTCTGTCCTCCGAATGAAAGAAGGATCCCGTCGGGTTTCTCCCTGGCAATTACTTTTTCAACAAAGTAAGGAGTTATGGGGAGAAAATAGATCTTGTCGGCAAGATCCTCAGATGTCTGTACTGTTGCAATGTTGGGATTTATCAGAACTGTGCTGATGTTTTCTTCTTTTAATGCTTTCAGTGCCTGCGAGCCTGAATAGTCAAATTCTCCGGCTTCGCCTATTTTGAGAGCCCCTGATCCAAGTATAATTACCTTTTTTACGTCGTCTTTCATTGTAAGGATTTGTGGCTCAAAAATAGTACAATTTTTTAATTGAGGTTTGAAATTATAAATAAATGCATATATTTGCAGTCAAAATGCATAAATATGCAAAAAACAAAAAGACTCCTTGCAATTGAAAAGATAATTGGTGAGGAACATATTTCAACACAGGATGACTTGCTTAAAAGGCTGAAAGGAAAAGGGATAAGCTGTACCCAGGCTACGTTGTCCCGCAATTTAAGGCAACTGGGTGTAGGCAGGATTCCCGACGGTTCCGGAGGGTACAGATATTCTCTTCCCGATACAATAAGGAGCCAGTCTGAATCGCCTTTTAAGCTTAACATCGTACCTGTTATTCAGGAAATAATTGAATCAAAAGGATTAATGGTAATAAAAACACTTCCCGGTAATGCAAGTAACACAGCCTTTTTTATCGACAATAAAGGCAGATATGAGATTGCCGGTACTATTGCAGGCGACGATACAATACTTCTTATTCCGCGTGATGGTATTACACTTCAGCAGATTCATACCTGTCTCGAGTTGATAATGCCGGGATTACATGATCAGATCAGGAGGAAATAGGCAGTAGGCAGTTGGCAATAGGCAGTGGGATTAAGGTAGTACATATATATAATGGTATAAAACATACTTAACATCAAATAGAAAAGTAATGAAAGAAAAAGTTGTTCTCGCATACAGTGGCGGTCTTGACACTTCGGTAATATTGAAATGGTTAATTGAAAAGAATTATGAGGTTATAGCGTTCGTTGCCGATGTCGGGCAGGCAGAAGACTTTGAGGCTTGCAAGGAAAAGGCTCTTCTGCTTGGCGCATCTAAAGTTATTATCGCTGATCTCAAAAAGGAGTTCATCGATGGTTATGTACTTAAGGCAATCATGGCTAATGCAATATACGAAGACAGGTACCTTCTGGGAACTGCACTCGCCCGTCCACTCATAGCAAAGAAACAGATTGAAGTGGCAAAGGCTGAAGGTGCAAAATCAGTAGCTCATGGTGCCACCGGAAAAGGTAATGATCAGGTCAGATTTGAACTCTGCTACTATGCCCTCATGCCGGGAGTTAATGTTATAGCACCATGGAAGGACAAGGAGTTTCTTGCACAGTTTAAAGGCAGGACCGATCTTTTAAAATACGCATCAGAGAAGAAGATCCCTGTTAAGGCAAGTATCGATAAGCCTTACAGTGAGGATGATAACCTTATGCATATTAGTCACGAGGCAGGGATACTTGAAGATCCTATGTACACTCTTCATAAAAGCATGCTCGAAAAAATGGTTATGCCACAGGATGCTCCCGATAAAGAGACAAGGATCGTTATTCACTTCAAAAATGGTTTGCCGGTTAAACTTGTCAACAAGGAAGACGGAACAATAAAAGAGGATTCGTATGATATGTTCGTTTACCTGAATGAGCTTGCAGGTAAGAATGGAATCGGCCTCCTTGATATGGTTGAAAACAGATTTGTTGGCATAAAGTCGAGAGGTGTTTATGAAACGCCTGCAGCAACAGTTCTGCATATAGCACATAAGGATATTGAAGGTATTGCTATGGACCGTGAGGTAATGCGTTTGGTGAGCATGCTTTCTCCGAAGTTTGCCGAGATTATTTATAACGGATTCTGGTTCAGTCCTGAGATGGATTTTCTGATGGCTGCAATTGAGAAGAGTCAGGAACTCATCGACGGAAGCGTTCACCTTTGTCTGTATAAAGGAAATGTATTGATTGAAGGCAGGGAATCCCCATCATCACTTTACAACAAAAAGCTATCGAGCATGGATATTGAAGGCGGATTTGATCAGACTGACAGCAAGGGATTTATACGTATCAATGCAATAAGACTTATGGCTCACAGGGCTATCGTTGAAGCCAGTCAGAAGAAATAAAACTATAATATGAAACTCTGGGAAAAAGGGATTAACCCCGAACCTGCTATAATTGAATTCACTGCAGGCAAAGACAGGAAAACCGACCTGGCACTGACAAAATGGGATATTATCGGTTCGATGGCGCATGTAATTATGCTCGGCAATGTGGGCCTGGTAAGTGAAGATGAGAAAAACAATCTTCTTACAGCACTTCATTCTCTTTTTGTGTGGGATGAGGAGGGAAGCCTTGTTATTGAGAAGGATGTGGAGGATATCCACTCACAGATAGAAAAGGAGATGTCATCTATTCTCGGTACCACCGGGAAAAAGATCCATACCGGAAGATCACGTAATGATCAGGTTCTTGTGGATATTCGCCTATATACCAGGGAAGAGATTGATAAGCTGTCAGTTCAGGTAAGAAAACTTTTTACAAAACTTCAGTCTCTGAGCGAGCAGCATAAAGGAGTTCTTCTTCCCGGTTATACGCATATGCAACCGGCCATGGTTTCTTCTTTCGGACTCTGGTTCGGAGCCTATGCCGAGTGTCTGGCTGATGATGTTATAGTACTTGCCGGCGCCAGGGCTCTTAATAATCAAAATCCTCTTGGTACAGCTGCAGGGTATGGAACAACCCTGCCCATTAACAGGAAACTTACATCTGAATTGCTCGAATTTGATGACCTCCTCTATAATTCAGCTTATGCGAGTCTGAGCAGGGGTAAGGTTGAACTGGCTATTGCTTCCTCACTGGCATCAATTGCTCAGACACTATCACGTTTTTCAATGGATATCTGTTTATATATGAGTTCGGAATACCGGTTTGTCGATTTTCCTGATGAGTATGTTACAGGCTCCAGTATTATGCCTCAGAAACGTAATCCCGATGTATTTGAACTTATAAGGGCCAGAGCCAATGTTATTCAGACGCTCCCAAACCAGATTTCAATACTTACAAGTAACCTTCCGTCGGGGTACAACCGGGATCTTCAGCTTCTGAAGCAGTTGATTTTTGACGCTTTCAGGGAGATCAGGGAGTGCATTGAGATCATGCTTTTGATGCTTAATAACATCAGGATCAAGAAGAACATAACCGAGAATCCGCTTTATAACACAATTTTCAGTACCGAGGAGGTCAACAGGCTAGTAAAGCAGGGAATTCCTTTCCGCGATGCTTATAAAGCTGTTTCTGAAATGGTTAAAAACTCGTCTTTCTCGAAGACAACTGTTTCTGACTATGTTCATGAAGGGAGTATCGGAAACCTGTGTAATAAGGAGATTGCTGATCTTTTTGAAAAGCGGATGATCTCATTTAAAAACACAACGGCTACCGAGCTGGCTGATAAGATGATGAAACACGTCACGACTTAATACTATCAATAAACACATCGAACAGATAATCAGTATCTGTCGGGCCACCGGAAGCCTCGGGATGGAACTGGGTTGAAAAGAATGGTAAGGTCTTATGTTTCATCCCTTCATTTGTCTGATCGTTTATGTTTACGAAAAGCGGCTCCCATCCGTTGCCAAGTGTCTTATTATCAACTGCAAAACCATGGTTTTGAGACGTAATATAGGCTTTGTCAGTCCCTACCTGTATCACAGGCTGGTTATGACTTCTGTGTCCGTATTTAAGTTTATAGGTATCTGCGCCTGCTGCAAGGGCCATAAGCTGATTTCCCAGACAGATTCCGAATACAGGTTTATTCTCTGAAAACGACTTTTTAATATTGGCGATAGTTATTTCGCACATTTTCGGATCGCCCGGACCGTTTGAGAGAAAGAGTCCGTCAAACTCTTCTTTATGGAAATCATAATCCCATGGCACTCTTATAATTGTAGTATCTCTTTTGAGCAGGTTTCTGATAATGTTATATTTTACACCACAGTCGACGAGGATGATTTTGTATTTTCCGGTTCCATAAACCTTTTTCTGGCGCGTGCTTACCTCTGCAACAAGATTGACTTTGTTTGGGTCGTAGAATTCAGTATGGGTTCCTTCCGGTTCAACTTTTCCCAGCATGGCACCCTTTTCCCTGATTCGTTTTGTAATAGCCCTTGTATCAATGCCATAAATTCCCGGAACATTGTTTCTCTTCAGCCATTCATCGAGGCTCTCGCTTGCATTCCAGTGGCTATATTCAAATGAGTAATCGGATACGATTAATCCTGATATATGAATTGATGACGATTCATAAAAGCGCTGCAGGTCATTTTCCTCTGCTTTTCCAGGCGCACCATAATTACCTACAAGAGGGTAGGTAAGACACAGTATTTGTCCGCGGTAAGAAGGATCGGTAAGACTCTCAGGATATCCTGTCATTGCAGTATTAAAAACAACCTCTCCGGCAGAAGGGACAGGTGACCCGAATGAATGTCCATGATAGATGGTTCCATCTTCAAGTGTCAGCTTTACCTTTATTCTTTCTGTCATTTTAAACGGTTCTAATTTCTTTATTTGACTATTCTGATATACTTAATTCTGTCTCTTACCTGATTGAAGAAATTGCTTTTTCAATTTGTTCCATTGCTGTTTTTACTGTTGCGTGCGTTGCTGCCAGATTCATTCGCATAAATCCCTCACCCCCTGGTCCGAAAGTTGATCCTTCATTCATACCTACACCTGCAGATCTGACAAAGAAATTCTGGAGTTCTTTGCCATTCATCCCGAGTTTCCTGCAATCGAGCCAGATCATATATGTGGCTTCAGGTTTTACAGGGATTATCTCTGGAATCATCTTACTGCAGTAGTCTTCAACATAATCAACATTCTGATCAACATAATCGAGAAGTGCATTAAGCCATTCATGTCCATGTGTATAGGCAGCAATTGATGCTGTTGTTCCGAAAATATTACCTCCGCCGATATGCAGGTTTTCAACTATGCGACTGAAATTTTTTCGTAACTGAGGATTTGATATTATCACCGACGATGCTGAGAGACCTGCAAGGTTAAATGTCTTGCTCGGGGCGATACATGTTATTATATTTTCAGCAATATTTTCAGACAGATTTGCAAAAGGAGTGTGTTTAAATCCGGGAAGGATGAGATCACAATGGATCTCATCGGAGACAATTATAATGTTGTTTTTAAGACAAATGCCGGCCAGAATATTAAGCTCTTCCGGTGACCATACTCTGCCAACCGGATTATGGGGGTTTGAGATGATTATCATTTTTGTCTGCGGATCAATTGCCTCAATCAGCGAATTGAAATCCATCGACCATCTGCCTTCCGATTCAATGAGATTATTATAAACAAGAGTCCGTCCGTGAGATTCTACTGCAGAGAAAAAGGGAAAATATACCGGTGGCTGAACAATTATTTTGTCACCCGGATTTGTAAATGCCAGAGTACAGATATTGACAGCCGGGACTATCCCCGGACAGAACGTTATCCACTCTTTCTCAATATTCCAGCCATGTCTGCATTGCTGCCAGTCTATAATTGACTGGTAGTATTCTGCCGGCCTGAATGTATAACCATATATCTGATGGTTAACTCTCTTCTGCAGTGCATTAACAATGAAATCCGGGGTGTTGAAATCCATATCTGCAACCCACATGGGTATCACATTCTTTACTCCAAATGTCTCTTCCCGGAGATCATACTTTATACAGTTTGATCCCTCTCTTGCCACAGGTTCGTCGAAATTCCACATCATCAAGAAATAGTCTGATTTCGGGGTCTAAAGATAAACAAAAATCGGTGGTGATATAAAAACATGAATCATTTTACCCACTTCCCGGTATGCTCTAATATTAGTTTCAAATAATTTATTACTTTTATGGGCGCTTTTTGAATGATATTTTAAATTTTAAACTGATCTAAAAATGAAAAAGATTATTGCAGGTTTATTACTCTCAATCCTGATATTTAGCTTTACATCCTGCAAAGATAAAGCAGGTGCCCGGCAGAAAAAAGTTGAATTGGAGCAAGTGAAATCAATTGAAAATCAGATTGAAGCGAATGTTTACCCACTGCCTTCTTCAGCTGCGGTAATAAAAATGCTTAGAGAACTTGAGGTTGGTTTTATAATTGGAATAGCTAATCCGGTTGAAAATACGAAGAAATATTTCAGCAGCACAACACGAGCAATAAATCTGGGTGTTTATGGAGCTGATCTGAGTTATGCGACTCTTTATAACATGCAGCAGGAAGTAATAAACTATCTCGATGCAATCAGGTCGCTGTCGAACGAACTTAATATGTCGAAGATCTATAATGAGGAGCTTTATGATAAAATTAAAGTTAATTTTGATAACAGGGATGTTCTGGTTAATACCCTGACCGCTGCATTCAATGATACTTATGCTTACCTAAGTGAAAACGATCAGCAGGCACTTGCCCTTCTTGTTATGGGTGGTGCGTGGGTTGAAGGAATGTATCTGACAACACATGTTTCTGAGGCTGCTTATCAGGTTGCAGGCATCTCCAAAGTGTTGCTTGAGCAGAAAAAATCATTTGATCTCCTTATTGAAATTTGCCAGCCTTATGCTACCGATCCCAGTATAGGTGATTTCCTTAAGACACTTGAACCTGTAAAACAAGTTTATGCAGGAATTGGGACAAGTCTTTCAGAACAGAATATTAAAGACATTACGAAGGTTATAACCGACGTACGGGGAAAACTCGTGCAGTAGATATTTATTGAATTCATGGCCGCAAAGATTTTAGCTTTGCGGTCTTTTTTTTACCATTTATTTCCATATGAGGGAATCTGTATTACTTGCTCTGATTCACATTTTTGCAATAGTTTCCACTATCAACCCCTCCGGTATTTCATCAAGGGGAAAAAAGATACTGCGCAGTTATCTGAGGAGATACCTGAGCCGTGAACTTGAAGAGGAGTATTATGCCCTGTTTGAAAACAATCTGGAGTTTTATTCAAATGAACTCAAGACAATCGACAAGGCTGAGCTTTCAGATGAAGATTCGCTGATATCTTTTCAGATAACAAACATTTGTCGTCAGATTAAAAAGGGTCTTTTCCTCGAAGAGAGGATGATAGTATTCCTTCAGCTTATAGAGTTTGCCTTTGAGGATGGCATGATCTCTGAGCAGGAGAAGACAATTATTGATATAGTTTCGCGCACATTCAATATCAATAAAAAAGAGTATGATAATGCCACTGCATTCATGATTGGCAGATCATACGATGAGGTTTCTCCCGACTGTCTGCTTATAATCGAAAGCGATAATCCCAAATATTCAGGCGAAGAACTTTATAAAAATTATGATCAGTGGCGTCATATACGGCTTAAAGGATTCAAAGGTCATCTGGTAGTTCTTCATATCGAGAGTACCGGTACACTTCTTTTTACATATGATGGTCCCCAGGTTCTTTATTTCAAGGGCCGTGATATCATTGCCTGCAGGCCATACCTTCTCGATAGGGGCGTAAACATAAAGGGACAAAATTTTGACCCGATATATTACTCCAAGATTTATAAAAAGTTTGTTTCAAGGAAATTCCCCGAAAAGATCTTCTTCGAAGGTCATGGCATCGAATTCAAATTCAAAAACTCCGACAACGGGCTTCAGAAGATGAATTTCAGGGTTGAATCGGGTAACCTTGTAGGTATAATGGGAGGCAGCGGCGTTGGTAAAACAACTATGCTAAACCTGCTTCACGGAAAGACCCCGCCGACTGAAGGCAATATCTTTATCAACGGTTATGATATCAATCTGGATTCTGAAGAGCTTATGGGTCTTATCGGATTTGTTCCTCAGGATGATATGCTCATTGAGGAACTTACCGTATATCAGAACCTTTACTATAATGCCCGTCTCTGTTTCGGTGATTATAACGAAAAACAGTTAAATGATACGGTCGAGAAGGTATTGCAGGATCTTGATCTTTATGAAATACGAGACCTGCAGGTTGGAGATATGATGAATAAGAAGGTAAGCGGCGGCCAGCGAAAAAGACTTAATATCGGTCTCGAACTGATGCGCGAACCGGTTGTTCTTTTTGTTGATGAGCCAACTTCGGGCTTGTCATCTTTTGATTCTGAGAAAGTGATGAGTCTTCTCAGGAATCAGTCGCTCAGCGGAAAACTTGTTTTTGCCATCATACATCAGCCATCGTCTGACATTCTGAAAATGTTCGACAGGCTGTGGCTTCTCGATAAGGGCGGTTATATGATATATGACGGTGACCCGGTTGAGGCGCTTGTATATTTTAAAACAGAAACTTCGCAGGCCAATGCAGCCGAAAGTGAATGTCCGAATTGCGGTAATGTTGAGGCAGATACAATTCTTCATATTATTGAGGTTAAGGTAATTGACAATTCAGGTTTCCCTGGTAAAGAGAGACAGGTAAGTCCTAAAGAGTGGTATGAGAAGTATCGCAAAAAGATGATGCCCCTTTTGGAGGAAAAGCCGGTAAAGTCAGCAATTCCAGCCAGTAATTTCAGGGTGCCGAAAAAACCCGAACAAATACAGACTTTCATTAAAAGGAATTTAACACGGAAACTGGCTGACAAACAGTACATGATAATTAATCTGATTGAGGCTCCGCTACTTGCTTTTATACTGGGTTATATTTCAAAGTTCGGTGAAAACGGAGTGTACAGTTTTGCTGCTAACAAGAACTACCCGGTGTTCATGTTCATGTCTGTTATTGTGGCTTTATTTATTGGATTAACAGTTAGCGCGGAAGAGATTTTCAGGGACCGCAAAATTCTGGAAAGGGAGAAGTTTTTAAATTTGAGCAGGCTTAGTTACCTTATCTCCAAGATAAATTTTCTTTTTGCCCTGTCAGCTATTCAGTCACTATCATTTGTAATTGTGGCAAATACAATTCTTGAGGTGAGGGGTATGCTTTTTCAGCACTGGATAGTTCTGTTTTCAACAGCCTGCTTCGGGAATGTTCTCGGACTAAATGTTTCGGCAGGAATGCGTACAGCAGTTAGTATATACATTCTTATTCCACTTATACTTGTTCCCCAACTGTTGCTTGGTGGTGCAATGATAAGATTCGATGATCTTCATAAGTCTTTGAGCAAGAAAATATTTGTTCCGGTTGCCGGCGATATTATGGTTACACGCTGGGCATATGAGGCAATGAGTGTCGAGCAGTTCAAGAGAAATAAATTTGAGAGACCATTTTTTGATTATGATATGGAAATCAGTCATAATGACTGGTACGCTTCATTCCTCCTTCCGATGCTGAAATCAAAGGTCGATGAATGCCTTGTTGCCGGAAAGGATCCGCAATATCTTGATGCAACGCTTGCGAATTTTGAAAAGCTCCGGTATCATATAAAAGATCTTTCAGAAGCATCCGGAATCAAACCAGGAAAATGGCTGGAGTCGGTTAACTATGATTCTTTCTCTGAACCAATCGCCATTGAAACCAAAACCTATCTCGACAGTCTGAGGACAAGCTTCAGAGTGAAGAGCAGAGCCGTATCACAGCATCGCGATGCACTGATCAGGCAGATTATTGCCGTTGTGGGAGAGGATGAATTCATCAGGATGCGTGAAAAGGACTACAATGAGAGCATGGCAAATATTCTTCTGAATAGACTTACTACCAGGAAGATATACGAGACAGATGACATGCTGATCCAGAAAGCAGATCCTGTTTTTATGAAACCCGGATCAAGATATGGAAGAGCACATTTTTTTGCGCCCTACAAAATGGTAGGATCATTGAAAATTGACACGCTCATCTTTAACCTGATTACAATCTGGATGATGATATTTTTCCTGTTTGTAACATTATATTTTAATATTCTTAAGAGGTTTATTGCCTTCCTCGAATCTCTTAAATTGCCAATATTAAGGAAGTACGGAAGGGAGTTGCTGCAGTTTTAATATATTATGGGAAGAGTACAACCAAAAAAGAACCTTGGTCAGCATTTTCTTAAAGATGCCGGCATTGCAGGCAGAATAGCCGGCTCATTGACAGGCGTGGGCTATGACTCTGTGCTTGAGATTGGGCCGGGCATGGGAGTGCTTACCAGTTTTCTGATGGAGCGGGGTTTCAGGGATTTCAGGGTTATTGAGATAGATAACGAATCGGTACATTATCTTAATGAACATTTTCCTGAATTGAAGGGCATTCTCAGAGGTGATTTTCTCTCAATGGATCTTGATGCCTACTTCCCTGACAAGATGGGCATTATCGGGAATTTTCCATATAATATTTCCACCCAGATCCTGTTTAAGGTTTTGAAACACCGCGAGAAAGTAGTTGAAGTGGCCGGTATGCTTCAGAAAGAAGTTGCAGAAAGGATCTGTGCCGGTCCCGGATCAAAAACATATGGCATACTCAGTGTTTTGCTTCAGGCTTTTTACAAAGCCGAATATCTTTTCACGGTATCAGAGAATGTATTTCAGCCACCACCCAAAGTTAAATCTGGAGTACTAAGGCTTACCAGGAACAATGTAGAGAGTCTCGATTGTGATGAGGCGCTTTTTTTCAGAGTTGTGAAGGCGAGTTTTAACCAGAGGCGCAAGACCTTGCGCAACTCAGTACGTTCGGCATTCGAGCTGAAACGCGATGACTATGAGGAATTTGGATTGCGTCCCGAACAACTTTCAGTTGAGCAGTTTGTAAAACTTACACGCTGGGTCGACGAGAACAGGGTAATATCAGAATGAAAAACCGATAGCTTCCACAGGGTTCATCTTTGCTGCCGAATAGGCAGGAGCATAACCGGCAACAACACCAATTATACCAGAGATGAATACGGCAAGAAAGATATTGGCCAATGTAAGATAGATATTCATATCATACAGGTAATTTACTATCACTGTTCCGGTTAATACCATCACTACACCAAGTAGTCCGCCGATTATTGAGAGAATCACTGACTCTGAGAGAAACTGAAGAAGTATAAAAAATCTTTTTGCGCCAAGCGCTTTCTGAATCCCTATTATATTGGTTCTTTCTCTAACTGATACGAACATTATATTTGCAATACCGAAGCCGCCCACAAGAATAGCAAAACCACCTATTACCCAGCCTCCTACATTGATGCCGGCAAAAACACCACTGAAACTCTGGCTTATGAGGCTTGCCCTGTTAATTGCAAAATTGTCATCTACCCCGGGACTCAGCCTTCGGGCAGCTCTTAAAATCATAATAGTCTCATCGGTAAGTTCCTGCATTGGGACACCTTCTTTTGTCTTGATTATTACTGTTGCATCCAGGAAATTATTCTTCATGTTCATGAATGTCTTGCCAAAGTTGAATGGCACTACAGTCTGTTCATCCATGCCGCTGTCACCAATTCCCCCGGTTCCTTCCTTCTTGAATATCCCGATTACAGTGCTTTTTTTACCTGCTATGTTAAATTGTTTTCCGACAGGATCAGTTTTGTCAAAAAGTCTTTCAGCAATCAAGGCTCCTATTACCGCAACATTTTTTCCGGAAGCAATCTCTTCCGGGGTAAAATATCTGCCATTTTCTATTTCAAATGAGCGTACATTATCAAATTCAGGAGAAACAGCCCATACATTAGAGTTCTGTGCCAGATTTTTCTTGTATTTAATCTGCTTCGGCTGGGTAACTGAAAAGCATACTGCCGATGCTTTTACAGATCTGTTCATTACAGCTTCGTAATCCTGTTTAGATACCGGTGGTCTCTTCATGATATCAAACCAGTCAAGATTGGTATTCAGTCCCCACGGAAATTTATGAACATAAAGAACATTATCCCCTAAGGATGCGATTGAGTCGTTTATTGACTTCTCCATCCAGTCGAGAACTGTGAAGACAGATATTATTGAAAAAATACCAATTGTTATGCCAAATAAAGAAAGAAATGTTCTTAACTTATTGACAATGACAGATCTGACTGCAAAAATAATACCTTCCCTGAATAGTCTGAAAAACATCTGATACCCTTTTAATTTTGTTTTTTCAAGGTTCAAATATAAGAAAACCTTACGCAATGGCCTAAATGAAACTATAAAATTGCTGATAATCATATATTATAATGTATTGAGGTTAATAAAAAAATATCTACTTTTAAACGCCATGAGAGGGAATTCCGGCAACGATCGTAATTATCATAAAATGAGTGAGAAAAGAATACAGAGTGCTCTGATTTCAGTTTTTTATAAGGAGGGGCTGGGTGAGATTGTTACAATGCTTCACAAACTGAATGTTAAGATATTTTCCACAGGAGGTACATATAGCTTCATAAGTGAATTGGGGATCCCTGCAACGAAAGTGGAAGATCTTACAACTTACCCTTCAATACTCGGAGGCAGAGTTAAGACCCTTCATCCATCAGTTTTCGGAGGTATTCTTGCACGTCGTGAAAACAAAGAGGATCTTGAGCAGCTGGCAAAATATAAAATCCCCGAAATTGATCTGGTTATTGTTGACCTTTACCCCTTTGAAGAAACCCTTAAAAGTGTTGATATTGAGGAAAAAATAATTGAGAAGATCGATATCGGAGGCATCTCTCTGATTAGGGCAGCAGCTAAAAATTATAATGATGTAATAATTGTTTCCGGAAGAGATCAGTATCCTTCTCTTATGGCTTTGCTGAAAGAAAAAGATGGTGTTTCTTCACTTACCGAACGCAGATTTTTTGCTGCCGGAGCATTTCAGACATCATCGCATTACGATACAGCGATCTTTAATTATTTCAACAGGGAGGCTGCAATCCCGGTTTTCAGGGAAAGTATAAATGCCTCATATCCATTACGCTATGGAGAGAATCCGCATCAAAAAGGAGTTTTCTTCGGCGATCCATCGCTTATTTTCGAGAAGCTTCATGGTAAGGAATTATCATATAATAATCTGCTCGATCTTGATGCTGCTCTGAGCCTTATTGACGAATTCAGTAAAACAACTTTTGTTATAATAAAACATAATAATGCATGTGGAGTGGCCTCGAGAAACACTGTTTTGGGGGCCTGGAAAGATGCGTTGGCATGCGATCCGGTTTCAGCATTTGGAGGTGTAATTGTAACGAACAGACCTGTTGATGATGCAGTCGCTGCCGAAATTGATAAAATATTCTTTGAGATAATAATCGCTCCTTCCTTCTCACAGCCTGCACTTGACTTTCTTAAGCAGAAGAAAAACAGGATTATACTTGTAAGGAAACAGAGTGAGAGTCGGAAATCAGGTTTCAGGTCATTACTTAACGGGGTATTATGGCAGGAGAAAGACAAGAGTACTGAAAGCGCGACTGATATGAAACAAGTAACAAAGAGGTCGCCGGGTTCAAATGAGCTTGAAGATCTTGTATTTGCCAATATTATTGTGAAGCATAGTAAGTCAAATGCTATAGTTCTGGCAAAAAACGGCCAGCTTTGCGCAAGTGGCATTGGTCAGACCTCAAGAGTAGACGCCCTTAAACAGGCAATTGAAAAAGCAAAATCATTTGGTTTTGATCTGCATGGCTCTGTTCTTGCCTCCGATGCTTTTTTCCCCTTTGCCGACAGCGTTGAAATTGCTCACAAGGCAGGGATAACTGCGATAGTTCAGCCAGGCGGATCAGTAAGAGATCAGGAATCGATTGACTATTGTTCTGCAAACGAAGTAGCAATGGTATTTACCGGAATAAGACATTTTAAGCACTAAACAATTAATTATTAATCATAAATGGGATTTTTTTCATTTTTAACACAGGAGATTGCAATAGATCTGGGGACTGCCAACACTATTATCATTCATAATGATAAAGTAGTTGTTGATGAGCCATCAATAGTAGCTATTGATAAAAATACCGGCAAACTTATTGCGATAGGAGAACAGGCGAGGCAGATGCATGGCAAGACTCATGAGAATATTAAAACAATCAGACCTCTTCGCGACGGTGTAATTGCCGACTTTAATGCAGCTGAGCTGATGATCAGAGGAATGATCAAGATGATCAATAAGGGGCCACGCCTCTTTTCTCCTTCATTGAAAATGGTTGTATGCATACCCTCAGGAAGTACAGAGGTGGAAATCCGTGCGGTTCGTGACTCTTCGGAGCATGCTGGTGGAAGGGATGTTTATATGATCTATGAACCTATGGCAGCAGCAATTGGAATCGGTCTGGATGTAGAAGCTCCTGAAGGATGCATGGTTGTTGATATCGGCGGTGGAACAACTGAGATTGCGGTTATTGCTTTGGGTGGCATTGTATGCAATAAGTCAATCAGGATTGCCGGTGACGGCTTTACGGCTGATATTCAGTCTTATATGCGCCATCAACACAATATAAAAATCGGTGAAAGAACTGCTGAGGATATTAAGATTGGTGTTGGCGCTGCCCTCCCTGATCTGGAGAACCCTCCCGCAGATTTTATTGTCAGAGGACCAAATATCATGACTGCACTTCCTATTGAAATTCCAATATCATATCAGGAGATTGCTTATTGTCTCGATAAATCGTTGTCAAAAGTTGAAGCAGCACTTCTAAGCGTACTTGAACAGACACCGCCGGAACTCTACGCTGATATCGTAAATAAGGGAATTTATCTTGCAGGCGGAGGAGCTCTTCTGCGCGGACTCGACAAGAGGTTATCAGACAAGATAAACATTAAATTCAATGTTGTGGATGATCCATTACATGCTGTTGCCCGCGGTACTGGTGTTGCTCTGAAGAATGTCGACAAGTTTCAGTTCCTGATGAGATAATCCGAATGGAAGAATGAGGAGTCTGCTGAATTTCCTGGCACGATTTAATAACCTGATCATCTTTCTTCTTCTGGAGGGGATTGCCATCTATCTGCTGGCAACCGGCAATAATTATCACAATACCCGGGTCATACTCGGAATCAGGGGTATTACAAACGGAGTCGAAGAGAGCATCAGTAATACACGTAATTACCTTAAGCTGCGTGAAATAAATCAATCCCTGTCTGAAGAGAATGTTGCTCTAAGAAACAGAATTGGCAGATTATCTGAAAAAAACAATTTTCTTTTTTTTCCTGTAACAGATACAGTTTACAGGCAGCAGTATAAGCACACATCAGCTGAAGTAATAAATAATTCTGTTAACCGTCAGAAGAACTTTCTTACTGTTAATAAAGGGTACATGCAGGGAATTGCAGTTGATATGGCGCTTACAAGCGACAATGCTGTAGTAGGTGTAATTGTAGGCTGTTCAGCTAATTTCTCAATTGCAATGTCAGTTATTAATCAGGATTTTAAGCTCAGCGCAAGGATCCGTTCTAACGGATATTTCGGATCGATTAACTGGGATGGAAGGAATTATCGTAAAGCAATCCTGAGTGAGATCCCTCAGCATGTTTCAGTAAATATCGGTGATACTATAGAGACAACAGGCTACTCGGCTATTTTTCCTGAAGGCATCATGGTTGGTACTGTTTCAGATTTTGAAAAAGTGGGAGGTGATTTTTATAGAATAACTGTCGATCTGAAGAGTGATTTTAAAAAGATTGACTTCGTTGACATTATCGGCAACATGAAGAAGGCAGAGCAAAGAAACCTTGAAACAAAATTTCAATGATTAACAGAATATTCAGACATACTATCTTTTTCATTCTGCTGATTCTTCTCCAGGTTCTCTTCTTTAACAATATCCAGTTCAGCGGCTATGTTAATCCGTACATATATATAATGTTCATTCTTCTTCTGCCGGTGGAGATTCCCTCATGGCTTCTTCTCCTGCTGTCATTTGCAACAGGATTGATAATTGATTTCTTTTCAGGATCTCCGGGGATGCATACTTCAGCGACAGTTCTGGCCGGATTTGTCAGGCCACAGATACTGAATGTTCTGTCGCCCCGCGACGGGTACGAGCCCGGCGCTTCTCCAAGTATGATTACTTATGGGTTCAGGTGGTTCCTGTTATATTCGCTTACTATAATACTTATTCATCATACTGCACTTTTTTATCTTGAAGTCTTCAGGCTTTCAGAGTTCTTCAGAACTATGCTTCGTGTTTTACTCAGTTCCTTCTTTTCGCTGACTTTTATTCTTCTTGGCGAGTTCTACAGAAGAAGAAAATAATACCTAAGCCATGAAAGATGCATTCATAAACAGAAAATATGTTATAATGGCAATTATTGTGATTGCTGGCTTGAGTTTACTCATACGACTGTTTGTAATTCAGGTAGTTAAGGATTCATACCGGCTCTCTGCTGATAATAACGTCCTCAGGTATATCACACAATATCCTGCGCGCGGACTTATTTATGACAGGAACGGAAAGCAGATAGTTATCAACCAGGCTGCATACGATCTTATGGTTGTTCCTGCACAAACTTCAAAAACTATTGATACAGCAGGTTTATGTAATATTCTGGGGATTTCCAATAGTGTTTACAATGAGAGGATTAAAGCTGCTGTGAATTATTCGCGTCGCGCACCTTCAGTTTTTCTCAAGCAGATTTCCAATGAAACCTATGCAAGACTTCAGGAGAAGATGTTCCTTTATCCGGGTTTTGATGTTCAGCCCAGGACGCTCAGAAAATATTCAAAACCGGTAGGAGCTCATCTGCTGGGTTATGTAAGCGAGGTAGATGAGGCGCTTATCAGAAAGAACCCATATTATAAATCAGGAGATTACATTGGTAAACTGGGAATTGAAGAAGCATATGAAAAAGAGTTGAGGGGAAAACGTGGTGTAAAAATATATCTCGTTGATGTCTTCAGCAGGATTAAAGGCTCATATGCTGAAGGAAGGCTTGATACACTGGCAGTTCAGGGTTCAGATATTATTTCCTCAATTGATCTTGATCTGCAGGAATATGGCGAACTTCTGATGAAGAACAAAAGAGGAAGTATTGTTGCAATTGAACCATCAACAGGGGAGGTTCTGGCTCTTGTTTCAGCCCCGAATTATGATCCGGGCTTACTTGTAGGAAGAGCACGCTCAGGGAATTATTCAAAACTTTATTCCGATACCGTCGTTTTGCCGCTGTTTAACAGGGCATTGATGGCTTCTTATCCTCCCGGCTCAACATTCAAGCCGGTTATAGGACTTATAGGCCTTCAGGAGGGGGTAATAACAGCTGAAACCAGATTCGGATGCAACAACGGCTATCTCTTTGTTGCTTGTCATACACATGAATCACCTCTTGATCTTGTTGGCGGAATAAAAAATTCATGCAATTCATATTTTTTGCAGACCTACAGAAGAATACTTGAAAACCCTAAGTATACCACAATAACAGATGCCTTTAATAAATGGAAGGGATATCTCGATGAATTCGGCTTTGGAAGTAAACTCGGAACTGACTTTGTAAATGAGCTTCCGGGCTTTATTCCGCAGGCTTCCTATTTTGACCGTATACATAAATACAGATGGAAAGCTCTTACAGTTATATCGATGGGGATAGGGCAGGGAGAGGTGGGAACAACTCCTCTTCAGATGGCGAATATGACAGCCGCAATAGCGAACAGGGGATTTTACTATACACCGCACATTGTTAAAGGACTTGGAGCTGAGCACTACATTGACAGCCGTTTCACAACGAAACATACAATTAGCATCGATACTGCCCATTTTGAAACTATTGTAAGAGGTATGGAAGCAGTAGTAAACGGAGGTGCCGGAGGTACAGCATTAGGCGCTGCACTTAAAGACATCATTGTATGCGGAAAGACAGGAACTGCTCAGAATCCACACGGTGAAGACAATTCCGTTTTTATTGCTTTTGCGCCAAAGGATAAGCCAAAAATTGCAATTGCTGTTTATGTAGAGAACTCAGGTTTCGGAGCTACTTATGCAGCTCCTGTGGCGAGTTTGATGATAGAGAAGTATTTAAAGGGAGAAATAACAAATAAAGCTCTGGAAAAAAGAATGCTTGAAATGGACATTGAAGCTAAAATATTAAAAAGTGAAACGGAGCATTAATATATGGAACGGAATTGACAAGACATCTATCGTCTTGTTTCTGCTGCTGGTTACCCTGGGGTGGTTCAATATTTATGCTGCGGTATACAATGAAGAACACTCAACCTTGCTCGATATGTCGCAGAGATATGGAAAGCAGTTTGTGTGGATTTTAGCAGCACTGGTTTTAGCGGTATTTGTTGTTATTATAGATAGCAGATTCTATTTCTTTTTTCACTGGTTTATCTATGGAATTTTCATGTTTCTGCTGGCATCTGTTCTGGTTTTTGGGACTGAGATTAATGGAGCGAAATCGTGGTTTGAATTCGGGGGGCTAAGTCTGCAGCCATCAGAATTTGCAAAGTTCAGCACAGCTCTCGCTCTTGCAGGATACCTGAATACAAAAAGGCAGGAACTCACAAAACTGAATGTAATCCTGCCTGCTCTGGGGATTATTCTTTTGCCGGCTGTTCTGACCTCACTTCAGCCCGATATGGGATCAACAATTGTTTATTTTGCCCTCTTTTTTGTTCTCTTCAGGGAAGGGATGAGTCCATATATTTTTGTTTCAGGCCTTCTTATGATAATACTGTTCTTCCTTACACTCCTTATAAATAACCTCTATCTGACAATTGCGCTGATAATAATTGCACTTTTCCTGCTATGGCTCGCCACAAGGAAATGGAAACTTGTACTTACAGGTTCCTCTATTTTTATAATAATAGGAGCAGTCCTTTATCTTCTCGATTATTACGTGTTTAAGGCACTTGGCAATGAGATGGTTATACTTATTTCTTTGATACTGACCGCGATCGCTTCATCATATTATATTTATAACAAAAAAGCTGCAGCAGTTCTCGTAATGCTGATGTTCCTTATTGGAAGTGTTATTTTTGTAAATTCTGTTGATTACGCCTATAATAACCTGATGAAACCTCATCAGAGAGAGCGGGTTGATATTATGCTCGGGTTTAAATCTGATCTACACGGAACAGGATATAATGTGAACCAGTCGATAATTTCAATTGGCTCGGGAGGATTCACCGGAAAGGGTTACCTGCAGGGGACACAGACCAAGTTCAAGTTTGTTCCGGCACAGAGCACCGATTTTGTTTTTTGTACCGTAGGCGAGGAGTGGGGCTTCATCGGATCGCTGGTGGTTATAGGATTATATGTTTTTCTTTTTCTGAGGCTCGTATTCCTTGCTGAAAGGCAGCGTTCGGTATTTTCCAGGATTTATGGTTATGGAGTGCTGTCCATCTTGTTTGTTCACTTCTTTATTAATATAGGTATGGCAGTAGGACTGGTTCCCGTAATTGGAATACCGCTTCCGTTTTTTAGCTATGGAGGAAGCTCACTGTGGGGTTTTACAATTCTGCTTTTTATTTTTCTCAGGCTCGATGCCAGCAGGACAGAGTACCTTGTATAATCAGAAAGGAATTGTTATACGGTGAGAGATCTGCACACCAAAATCCTTTTCACAATAATCTATGAGCTGGGGGAAGAACTCCATGAAGTCATCCTGCAGTGCTGAATAGTTTTTCTTCAGTGCATGCATGGCAAATCTGGTCTCATTCGGCAGAGTCGACCGTTTACTGAGCGTATTCAGCACATGTCTTATCCCGTTCTGGGTCTGATATGATTCAATCCAGTTGTTGATAATAAAGAAAGGCATCATCTCTTTTACATTATCAGGCAGTATTTCGTAGTTGTTAACAAGCGCCCTGTAAAAATTGTAGGTGACACTTTCCAGTGGTCTTCTCGAAAAAAGATCCCATTCTTTAGTCAGAAAATGGTCATATATTATATCAGTAATAACTCCTGAATATTTATGATACTTCCTTGTAAAGAAAATTTTGCTTCTGTGAACAACAGGGTGACGGTCGGTAAAACCATCGATATGACGGTGCAGAATTATCCCTTTTCTGACAAGATCCGGGTATTTCAGGTAATCACGGCCCTTTACATAATCGCCTATGTAATTCCCGATAATTATCTTATCAGAATCACCGGACAGGTATATGTGGGCCAGAACATTCATATGTTGATATAATAGTACAAACAATTTGCCATATACATTCTTATAACGAAAACATTTTCTTTAACATGTTTTCCTTTTATGCAAAAAACTGCATTAACAGATTAATATGCAGGAAGATAGAGGACTAAAATGGCATTTTTAAAATGTACCATGATTTGCTCGGAATTCCGGTATGCAAATTATACATTTGTTGTATCATTTAAAAATCAAAATTCATTCAACATAAAAATTTCTAAACAGATAAGGAGGACTTATGTCAAGGAAAAACATTATTATAATCGGCGCCGCAGGTCGCGATTTCCATAATTTCAATACCTGTTACAGGGATAATAGCAACTACAATGTTGTAGCATTTACCGCTGCACAGATACCTGATATTGACGGGAGAAAATACCCTAAAGAGCTTGCAGGTAAGCTTTATCCCGATGGTATTCCTATTTTCCCGGAAGAAAATCTGGTTGAGCTTATTAAAAAGTTCAACGTCAACGAATGCATATTTTCATACAGTGATGTTACTTACCAGAAGGTAATGTCGGTAAGTGCAATTGTTAATACGGCAGGAGCAAACTTTGTGCTTTTAGGCCCTGCCGACACAATGGTGAAAAGTAAAAAACCTGTTATTGCTGTAGGAGCTGTAAGAACAGGCTGCGGAAAGAGTCAGACTTCAAGAAAAGTGATAGAACTGCTTATGGCAAAGGGACTTAAAGTAGTCGCTGTTCGCCATCCAATGCCTTATGGTGACCTTAATGCGCAGAAAGTTCAGAGGTTCGCAGCTGTGAAGGATCTTGCAAAGCATAAATGTACAGTTGAGGAGATGGAAGAGTATGAACCTCATGTTGTAAGGGGAAACGTTATTTATGCAGGAGTTGACTATGAAGCCATCCTTCGTGAGGCTGAAAAGGATCCTGATGGTTGTGATGTTGTACTTTGGGATGGAGGAAACAATGACTTCCCGTTCTATAAGCCCGATCTTATGATAACTGTTGCCGACCCACACAGGGCTGGACATGAACTCAGATATTATCCCGGTGAAGTTACCCTCCGTATTGCTGATGTAGTTGTTATTAATAAAATGGACAGTGCCGGACCTGAGGCAATTCAGATTGTAAGGGAAAGTATTGATAAGGTTAACCCTAACGCAATTGTCATTGATGGAGCTTCACCTATCAAGGTTGATGATCCTTCACTGATAAGAGGCAAGAGGGTACTCGTTGTCGAAGACGGACCTACTCTTACTCATGGTGAGATGAAACTTGGAGCAGGAATTGTTGCAGCCCGTAAATTCGGGGCTGCGGAACTTGTTGATCCGCGTCCTTATACTGTCGGTAGACTCTCGGAAACCTTCAGACTCTATCCTAATATCGGAACTCTGTTACCTGCAATGGGTTACGGAAAAGAGCAGCTTAAGGATCTTGAGACAACAATTAACAGTACCGATTGCGACAGTGTTATTATAGCCACACCGATCGATCTTAACCGGATTATCAAAATCAAAAAGCCAAATACAAGGGTTTATTATGATCTTCAGGAAATAGGCGATCCTAATCTTACCCAGGTTCTTGATGATTTTATAAAGAAATTCAAGCTGAAAGGGAAGAAATAACGGAGGATGCGGTTAAGGGTTAACAGGCCGATAATGAAGAACTTTTACCGCAGAGAACGCCCAACTGAGTGCGAAGCAGCGAGGGCCTCTGCGGTTAAAAGTTTAAAGGGTTAGAATATTATAATCTTTTTCTTAATGTCTTCCCGGCTTCTTCAAATCCCGGCTTATTAAGAAGTGCGAACATATTCTTCTTATATGCTTCAACACCGGGCTGGTCAAATGGATTAACATCGAGAATGTAACCGCTTATAGCGCAGGCAATTTCGAAGAAGTAAATCATCTGTCCAGTATAAAACTCATCAAGAGCCGGAATATTGATTGTTATAATTGGAACATTACCATCATTATGGGCAAGTGTGGTACCGAGTTCGGCATTATGATTTACCTCTGACAGTCTTCTGCCTGCAAGGTAGTTAAGCTGGTCAGAATCATCTTTTTCTGTTGGGATAGTCACCTTTTTTGAAGGGTTCTTAACAGAAATTATGGTTTCAAACAGCATTCTCTGTCCATCCTGAATGTACTGACCCATCGAATGAAGATCTGTTGTCATGTCAACAGCCGCGGGGAATATACCTTTTCCATCTTTTCCTTCACTCTCGCCGTATAATTGTTTCCACCATTCAGCAAAGAAATGGAGCCGCGGAGTAAACCCAACCACTACTTCTATAAGTTTACCGCTCTGAAGGATGAGGTTTCTGGCTGCTGCGTATAAAAGAGCAGGATTGGATTCAGCATGTTTATTGTTTCTGGTGAGTGTTTCCATCGATTTGGCACCCGATACAAGAGCTCTGATATCAATACCACTTATTGCTATCGGAAGAAGTCCTACCGGGGTAAGAACTGAATATCTTCCGCCAATATTATCAGGAATTATGAATGTATCATAACCGTTCGTCTCGGCCATTGACCTCAGGGCACCTTTCTTTTCATCGGTAATTGCAATTATCCTTTCGGCAGCCTTAAGTTTGCCAATTTTATTTTCAAGGTGATTCTTAAGTATCCGGAATGCTATAGCAGGCTCAGTTGTGGTTCCAGATTTTGAGATAGCGATTATTGAATATTCCCTGTTGTCGAGTATTTCCAGCAGATCAGCAAGATAATCTTCGCAGATATTCTGACCGGCATAAATAACATCATGATGTTTTTTATTCTGAAGCGGAGCGAAAGTATGTGAAAGCGCTTCAATAACTGCCCTTGCCCCCAGATAAGAACCTCCGATACCTATTACTACTGTTGTATCCGATACCCTCTTAAGGTGTTCGGCAGTTTTCTCAATTCTGTCAAGCTGAGGTAAAATATCATCGGGGAGGGACAGCCAGCCCAGAAAATCATTGCCCGGTCCCGTTCCTGCGTTAAGTGATTCGAGATGCATTACAGAGAGTTGTGCAAGTGCAAGTGTCTCTTCCTGAGATATAAAGCCTGATGTGTTTTTCAGATTGATACTAAGATTTTCCTTCATTTTGCTTATGGTTATTTTCCGAATAAAATTTCTGTTATTGTAAACATTACACAAAACTAATAAAAAAGCCATCGGAAATGACCCGATGGCTTTTAAAATAATGGTGGGAATATATATAGTTGTGAAATTATCTCCTGTGAATTCCTCCTGCACTTGATGAGCGGGCATCAACATATTTGGGATTTCCCTGGTAGTTGATATCGCCTGCACTTGAAGCCCTTGCTGTGAGTTTTTCTGAGACAGTAACATCGGCATCACCTGCGCTGGAAACAGAAATTTCAGCTATTCTCGTTTTGAGATCGTAAGCATTAAGATCACCTGCACTGCTTAAGTCTGCCTCAATAGAGTCGGCACTTCCGGCGAGGGTAATGTTGCCTGAGCTGCTTATGTTGGCTTCAATCTCTTTCGCTGTTACATCGAGTTTGATGTTGCCTGCACTGCTTGCTGAAAGTTCAAGATTATCGCAACTGATTGGTGTTTGGCCTATAACATCACCCGCACTGCTTGTTCTTACCGAAGTTATTGTCTTCATCGTAACATAAACTCTCTTGCGTTCGGCTGACCTGATGTTTGCTTCGGTATAAACATTAAGTATCCCGCCTCTGATCTCAGTGAGAATATATTCATGGAGGTTCTCGTCGGCTTCAACTGAAATTGATTCATTGCTACCCTGTTTCAGGAAAACATCAATTCCGGTACTTACCTTAACACCTTCGAAATATCCTGCCTTACGGTCTTTTGTAACAACATTTTTGTCTCCGTATACTGTTTTTCTCATCTGTCCTTCTGCGCTGAAGGTAAGGCTCAGTACTACCAGTGCAATTGATAAAATTCTCAGACTCTTCATTTTTCTTCAATATTAATTGTTTCGTACTCTTTACGATAAAAAGACAGAAAGAAAAACAAAATGTTGCAGATTAAGGGAAAAATATTTCTCAATTCAATTCAATGCCATTTGAATATTTTCAAACCAGCCATGAAGAATGCAATTCCTGTTAAAGTCAGAATGAATGCTGGTTTTGCTACCTCTTTGAGTCCTGCACCCTCATTATATATACTTCTCATACCATCGGTAAGCATTGTAAGGGGCAGGTTTTTTATAACAGGAAGAGTCCATTCGGGGAAATTCTGGTAGCTGAAGAAAATTCCTGAAAGGATCATCAACGGGAAGACAACAAAATTTATAAGTCCGTTTCCGACCTCGGTATTTGAGGTATGTGAAGAAACAAGAACCGCTATTCCTGCGAAAGCAAAATTTCCTGCCAGAAAAAGAATGACAAGAGAAGTTATATCTCCCTGAATTGTCATTTTAAATGCAAAGAGGGCGAATAGCAGTAGCACAAGTGATTCAATGAAATTCATTGTAATTCTGACACTTATAAGGGCAATGAGAAAATGTGACTTCTTCATGGGTGTTGCAACAAGACGGCGCAGCAGTTTTTTTGAACGCTTCTCAATAATCCCATAACTTATTCCCCACATGCACGACATCATAACTCCCAATGAAATTAATCCGGGTACCAGGAAATCAATATAACGTGTACCTGTAATTGTGAGTGGTCTTATTTCGGCAAGGTTTTCAGTTTGTATCACTTCCTCTTTTCCAATAATATTGCTTAATTTCAGATAAGTCAGCTCAGCGTCGGCATTCATAGGATCGAAGTGATAATCGATTTTACTCCCTGTGCCTCCCAGAAGTACATTAACAGAACCTCGCTTCAGCAGAATCATTGCTTCATCCCACTTCATATCATAAAAAAGGAAAATAGAATTGCCAAGTTTTTCATCCTTTATTGAGTACCTCCACTTCCAGTTGTCCGGATCTGTGTCAGTATTGTTTTCGCAGCTATTATGGAGAAAAGTGCCAAGCAATGTGGTATCCTGAATTTCTGAATGATTGATAACTGCAACTTTCCTGATAACATCTGATTTCCTGGAAAAGGCAATACCCAGTCCGAGTGACATCAGAATAGGAAAAAGTATCCCCCAAAAGAGGACCCCAGGTTCACGGGTTATTTCCCTGAAAAGAGCTTTTATGAGCTGCCAGAGCTGGTTAAATCTGATGATTTTATTCATTTATCTTCCTTCCTGTTAGTGAAACAAAAAGATCATCAAGGGTCTTATGATTGTATTCTATTCTTGGCGGAACATCCTCGAGGAGTTTTTCAAGCGTCCCCTCCTTAAGTATTTTACCCTTATCCATTATCACAATATAGTCGCAGAGAATCTCCGCCTCCTCCATATAATGAGTGGTAAGTATCATGGATGTTCTAAGCTGAACCTTAAGATTCTTAAGAATTTCCCATATCTCCCGCCGTGCATTCGGGTCGAGACCTGTTGTAGGCTCGTCAAGCAAAAGAATCGCGGGCTTGTTTATTAGTGCAATTCCTATTGCCAGCCTTTGTCTTTGTCCGCCCGAGAGGTTCACAACATATGATTTTCGCTTTTCATCCAGACTGACGAGCCCTATAATCTCATCAACCCTCTCTTTACCAAGGTTGAAGAAGCCTGCAAAAAGCTGAAGTGTTTCTATTACCCTTAGCTTATCGATAAAGTGAGTTTCCTGCAGTGAGAGCCCTATTATTCTATGCAGTTCATCTTCATTCCCTTTCCATTTCTTACCCATTATAGTAATCTCACCTGAATCGGGTTTCTGTATTCCCTCAATCATCTCAACAAGGGTTGTTTTACCGGCTCCGTTTGGACCAAGTATTGCAACGAACTGACCTTCAGGAATATTTAAATTAATTCCTTTTACAGCCTGAACTGTTTTAAAGGATTTCCAGACGTTTTTAACTTCGATTACATTGGATGTTGTCATACCTCAGATAAACAGATGGATGAGGGGAATTGTTTAGGTTGAAAGGCATAAAGGCGCAAAGGCACAAGGGCAAGACTTGACGGGGAGAGTGGGAGACGGAGAGAAAGAGACAAAAATAATTATTTTGTGCCGAAAAGCCTGTCGCCGGCATCACCCAGTCCGGGAACGATATACCCGTGTTCATTGAGTTTTTCATCGAGTGCCGCCAGGTAGATCTGAACGTCGGGATGATCTTTCATTATCCGGTCAACTCCTTCTGGAGCACCGACAACACAGACAAGTTTTATCGTTTTTGCTCCTCTGTCTTTAAGTACCTGAATAGCATCAGTTGAACTGCCACCTGTTGCAAGCATTGGATCGAGAACCATTACAATGGCGTCAGGGAGATTGTCGGGGAATTTGGAATAATAGGTCATTGGTTTAAGAGTCACGTGGTCGCGATACATACCAATATGCCCTATCCTTGCAGTAGGTATAAGGTTTGAAATGCCGTCAACCATCCCAAGGCCTGCCCTTAAAACAGGCACCAGAACGACATCCATAGCGAGTTCCTGGGTATTGCATTTTCCAAGCGGCGTGTCAATTGTTGTTCCTTTCAGGGGCAGATCGCGTGTTATCTCATAGGCCATGAGGCCGGCAATCTCTCCGAGTGTCTCTCTGAAATCTTTTGTACCGGTCTCTTTTCTTCTCAGAAGTGTCAGTTTATGAGTAAGAAGCGGATGTTTGAGCAGGTTAAGCATGATTATTATTTTAAGGGTTTATTTCCCACAAATATGAAATATTGCTGCCGGTGATGTAAAAAATGAATATTCAGTTTCGCATTTATGACATAAAATATTCTGAAAGCAACATTAAGAAAGAATGCCTCCCTCTTAATTGAAGGAATCCAGTTCCGGTATATCGACCAGCCTTTTCTGACCTGCTGCGATATATCTTCAGAATAGCTAAGTGTTAGTTCTGATTTCTCAAACTCTGCCAGATAGCGGTTTTTGTGCCAGAAATGGTGAACCATCTTTTTCCCCCAGAGCTTCATAAAACCTTCTCTTTTCTCCCTGTTAGTAAGAAGATCTGCAATAAGAAACTGCCCTCCGGGTTTAAGAACCCTGTGCACCTCGCTTATAAATGCAGATTTGTCGGGGTAATGAAATGCGCTTTCAATATTCAGTAGCAGATCAACAGAATCTGATTTTATATGCGTAAGATTCTGGGCATTATCGACCATGAATTTTACATTTTCACCATCAGAAGGGATCTTCTCGTTCTCTGCAATATCGATATTGGCCTGATTCAGGTCAATTCCTGTTATTGAACGGGGATTATACTTCCTGTAAATATATAAGGCCTGTACTCCGTTTCCGCATCCTATTTCAAGAACGTCCCTGTTCTCTAAGGGGGCGACAAGTGAAATACAATAATCTGTAAGGTTGGCCTGAGCTTCCACGAAGGTGTCCTTGTCCTTCACATAGTACGGATAATGGAGCATCGTATATCCATTGTTTAACCTCTTAAGAGCAATATTCATTGACTCATAGTACTGTCCGTTTGTAAATCCCGTACCTGAGAGCTTAAGTATCTTTCTGAAAAAATTCATAGAATTCTCGTTTATAACTGGTTAATTTAAAGCCACTTCAATCACTGATCAGCGGCTAAGCCAGGCTTTTACCTCATCCTGCGTCGGATTCTGAAGTCCCAGTTTGTTCTTTTTGTTAAATCCGCAAAGATCCTGATGAAGTTTGGTATGTTTGTCAACTTCCTTAAGCTTTGCAACAGTTGTGAAGCCTAATTTCTTAATTGGCTCGATCCACTCTTCAGGGATCCCCAATGAACTATAATCTTCCTTCTGACTTTCAGCTTTCGACTTCTGACTTTCCGGCTTCATCTGCGGAAAGAGAAGTACGTCCTGAATAGATGGTTGATTTGTAAGAAGCATTGTAAGCCTGTCAATACCAATACCCATTCCTGATGTTGGTGGCATACCATATTCGAGCGCTCTGACAAAATCGAGATCGATAAACATAGCCTCGTCATCGCCTTTTTCAGAGAGGCGCATCTGATCCTGGAACCTTTCCATCTGATCAATAGGATCGTTGAGTTCAGAATAGGCATTTGCTATCTCTTTGCCGTTTATCATCAGCTCAAACCTTTCTGTAACACCAGGTTTACTTCTGTGCATCTTGGTGAGGGGAGAAGTCTCTGTGGGGTAATCAATTATAAAAGTTGGCTGAATGTAAGTATGTTCGCATTTTGCCCCAAAGAGCTCATCTATCATTTTTCCTTTACCCATTGAAGGTGAATGAGGAACATCGAGTTTATCACAGACAGCTCTCAGTCCGGCCTCATCCATACCTGAAATATCAATGCCGGTATTCTCAAGAATAGCTTCTGTCATGCTAATTCTCTTGAAAGGAGGATCAAGATTAATGAGTTTGTCGCCATACATTATCTGGGTTTTTCCGTGAAGATCGAGCGCAGCCTTTTTGACAATCTCTTCAGTGAAGCTCATCATCCAGTTGTAATCTTTGTAAGCAATATAGATCTCCATAACCGTAAACTCAGGGTTATGAGTACGGTCCATGCCTTCATTACGGAAATCCTTTGCAAATTCATAAACGCCTTCGAACCCGCCAACAATCAGCCTTTTAAGATAGAGCTCGTTTGCAACCCTCAGATAAAGAGGCATGTCGAGGGTGTTGTGATGAGTAATAAATGGCCTTGCAGCAGCTCCGCCGGGTATTGGCTGAAGTATTGGAGTTTCAACTTCCAGATAACCTCTGGAGTTGAAAAGATCGCGCATCGACTGGATAATCTGACTTCTTTTCCTGAATACATCCCTGACATGCGGATTAACAATAAGGTCAACATAGCGCTGACGGTATCTCATTTCAGGATCGGTAACTGCGTCGAAGAGGACTCCGTCTTTTTCCTTGACTATCGGCAGCGGCCTTACTGACTTGCTGAGTACGGTAAATTCATCAACATGTACAGTTGTTTCACCCATTTGTGTTACAAAAACATGTCCTTTTACACCTATTATGTCACCTATATCGAGCAGGCGTTTAAAAACATTATTGTACATTGTTTTATCGTCGCCCGGACAAACATCATCTCTTCTTACATAGATCTGAATCCTTCCTGAAGAGTCCATTAATTCTGCAAATGAGGCATTTCCCATTATGCGGCGGCTCATAATACGGCCTGCAAGAGATACGCTCTGGAAATTATTTTTTTCAGGAATGAATTCGTTAAGAATCTCCTGTGCAAAGGCGTTGGTTTTATATTCAGCGGCAGGATAGGGATTAATACCCAGCTTCCTCAGTTCAACAAGTGATTCCCTTCTTATCTGTTCCTGTTCGCTTAAATTCATATTACTCATCTCGTTTCAAAATTTGTGCAAAGATAGAAAAATTAAGGTTTTAGCGAGGATCAGACTATTCAGCTTTTCAAAGAGATTAGTCTGGCCTTGAATTTTTCACTTATCATCTTCGTTATTGGTCCGGGTAGGCCATCTCCAATAGTATTTCCTCCCAGATCTATAACCGGAGTTACTTCCGCTGAAGTATTTGTAATGAATGCCTCCTGTACAAAGCGAAGCCTGTTTTCCAGAACAGCTTCTTCCCTCACATTTATACCGGCATCGGCAGAAATACTTAAAATGTTCTTCCTTGTTATGCCCGATAGAATATAATTCGACTCCGGGTGTGTGTAGAGTGTTTTGTCAATTACAAAGAAAATATTAGAATGTGAGGCTTCTGTAATAAGTCCGTTTCTTACAAAAACACATTCTTTCATTCCGTTTTCACATGCTTCCTGGAAACTAATCGTGTTGGCCAGAAGAGCCACCGATTTAATATCGCACCTGCTCCAGCGTATGTCCTCTTTAAGCATTACCTTAATGCCCGATTCGGCAGATAAGCTGTCAGGACTAAAGCCCCAGGCATATGCGTAAATTGTAGGTTTTACTTCGGGTTTAGGAAAACTATGAGTCCGTTTTGCTTCTCCTCTTGTAACCTGCAAGTATACCATCGAAGGAACATTTTGCAGATTATTCTGTTTGATAAGTTCAAGTGCAATATTCTGAAAGTTGCCCGATTCATTCCAGTTGATTCTCAGTTCCCTGAGACTTCTTTTCAGTCGGGCAATATGGCCCGGCATGTCGAAGAAGAAGCCTTCGTACCAACGTACTACTTCATATATACCGTCGGCAAAAAGAAAGCCCCTGTCGTCGGGACT
>JBBQZN010000038.1:0-39897 GCA_038207725.1 Bacteroidales bacterium | reverse complement strand
CTGTAAAGCTTGAGCCTGCAATCGTAATGGCACTTTCAGTGACTATAGTAGTTGCAGTTTCAAACGTAGTTATTGCAGCAATGAGATCTTATATCCCCGACAGGATCAGGATCATAGTCCAGCTTGTTGTTATAGCAACTATGGTAATCCTTGTCGACCAGTTCCTTAAGGCCTACGCTTTCGATGTGAGCAAGCAGCTATCGGTATTCGTCGGATTAATTATAACAAACTGTATTCTTATGGGAAGACTTGAGGCGTTTGCAATGGCAAATAAACCATGGCCTTCATTCATTGACGGATTAGGAAACGGCGCGGGTTACGGAATCATTCTTATTATTGTTGCCTTCTTTAGAGAATTTCTGGGTTCAGGTACAGTTTTTGGTTACCCCCTTATGCAGAAACTGGGAATCTATTCTACGGGTTATGAGAACAACGGAATGATGATTCTGCCTCCGATGGCACTTATTACAGTGGGTCTTATTATATGGTTTCAGAGAAGCAGGGACAAGAGTCTTATTGAAAAAAAATAGGGATAAAACATTATGGAAAATCTATTCAATATATTTGTTAAGTCAATCTTCATTGACAACATGGTCTTTGCATTCTTCCTGGGGATGTGTTCATTCCTGGCGGTTTCAAAGACAGTAAAAACTGCAATAGGTCTCGGTATAGCCGTCGTCTTTGTCCTCCTCATCACACAACCTGTTAACTTTCTTGTTGAGCATTATGTGCTTAAGAAGGGAGCCCTAATATGGCTGGGAGAAGGATTTGCTGATGTCGATCTGAGCTTCCTTACCTTCATGGTGTTTATAGCTGTTATTGCAGCTATTGTACAGCTTGTTGAGATGATTATCGAGAAATTCAGTCCTGCATTATATAATTCCCTTGGGATTTTTCTTCCTCTTATAGCAGTAAACTGTGCGATTCTTGGAGCGGCTCTTTTTATGCAGGAACGTGAATATCAGACTCTTGCCGAGGCAACAGTATTTGGTGTAGGTTCAGGTGTTGGATGGATGCTCGCTATTGTCAGCATTGCAGCTATAAGGGAGAAACTCAGGTACAGTAATGTGCCCGATCCGCTTAAAGGTCTTGGAATAACTTTTATTCTTACCGGGCTTATGGCAATCGCATTTATGGGATTTATGGGAATTAAACTCTAACAGAAACAGGAAATTATGATTTTAGCAATTTCAACCGGCAGTACAATACTCTACAGCATAATAGTTTTTCTGCTGGTTATTATGGCACTTGTGGGCATCCTGCTTTATGCACGCGACAAACTGGCACCAAAAGGCGAGGTAACACTTAATATTAACGATAAGACAATCGAAGTGGCACCGGGTTCCAATCTCCTTTCGACCCTCTCCGGGAACGGGATCTTCCTTCCCTCAGCATGCGGAGGAGGAGGAACATGCGGTATGTGTAAATGTCAGATAACCGAGGGTGGAGGATCAATCCTTCCTACAGAAACAGGCTTTTTTACAAGAAAAGAACAGCATAACCACTGGAGACTTGGATGCCAGGTTAAGATTCGTGAAAACCTGACAATCAAGGTTCCCGAATCGGTAATGGGCATCAAAAAGTGGGAGTGCGAAGTTGTTTCAAACAGGAACGTTGCCACATTTATAAAGGAATTTGTTGTGAGGCTTCCAGAAGGCGCAGAACTTGATTTTGATCCGGGAGGATATATCCAGATCGACGTTCCGAAGTATGAGGCATCTTTCCGCGATTTCGCAATTGAGGATCAGTTCAGAGGTGACTGGGACCACTTTAAAATGTGGGATCTGAAACTTAAAAATAATGAAGAGACTTTCAGGGCATATTCAATGGCTAACTACCCGGAAGAGAAAAACCTTATCAAACTGAATATCAGGATAGCAACCCCGCCATGGGATAATGTGAAGAAAGACTACATGAAGGTACCACCCGGGCTATGTTCCACCTATATCTTTTCGCGCAAACCCGGAGATAAAGTTGTAATATCGGGTCCTTATGGTGAGTTCCATATTAAGAATACAAACAACGAGATGATTTATATCGGGGGAGGAGCAGGTATGGCACCACTCCGTTCACATATCTTCCATCTCTTCAAAACCTTGAAAACCGGTCGTAAAGTATCATTCTGGTATGGTGCTAGATCGCTCCGTGAGGTATTCTATGAAGACGAATTCAGAGCTATTGAGAAAGAGTTTCCTAATTTTAAATTCAATCTTGCTTTGTCGGAACCACTGCCTGAAGATAACTGGACCGGTTATAAAGGGTTCATTCACAAGGTGCTTCTTGAAAACTATCTTTGTGCGCATGAGGAGCCTGAGGATATTGAGTACTATTTCTGCGGACCACCACAGATGAACGCCGCAGTTGTAAAAACTCTCGACTATCTCGGAGTCCCCAAAGAGAACATTGCTTTCGACGATTTCGGTATATAAAACACAAAGGGCTGCGGGGAGCAGCCCTGTTTGTTAAATATAACAAAGGGGAATGTGGAAAGATCCGGAGGGTTGTTGTTAAAGGATCTTTGCACAAAGCTATCTATAAGAAACCATATCTCATTTTTTTTTTGGCCAGTGCCTGATATCTGTAGACAAACAAATAAATTTTGATGAGGAACAATTTTTCATTAAGATTGTATGCATATACCAGTAGATTGAAAAAATAACTTAAAATCATGAATATCAGAATATTATCTATTGTAATAGCACTGGTTTCTTTTTTAGCATCATGCGCTGAAAAGAAGCCGCTCATTGAAGGTTTTAACGGTTATGTTCAGGGAACTACATACAGCATCGTTTACGACAACAACAAAAATCTGAATAATGATAAGGTAAAGCAAGAGGTGGAAAAGGTTCTCAGGAATTTCGATATGTCGCTTTCACTTTATATAGATTCCTCAATTGTTTCAAGAGTAAACCGTAATGAGGATGTAACTGTTGATTTTTATTTTTCAGAAGTCTTTAAAATGTCAGCTGCGCTTTCAGAAATGACAGAAGGAGCTTTTGATATTACAGTGGCTCCCCTTGTCAAAGCGTGGGGATTCGGACCTGATGCACATAAGAACTTCACTGAATCAAAACGCGACTCATTGCTGAAACTCGTTGGCATGAACAAGGTTAAACTGAGCGGCAGTAAAGTTTTAAAAACTGATCCCCGTATAACTCTCGACTTTAATGCGATTGCACAGGGTTATTCGGTAGATGTTATTTGCCGGTATTTTGATGCAAAGGGTGTTAAAAACTACCTTATCGAGATTGGTGGAGAAGTAAGAGGGAAGGGCACGAAAGCCGGGGCATTATGGAGGATTGGAATAGATAAACCCGAAGATAACAACATGTCTCCGGGCGAGGCGCTTCAGGCAATTATTAAAATTAGTGACCGAGCGCTTGCCACCTCAGGAAATTATAGGAAATTTTATGTTGAAAATGGCATAAAGTACTCACATACAATAGATCCTCTTACCGGTTATCCTGTAAAGAACAGACTTCTCAGTGCAACAATACTTGCTGAAGATTGTGCCACTGCCGACGGCATTGCAACAGCCTGCATGGTTATGGGTAAAGAGAAAGCAGTAGAATTTATAGGAAACCATATTGAGTTCAGTGCCTTCTTTGTCTTCACAGATGATGACGGAAACTATGTTACATGGATTTCAGAAAGCCTGAAAGGATTTATTTCAGAAGAGAACTGAAAAACTGCGAGCAAAAAATCTAAATTGTTCTGCCACTGCAGCCTGAGCACCCCGGGAAATCTTCGGTAGAATGACAGCCGGTGTCGGTCTGCTGGGCACAACTGATGCCCTTTTTCCTCATCTCAGGATTTCGGCTTACATGTGTCTCGGGAAAAACGCCATTTGGTTTAAGAAGCATTCTTATTCCAAATCCGGCAAAAACAATTACCATGAATATTGCACTTAATAACAGTAGTTTCAAAAACATTTTTGTATCCTCACTCTCTTATTCTTAACTTTACATATCAGAGGCAAACTAATAATATCAATAAATCAATGCCTTATAATATTAGCACTTCCTGCAAAGATAAACATCATTTCTTCAAAATTATTAAACAACAGTCAGCTTAATTTGTTTAATGCTTATGGGGACAAAGACATGTTCCTCTTAAAAAAGTTATTAAATTCGATTCTACATATCCTAAAGAACTATGAATAAAGAAAATGTACTTGCAGATTTCAGACTTGCCAGCCTAAGCAGGAACCTTAGTATTATCGGACGTCGTGAGGTTCTTTCGGGGAAAGCAAAATTCGGGATCTTCGGAGACGGAAAAGAGATTATTCAGATTGCACTTGCAAAACAATTTAAAAACGGGGACTGGCGCTCAGGCTACTACCGCGACCAGACCTGGATGATGGCTATGGGCGTATATGATTCGGTACAGTTTTTCCATCAGCTTTACGGAAACACCGACAAAAAAATAAATCCGGGCAGCGGAGGAAGGGTCTTCAATAATCACTTTTCGATGCCAAATATTAATACCGATGGTTCGTGGGTAGATCTCACAAAACAGAAAAATTCATCAGCCGACATTTCACCAACGGCAGGGCAGATGCCGCGCCTGCTTGGGCTTGCCTATGCTTCAAAGCTATTCAGACAGAATAAGGAACTGCACAAATACACTACTCTGACAACAAAAGGGAATGAAGTTGCTTTTGGCTCGATTGGAGATGCCAGTACTTCGGAGGGGCACTTCTGGGAGACGATGAATGCGGCAGGTGTGCTCCAGGTGCCAATGGCAATATCAGTTTATGACGACGGGTACGGAATCTCAGTTCCAAAGAAATACCAGACTACAAAAGGCAGCATCTCTGAAATCCTCAAAGGATTTGAGAGTGAAAAGGATAAGCCCGGAATCAGGATCTTCAAGGGGAAAGGATGGGATTATCCCGGACTATTAAAACTTTACGAAGAAGGGATAGCAATATGCAGGAATGAACATACGCCCGTTCTGTTTCATATTGAGGAAGTTACTCAACCGCAGGGTCATTCCACATCAGGTTCGCATGAAAGATATAAGAGTGAAGAGAGGCTCAAGTGGGAAGAGCAGTCAGATCCGATTGTAAAGATGAGGCAGTGGATTATTGAATCAAAAATCGCCACAGCTGCAGAGCTTGATAAGCTGGCAAATGATGCTGAGGAAGAGGCTAAGGCTGCAAGAAAAACCAGCTGGGAATTATTTCAGGGTCCGATAAAGATTGAACGAGATGCGCTTGTAAAGATTATTAACGACCGTACCTGCCGCTGTACAGAGAAGTTAAAGGAAATCAGCGTTGATGAATTTACTGAAGACCTGAAAAAAGTTATAGCTCCTATCAGAAAGGATAATTTTGTTACAGCACGTAAAATACTGAGAAATGTCTGCGGCACATGCGGCAAGGCTGACAATCTTAAAGAAGAACTCGATGGCTGGCTAAAGCGTAATTATGCTGATGCACGAGAGAGTTACGACGCTTATCTTTATAATGAAACACCAACATCGGTGATGAACGTGAAGCCTGTTACTCCTGTTTATTCTGAAAATTCACCTGAAGTTCCGGGACGTCAGATTCTAAGGGATAACTATGATAAACTATTTGCAAAATACCCCAAACTCGTAACATTCGGTGAAGACACAGGAGGTATTGGCGGCGTTAATCAGTCACTCGAGGGCTTGCAGAAAAAATACGGTGAACTGCGTATTACAGATACCGGCATAAGAGAAGCAACAATACTCGGACAGGGTATAGGTTTGGCACTCAGGGGAATGAGACCCATTGCCGAGATTCAGTATCTCGATTACCTTATGTATGCGCTTCAGCTTTTGAGCGACGACCTTGCCACAACACATTACAGAACGGCCGGAAGAATGGTTGCACCTCTTATCATCAGCACACGCGGACACAGGCTTGAAGGGATCTGGCATTCAGGATCTCCAATGAGTATGCTTATCAATTCAGTACGTGGTGTTTATGTCTGTTCACCAAGAGATATGACAAGGGCGGCCGGTTTTTATAACACACTTCTTGAGGGTAATGATCCGGCCATAGTTATTGAGCCGCTGAACGGTTACAGGCTTAAAGAAAGGATGCCCGATAATATTGGTGAATTCCGTCTTGAGCTTGGGATCCCGGAGATTATTCACGAGGGATCAGATGTTACAGTAGTTACTTACGGGTCAACTGTAAAAGTTGCCATGGAGGCTGCAAAACAGCTTGAATCGCATGGTGTTTCGGTTGAACTTATTGACATACAGACACTTGTTCCATTCGACAGGAAAAAGATGATTCTCGAATCGGTAAGAAAAACAAACCGTATTCTTTTCCTCGATGAGGATGTGCCGGGTGGAACAACAGCTTATATGATGCAGGAAGTACTCGAAAAACAGGGTGCCTGGAAATATCTCGACAGTGCTCCTAAAACACTCGCTGCCAAGGAACACCGTCCGGCCTATACTACCGACGGCGACTATTTCTCGAAGCCAAGTGCTGAAGATATATTCGATGTTATATATGGGATGATGAAGGAATCTAAGCCTGAGAAATATTAGTGTGTTTCAGTAACACCTATTATTCTCAGTAACTCAGTAGCCGCATCACGTGGTCCGGTTGATTCGTAACCTGCTATACCCAGTCTGGTTCTCATCTGACCCACAAAGACCTTGTTCTTAAAGAATGATGCGAAGTATTTTGCTGCTATCTTATCATGAACATCCTTATATTCCGGCGGGCCAAAAATATTTGCAAAATATGAGTGTACAAGTCCGCTCGATGTTGTTGTCCCCTTACTCATTACAGCTCCCTCGCTGAAAATGTCGAGTGCCCACTCGGGAGAACTGAATCTCTCTATCACAGGATGCTCATTATCAATCTCTTCGTAATTATTAGCATATAGGATGTAGTCGATCTTATGACCCTGAATAACAGTTTCAAATTTAGTTACCGGGAACACTATCCTTGCGTTTACCTGGCTGGGGTTCATAATTATCGACCTGTCGAGATGTCCGAAAGCATAACCCGGCTGCAGGTCATCGAGACGAAGAAATGCACCTATCTCGGTTCCGTAACCAATCGGGCAACCATCTTCATCAAGTTCGATAGAGCCCATATCGTCGGCTATTATTGTAAGTTGGCGTATATGTTTTTCAGCAAGTACCCTGAAAGCTTCCAGCGTTTCAGATTTTCCTGCACCGGTGTCACCCATCATAAGTATTGTTGCCTCCTTATTCCCCTGAAGCAGTATTTTAACCATAGCTCCATGAAAAGGCAGGTTACCCGATTTCATAACGATAGAGTTATGAAGGGTGAGTATCATTTTCTTAAGATACCCGAAATAACCAAATTCCTGTCTGTTTGGAATTGCACCAACGAATACCCCATTCTTTTCATCATCAAAAAATACTGTGGAGTACTTTGAGAGACCATCAACTGCATTTCCGGGGACACCATATAAAAAGAGAGCATCAGGCTTTTTCAGGAGGTCATCATCGCCGGCCAGCTGGAAAAGGTTGCACATCGATAAGCCAAGATCAAAAAACTCGAGATGGAAATAAACCATTATCAAAAGCTTTCCAACTTTGGCAGGGTAACAGATCCAGTCGCCAGATTCGAGACTGACAAGATCGATCGGGTTTGTTTCAATCCTTTTGAAATGGCCGGTGCGTTTATTCATCGGCTGCTGTATTACCAGCGGAGGATAGATAAGCATCTGCCTTATTACCGGAATGGAATTCAGCTTTTTATATTTATCTTCGGTATAATTAATATTCTTTGGAAGAGATATAACTGCCATTTCAGCACCTGCCGGTACCTGCCGGTATACTCTGGGATGGCTTCCGGTTATGTTCTCCTGTATATGCCTGTAAACTGTGCGTATAAGATGAGTAAGCTGCTCAATTGTCTCATTGAATGTGCGGTATGGCCTCTTGTCGAGACGATCTCCCTCAGAGTCATTAATTATAAAACGATCGAAGTGGCGCCAGTAGTCATAAAGATATTCTACGAAATTGGCCAGCGCATCGAGGTCCCTGAGAAACGGTTTTGAGTCTTCAAAAATATGAGGAACAAGATTGCTTTCATATTTTACAAGAAATGTAAGCGTCTTAACAAGGTCATTTACTGTCTTTTCGTTAATATCGCATTTATCAAAAATACAAACGAGAGGAGAATTTTTCGACTTAAGATTCACAAGACAATGATCGAGCACCGCCCGGAATTTATCACTGGCCATCAACTCCTCAGGTGTTTCGCACATCCTTTCACGGATATTCAATACAGCCTTGTTCCCGATAATGCGTAAAGTACTTTTCTGCATAATAATATTTAACGATCGGGGCAAAAATATGATAATATTTAATTGAATATAAGGTTTTACTTAATTATTTTTGCATTATTAATTAATATGATGTAGTTCTCAAATGCAACCGGAACTTGACTTATTTGCAATTATGCCTGAGGATAAGATCCCGGAGAAGGGAAAGATTCTGATTTCCGAGCCCTTTCTTCCCGACACATTCTTCAACAGGAGCATCATATATCTTACCGATCACACCCCAGGGGGATCGGTCGGGTTCATTCTTAATAAAAAGATCGACTTAAAACTTAATGATGCTGTTGATGGTTTTGGCGACTGGGATGAGAATCTGAATATGGGTGGACCGGTGGCACCCGACACTCTTCACTACATCCATAACCAGGGAGCCTTAATTCCGAAAAGCGTTCACGTTGAGAATAATATTTTCTGGGGCGGCGATATCGATGCTGTCAGGGAGCTTATTGTCAGTAAAAAGATTGACAGGTCGCAGATTAGATTCTTCCTTGGTTATTCAGGCTGGTCAGCCGGACAGCTGGAGAGGGAGTTGAGTGAAAATTCATGGGTAATAGCCAGGGTGAAACCCGAAATAATTCTCGGCAATCGTGGTGAAAATACCTGGAAGGATGTGCTTAAGGGCTTTAAAAACAAGTACAGAATGTGGGCAGATTTTCCCGATTCGCCTGAGATGAACTAGAGGTGCATAATTTTGTAAACCAGCTCTTTCAGTAAATCTCCCTGATCAGTTCCGGCATCTCCGAAACCTTTTGACTTCAGATCGTATGTTCTCAGAATTGCTATAATATGCACTGTTCTTGTTGCATTATATCTGGCTGCAGCTGATTCATAATCCTTAACGAAAAATGGGTTTACCTTCAGCGAGGCAGCTACGTTATTTTTCGATTTGTCGGGCGTATAATGATAAGTCAGCAGCTTACTGAAGAATCCAAAAAGTGAAACTATTGTAAGTGTTATCGGATTATCTTTCTGGTTCTCTGAAAAGTATTTGACAATCATGCCGGCTTTGGCGATGTTCTTATCACCAATAGCTTTCTGCAATTCGAAATTGTTGTAGTCCTTGCTTATTCCGATGTTTGCGGCTATTAGCGATGTAGTTATCGCAGGCTTGCCCTGAGGGAGTGTAATTATCAGTTTATCCAGTTCATTTACAATTTTATGCAGATCAGTACCGAGGTATTCGGTGAGCATGGCACTCGCACTCGGATCGCACTTTATTCCCTTGTTCATCAGATACCTCTCAATCCAGGCCGGGATCTGATAGTCGCGCAGTCTGGCCGATTCGAAATAAGCAGACTGGCTTTCGAGAAGCTTGTGTAATTTGGTTCGCTTATCTAATGTCTTGTACTTGTAGCTGAATACAAGGATAGTTGAGAGAAGCGGCTTTTCGAGATATGCTGCCAGATCCTCAATTTTCTTAAGTGTCTGAGCTTCTTTAACAATTACCACCTGATGACTTGCCATCATAGGAAATCTTCTGGCAGTATCTATTATGGCTGAAATGCTTGTATCATCGCCATATATAATCATCTGGTTAAAGGCTTTTTCAGTTTCAGGAAGTACCTTATCTTCTATGAAATTAACAATGAGATCAATATAATATGGCTCGTCCCCGGCAAGGAAATAGACTGGTTTGAATATTCTGTTCCGGAGATCGGATATTATTTGCTCATAAGTAAGTGCCATGATTAAAATTTCAGATGTTTAACTGAAAGTCCATTGTCTATAATCTCTCTGAGCGAATCTATCCCAATACGGAGGTGCATCTCAACAAAATCATTTGTAACCTTCATATCACTCTTTTCAGTTTTGATACCTGTAGAGATCATAGGCTGGTCAGATACCAGAAGAAGTGCTCCGGTCGGAATCTCATTCGCAAAGCCAACAGTGAATATTGTTGCTGTCTCCATGTCGATTGCCATTGCACGGGTTTTTACAAGGTATTTTTTAAACCTTTCATCATATTCCCATACTCTTCTGTTCGTTGTATATACAGTACCGGTCCAGTATTCCCTGTTGAATCTTGTTATAGTTGCAGAAATAGCACTCTGCAGCTTAAATGCCGGAAGAGCAGGTACCTCAATTGGCAGATAATCATTTGATGTTCCGTCGCTTCTGATAGCTGCAATAGGCAGAATAAGGTCTCCGAGTGTATTCTTTTTCTTCAGTCCGCCGCATTTTCCCAGGAAGAGTACCGCATTTGGATCAACAGCACTGAGCAGGTCCATGATTGTTGCCGCATTTGGACTTCCCATTCCGAAGTTAATTATTGTGATCCCCTCAGCTGTCGCACTCGGCATATTCTTATCCCTGCCTTCGACCTCTACATTGCCCCATTTTGCAAAGAGCTCAACATAAAGATTATAATTGGTTAAAAGAAAATACTTTCCGAAAGTGCCGATTGCCTTTCCGGTATATCGTGGTAGCCAGTTATTAACAATTTCCGCTTTGGTCTTCATATCGCTATTTCAGTTATTAATTATCTCAATATATTTGTATAATAATTAATGATTCTTTGTAATTATACTTAGTGCCCCTTAGTGGTAAATTTTTTAAACACAAAGGAACTCAAAGGATAACACAAAGGTTCACAAAGGAAAACTAACAGGAACATTTGCAATCTTACTTATTTTGGGGTAAAAATACAAAACTAAGTTGAAACAGTTAAATCTGCCACAATATTCGTTCAAAATATCCGGCAAAGAGGGAGAGAAGATGATCCTCGATCCGGTAAGAAGAAGATTTGTGAAGCTGACACCTGAGGAGTGGGTGCGTCAGAATTTCATTCAATATCTTGTAAATGAGGGAAAATACCCGGCCGGATTAATAGGTGTTGAGATAGGTATCAACCTTAATAAGCTTAAAAGAAGGGTCGATATTCTTATTCACAACCGCGCAGGAGTTCCGGTAATGATTGTCGAATGCAAGGCCCCTGAGATTTCCCTTAATGATAAGGTTTTCGATCAGATAGTCGTTTATAATATGGGATTAAAAGTGCCTTATATTGTTGTTACAAACGGAATGGATCATTATGCCTGCGTTATTGATTTCAATGAAAACAAGTATGATTTTCTGAATGTTATACCTCTTTATGAAGATCTGCTATGATAAACGTAACATGTGCGGTTATAAGAAATGAGGATGGCCAGATCCTTGTAGTACAGCGGGGTGAAGATACCGACCATCCATTAAAATGGGAATTCCCGGGTGGAAAAGTCGATAAGGGCGAGACCGGAGAGGAATGTATAATAAGGGAAATAAGAGAGGAACTTTCAATTGATGTTGTCATATTCGGAAAGCTTCCTGTTGTTGAACATGATTATGGTACAAAGCAGATCAGACTGATCCCATTTATATGTGACACTCTCGATGATATGCCTGTGCTTAATGAGCATGTTTCATTCGAATGGCTCGCTCCCGGCGAATTGGGCAAAGTTGATTTTTCTGAAGCTGATATCTCTGTTGCTGAATATTATCTCAAAAGTATAAATTTCACTGAAGATGCGCCGCTAAAGGTACCTTTCAGGAGTGAAGTGACACCTGATGAAGATTCTGAGATCAGGAATATGATTTACAGAATAATGAGCACAAAAGAGGCAGAGTGGGTCGCCGCATCTGCAGCTGAGAGTCCTGAGATATTTAAAAAACTTATTGAGTTCTCATATTCAGATGACAAAAAACTCGCCTTTCATTCATCATGGACACTCAACAAAGTGTGCGACAAGAACCCTGAACTGATTATTCCTTTTTTGCCGGCTATTGTTGAATCGCTTGGTAAGATTGATAATGAAAGTGCCTTAAGGTCAATCCTCAGGATATTAACAATGACCGAGATGACACGTTTAAGTGTTAAGCACCATGGGATTCTTGCCGAGTACTGTTTCAGCGCTTTGAGGTCGGGATACACAGCAATCGCCATAAAGGCATATTCGATGGAGATTCTTTACAGGCTTGCTGTTTTATATCCCGAACTTGCTAATGAGCTCTCGGCATCGATAAATATGCTGCAGGGAGAAGGCTCCGCAGGAATAATTTCACGGGGAAGAATGATTCTTAAGAAACTCTCTGATACTCCTAAAGAGAAAGGATCCAGTCAGAAATAGTTTTAAGGATCTCAGGGGAAAATGTTTCCTCAATATTTCCATATTCTGCCGGTAATCCTGTTTTGCAGTGCTGAAAAAGATGGTTCAGTCCTTCAGCTTTGATACTTTTTATATTCGTGTTTCCCCCTGCTTTCAGACTCTTTTCTAGTGCAGCAAGATTTAAATCAGCAGCAACCTGCATATCGAGGGAGCCATTGAGCGCAAGGACAGGGCATTTTACTTTTTTCCAGTACTGCGCCGGGTCGGTAACAATAAAATACCTGAACCATGTGAGCCCGGCAGGGTTCAGCGAGGCCTGCACCTGTTTCAGCGAACTCTCTTTTTGCTCGTCTGTTGCTTCTGTTTTATCAAGGATACTCTTATATAAAACTGTCGTCTTATTATATGCAAGCTGATTGTCATTCTCCTTTTTAATAATTGCAAACAGTTGTTTATTAATTGACATAGACTCTTTTATCTGCTTTTCATCAATCCCTGAAGCACGGCTTATATCGGCTGCCTGACGAAGAATAATTGCTTCGCCCTTAACTCCCGGTCCGGCCAGTGAAACAATAAATGCTATTCCGCTTTCACCGGCAGCTACAATCGGAGCTATAAGTCCACCTTCACTGTGTCCCAGTAAGCCTATTGCTTCAGGATCAATCTTATTGTTGTTTTTCAGGAAGTTATATGCTGCGGCTGCATCGGTTGCAAGATCGGCAGATGTGGCTGTTGCGTAGTTCCCCTGTGATTTTCCCACTCCTCTGTCGTCATAGCGGAGCACTGCAATGCCATTTCTGCTCAGATAATCGGCAATTACCCGGAAAGGTTTATGCCCGAGCAACTCTTCATCACGATTCTGGGCACCTGAACCGGTAATCATAATTACAGCCGGGAATGGTCCCTTACCTGAAGGTATTGTTAGTGTCGCGGCAAGATTAATATTGAATTTGTCATTTTTAAATGTAACATCTTCAGCCGTGTATGGGAATGGAGGTTTCGGTTCCTGTGGCCTGTTTAGGGCAAATGCTGTCTTAAGTTTCTTAAGGCTAAGAGAAGCAGATCTGCCAGCCTGTTTCCATGTCCCTTCTACAAGAGTGTCGTTTGTAAATACACCATTATACTCAGCGAGCAGCGCTCCTGCAGAGATCTTTATTGTATTGCCATCGAGTGTTACCGGACCGAGTTTAATGTTTTTTACTCCCTGATCAGGACTGTCGAGTGTTGCGGCCAGACTGTCATTTCCAATTATTGAGAAGTTAAAGACAACCCTCAATTCAAGAGCTCCTGTGGGTATTTTACCCATCCATGAGCCGGTAATTAAATGTTTGTCAGTTTCTTGTGCTGAACCTATTTGTGAAAGGTGTATTAGGGTCAATAATAGTACTGTAAAAACTGTTTTTTTCATGATAAGTATGTTTGATATGCAAATGTAAGAGTTTCCTGTTGTACTTTTGCAACTTATTATTTTTATGAAGATGAAGATTGTCGATACAAAAGGACAACTCTGTCCTGCTCCACTGATTGCAACAAAAAGGGCTCTTAAGGATCCGGATACAGGTAATTCTTTTCTTGTTCTCACCGACAACAAGACTTCCCTTGATAATGTCAGCAGGTTCCTGAAAGATAACAATAACACTTTTACAGTAGCTGAGAGCGGAGGAACCTGGACACTAACAGTTACAAAAACAGGTGCTTTCAATGAGGATGTAAGGGCAGAAGAGTATTGTACTAATGATGTTCCTCATTTCACAAAAGGCGATTTTATAGTGGTTATCTCCTCTGATAAAATGGGAGAGGGTGATGCGGATCTTGGCTCTCTTCTGATGGGTAATTTTATAAAAGCACTGAAAGATCTTGATCATCTGCCACAAAAAATTGTTTTCTATAATAAAGGAGTTGCTCTTGTCACAAAAGATTCTCCTCTTATTGATCATCTTGCTGATCTTGAGAAGATGGGAGTTGAGATCCTGCTTTGTGCCACATGCGTCAGTCATTATAAATTAACTGAGAAAACCGGAGCCGGAATCCTGAGTAATATGTATGTAATTGCCGAGGCGATGGCTTCTGCAGCAAAGATCGTTAAACCCTGATTATCTTATATAAACTTATATGAAAGTTGACCTTCTTGAGATGGTTGAGTATGGTGGATGTTCTGCAAAGATCTCCCCGCGTCAGCTTGAGGAGATCCTGAAATACCTTCCTTTGCCCTCCGATCCCAACATCCTTGTAGATATTGATACTCACGACGATGCCGGCGTATATAAGGTCAATGATGATCTGGCACTCGTTTTCACAACTGATTTTTTCCCGCCTGTCTGCAGCGATCCCTATGAGTTCGGGCAGATAGCTGCAGCAAATTCGATAAGCGATGTTTATGCGATGGGCGGCGATCCGGTCCTCGCACTTAATATAATGATGTTTCCTGCAGCAAAGCTCCCAATGGAGGCCTATGCTGAGATACTAAAGGGTGGTTTCGACAAAGCAACAGAGGCAGGGGTAAGGATAATTGGCGGTCACACTATTGATGACTCTCCACCTAAATACGGACTGGCAGTAGTCGGTTATATTCATCCCGCTAAAATTATTTCAAATGCCGGTGCCCGTCCCGGTGATATTCTTATACTGACAAAGCCACTGGGAACCGGTGTTATTATGGCTGGCCAGCGTTTGAAAATGGCCCCGGAAAACGACATTTTGGAGGCCAAACGTCAGATGAAACTTCTTAATAAATCAGGGGCTGAGGTAATGAAAAAGCACGGTTTAAAGGGGGCAACTGATATTACCGGGTTTGGTCTTGCGGGTCATGCCATGAAAATGGCAAAAGCCAGCAATGCAACATTCAGGATTGAGATGAAGAAGGTTCCGCTAATTGGAAATGTATATGACCTTCTCGAGCAAGGTTGCATTCCGGGTGCATCATTCCGTAACCTCGAATATGCTGAGGCAGATACTGAATTTGCCACCGGACTTGATTACAACCTGAGGATGATAGCCTTTGATGCCCAGACATCAGGCGGGCTGCTAATGTGTGTTCCGCCTGAAAAGGTCAATTCTGTTCTTAATGATCTCCTTGAAGCCGGATTAACATCTTCATCTGTAGTTGGTTTCGTTCAGCCTAAAGGAGAAAAACCTATCATTCTATCGTAGTTGGTTCATAAGCGTATCTTGTTCTCCGCTTATCCTTTTCATTTACCGGGTTTGCATCAAGTACCCACATTCCTCTTCCATGAGTGGCAACTATAACCATATTATCGCGGGGATGAATTGCCAGGTCGTGAACATACGCAAACGGAAGATTTCCAAGGATTTCCCATTTTTTGCCACTGTCCTTGCTTACAAATACTGCGCCGTCGGAGCCTGCATAAAGGATATTGGCATAAACCGGATCCTCCCTGATGACATTAACCGGACCCATAGGAATATTACCCGAGAGATCCTGCCATGTATCTCCAATCAACAGATTTCCATATTCCGTTATTCATTGTTGTTTCGCCTGTCCTTGGGTCATTCCATTTCAGACGAGCCCTTTCCCAGGTTGTACAATATAGTATTTCCGGATCAACAGGGTCGAGGACAATGTCGGCAACTCCTGTATTTTCATTTACATAAAGTGATTTTTTCCATGTTTTTCCGCCATCGCTTGTCTTGTAGAGTCCGCGGTCTTCGTTGGGTGTCCATTCGCGACCGCTTGCTGCCACATAAACAACAGTGGATGTGTTCTCAAGACCTGTATTAGTCCATGTTTTTCCGCCGTCAGTAGTCTTGAAAACACCGCAGCCGGCATTTGAACTTCTGAAAATATTTGCTTCGCCGGTACCAACCCATACAACATCATTGTTAGCAGGGTCGATAGCTATATCGCCTATTGAACCGGTTGGCATTCCGTCGAAAACAGGTTCAAAAGAGCTGCCTTCATTTATTGATTTCCACACTCCTCCTGTTGCCGATCCGATCCATATTGTATAGCTTGCTCCGCGGGGAACAGTTGCTTCAACATCGGTACAGCGGCCGCTGATATTTGTCGGGCCTATGTACTGCCACTTCAGGTCTTTAAATGCTGATGCAGTTTTCATTTCAGTCAGCTTTGAAAAGAGATCGACTCTCTCTTTCCCATTTACAAGCTGGCTCTTTACCTGTCCCGTTAGGGTGAATGAAAAAAGCAAAATACAAAGGGAGATGCCTGTTAACATTGTTGTTTTTTTATTCATCGATATTGTATTATTTGTTGGTTCATTTATTACTCATCCTTTTCTTTGTTTTATACAAAATAAATATTGGCATTTATTTTAGCGCTTCCGGCGATTTATTAGGTAAATTTGGGTGTATAAAATTTCATCACAATTACAATGTTTAAAATTAATTTCTGGCAGAACAAACTACTAATAATGAATGTAATAATACTTCTGATACCAGTGGATTTTATTTTTGCCCAGGTTTCAGAGGAAGCTTTTGTCAGACCTAAGATAGCTCTTGTCCTTAGCGGAGGAGGGGCAAAAGGGTTTGCTCATATTGGAGTACTTAAGGTACTTGAAGAGGAGGGGATCCCTATTGATATAATTGTTGGGACAAGCATCGGAAGTCTTGTGGGTGGCATATATTCACTTGGATATACTGCACAGTTTATGGAAGATATGTGCAAAGCCCAGGACTGGCAGTCGCTTCTTCTTGATGATTTGCCACGTCAGTATCTTTCAAGGTTAGACAGGTATTTGCAGCAGCGTTATCTTTTTGCCCTTCATGTTAATGAGATAAAAAAACTCTCTCTGCCACAGGGTGTTATAAAGGGGCAGAATGTTCTCAATCTGCTTTGCGGGCTCACTGCAAATGTGCCTTTGAATATGAATTTTAATGAGTTGCCTATTTCTTTCGCCTGTGTGGCAACAAATCTGGAAACGGGCAAAGAGGTAATTATGAATAAGGGATTTTTGCCTACCGCGTTATTTGCAAGTATGGCAGTGCCTGGTATATTTCAGTTTCCTGAGCGGGATAGTATGATCCTTATTGATGGTGGAATGGTAAATAATTTTCCGGTTGATGTTGCCAAAAAGATGGGGGCCGACATAATTATCGGTGTAGATATTCTGGATGCGACTATCGGAAGGGACCAGATCCGGACTTTGCAGGATGTTTTTGGCCAGATCATTGGCTTTCTTGATCAGAACAAAGATTCCCTTAATTCAGGATTATGTGATCTGATAATTAAACCTGATGTCACTGGTTACTCAATGACAAGCTTCAATAATGAGGCTGTTGATACACTCATTGTCAGGGGAGAAAAAGCTGCCGGCAATGTGAGGGATAAGCTTCGTCAGATTAAAGAGAAATATAATCTTAAGCCGGCAGTACGGAATAACAGGTATGTTTCTCCTGAAGAATGGTACATAACTAATTTTTCACTTACAGGGAAGTTTAAAATTGATGCGGGCTTTCTTTTGAGAAGCATTGACCTGGATCTCCCCGGGTACTATTCACATAAAGAGATAGATGCGATAATAAGTCAGCTTTATGGATACGGTATATTCGACAAGATCTATTACAATCTATATAATGACGGAACAGGAAAAACACTTAATCTGAATATTACCGAGAAAAGCATAATCTCGCAAAATGTCGGATTCAAAGTTAATACTACCGATGCTGCTGCTCTCATGTTGAATATTACCCGCAAGAATTATGGAAAAAGATTCGGACAGATCTCTGCAAGTACAGAGCTTTCAGCTAACCCCGGTGTTAATATCCTTGCTGAAACAAACAGGGCTAATTTCCCTGTGGCCGGAATCGAATTAAAGGGTAAGTATCAGAACTACAGTATTTTTAATAACGGCAAAAAGTTATATGAGGCAAATCTCTTTTATTCGTCTGCATCAATGTATCTGTATAAAAGGTTTCTGAATCAGAATATTATCGGTCTTGGACTGAAGGAGGAGTTTTACAGCGGCGATATTTTCAGTCTCAACAATACTGATATAGTTAATTACCGGAAGAATAACTTTCTGACAAATGTATACGGCTTTCTGGAAATTGACAATCTGGATGATTATTATTTTCCGCAAAGGGGTATAGAATTATACAGCGAATATTCGATTCAAAGGCTTTCAGGTACCAGCAATAATTTCAGTCATATTCTGCTCTTAAGAATGCGAAATGTGATTCCTGTTACCGACAGGTCAGTCATTCTTCTGAATGTGTATAACCGGTCTATTTTCAGCACTGATTTTCCGCTTTTTAAGGGAACGATAGCCGGAGGGGCTCCTTACTCACATTACTTTGACTTTCATATTCCATTTATAGGGCTTCCTCCTGTTACACCTGTAGACAGGTTTGCTCTTATAGGGCTGGCAGGAGTAAGATTAAAATTGTCAAAAACCCATTATGCGTCAGTTCTGGTAAATGCCCTTTACCAGAGTAATGATATCACGAACGGCGCTGATTCAAAGTTTATCTGGGGAGGAGGTTTAAACTATTCAATAAAAACAGTATTCGGCCCGGTCGATTTATTAGTGGGCTATTCTCCTGAGGTTAAAGCCCCTACATTTTCAGCTAATTTCGGTTACTGGTTCTGATCTTACTGTAAAAACAGTTTTTCTGTATGCTGATAATTTTTACCAGGTTAATTCATTCTCCTGGTCCTTTTATCTTGAATGAATTCTTATCCGATATAATTTGTAACAAAAACTTATCAGCTTATAGATATTATTCCGGGGGAAGATTCCGAACTTTGATCTGACACTTTAACGTTAATTGTCGCAGAAGTTTTTGCTGCAATAACCTGAAAACTTATCTTATTTCTTATTCAAAGGAATCCTATCCTGAAGTAAATCAGTTAAACCAATCCCATGTTGTAATAATGAATGTAGATAGTTTCTTAAAATTCTTCGTTCCTAAAGATCATTCCTTTTTCCCTTTATTTGAAAGCGGTGCTCAAAACCTTGTTAAAGCAGCTGCACTTTTAAAGGACCTTATGGCAAGTTCGGAAAATGAATATGAAAGGATAAATATAGAGATAAAAGATGTTGAACATTCCGGTGATGAAATTACCCAAAAAACTTATGTCCAGCTGAACAAGTCTTTTATAACTCCATTCGACAGAGAGGATATACATGAACTTACATCTAATATTGACGATGTTGTTGATTCAATTAATGCAATAAGCCGAAGGATATATCTTTACAAACCCAAAAAAATGCTGCCGGTATATAAGAATTTTGTTAACCTCATATATGAAGGAGCAGTGGAAATAGAAGCAGCTATGCATTGTCTGAAAGACCCTGTAACCAGCAAGGGAAGAATTCTTAAGGCTTGCAAAAGAGTAAAGGAAATTGAAAACAAGACTAATGACATATATTTTGCAGGAATATCTGAACTATTTGATAATGAGTCAGATTCAAAGGAATTGCAAAAGAATAGCAAAATCCTCGAAAATCTGGAAAGGTGTATTGATGAGCAGGAAAATGTGACAGTCACTCTTAGAACGATTCTTATCAAAATGGCTTAGGATTTTAAATACACTGTACCTGTTTTCATGTTCTGTCCTCTTTCTTTTTTCATTCGTTAATCCTGATATTCAATCATGATTAACTGAATCTCAATAATCTACTATTTATATTCAAATCCGCTATTTAATGAATTTGCTTACGTCAGAAGAACTTCTCAAAGCTTCCAGAATAAAAATTCCGGGTGGAATTCTTATAGCTAAAGCTCTAATGCAAATTTTCCGGTATAATAAAATCAATAAGGTTTATTCAAAGTCATATAGTGAAGATCCGGAATACTTTGTAGACTCAATTCTTAAGCAGCTTAAAATCAGATTTGAAGTGTCAGAGCGGGATCTGAAGAATATACCTGTCGAAGGACCAATCATAACGGTATCAAATCATCCACTTGGCGGAATAGACTCTATTATTCTTGTTAAAACTCTTCTTTCGCGCAGATCAGATTTTAAGGTAATGGGGAACTTCATTCTTCAGAGAGTTGAGCCGCTGAAGGATTTTGTTCTGCCTGTTAATCCGTTTGAAACCAGAAAAGAAGTTAAATCATCTTTTTCAGGTTTGAAAACAGGCATCTCGTATATTAAAGATAAGCACCTTGTTTCAGTGTTTCCGGCAGGAGAAGTATCTACTTACCAGACAGATGCAAATGCTATAACTGATCGTGAGTGGCAAAAGTCGGCTCTGAGATTTATCAAAAATGCTGAGGTCCCTGTGGTGCCGGTATATTTTCATGGTACTAATTCACGATGGTTTTACATTCTCGCAAGATTGCATCCTTTATTACGAACAGCAAAACTGCCATCAGAGCTTTTAAATAAAAAGAACCAAACCATTCAGTTGAGGATTGGGAAGCCAATTACTGTCAAAGAACAGGCAGAATTCAGGGATATCTCGGGATATGGGCGTTACCTGAGAGCCAGGACATATTCTCTCGGGTCAAATATTGAGGTGAAAGGATTTTTTAAAAAACCAGGGAAGAGGCACCTGAAAAAAGAGATACCGGTTACTGAAGCCATAGATCCTGAGTTGTTACAAAACGAAATTGAGAGCATAAGAAAATCTCATGAACTATTTTCAATAAGTAATCACAGTGCTTTTTTTGCTCCGGCAACAGTTATCCCAAATACTTTGCTGGAGATAGGAAGATTAAGAGAGATAACTTTCAGAGCCGCAGGCGAAGGAACAAATAAGTCAAGAGATATCGATGAATTTGATCTTTACTTCAATCATCTTATACTTTGGGATAACAGCGCCAGAAGAATAATAGGATCTTATCGCGTCGGAAAAGGTAAGGAAATCCTTACTCAGTATGGTATTAAGGGTTTTTATATCAGCACTCTTTTCAAAATAAAACCTGCTTTTTCAGATTATCTTTATGAATCTCTTGAGCTTGGAAGATCCTTTATCGTAGAAGATTACCAGAGGAAACCTTTATCTCTTTTCCTGCTGTGGAAAGGTCTGTTAACTGTACTTCATCAAAATTCTGACTACAGATATCTTATTGGTCCTGTTAGTATTAGTAACGATTTCTCCGAATTCTCTAAATCAATGATAGTCGGGTTTGTCAAAAAAAACTATTATAATCCGAAACTGGCCAGATATGTTAAACCCAGGAAGAGATTCAAAGTTAAAAATGATAAAAATGCAGATACCCGTTTTCTTATTGATAATGCAAGCGATAGTTTCCAAAAAATTGACAAAGTAATCAGCGAGACTGATCGCGGGCAGAGAATGCCTGTACTTTTGAAAAAATATCTTGAAATAAATGCTCGTATTATGGGCTTTAATGTTGATCCTGATTTCAATAATTGCCTCGATGGACTTATAATACTTGATCTTTTAAAGCTTCCTCCTGACTTTGCCATGTCTCTTAAAAAGGGAACACAGGATGATTTTGTTCTTAAAAAATTTGAAGATAAAAAGGATCAGATTTAAGGGCGCTAAGCATAATTAAAAACTCTGACGGTTTTTACGCCTGATTCTTTTATAACATTAAGGATTCTGAAAATAATATCCCGGAAAAAGGTTAGTAATAAGGAAGCCAGTAAGTTTATTATTCACGAATAAGATTGTTTTTACAAAGCGACTGATTCAACGTACAGTCTTTCGATGGCTTTTAGTTCTCCCGAAATAGTCAATTCATGAGCTATAATAGAAAAAAGTTTGTCCTCGCGACTCTGTCGCTTAACCCTAAGCTGCAGAGCAGCAAAATAGTCAGTAAGTTAATCATAATCATTAAAGCTGCAGAGCAGCGTAATATCATTTCTGCTATTTTTACCGGACAACAATGATTATCAATGTATTATTAATTGGTTAACAATATAATTTACGTAGAGAGATTTTTTAGTCTTCTTCTAAAATTAAGTCCTATCATAATACCCACAGAAATTATTACTAACCAATTTATGGTAATAGTTGCAACTTCAAACAAATAACTCCTATCAATGCCAAATTTTATTGAGTAAAAAATAAACGCTATAAAGTTTAAAATCAATTGCGAAATAAGAATTATGCGAATTATCCTTTCTGCACGGCTGTTTTTAGAGAAAGCAAATGCAAGAAAAAATAAAGCAATGGACATGGTAATATACCCTAATTCTTCCATAGCAATAAACAATCCATGTTCATTATATTGTGTTATCAGGGCTATTCCTACGGTTTCTCCTTTCATTACGCTAATTGGGACAACTGAAAATTGCGTAAAATATGTAATCAATAAAACTGTCGATGAAATCAGAGTGAATGAGATGCTAAGAAACGTATAAAGTTTTTTCGTAACATTGACAATAAAATGATTTGTCACAATAAATATTACAAAAGCAACTAATTGAAATATTGCTAAATACATCCAGTAGTAATCTCTTGGATAATATAAGAGAATATCGGGAAGTGGATATTTCATACAATTGTAAGGACAATATGGTCCAGCTGGGGGTATTGCTGTCATAGCAAATCCAAAGGCTACTATTGTCAGAATTGATAAAAGGAATGACGAATAAAACCCGAATGTTAAATAACTTTTTTGCGAATCTATATTTTCCATATTTAAATGTTTTTTGTTCTGTTTAATATGTTGTGCTGCTGTTTCTTAAGGTTGCACCCAACGATTTATATATTCACTTAAGGTCGATATAATTGATCTGATTCTGTAGTTATTATACACTTTTGGGTGTTATATCTGCTAAGGTAATCATTATTTAAAGATCATTAAATTGGGTTGTTTGGCTCATTTGCAGCTTCCGGTTTTCAAGCTGCAAACGTGCCTTTATAACTTTCTTATAAATTTCAGTCGTTAGATCTTTGCAAGCTCTTTCCGCAAAAGGGAATTCATTTTTATATTGAATAGTCATGATGTTATTCGGCGTACCAGGTTTTTCTTTATAGAATAAATGTGTTATGAGCAATTTTCGGTTAGAGTTCAATCTCCAGCTCTTCTTCTTTTTGTAAAATAAACTTAATATATCTTAACTGTTATTTGTCAGTCTGAGCTAAATATTAGCTGTACTTTGACATCCTTATATAATTAAGAAATAGATGGATATTTTATTTGGCAAGAGTGATATTGAGCAGAATCCGGTTTTAAATGATTGCTATATGATAACGAATAAATCAAATTCAGAACTATTCAGCTTTCTTATCGGAAACCTGAATGATGCAGCATTTCTATTATAGTTGACTAAATAGTACACTTCCTGTAGTGAAGGCAAACCTGTTTGCCTCAAAGTTGCTTGGTTATGAGCTTAATGAGTTAATTAACACAAACTTATATAACTATTTTACTCAACATTCAATTCATCTGTCGAGACGAAATATTAAGCAATTTGCCACTGATGGGATCACTAACTGGGATGCATCAGTAATATCAAAAAAGGGTGAAGAAATTAATATTCAGATAAAAATCTCAAGACTGCAGTCTGATGAAGATATTTTCCTTTTACTTACGATGTATGATATAACTTCAGAAAAGAAAAATTCTTTTGAACAAAAAAGATACAGACGTTTTGTTGAATTAATTGAGATACTTGGTCAGATTGGGTTCTGGCAATACGACCTGTCTACACGCGAATTCTGGGCATCATCCGGCACTAAAACACTTTTCGGACTGGATCGTATAATGACACTTGATGACTTCAGGGATATGCGTCTTGATGAATACTGTTCCGAGATACAAAAAATGGTAAACGGACTAATCATAGTTGATGAATTACATGATGTTGAATTCGATATTTTACGGCAATCAGATGAAGCGTTGATTACTGTACATTCTGTGGCTGAATATGATTATTTTAAAAATGTAATATACGGTTATATCCAGAACATTTCAGATTTCAGAACAAAGGAGAATGAACTTGTTAATGCAAAAGAGAGAACTGAAGAGTTGTATACTTCAGGCAAGATGTATCTGGCAAAACTTTCAAATGAGATAAATACCCCTTTGAACAGTATTGTTGGGTTTGCACAGTTGATGACCCATTCAGACCTGCCAGCTGAAACCAGAAAAGAATATGGGGATTATATAAATAATTCCTGCAAAAATTTGCTTCATGTAGTTGGTGATCTGCTTGATATCTCAAAAATTGATAACGGGCAATTTAAAGTTCAGATTAAATCTTTTAAGATGAATGATTTTCTGAATGAGATTGTTATATCGTATGCTCAGATTTCCGATAAAAAGGGTATTGAAATTAAGCTCAATCTGAAAGAAGAAGATAAGAAACTGGAGATTTTTTCAGATGAATCGAAACTGAATAAAGTAATTTCAAATCTTATTGATAATGCCATAAGGTTTACCTCCAGAGGATATATTGAGTTAGGCTGTTCGCAAAAAGAATCTGACTTGTTTTTTTATGTAAAAGATACAGGTATTGGTATTTCAGAGACGGACTTTGAAACTATATTTGAAAGATTCAGCAAGAGAGGGGAGAGGAGGAATCAGTATTCTGACGGACCCGGGTACGGCCTCGCAATATGTAAATCACTGGTGAACCTGTTAGGTGGATCGATCTGGGTAGAATCGAAAACAGGAGAGGGAAGTACTTTTTATTTCACTATTCCGGTTGTGACTGAAGATTCTTCTAGCATGAATGCAGATAAATTTACGGAGTCAGGAGATAAGATTGATAAAGCCAAAACCTGTCTCATTGTAGATGAGCATGAATATAGTTTTACTTTTCTTGAAGAAATGCTTTCATCAGCCGGATTCAGGGTATTATGGGCAAAAGACAGCGACGAGGCAATTTTTATGTCGTTAAATGAGCATGTCGATATTGTTCTTATGGATTTGAAAATGTCTCAGAACAATGGTAGTGAAACTGCGCGTATTATTAAAAGTAAACGGCCCGAGCTGCCTGTGATAATGCAAACCTCATCAGTTCAGATGCTGGATAATACCAAGGCAATTCTTGCAGGCTGCGACGATTTAATTGCACGGCCGTTTGACAAGAAAGATTTTCTTAAGAAAGTCGGAAGCCCAAGGTCGCCTGCCTGCCAGCAGGCAGGTGAGTCAGAAGCTTGAATTCAGCTAACCGGTCGTATCAATTTATTAACAACAAATTAACTGTCATTATAATTAGAAATGTTTAGAAAAATCTGATTATTGCCGGCGATTAATTTATCGAAACCGACTGTTACCAGCCATGAAAGAACTTATAAATAATTTGTATAGTAAAAGTGTATCATTAGCAAATACTAGCTGGTCGGCTTGGGTATTACTGGCTGTAGCGTTTGCTGATGCATCGTTTATACCGCTTCCTGCAACGACTCTTTTCCTGATATTGATTATCATGGATATTACAAAATCTGTGAAGTATATTCTGGCAGTCGCATCAGGGACACTCGCCGGAGCAGTTATAGGTTATTTAGTTGGTCATTTCGCGTGGATTGATGTAAATGGCGAAGAATCAGGGTTAGGACATTTTGTATTAAGTTCGGTTCCAGGATTTTCTGAAGCTGCATATAATAAATTGCATGTAATGTATTCGAGATGGGATTACAAGATCCTTTTCCTGGCAGCTCTTACGCCTATTCCATACGGTGTTTTTGCAATTTCATCCGGAATTTTTGAAATAAATTTTTCCATTTTTTGTTTTGCCACACTGATTAGCCAGACAATAAAGTTCGTTGTACTAACAATTGTTACACTTAAAATTGGTCCGGAAATCAAAAGATTCACAATCTTGAAATTGAAACCTCCGATAATAATTGCTTCAGCGGTGGTTCTACTAGTTCTGATTCTCTGGATTGTTTAAGAATTTTATTGTTTCGGTAATTCCTCCGAAACAGGAATATGGCCTGTAAATGAAATAACTATTGAACCTGGAGGAGTTAAAGTGGTAATTAACTTCGTGTTTAGCTTCGCTGAGCAGCAATGATCAATTGAACTGGTAACTATTTAATTATTAACATATTCTTTATCATTTTGTAACAACATGGTTATATTACTGTATTACTTTTACAATGCCAATAAGTAAAGAAATTAAGGCATTGGAAAAATACTTGTTCTTTTATTTGAATACCGGTGGCGGACATCTTGCGCCAGCAAGAGCTGTCGCAGAAAAAATCAGGTCAAAGCGTAAAAGCGATGTCGACATTATTCTGGTAGACGGACTTACAGGATCAAAGACAATCATAAAAGAGATTATTGAAGATGGCTATAAAACTGCTGTAACTGAAGCAGTATGGACATTTGAATTACTTTATGCATTACATAAAGTAAAAATAGTTTCAATATTTACATCATTTATTGTTTCAATATTCCTGAAACCAGGTATTGAAAAGCAGATTCTCGAAACAAGACCTGAGAAAATAGTATTGTTTCATTTTTTTATTATTAAGCCTGTTTTCGAAATCATAAGGAAACATAATCTCAATATTCCGGTAATTACTGTTGTTACAGATCCATTTACTGCTCATCCGATATGGTTCCTGGAAAAAGGACAGAGATTTATAGTTTTTAGCGAAATGCTTCGCGAGAAATGCATTAATGCGGGAATTGACAGAGAAAACCTGAAAGTGTTTCCATTTGTTCTCGATCGGAAGTATACGGGAAAAATGAATCAAAAAAGAGAAATCAGACTTCGTAAAGAACTTGGATTTGAGTCAGATAGCAGGGTCATTCTGATTATGGGAGGAGGAGATGGCATGCCCAGGGGAAAGAAGATACTGAAACATATCATTACAAGGAATATGGGTGCTGAGATAGCAATTGTATGTGGGAAAAATATTAAGATGTATAACCATGTTATGAAACTTAAGGCAAAATACAATATCGGGAAACTTAAAATTTACGGATATGTCGACTTTGTGCACTCTCTGATAAGCATTTCCGATGTAGTAGTAACAAAATGCGGCGCTTCAACATTTATGGAAATCCTTATTGCCGGGAAAGTGCCTTTAATTAATAATTATATATGGGAACAGGAAAAAGGCAACATGGAATTCATTTGTAAAAGTGAAATGGGAATACTTGAAAAGGATACAAAAAGAATACCTGATGTTCTTCACAGGCTCTTTACCGATTCTGATTTTTATGATACACTGAGATCCAATATTAAAAAAGCATCACTAAGAAACGGAGTAGGACCTGTTTCTGAGTATATTTTAAAATTTCATTAAAAAAAGAACATGAAGATACTTGTATTATCTGACCTGCATATAGATACCACTGACAATTTCGGAACTTTTCAGTGGAATGATGTGGAATTTATTCTGCAAATTGATAGTATTCGTAACTTCTATTCAATAGATAAGGTGATTTTTAATGGTGATACGTTTGAATTATTCAAGTACAGATTTGAAGATATCAGTAAAGCTCATCCGGCCCTGATGACTTATTTCGAAGACAAGGATTTTATTTTCATTAAAGGGAATCACGATATTGTAAATAAATTCGGGTTAGATCATTATCAGATTACAAACTCAGAGGGTCAAAGCATTTATCTGGAACACGGCCATAATGCTGACTGGTTCGACGGATCCCGTTTCGGCCGTGAAATAAGCAAATTTGGTTTCTCAATATTAAAAAAGCTTTCAAATTATAAAAAGCTGATGGACATTTACTTCAGAATAGTTGCACTTGATGATCAGATTAACCACATTCCGAAGAAATATAACTCAATAAAGTACCTTACATATGCGTTGAAGCTTCTAAAAGAGCATGATGTGGTTATCCTTTCACACACCCATAAGCTGGAAGCTCATCATACTTATTATCTCAATCAAAAGAAGCGTTATCTGAATTCAGGTTCATGCTCCCTTGCTAGATTTCAGGGTATAGTAATGGATACGGAGACTCTGAAGTATGAATTAATCAAAGAGGTTAAAGTCTCTTCTAAGGAGTCATATCAACTACGCTACGCAATTTAACTTTTTCATCTGGGAATTCTTAACTTATGCTGGCTAATAACAAGTTTCGGATTGTTTTACTATCTGTCGTTATGACAATAGGATTTGCTACTTTAAATGCTCAGATATTAAGGGATTCATTATCATTGAAAATCTTAAAACGGGAAGTGGATAACATTTATAATTTGCAATTTAAGGAAGCTGGAGATAATCTACAGAAGATCAGCAATAAGTATCCCGGACACCCTATTGTTATGCTTTTAAAGGGAATGGTAACTTATTGGAAAAATTATCCTCTTACAACAACATCATATGCTCGTTCATCTTATGAAAGCGAAATGAAAATATGTATAGAAAGATGTGAAAAATTTAATGAGGAGGATGAAGCTGAATTCCTTCTTACGAATCTTTGTGCAAGAGGAATGTTACTGATGTTTTATGCCGATAATAAACTTGCATCCGAGGTCATACCACTGTCTGCTACCACTTATCGCTACATCAGTCGTTCGTTTGAGTTTACAGATAAATATAGTGATTTTTACTTTTTTACAGGCCTGTATAATTACTATCGTGAAGCGTATCCTGAGGCCCATCCAATTTACAAACCAATTTCATTACTTTTCCCCGCGGGCGACAAGAACAAGGGGATGAATGAGCTTCTGGTGGCCTCGAGGCATTCATGGGTTTTAAAGGCAGAGTCGTCGTCATTTCTTTCTCATATTTATCAAAGTTTTGAAGCCAATTACATGAAGGCATCAGAGTTAAGCGAATATCTGAATTCTCTATATCCTAATAATATTCAATACATGGCGGTTAATATCAAGAACCTGCTTCTTATTAAAAAATATGACTATGCAGAAAGTCTTATGAAATCCACCTCATCAAAAACCAACAACTCATATTTTGAGGCACAGGTAAATGTTTTTAAAGGAATTTTGCAGGAGAAAAAATATCATAATCAGAAACTTGCTGAAGAATATTACAAAAGAGGGATTAATGAATTATCCGCTTTTGGTGATTATGGCAATGAATATTCAGCCTATGCATGTTTTGGATTAAGCAGGATAAACGCAGCGAGAAATGATAGCAATAAACAAAAGCAATATCAGAAGAAGGCTCTTTCTATTGCTGAATTCAATGGTGTTGACTTCAATAATTAAATCACATTGAAGCGAAATAGTAACTGAAGTGAAGCTTATTGTCCTTTTTCACCCGATTTGTTTTAACTCCACTCTGAAATAAGTTTTTTTATTCATTAAAAAATGACCCATAGTCTGAATCAGAGTTTCAATTTTTATTGGTTTAGGCAGGTAATAATCACAGCCGGCATTCAAACACTTTTCCTTGTCACCTGATATTGCATATGCGGTTGCTGCAATTACTGGTAGTTCAGGGTTGATTTCCTTTATTTTCCGGCTGGCTTCGTATCCATCCATAACAGGCATTCTCATGTCCATAAGCACTAATGAAATTCCAGCATCATTTTTTATCAGCTCAACAGCTTCTGCCCCGTCCCAGGCTCTTTGAATTTCCATTCCAAGGTGTTTCAACCCTTCGTGAAGAAAAAGGAAATTATATTCTACATCTTCGGCTACAACAATTTTTTTACCCTTGAAACAATTTATATCGATGTCGATATTTCTTATCATGACGTTATTGGGGTTTGAATCTGAATATTTTGAAATAAACGGAATTTCAAAGTAGAAAATTGAACCTTCACCTTTGATTGATTCAACCCATATTTTGCCATTGAGAAGTTCAATAATACTTTTGCTAATCGCTAAGCCAAGCCCGGTACCCTCATATTGCTTATTATTGACATCTTCAGCCTGGACAAATCTTTCAAAAATATTTCCCTGCATCTCCGATGAAATCCCGATTCCGGTATCCTTCACAAAAAATTCAATTGTTACGTTAGCCGTTACTCTGTATCCGATTTCTACAGAACCTTTTTCAGTGAATTTGATAGCATTGCTGATAAGATTAATAAGTACCTGTTCTAAACGGTGTTGATCTGAACTTATATAAACTATTTTATCATCAAAATATTTAATAATTTTTATTTCAAGTAAATTCTTTTTCCGGTTTTTATTTAACTCATTTGCCTGTATCTCAATAATATTCAATAATGAATTAATATCAAAGTCTGAGTACGTTATTCTCAACTGACCTGATTCAATTTTCGCTATATCGAGTATATCATTAATTATTTTAAGAAGCAGGTCGCTACTGTTCCTGATATAATCAGAGTATTCCAGCCGGGTATGTTCATCGAGATCAGGATTTGTAAGAAACTGCGAAAATCCGACAATAGAATTCATCGGGGTTCGTATCTCATGCGACATGTTTGCAAGAAATGCTGACTTAAGTTTGTCAGATTGTTCGGCCTTAAGTTTTTGTTCTTTAAGTTCTTCTGTATATTGTTTTTTCTCAGTTATATCTACCATAATACCTCGAAAGCCTATAACAGTATTATTCTTGATAATTTTACTAACATACAGGATCACCGGAAATTTTTCTCCGGTAAGTTTAGTTGCTGAATAATCAGCTCCGGAAGTGTTCTCACATTCCATAAATACGTCACAATCAGCATCTATAATATCTGTAATCTTAATTTTATTTATAAGTGACGATTGGTCGTATCTGAAAGTAGATGCCAATGTTTTATTGAAGTAGGTCAGAACACAATCCGCATCGGTTTCAAAAACACTTTGAGGAAGCATGTCAGCCAGATTTCGGTATTTAGTTTCGTTTTCTCTTATAGCTGTTTCTGCTATATCCCTTTCTTTTTCATGCAACTTAAGTTGTACCAACATTTTTTTGAATTCTGAAACCAGAATTGCTATTTCATTATCAGTATTATTGAACTCAGGAAATTTTGTGAAATTAATTTTTTCCTCGGTGACACTGGTTATGAACGTAGTTAGGGCGTTTAATGGTTCAGTAATGGATCTTGCCATGGAAATGCTTATTAGAATAATCACTATTCCAAGAATGGCAAAAAACCAGATTGTATTGAACTCCAGTTTTCTGAACATAGCTTTTCTTTCCATATAGGCTTTATTATTGATCTGTTCAATAATAATGCCTGATTCATAGAAAATTCTCTCCAGTTTCTGAATAATTCCATTGTTATTGTAAAGTCCGATTTTCTCTTCAATAGCAACAAGCTTATTAAATTCTCTTAAATAATTTATGAGAATTTTATTTATTGAATCACGATAATCTTTATTATTGGAGTAATGTGTGTTTACAAATTTCTTCAGGCCTTCTCCTTCAATATTTTGTTTTTCAACATATTGAGGTTCTTTTCTGATTATGAAATCTTTTTCATGTCGCCGGAGACTCAACACAAATGAGGGATCTATATCAGTGGATTCCAGCCGATGAGCATAAGACCTCATTTTACCTTCAATACCAAAATCTTTAAACCCACGAAGCTCAATATCTTTAATTATTTTCTCAAATTCTATGTTCATAATATTCAAAAGAATAACCAGAGAATCTATTTCGGGTTTAATTTTCAGTTTTGAGTAATAATCATTTCTTTTAAATGAATAAATGATTTCATTTATATTGTTGGTAAGTTTTTTGTGAGTTTCAAGATTGGAACTTATTCCCTTTATGTGGAAATTGGTATCAACAGCGTCATATTTAATGAAATCGGTCTGACTTTTAATGTCCATAATTAGATTAATATTGAGCTTATTGATCTTATCAATGGCGATATTTATTTCATCTTTTTTGGAGATGTAGTGTATTCCATAAAGAATTACAACAAGGAGAGATATTAATATAAGGCTTAAAACCAGTTTCAGGAGTTTTCCTCTGAAGGTATCATTGATCCACATAAAATGCTTTTTGTGCAATGATATACTTTATTAATTACAGAATTAGTATACTGAAATTAATATTTTGTTAAACATTAAGATGGTTATCAGCTGGCAGGATGAGAACATGATATTAATAATCAGAATCTCAGATAAAGAGTATCAAATGTGATTTATTTTGGCAATGTGAAGAGAAATTCAGTACCTCCTCCGTTTCTGTTTCTTGCAGAAATATCACCTTTATGAAGCACAACTGCATTCTTAACTATTGCAAGCCCAAGGCCTGTTCCTCCTGTTTTTCTCGACCGGCCAGAGTCTATCCGGTAGAATCTTTCAAATACCCTGCTCAGGTGTTCCTCAGGAATTCCAATTCCATTATCAGAAAATGAAAAATGATAGAATCTTTTATCCTCATTAAACACTACAATTCTTATTGTGGTATTTTCACCGGCATAATTTATTGCATTTTCAATTAGGTTTTGAAAAATTGAAAGGATAAGCGATTTGTTTCCTTTAACAACAACATTATCATTGATTTCAGTTTCAATATTCATCATTCTCAAATCAATTGAGTATTTGAAATTCTCCTGGACCTCCTTAATAATTTTTTTGATTTTGACTTTTTCGAGCAGGAATGATGTACTTGCCTCTTCTATTTTGTTCAAAACCACAATGTCGTTAATGAGTTCTGTTAGTCTGTCAGTTTGAGCCAGTGCCTTTTCAAGGAAGTATTTCTGTTGCTTCTTCTCCATCTCCGGGTCATTGATGAGAGTTTCGATATACCCTTTTACTGATGAAACTGGCGTTTTAAGCTCATGAGCAATGTTTGAAGTCATTTGCTGCTTGATGAGTTTATTCTTACCCATCTTGGTTACATCACTAAGTATTACCTCAAAACTCTTATCATTGAAAATCACGCATTGGACCCTGAAAAATCTACCATCTTTTGCTATCTGGAATTCTGTTTTAGGCAGGTCCTGTCCGCTGATTTCAACATCTGAGTATTTCTCTATAAAATCATTTATTTCATTGAATTCAGGAAACTCAAAAATTGTTGAAGAGAATATTTTAAGATCTCCGGAGATCATATTCATCATCTGAATGAAATGGTCATTGTTAAGGATTTTTGTCCTCTCTTTTCCAAAGAATGCAACACCTTCATTAAGAGCATCAAGATGATTAAAAAGTTTTTCCCTCTCGCTGGCGAGATCATTTTTTGTCTTTAGCAGATTATTATAAATGTCAAGTATCTCTTCCCCTATGACCCCAATCTCATTTTTCGGGAACCTCGATTCATAATCAAATGATTCATTGTTGCTTACCCTGATAGCGAAGTCCTTCAGTTTTGTTATCGATTCACTGAAGCGGTTTGTTATAATCAGCATAACAGACCAAATTCCGATGAATGCTGTAAAAATTACAACAAGGAAAAATTTCCTTGCCTCCAGAAAGTGCTCAGTTGTCCCATCATAAACAACCGCCGCCCTAATATAGTAATCAGTGTAAAATCTCGCATAATAGTAGTATTCCTGACCTGTTGTACCTGAATTTCTGATATTTGTGCCAAATTTATTTTTACGTGCTTTTTCTATTTCCGGTCTGTTGAGGTGGTTCTCCATACTTTTCAGGTCATCAACAAAGCTGTCATATACAACTATTCCGTCAGGATCAATTATGGAGACACGAAGATTCTGCTGAGGAAAGAATGGAATGAGAGAATCAAGAATACTGTAGTTTCCGGTCTCGTGTATTTGATTAGCTATCAGATAATTATTGGCGAAAGCGGCAATATTGTTCAACTCGTCATTCAGAGTGCCTGAACGGTAGTCCTTTTCACGTTTGTAAAGGTAGCCGAGAATTAGAACTGTAAAAACAAGGAAGATTGCCGAATAATAAAGGAATAGGTTGTTCCTGAATGAATTGCGGAAGCTGTTTTTAAAGAGCGTTCGGAATTCCATTATAGCTTCAAATTTCGAAAAAATATCCGTATCCTGTTTTGTTTTTAAGATTCTGACCGTATTTTCCCAGTTTTGTCCTCAGCCTTGTGATATTCACATCAACTGTTCTGTCTGTTACAATCACATCTCCTCCCCATACACGTCCAAGAATATCTTCCCGTGAGAACACTTTACTCTGATTTTCGAGAAGCAGCTTCAGTATCTCGTATTCCTTTTTCGTCAGCTCCGATTTCTCGTTATCGATTATCAGCCGTTTTCGAACTGTGTCGAGTTCTATTTCCCCGAATTTGATTATTGACTGGCTCTTTGGTTTTCCGGGATTTGATCTTTTAAGGATGGCTTTTACTCTTGCTGTTAACTGATTAACAGAGAATGGTTTTGTAATATAATCATCTGCACCCAGACTGAAACCGGTAAGTACATCGTTTTCGGTATCCTTGGCCGTGAGAAAAATTATAGGTACTGTTATTTCCTTTTCCTTCCTTAGTATATCAGCAAGTTTAAAGCCCGACATCTGGCCCATCATTACATCGAGCAGCAGCAGGTCGTATTCACCTACAGGCTTTTTCAGAGCCTCTTCGGCCGAGTGGGCAATATCGGTTTTATATCCCTCGTTGCTCAGGTTATACTGGAGTATTTCGCAAAGATCCTCTTCGTCATCCACTATCAGTATCTTTTTTCCTTTAAGGTCCATAATTTAAATCTTTGAGATAATAATATCTGCTGCTTATTACTGATAAGCTTTAACGTGCAAAGTTAACTGCATTATTGTTACAGTAGCATATTGACTTGTTATTTAAATGTTACAATTCGGGAAGGTATAAAAAAGAGGAAGCCGGTTTTAAGACCGGCCTCCCTGGCAAACAAACGCACTAAAACAGAACTTTTATTGAAGGGTTCTGAGAAAATGGCTGTTAATAATCAGTATTCTGTGGATCAAAGTTACACCATCCTGAAGTCCAGTTGCTTGTGCCGAAAGCACCTCTGTAAGTTACAACAGTAAAGAATGCATCAGTTAATCTTGTATTTGTGAATGAAGCTCCGCTAAGGAGTGGTGAAGTTGCCGAAGGCATAAAGTTTGGTGCAGTAAGGTTGAAAGGACTGGTAATCATCAGCAAATCGTTAGTTGCTTTAATCTCATTTCCCCTTGTTGCATCGAGATACCATGCTTCAGCAGTGGCAAGATGAGTTGTAACATAATTTGTTGTCATCGCAGCCATAACACATTTCTCAATTTGCAAAACATTTGCTGTTGCCTGGGCAGGAGAATCTCCTTTTGCACCATCAATGAAGAGACCAAATGGCCAGCCAGCAAATACTGTATTATATATAGATGTACGTGTTCCACGGCGAAGCTGCATCGCATGACGAAATAGTGTATGAATTGTTGTTCCAGGGGTTACCAGCGGACCGAAAACACTTCCGTTAACAAAAACCGGTGATGTAATAGGGGTGAGGGTTGAACCATCGGAATCATTGTCTGATTCGAATCCGTTCGACTGCGACTGGTCGGCAACAGCCGGATCGCGAAGACTTACAAAGAACTGGATTTTACCATTAAATCCGTTATCGGTATCCCAATCGTCGTCCCAGCCTCTTAAAGCAACAAGGTATTTTGCATTTACACTTCCTCCGAACCACTCGAATGAATCGTCGCCTGAGTATGAAACCTGTATATGGTCGATAGTTGTGCCCGAGCCTACTGCATAAAGTGTTAAGCCATTAATTTCACTGTTGGCTGTGGCTGTTAAAGGAATACCGGGAAATTCAATTCTGACATACTGAAGCACACCTGAATTGTCATTTGCGACAGTACCACCGTAAGTCGAACCAATACCTCCTTCAGCAACACCTGTACCTGTTCCGGCATCATGTTTATTTGTTAATCCGTTTCCGCAAATTACCAATCCACCCCAGTCGCCATATGAACGCTGCCCTTTTGGTTTATCCGATGTAAATACAATCGGGCTTGTAGCTGTTCCCTGAGCCATTATTTTTGAACCTTTATCAATAATCAGTGTAGCTTTTGTACCTGAAATACCTTTAATAACTGTACCTGGTTCAATTGTAAGTGTTGAGTTGTTTTTTACATATACATAACCTGACAGCATATACTTTGCAGCAGCATACCATTTTGTATTTGCTGTAATATCACCGGAAACAGTTATTACCTGTCCAGTTGAAGGGGTAACGAGCACGCTGCAGGTTGTTTTTATTGTTGTATCCGATTCGGAAATTGCTGTAATAGTTGTAGTTCCAAGAGCAACACCCGTTACTACTCCGTTTGCTACAGTTGCTATTGCCTGACTTGCTGATCTCCACTTTACGTTCGAATTGGTGGCATCAAGTGGTGTTAGTATTGCCATAAGTGTGCTTGTGGCACCTACCTGAACGGTAACATCATTTTTGTCAAGTGCAATTGCAGTTACAATAACATCATCCTTTGCACATGATGTAAGCAGGATCAAAAACCCGGCCACAAGGGCTAAGATCTGTTGTGATAATTTTCTTCTTCTTTTCATTTTTAATTGTTTTTAATTATAATTCTACTGTCCGTATTTTTAAATTTCTTTTCAGAATTTATATGTTAGTCCTAGGGAAATATATCTCCCGGGCTGGAATGATTTGGTGACCTGATCTCTGTTGAAAAACCTGACCCCGTTTTGAACACCATTTGTCAGTTCACTCATGTCAACTGCTGTATTGACTGATTGAAGCAACTGAACCTTTTCATTTAAAATGTCCTTGATACCGGCCTTTATTTCGAATTTCTCACCAAGCTTTTTGCTGACAGCCAGATCAAGAACATTTCTTGGCATTTCATAAATGTCAGGTATATCTTCCCATGAATTAGGGGATGGTCTTCCGACTGCGACTATTCTTTTTCCTATAATGTTGTACATTAATGTCATCATCAGTCCATTGTCATCATTATAGTAAAAAAGTCCTGCATTTATCATATATGGCGATTGCCCCTGCAGTGATCTGTCGCGCTGAAGATCATTATCACCAAACTTCACATTACTTTTAATAAGAGCTGCGTTAAATATCACAGAGAAGTTCTCATAACCCGATATGAAGCCGAGTGATTTTCTTACGTCTGCTTCAATTCCATAACTGTATGCCGACTCTACATTCTGGAAGGAATACTGTGTAGGGCTATTGCCCATAATAACCATCTCAATAGGATTCGTGAAGTTTTTATAAAATACACCAATATTGAATGTCTCATTTGGCGTCGGATAATGTTCGAAGCGCAGGTCGAAATTGTTAATGTACGATTGTTTTATGTCGGGGTTGCCGTAAATCCCTGCATTCATATCAAAATCAACAAAATAGAATGGTGCCAGCTCTCTGAATTCCGGACGGTTTATTGAAAGGCCGTAAGCTGCCCTTATCATATTTCTGTCATTCAGATTTATGGCAAGGTTTGCTGATGGAAACAGATTTAAAGTATCCCTTGTTACATTGACGGGTATTGTTGTACCCTGTCGGTAGCTCGAAAGAGTCTGTATGTTCTTTTCTGCCCGGAGTCCGGTATAAAGACTGATTTTTGATGATACAGGGATCTTAGCAGCAATATATCCTGAGTATTGCTTGTTTGAAGCGTTGTAAGAGTCTGATAGAGAGGTAATCTCTGTTAGTTTAACGCCATCTGTAAGGTTAATGTTTTGATCTGTAAATATTTCAGCAGGGGTAAGAGTAGTAATACTGAATCCTGATAAACTGCTGGCTTTTGAGTATCCGAAGTTTCTGGAGGAAAAATCTCTTGTTTTATTTTCATAGTAAAAGCCGGCTTTTAATTCAGGTGCAAATCCTGAGAAATCAAATTGCCTCGTTATGTTGACAGCTCCTGAAGTAACATTTTCATCAAGTTTGAACCACATACGCGATTGTGATGAAAGATCGGCGTTATCTGAAAAGAGCAGGAAGTATTCTGTGGTATCCTGCTCACTTCTCAGGTATCTGAATCTTTTTGTGTCGGGTTCATTTTTATTGGAATATGATATTCCTGCTACCCAGTCAATTTTTGTGGCACCTTCATTAAAGGAGTGTTCTCCTGCCAGCTGACCCGAGTAGATTGACCTGTTTAAGTATCTGAGCTCCGTTGACCGGATATACCTGCCGTTATTGTACCACTCACGTCCGTCGCGGATTGTTGACCTTGTCATTCCAATCTGGTTGAAAAGATTCCTGAATTCAATCTTGTGTCCTGTAGCAGGATACCATGTCCAGTTATGAAGTAAGCCGGCTTTTACCGAATTTGAATACTGATCATCACTGAACTCATCGACATAAGATGATTCATCATTTTTAAAATCATAAATAGAGAAGTTGTTGCTGATAATCTCATCGTGATTATTTGTGTTGCTGTAGGTCAGCGCCGTTATATTTCCGAATGTTTGTGCACCGATATTGAATCTTTTGTTAAATCCAAGTGAAAAGCGCTGATCAGGAAGTGCTGTTCCATCAAGAGGTGTCCAACTCCTGTTTAATCCTCTGCCGATCTCGGTTACCTTGTTCCTGACATCAGGATTGGTTGCAGCTTCATAAACATTAAGGGCAGGAGGCATACTCTTCGGCAATTGACGTAATCCATTATCAAACCCCAGCCAATCGGTGCTGCCTCCCTTATATTTTTTTAAATTTTTCAATGAGGTTCCTTCACTGAATGCAGTGCTGTATGAGACGAATACTGAGTTTTTCTCAGGAAGGTTTACAGTTGTGATTTTTACGAATCCCCCGGAAAAGTCGGCAGGCAATTCAGGTGTTGGTGACTTAACAATTATCATGTTTTCAATCATTGATGCAGGGATGACATCGAATGAAAATGCCTTCGCATCAGCCTCAGAGCTTGGTGTGGCAGCATTGTTAAGCCATACGGCATTGTACCTCTGGGCGAGACCTCTTACAACAATGAATCTGTCGTCAATTATAGTGGTTCCAGGTAGTCTTTTTATTACTTCCGAAGCATCCCTGTCCTGTGAACGCAGGATCTGCTGTCCGGAGATTCCTATTGAAACCACCGGACTCATCCTGGTTATGTTAATCATCGAAACATCGGTATTGGTTTTCCTGACACCAGTAATTGTCACCCCTTCCAGTGCTACTGTATTCTGACTTAATGAAACAGGAACAGATGTTGTTTTTCCTTCTGTAACTACTATATTATCAATGAATATAGTGTTGTACGAAATGTACGAAACCTTAAGTCTGTATTTTCCGGGCTTTATATTCTGGATTTTGAAGTGACCGTCAAAGTCGGCGGAAGCTCCTGTTATTGTACCTTCCAGTGTTACCATTACCCCGGGAAGGGTTTCATTTGTGCTTTTATCTGTCGCTGTTCCTTCGATAGAACCTGTCTGCGCATTTATTGCCAGCGACATTAGAAATGTGCCTGCAAATAGTAATAATACTTTTCTGATTTTTAAACAACCCATTTTCATTTATTAACTGAATTTCGTTCGTAATGTTTGCCGCTACAAAATTCAGTCAATATTGTTACCGGTATGTTATGGAATGGTTAATAATAGGTTACAACAATGTTACAAAGTATGAGGGTATGTATTTATAATGTAATATCTTCAGAATCTGAAATCGATTCCTGCAGCAAGAATTAGTCTTTTCTGACTATATGTTTCAGTTGCATTTAAGACTACACCTGTGCCAAAGAGAGGATGTTGTATTGTCTTTGAATCGCTGTTAAAGATGGTATAACCTGCACCAATATTTACACTTATAATTTTACTTAAAGAGTATTCTCCGCCTATTCCGAAATGATGATATGATAATCCGTAGTTTAGATCACTCTGGTATTTATCGTTCACCCCTTTGTTTGAAAATAAATATCCGCCGCTGAGCAGCATTTTTTTTGTCAG
>JBBQZN010000037.1:0-39901 GCA_038207725.1 Bacteroidales bacterium | reverse complement strand
CCCTATCTTAGCGCCTCATAAAGCACAACAGCAGGATGCAATGCCACTCTGCCGGTCCCATCCTTTATATGATGCCTGCAACTGGTTCCCGGTGCTGCTATTATTGTTGAATTATCTGATTTTCTTACTTCAGGAAAAAGAACCATCTCACCGATTTTATTCGAAAAATCAAAATGCTCCTTCTCATATCCAAATGAACCTGCCATTCCGCAGCATCCCGATGGTATCTCCGATACGCTGTAATTTACCGGTATCGACAGCATCTCTTTTGTACTGACTGAAGATGAGATTGCCTTCTGCTGACAATGGGCGTGTAATAACACGGATATTTTATTATCCGTAAATTTATTCCTGTCTATTCTTCCGGCTTTGAATTCTCGTGCAATGAACTCGTCTATCATAAAGCAGTTTTTTGAAAGCCGAACTGCCTGTTCCTTAAGCTCAGCTCCTGCCAGTTCAGGATACTCATCCCTGAAGCCGAGTATTGCTGACGGCTCTACGCCTACAAGAGGCCGTTTTTCATTAACGGATCCGGCAAAAAGCAATATGTTGGATTGTATAATCTTCCGGGCTTTTCTTATAAGTCCCTTTGAAAGAAATGTTCTGCCGCTCAGATTATGATTCAGAATATATACCTTATAATTAAGTGACGTTAGCAGCTTTATTACTGTGATCCCGATTTCGGTATCGTTGTAGTTTGTAAACTCATCAACAAAAAGAGTGACTTCCCCGACAGGTACGGCAGGATTAATGGACGAAAGGTTTCTTCTTAGCCACTTTCTGAGTGTTGTCCTATATAATAATGGTATAGATCTTTTTGCCGCAAATCCGGTTAAACTCTTAATAATTCCCGACGTCACATTGTTTCTGAGGAAAAAATTATATACCGGAGGAAGTATGGAACCAATACTGTTAAGTGTTGATATGTAAGCAATTGCCAGTGTTCTGACAGGAATTCCGTGCTTATCATACCAGTGCTGCAGAAACTCAGATTTTATTTTTGCAATATCAACGCCTGAAGGACATTCTGCCTTGCACCCTTTGCAGCCAACGCACAGATCAAGTATTTCATAAATCTCCCTGTGATCCCAGGGATCTCCTTCCTTAGAAAAAAACTCTCTCAGAATATTTGCCCTGGCCCTTGTGCTTTTATCTTCATCACCTGTTGCCATATAGCTGGGACACATTATGCCTCCGATTTTTACCGATTTGCGGCAATCTGCAGAACCATTGCATTTTTCCGCAGCCCTCAGTATTCCGTCGGTTGACGAAAAATCATAGAAAGTCTCTATTTGGCGGACCGGATTCCCCGGAACATATCTAAGAGACTCATTCATTGCCGGAGTTTCGGTGATTTTTCCCGGATTAAGAATTTTATCAGGGTCCCAGCAGTTCTTCAACTCCTTGAGAAGATTATAGTTTCTGTCGCCAAGTATAATCGGAATAAATTCACCCCTTAATCGTCCGTCACCATGCTCACCGCTCAGGGAGCCATTGTATTTCTTAACCAGATGAGCAGTTTCAAGACCAATAGTTCTGAACAGCTGTACATCAGCAGGTATTTTCAGATCGAGAATTGGTCTCAGATGAAGTTCTCCTGTTCCTATATGTGCATGAAATACAGCATCTTTCCCATGTCTGGCCAGCATTAGCTCAATATCGTCAATGTACGCAGGCATCTGTTCAACACCTACAGCTGTGTCCTCAATAAGCGCCACTGGTTTTGCATCACCTTTCATGTTGGCAAGTACTCCGAGACCGGCTTTTCTCAGTTCCCAGACCTTTGATATATCTTTCCCCTTTACAACAGGATAGGAGTAACCATATGCGCTTTTCCTAAGATCAGTTATCATTTCTGAAGACAACTTGTCAATTTCCTCCATGCTCTCCCTGATAAACTCAACAATTACTATTGCTTCGGGATGACCTTCAAGAAAAAACCTGTTGTTACGCTGACTTATATTGTCTTCTGTCAGTTCAAGAATCCTGTTATCCATCATCTCAACAGCAGAAGGCTTGTATTTTAAAGCAACGAGATTAGCTCTGAATGCCTCGTTCCTTTTGTTAAGGTGAATACATACAAGTGCTTTATTGACAGGTGGTAATGGGATTATATTTAATTTTATTTCTGTTGTAACTGCCAGTGTTCCTTCAGATCCTGCCAGAAGATTGCAGAAGTTGAAACTCTTTTTGGATTCCTTATCAAAAACATCAGAGTCAAGAAGCAGATCTATGGCATAACCGGTATTTCTTCTTGTAATTTTTTTATCGGGATATTCTGTTTTTATGCTCGACTGATTTGAAGGGTTACTCAGAATCTCTCTTATGTTTCTGTATATTTTTCCCTCGAGATTCTCCTGTGTGCACTTTAAATCGAACAGTTTTTTATCAGCTGAACTGAAAATAGCCTCACTGCCATCACTAAGCACTGTTTTCAGCTCAATTGTATGGTCTCTTGTTGATCCGTATATAATTGAATGAGAGCCGCATGCATTATTACCAACCATGCCTCCGATATTGCACCTGTTTGAGGTGGAGGTTTCAGGTCCGAAGAACAGACCATGCTTTTTTAACTCCATATTCAGCTCATCAAGTACCACACCAGGCTCAACCCGTGCCCACATCTCCTCTTTGTTAATCTCAAGAATCCTGTTCATGTTTCTCGATACATCAACTATTATCCCTGAACTAACAACCTGTCCGGCCAGTGATGTGCCACCTGCTCTCATTGTTATACTTGTCTTTGTATCACAGGCATATTGCACAATCTTTTTAATATCAGATACCCCCGCAGGCCATATAACTGCCTGAGGAACTTCCCTGTATACGGATGCATCGGTAGAGTATACTAAGCGTGTGACTAAATCATATTTAAGATCACCCTGTAGCTCATTCTTTAATTTATCAAGTCCCGGAATTGTAGTTGCAATATTCATATCTTAGTTTGAAGGTGCTAAATTAGGAAAATGATTTATATATGAATTTTCAAATCGCTTTTTACTGACGGGTCTGGTATAAAAAAAATAAAAATGATATTAATCATGTATTTGAAAATTGTTAAATAGGACTTTTTTTCCGTACATTTATAGAAAAATTTCGAACTTATTAATATACTGATTTACAATGGAATTATTAGATCGCATCAAACTAAATGCCAGAAAACATAATAAGCGTATTGTGCTGCCGGAAGGATATGAAGAGAGAACAATTAAGGCTGCTGATATTGCAATTCAGGAGGAACTTGCACAGATTATCCTTATTGGCGATCCGGCTCAGATAACTGCTCATGCTGAGAAACTTGGACTGAAAAATATTTCAAAAGCAACAATTATTGATCCAAAATCTCATTCTAAAAAGGATCATTATATCGATATGATGGTTGAGCTCAGAAAGAGCAAAGGATTGACAAGGGAAGAGGCTGCAAAACTTATTGAAGACCCTCTTTATCTTGGAGTGCTTATGATTAAGAACGGAGACGCTGATGGCGAAGTTTCGGGTGCTGACCACTCAACCGGCGATGTTCTTCGTCCCGCATTTCACTACGTAAAAACAGCCCCCGGCATTTCAGTTGTTTCAGGTGCTTTTATAATGATACTTCCGGATAAAACTTTCGGAGAAGACGGAGTAATAATCTTTGCAGATGGTGCGGTTCATCCTAATCCTAATGAAAAAGAGCTGGCCGAGATTGCAATTGCTTCAGCACACACAGCAAAAGCAATTGCAGGTATTGAGCCAAGGATTGCAATGCTCAGCTTTTCAACAAAAGGCAGTGCTAAGAATGAAATGGTTGACAAGGTTGTTAACGCCACCAGAATTGCAAAAGAGATGGCACCGCATCTTCAGATTGACGGAGAGCTTCAGGTTGATGCTGCCCTTGTTGAAGCAATAGGAAAAAGCAAAGCTCCGGGAAGTACAATAGCCGGTAAAGCCAATGTGCTTATATTTCCCGATCTTAACTCAGGTAATATTGCATACAAACTTGTGCAGAGACTTGCACATGCAGAAGCAATAGGACCGGTTCTTCAGGGTATGGCTGCCCCTATAAACGATCTTTCAAGAGGTTGTTCGGTAAGCGATATTGTTAGTATGATTGCAATAACTGCCAATCAGGCTGCCGGCATTAAATAGTTTAAAATAGAAAGTTGAAAAGTATAAGTTTATAATTATTAAATAGTTATGTCAGTAGATACCGAAAAACTGGAAGATTATGGTTTAGGATCAGATAATAAACCAAAAACCCTGTTTTCATTAGTTGGAATAGTTGGAGCCGGCACCGTTGGCCAGAATATTGCCAGAATGGTCAGTTCAAAAGGACTTGATGTTATTTTCCTTGAAGTAAGTCAGGAAAAAGTTGATCAGGCATATCAGGAGCTTACAAAGGAACTCGACCGGATGATAGAACGCTGGGGCATGACTAACTCCGAAAAACTTGGAATATTATCGCGTATTAAAGGTACTACCGAATACAACAGGTTTAAGGGTTGTGATATTGTTATTGAGGCTGTTAAATCCTCCACAAGGGAGCATAGTCATGAAATGCGCATGCGTATTCTTAAAAAAATAGAACAGCATGTTGACAGAAATACAATTATCGCAACCAACTCCTCCACCCAGGTAATTACTGAACTGACAGCAGATCTGGAATATAAAGACCGTTGCGTGAGTTTTCACTTCTTAACTCCCGAAGCTGATGCCAGGGTAGTTGAGATTGTTAAAGGACTATATACTTCTCAGGATGCTTATGAGAATACAATAAAATTTGCGAACCTGATCGGAAAAAAGGTCATCCCTGTAAAAGAATCACCGGGAATTATAAGCACCAGACTCTTTGTCCCTCTTATTAATGAAGCATGTGAGATCTTAATGGAAGGAGTAGGAAGCATGGAAGACATTGACCTTACAATGAGGGTTGGATTCGGTCTTCCTCTTGGTCCGTTTGAAATGGCTGACAAGATAGGTCTCGATAAGATTCTCAGGTGGTGTGAAAATCTCTATGATGAATTTGGCGATCTTAAATACAAGTCTTCTCCGCTTTTAAAGAAAATGGTGCGTGCCAACCAGTGGGGCCGCCGTACCGGCAGGGGTTTCTATGAATATAACAAAGATGGAATGAAAGTTAAAAAGAATTCTTTCTTTGAGTATTAATATATCGCTCAGGCGCATTATAAGCATCTTATAAAGAGATTTTAAAACAAAAATACAATAAACACACTCTAAATGAAAATATTAGTTCTTAATTGTGGAAGTTCATCAATAAAATATCAGCTTATTGATATGAAATCCGGTGTTGTACTTACAAAAGGGGTAGTTGAAAAAATTGGATTAAAGGGTTCATTCATTAAAAATGAAAGACATGATGGCGATAAAGTAAAACTCGAGGGAGAAATACTTGACCATCAGACAGGTATCGGCTATATCCTTGGAATGATGGTAAGTGAAAAGCGTGGGGTTATCAAAGGATTGAATGAAATAGATGCTATTGGTCACAGGGTTGTACACGGAGGCGAAACTTTTCAGGGAAGCTGCTTCCTTGATGACTTAACAATAAAGGGTGTGGAAGACTGTTCAGACCTGGCTCCGCTGCATAATCCGGCAAATCTCAAAGGAATTTATGCTATGAAGGCTCTTCTTCCTGATGTGCCTCAGGTTGGCGTCTTTGATACTTCATTCCACCAGTCAATGCCCGACTATTCATTTATGTATGCACTGCCTTATTCCCTTTACAAGAAATATGGCATCAGGCGCTACGGCTTTCATGGAACAAGTCACAGCTATGTATCCAAACGCGCCTGCGAAATCCTGAATATCGATATAAACACACAAAGAATAATTACCTGCCATCTCGGAAACGGAGCTTCAATTACTGCCATAAAAAACGGTAAATCAATCGATACCTCAATGGGACTTACTCCTGTTGAAGGGTTAATTATGGGCACCCGTTCAGGTGATATTGATGCTGGTGTTCTGACGCTTATTATGGAGAAAGAAGAAATTGACCATTCTTCCCTTAATACTCTGCTTAATAAGCATAGCGGTGTCCTTGGAATATCAGGCATCTCCTCAGATATGCGCGAGGTTGAATCAGCTGCTGCTGAAGGTGATGAGAGGGCTGCTCTTTCACTTAAAATGTACGATTACCGCATCAGGAAGTATATTGGTGCTTATGCAGCCGTTATGGGTGGCGTTGATATCCTTATATTTACTGGAGGAATTGGAGAAAATGGTTCAGAAACCCGTGAAAATGTATGTAAGGATTTCGAATTCATGGGACTTGAATTCGATAAAAAAGTAAATGATGGTGTTCGGGGTAAGGAGTTGGTTATAAGTACAAAAAAATCTAAAGTAATTGTTATGATTGTTCCTACTAATGAAGAACTTGTTATAGCCTCTGATACCTGCGGAATAATAGAAAAAAGATCTGAAAAAGTATAACTAAAACCTGGCTACATGGTATTAAAGAATCTGAATGACCTGCGATCACTGGTTGAAGGTGGTCCAAGGAAAAAACTTGTACTGGCAGCGGCACAGGATCAGCACTCGTTGGGTGCTGTTGTAAAAGCATGGAAGGAAAATATCATCGAGCCTATCCTTATTGGTGATAAAGAGGGTATTCAGAATATCTGTGATTCAAATAATTATGACATTACCGGCCTAAGAATAATTCACGAACCTGATACTGATATGTCGGTCGAAATGGCTGTCAGAATGGTAAGCAGTAAACAGGCTGATATTCTTATGAAGGGCATGGTTGGTACTTCAGCATTGCTGAAATGTGTTTTGAATAAGGAATGGGGGCTCAGAACAGGGAATCTGCTTTCTCATTTTGCACTTTTTGAGGTAGATACATATCATAAGGTGATTGGCGTAACTGATGTGGCAATGAACATCGCCCCTAATCTGAAAGACAAAATTGCAATTGTAAATAACTCTGTAGCATGTCTTAACAGGCTTGGTTATACAATGCCTAAGATTGCAGTCCTTGGTGCCGTGGAAATGGTAAATGAAAATATGGAGGCAACTCTCCACGCCGCCTTATTGTCGAAAATGAATCAGCGCGATCAGATAAAAAACTGCATTATCGACGGTCCTCTGGCATTCGACAATGCTATAAGTCTTGAGAGTGCACAGCATAAAGGAATAAAAAGTGAAGTTGCCGGCGATACTGATCTCCTGCTGATGCCCGATATTGAGGTAGGTAATGTTTTGTATAAATCACTGGTGTTTTTTGCAAAAGCACGGGTGGCTTCAATTATTCTGGGTGCTTTGGTTCCCATTGTACTAACTTCAAGATCCGATTCCGAACAGGCAAAGTTCGACAGTATACTGCTCTCTGCCGCGGCAAGTAAATGATGATAGTATGATAACTTCCCTGAAAATGATGGAGAATAAGGTGCTTGAGCTGAAAAAAAAGCACCGCATCTCAGTCGCATGGGCTCAGGATTCAAATACTCTTGGCGCCTTGCATAAAGCAGTTTCCAGGGGATTTGCGGAAGCAATACTCATCGGAAATATAAAAGAGATTGTTGCACTCTGTAAAATAGCTTCAATCGATCCTGAAATATTTGTGATGCAGGAGGCTAAAAATGAAGCAGATGCCTCTGTACAGGCCGTTGCACTTGCGAAATCAGGGAATACTGATATCGTTATGAAAGGGCTGGTTGGCACTGATAAGTTCCTGAGGGCGGTAATGGATAAGGAAAACGGATTGATGCTGCCAAATGCTGTTTTAAGCTATGTAGGAGCGATTGAAATTCCTGCATATCATAAGCTTCTGTTTATCACCGATCCTGCCGTTATCCCTTTTCCTGACCTTGATCAGAAGGTCGCGATGGCTGGATATGCTATTGAAATGGCAAACCGCTTCGGAATTACAGAACCAAGGATAGCACTTATCGGAGCTTCTGAGAAGATGGGCCGCCATTTTCAGAACTCGGTTGACTATGCTGTTATGTGTAAGATGGCTGATCGTGGCCAGATAAAAAAATGCATAATGGACGGCCCTCTTGACTTGTTTTTAGCTTGTGATAAGGAGAGTATCAAAATAAAAGGAGTTGAAACTCCTGTCAACGGAGAGGCCGATATACTATTATTCCCTTCCCTGGAATCATCAAACCCCTTCTATAAGGGTCTTATGCTGTTTGCCCAGGGTGAACTGGCAGGTTTGATCAGGGGAACAGAAAAACCGGTTATTGTTATGTCGAGAAGCGAAAGTGAGTTGTCAAAATATTATTGCATCGCTCTTGCATGTCTGATGGCATAATTTATTCATCTGAAATACTTTAATCATACTCAATATACTAATGGCAAAACGTCTAATTCTGGCAATTAATCCGGGATCAACTTCAACAAAGTTTTCCCTTTTTGAGGAGGAAACTCTGATATTTGAAAAAAATCTCAGGCATACTACAGAGGAACTTGCCGGATTTGAAAAAATCTCTGACCAGTTCAATATGAGGAAAGATCTAATTTTGAATGAGCTCATCGAACGAAAAGTGGACCTTGACAGAATAGTTGCTGTAGTTGGAAGGGGAGGGCTGATAAAGCCAATAGAGTCAGGGATTTATGAGGTTAACATGCGAATGAAGGAAGACCTCATTTCAGGACTAAATGGACATCACGCCAGTAATCTAGGGGCACTAATTGCTGATGATATTGCTTCATCATTACCTTATGCTAAAGCATATATCGTTGATCCTGTGGTTGTTGATGAGATGGAACCTGTTGCCCGGATCTCAGGACTTCCGGAAATAAAACGCAAATCAATTTTTCACGCACTTAACCAGAAGGCTGTTGCCAGAATATATGCCGCTTCAAAAGGTAAAAAATATGAAGAGCTCAATCTGATTATTGCCCATATGGGTGGAGGCATCAGCGTTGGAGCTCATAACAAAGGACGGGTAATCGATGTAAATAATGCACTTGATGGGGATGGCCCTTTTACCCCTGAGAGAACAGGAGGATTGCCTTCAGGACAGCTGGCCGATCTTTGTTTCAGTGGAAAATACTCTCATTCTGAAATAAAATCAATGATTACCGGCAAAGGTGGTATGATGGCTTATCTTGGAACAAATAATTTTATGGAGGTTTGCAACAAGGCTGATAATGGCGATAATACAGCTGTTCTGATCAGGGAAGCAGTTGCTTACCAGGTTGGCAAGGAGATAGGCTTAATGGCAGCTGTTTTGAAAGGCAGGGTTGACGCTATCATTCTTACAGGCGGAATGGCTCATCAGGACTCTGCAATGAGTCAGATCAAATCGATGGTTGAATTTATTGCTGAGGTAATGATCTATCCCGGAGAAGATGAGCTCAAAGCACTTGCCTTCAATGGGTTACTTGCTCTCGATGGAAAAATTAAGAGTAAGATTTATAATTGATTTACCAGTTTATCATGGGGTATTGACCGCAACGGGTATTACTTTTCCATTAAAGTACCTGTTTCCGTTAACAGCAAAATCTGCAATATATTTAGCCATATCTTTTGAGGAAACAGGGGCCTTGTACCCGGGGAATGCTTCCTCAAGCATCTCTGTCTGAACAGCACCGAGAGCCAGGCAGTTAACACTTATACCTGCTTCCGAATACTCAACTGACAGGCATTCCGAGAGATTTGCAAGCGCTGCCTTTGATGCACTGTAAAATGCCAGTCCGTCAAACTTCACACTCCCCTGAAATCCACCCATACTTGAAATGTTGACTATATGGGATCCTTTATTCATAAATGTTTTGGTAAGTCTGATCATGAAGGCCGCCCCAAAGAAATTTACATCCATCATTTTCCTGGCATCTTTAGCTGAAATCGTGTCAAATTTCTCAGCAACAAGTATTCCGGCCATATTAATCAGAATATCAACAGTTTTAAGATTAGCTGAAATAAATTTACTGATCGATTCAGAGTCCTTTTCCAACTCCGAAAGGTCCATTTGAAATGTCAGGATATTACTATTCAGCTCCCTTAATGTATTGAGAGCCGACTGGTTTCTTCCTGTAACTATTATCCTGTTCCCCGGATCATCAGCAAGAGAAAGAGCAACATCCCTGCCGATGCCACGTGTTCCTCCATTAATAATTATATTCATTTCGTGCTTCAGTTAATTGAATCAAACTGTTAAGGGTACTAAGTTATTTATTAATCATGTCAGTTTCCCGAACCATATTCCCTTTTTTAAAGAATATATGAAAATATATCATATTGTATCTAATCAGTCGGAAGCCAGAAGTCGGGAGTCCGAAGTCTGAATTCCTTGTCCAAAATAGTCTTCTGCCTTTACATATCTCTCTTCCGACTTCTGTCTTCTGTTTCCAATACCTATACCACTTATTAGTTACATAATATTAATAAGGAAGTTAAATTAGAGAGATGAAGATTAAGCTAAAGCAGTATATTCGCAATATATTATTATAATTAGGACTAGTATGCTATATATATTTAAATCAGAGCTATGAATAAAGTTAAAATATCAATAATCGGATGTGGGAATATTGGCTTTTCATTATTACAGGGATTTCTTAAGGATCAATCTCTTGTTCCTGAAAATATCATTGTTACACGAAGAAATATAAAGGAGCTCAATCATCTTATAAAGAGCGGAGTAAGGCTTACTTCTGACAATACAGAGGCTGTAAAAGGTTCTGACCTGGTTATTATTGCTGTTAAGCCCTATAATATGGCTGAGATCATGGGTGAAATAAGCAAGGTACTTAATCCGGAAAAGCATATACTTATTTCTGTTACGGCAGGTATAACAATAAGCGAGATAAAAGGGTATGTAGGAAATTCTGTTCCCGTCTTTAGAGTTATGCCTAATATTTCTGCAAGTGTTGGTAAATCAGTTACATGTATTAGTCATTCGGGAGCTAAGCATGATGATGTCAGCTCAGTGATTTCTCTTTTTGATATTACCGGTCCGACAATGATAATTGATGAAGAACTAATGCAATCAGCAACTATCCTCGGAGCCTGCGGTATCGCCTACGTTTTAAGGTTCATTAGAGCAATGATTCAGGGTGGGATCCAGATCGGATTTGATGCCAAAACTGCCAGCGAGATTGTAACCCAGACAGTTAAAGGAGCAGCTGAATTGCTAATTGAGAATCATGAACATCCTGAATATGAAATTGATAAGGTCACAACACCAAAAGGTTGTACCATTGTGGGATTGAATGAAATGGAGCATAACGGATTCAGTTCATCACTTATCAAAGGAATTGTTGCTTCTTATGAGAAAATTGAAAAATAGATTAGGTTTTTTTTCGTTTATTTGTACTAACCACCAGAAACAGGTTATTACATATTAGAAGCAATGGTTCAAAGATATTTACGATTTTCGTCAGGAGTCATAAAAATAAAAGTATCTGCATTTTTAATACTTGTTTTTCTTCTGTCATTTCAGATCTGCCAGGCTCAGGCCGGCCGGAAGGAGACACCACCTCTCAGGGAACGCCTTTTTTACGGTGGTAATTTCGGACTCCAGTTTGGAACTATTACTGATATACAGGTGTCGCCTGTAATCGGAATCTGGCTTCGTCCCAGGATAGCAGTTGCAGCAGGACCAAACTACCGGTTTTACAAATACACTTCAGAGAAAACAATTATTTATGGCGGGAAAGCTTATATTGAACTGGTTTTAGTTCAGGATTTGAATAATCTCATTCCTATAGGTATTAATACAGGAATATTTGTCCACCTCGAGGATGAACTCCTCAATCTTGAATCCTCATTCTGGAAATACCCCCCTTACCTGACTGAAAGATTTAAAGTCAATACTATCCTGGCAGGAGGAGGCATAAGTCAGCAGATGGGACGACGTTCTTCAATGAATATCATGGCTTTATGGGCGCTAAACGACTCTGCCTATGGGATCTACAGTAATCCTGAATTCAGAGTTAGTTTTATGTTTTAAACTGTTTTTTTAATTTATGATTTGCCTCCAACTAATTTAAATTATATTTGAGACGTTTTTTAAGAAAATCTTATAAAATGAAAATAGAAAAAAATAAAATGGTTTCCCTTATCTATGACTTGAGGGAGAAAGACCCGGAAGGCCGTATTATCGAGTCTTTGGATGAAAGCAGACCCTTACAGTTTGTTTTTGGAACTGGCAGACTGCTGCCCGTGTTTGAGTCAAATATTGACTCTCTTAAAAATGGAGATAACTTCAGTTTTACACTTACTTCCGATCTGGCTTATGGCGATAAAAGGGAAGAAATGATTGTTAATGTCCCCATTGCGGTTTTTGAAACTGAAGGAGTCCTTAATGAAGATATCTGCAGAGTCGGAAATGATATACCTATGACTGATACTGACGGTAATCCACTTAATGGTGTAATTAATGAAATAACAGACACTTACGTTAAGATGGACTTTAATCATCCTATGGCAGGACTTGATCTGTTTTACACAGGCAAAATTGTTGAAGTAAGAGAGGCATCTGAACTGGAAATCAATCCTCCGGGAAGTTCATGTTCAGGATGCAGTGGGCACTCACATTCAGATTGCGGGGGCTCCTGCAGTTAACAATTAACAAATCCTGATAATCAGGCAAAAAAGAAATTAACTATGATTAAACTCTGGAAAAACTTCCCGTATATTCTGATAAGTATAATTTCAGTAACCCTGATTTTGTTAGTTCTCCAAGCTAACAATTTAGTTGAGATAAACTCATCTATATTATTGTTATTCCGTCTTCTAAGCGTTTTCGTTCTTGTAGTATATGCCATAAGAAAAAGATCATTAACGACCTGGATTCTGGTAGCTATGGTAGCAGGAGCTGAATTCGGGTATGATATCCCGGCCACGGCCAAAAAACTCCTGGTGCTTAGTGATATCTTTTTGAGGATGGTTAAAACAATCATCGCGCCTCTCTTATTTTCTACACTGGTTGTTGGGATAGCCGGACATGCCGATATCAAGCAGATCGGAAGGATGGGCTGGAAATCACTTTTATATTTTGAAATCGTATCCACTCTAGCATTGTTTATCGGGCTTATTGCTATTAACATCAGTAAAGCAGGTGTTGGTGTAGTGTTGCCACCCACTCCTGATGTTGCCCCAATTACATCAATTAAAGCACTGTCAACCAGCGATTTCATATTGCATATTTTTCCTGAGAACATAGCAAAAGCGATCTTCGAAGGTCAGATCCTTCAGATTGTGATCTTCAGTGTAGTTTTTGGAATTGCAGTTGCAATGGTAAAAGAAAAATTTCGTTCTCCTATGATTAGATTCAGTGAGAGCCTCGCCGAAACAATGTTCAAATTCACTAATATCGTAATGTATTTTGCCCCGATAGCAGTTTTTGCTGCAATTTCCTATACGGTGGGTCACATGGGACTCGATATTCTTTATAATCTCTTCAAACTTCTTGCTACACTGTATGTTGCACTTATTGCATTTCTTCTGCTTGTTCTATTTCCGGTTGCATTGATCTTTAAAATCCCTTTAAGACCATTCATTAAGGCTGTCTCAGAACCAGCAACTATAGCATTTGCAACATCTAATTCCGAATCTGCTCTTCCTTCAGCTATGGAGTCTATGGAAAGATTCGGCATTCCCAGGAAGATAGTGGCTTTTGTAATACCTACCGGCTATAGCTTCAACCTCGATGGAACCACTTTGTACCTCTCTCTGGCAACTATTTTTGTAGCACAGGCCGCCGGAATAGATCTTTCAATAGATAAGCAGCTGCTTATCTGTTTTACTCTTATGCTTACAAGTAAGGGTGTTGCAGGTGTTTCCAGGGCGTCTCTTGTAATTCTGCTTGGTACTGCTGCAAGTTTCGGACTCCCTGTAGAACCCATCTTTATGATTCTCGGAATTGATGTGCTGATGGACATGGCCAGAACTTCTGTAAATGTTATAGGAAACTGTCTGGCAACCGCAGTAATAGCCAGATCTGAGAAGGAATTTGACGATGTAGCAGCTCGCAATTATACTCCTGAGTAGACGCGTTACAGTCTCTGCAATACGATTATTTCCCATTCTATATTTCTTCTGGTAGGATTATTGCCTTGTTGCGGTCTTAGCCTTCATTTACCCAATGGACACTATTAGCTGTCTGCATATAGACAATAGTAAAGTAATTGTCATCAGGGATAGGGCATGCTAACTCATAGCCATTGGCTATTTCCCATTCATTAGCCAAATCTTACTGATAAACTGAACCTCCTGAGAATTGAATATTTGAAGCCTTTGAACAGGAGAGGTAGATTATTAAAAAATAAAATATATGTGCAGGCTCCAGCATTCCTGAGTGCGTTACAATTGTAATTAATTAGCGTAATTACAGATGTAAACGAAGAAATTAACACAATTCGATTACATGAGTAAACAAAACAACTTAGTTATAGATTACATATTTAATTAAATAGTAATAGTGACACATTATTTGTTTATATTATTATAAATCAATACTTTATATCATGCTAACTGTTGCTATTACAGGCATTAATCCGCCATGTCAGGTTAAAATAAGTAAATATTGTTTAGAAATAGAGCTTAAAAAACTGTATACCATATAGATACATATCTAATCTCTAGTGTTTATTGATATAAGTAATAAAGTTATACTATTGAATATGAATGATATATATCTATATTCACTTTATGAGCTTTTTGTTGCTTCTTATCTGATTACATATGTCATGCAATATAATTACAAATGGAAAGTTTTTATTATTTACATTTGTAATTATAATTCAGGTCGTATGAAAGAGCGTTTAATTGAATTTTTAAGAACTGAAAATAAATCTTCTGCTCAATTGGCAGAGGAGATCGGAGTTCAGCCTTCAGGGATTTCTCATATCCTATCGGGAAGAAACAATCCCAGTCTCGATTTTGTACTTAAAATGCTTGAAAAATATCCTTTTCTCTCTACTGACTGGCTTTTATTCGGAAAAGGAACGATGTATAAGGATGGACAGGTTCAGTCGCTATTTGACGATACAATTTTTTCTGATAACATACCGTCTCGTACCGGCTTATCAGAATCTGAAACAGATAAAATGAATGAATCTTCTGATTTAACCATTAAATCATCTCATAAGCAGTTATCAAATCTGAATGATACCCATAATGAATCTGATATAGTAAGGATTATTTGGTTCTTCAATGATAACAGCTTTAAGGAGTACCATCCCCGAAATCAGAATTGATAATAACTTCTTTAAAACAATCTCTGTTTTTCATTTCCTGAAATCACTCTATAGAATTATCTTTGCTTCAAATATGCTATAAATGGCAAAAAAGATTGAAGATCTTAAGCTCATTGATAATAAGCACATTACTGATGAGTTTTTCATTCTGGAAGTTAAAAGCCCTACTGAACTTCCTGAATTATTACCAGGTCAGTTTGTACAGGTTAAGGTAGAAGGCAGTCAGGAAACATTTCTGCGCAGACCTATTTCTATACATGATGTTGACTATTCCGGAAACTCCTTCAGGCTTCTGGTACAGGTACTTGGCAAAGGCACTGAAGCACTCTCAAGATTAAAAAAAGGCGATCTGCTTAATATTGTTTATCCCCTGGGCAATTCATTTTCTGTTCCTGAAAAGAAAGAAAAAGTCATTCTTATCGGCGGTGGTTGTGGAATTGCCCCGTTGCTCTATCTTGGAAAGTATCTGAAAGAAAGAGGCATTGAACCGTCAGTGTTATTAGGATTCAGAAACAGGGAACGAATAATTGAATACAAAGAATATCAGGCAATTGGGGATGTATATCTTACAACTGAAGATGGTTCTGAAGGGGAAAAGGGGTATGTAACAAATCATTCAGTTCTCTCTGCTCACAAATTTGACAGGATTTACTGCTGTGGTCCCGACTCAATGATGAAAGCTGTTGCAAAATTTGCCAAAAAAGAAAATATTTACTGCGAGGTTTCACTCGAAAACCTCATGGCATGTGGATTTGGTGTCTGTTTATGCTGTATTGTTGACACTGTGAGAGGCAACCTTTGTACCTGCACTGAAGGACCAGTATTCAATATAAAAGATTTGAAATGGTAAATCTGGGTATCACAATTGGCAATCTGCATTTTAAAAATCCTGTCCTTACAGCTTCAGGGACTTCAGGGTATGGTCCTGAATTTGATGACTTTATCGACGTTTCCAGGTTGGGAGGTATATTTGTAAAAGGAACCACCATGGAACCAAGGGAAGGTAACCCATATCCGCGTATGGCCGAAACCCCTGCAGGGATGCTGAATGCAGTCGGGTTGCAGAATAAGGGAATTGATTATTTCGAGAAATCTATATATCCTCAGATAAGGAAGTATAATACGAATATTATTGTAAATATTAATGGCAACTATATCGATGAGTATGTAGCTCTTGCAGAAAGAATTGACAGACTGGACGATATACCTGCCATCGAATTGAATATATCCTGTCCGAATGTAAAAATGGGAGGGATGGTTTTCGGAACCAATCTTGATTCTGCCCGTGAGGTAACTAAGGCCGTACGAGCAGCCTATTCAAAAGTACTTATCGTTAAACTCTCTCCAAACGTTACAAATATTGCTGATTTTGCAAGAGTTGCAGAGGAAGAGGGGGCCGATTCAGTATCTCTAATAAATACATTGCTGGGGATGGCTATAGATGTATCTAAAATGAAGCCATCACTGTCGACTGTTACAGGAGGGTTATCGGGACCGGCAATTAAGCCGGTGGCTCTCAGGATGGTCTGGCAGGTCGCCAGGGCTGTTAAAATACCGGTAATTGGCATGGGAGGCATAATGACAACTTCCGATGCAATTGAGTTTTTTCTTGCCGGAGCTACAGCTGTACAGATAGGAACAGCCTCTTTCATAGATCCGCTGGCTTCAGTTAAGATACTTGAAGGTGTTGAAAAATATCTTGGCGAAAAGGGTTTTTCAGATATTAAAGATATCATAGGGTATATTAACCGTTGAATTCAGCTGCAATATTCTTTTTTCTGATTTGCATTAAAACATTTTACATTACTTCATTATTTTTATGTTTTTTACTTTAAATTTGTAAGAAATATTAAAAGTAATGTTTCATTCATTTATAATACATAGATAGAAATGTCAGAAAATTTACAAATTGATAATCTGGATAAAAAGATTCTCGACATTATTACAAAAAATGCAAGAATTCCTTATCTGGAAGTTGCCAGGGAGTGCGGTGTATCAGGAGCTGCAATACACCAGCGGGTGCAGAGGTTAATAAGGATCGGAGTCATCAGGGGATCAGAATTTAAAGTTGATCCGGTTATGGTAGGTTTCAAGACATGTGCATATATAGGGATTTTTCTTGACCATCCGGGAAGCTTCCGTGAAGTGGTAACAAAGTTTAAAGAGATTCCTGAGATTATCGAATGCCACTACACCACCGGGAATTATTCACTGTTTATTAAGGTATATACCCGCGATAATGAGCATCTGAGAATGATACTTACTGATACAATCCAGAATATTTCAGGAATTGTAAGAACTGAAACATTGATCTCACTTGAAGAGTCAATTAACAGACAGATTCCTGTATTATCGAAGTAGAACATACTGATTATAAGTACTATAATAAAAAAAGGAAAGCGAACGCTTTCCTTTTTTGTGATCCAGCTGGGGCTCGAACCCAGGACCCTTCCGCAAAGCGGAATGCTCTACCTTTGAGCTATTAGTGCGACAATAAATGATTTGGATTTTTTTGACTTAATGAATTTTTCCCTATTCATAGCTTCTTTTTTTGTCACAAATGACTCAGAGAATACTAATTGCCAAGGAATTCCAGTATCAGTATATTTACCTTTTATCCTGTTATGTTCATATAATCGCCTTTCTAAGTTATTAGTATAACCTATATAAAATCTATCAAGAACTTCACTGTGAATGATATATACGGTAAACATTGTATTTTCAGCTATAAAAAAAGGAATTATTTCTAATTCCTTTTTAATATTTTGTGATCCAGCTGGGGCTCGAACCCAGGACCCCATCCTTAAAAGGGATGTGCTCTACCAGCTGAGCTACTGAATCCTCCTTTGTTTTTGCGAGTGCAAATGTATGATAATTTTATTTTAATCCAAAAAAAATGTATATAATTTCCTGTTAACATTAGTAAATAAATAAATAATCTGCTTATTTTTAATAGCAATTTTAACATAAACAATTGTCTAATATAAAGGTATGAAGAAGAATAGTATTTTTAAAGACAAAGTTGTTGTAGTAACAGGCGCTTCATCAGGAATAGGAGAGGCGATAGCCAGGGAATTTGCCCGGAATGGGAGTAAGGTTGTAATTGCCGCCCGATCAGGAGAAAAACTTGAAGTGCTGGCTGCAGAACTGAGTTCTAAAAACCACGACGTTTTAAGTGTTGTAACAGATGTCAGTATCGAATCTGATTGCATGAAGCTTATTGATAAGACTGTTGAAAGATTTGGTGGCATTGATATTCTTGTAAATAATGCAGGAATCTCTATGCGGGCATCTTTCACAGATGTAGACCTGAAAGTTCTGCACCGGCTGATGGATGTAAATTTCTGGGGAACTGTACATTGCACTAAATATGCTTTGCCTTATCTGCTCGAATCGAAAGGCTCCCTGGTAGGGGTGTCATCAGTAGCAGGATTCCATGGACTTCCGGGACGTACCGGTTATTCGGCTTCGAAATTCGCAATTCATGGATTCCTTGAAACGATAAGGATAGAAAACCTTCGAAAAGGTTTACATGTAATGATAATTGCACCAGGATTTACTGCAACTGATATCAGGAGACATGCTCTTGTTGCTGACGGTACAGAGCAGGGAGAATCGCCTCTCGATGAAAAAAAACTAATGTCCCCTGAATATGTGGCCCAATGGGTACTGAAAGGCATAAGAAAGAAGAAAAGAAATAAACTGCTAACCTGGGATGGCCGGTTAACTGCCCTCTTTCAGAGAATAGTCCCTGGATTTGTTGACTGGGTGTATTATTATGAAATGTCGAAGGAACCTGAATCACCAATAAAATAATTTGATAATTATTTTATCTCCACGCAACCTTTATGCAGTTGATGTTGTTATATAAGAGAAGTCAGATACTCCGGGTTATATGAGTATCCAATTTTATTTATATTTGTAAATAATTGTAATAACCAACCAATTTAAAAGGCTATGAATAAACTATTCCAGAAAAGAGCAGGGCTTTCCCTGGCTGCCCTTATTTTATTTTCATCCCTATCATTTTCCCAGTTTGACAATGTTGATTTCCTTAGGAGTGCTCCGGCGGATGGAGTAAAGTATGCTGAGGCATACATTTCACCATGGGTCAATGCTTTTGGCTCAGGTCTGAACGGAGGCTGGTATAACACTGCAAAGCCTCATAAGTTTGGAGGATTTGATATTACTACGGGGATTAGTGTTGGAATGGTTCCGGAATCTGCAGGAACATTTGATTTAGCCAAAATAGGTCTGTCATCAAATATGACCGGGTCCGGTGCTGCTTCTACAATTTCCGGACCTGATAAAGCTGGCCCACCTATCACAGTTACAGATAAGACAACTGGCTTTACTATTGCAACATTTAATGCTATAAATGGCACCAATTGGAAATTGATCCCGGTTCCTTCTTTACAGGTTGGGATAGGTCTTCCTTTTGGAACTGAACTTAAAGGACGTTTTGTACCTAAAATCAATATTAAAGACGGTGATATTTCTTTATGGGGCGTTGGACTTGTTCACAGCATTATGCAATATATTCCGGGTGACAAATTACTCCCCTTTGACGTTTCTCTTTTTGGTGGGTATACCAAACTTACAGGAAATGTTCCAATCAACATGCAACCCGGAACACCAACTAATTATTCTCCTGCTGTTAATTTTGCTGATCAGAATCTGAATATAAATGTATCAGCATTAAATGTAAGCGTTATAGCATCTCTTAACCTTCCTGTTATAACTTTCTATGGTGGCCTTGGTTATTGTAAATCAAAAACAACTATGGAGTTTACAGGCAATTTTCCAACTCCGGGATATGTTGCCGGGCCACCTCCACGTTCAGAATATAATAATGCCGGCGTTATAACTGGCGATAAGTTTCCCTCAATGGAAATTGAAAACTTCTCAGGTTTAAGGGCAAATATTGGTTTAAGGATTAAGCTTGCCGTAATCACAATTCATGCTGATTACACAAGAGCCCAATACAATGTACTTACTACAGGTCTGGGGATCTCGTTCAGATAATAGAATTAAGATATTTTCTGAAATCCCCGGGGTTCCAAACTTCCGGGGATTTTTTTTGATGTCTGTCAGTGATTTTAGAATATCTTTAAGAATAATATTTTTCAGTAATAAGCACATTGATCTTCAAGCATATAATTATAAATGGGAGTAGACACAAATAAGATTAACAGTGGCTATCGCGCATTGCTTCTCGCTGCCAGAAACAGCATAAGTGAAGAAGAGATTCCAAAGGTAAAAGCGGCTTTGGACTTAGCAATTAATGCATGTGGAGATAAAATAACTATAACAGGTGAACCGGAGATACTTCATGCATTATCTGTCGCCAGGATAATTGCAGGAGAGATGGGACTCGGTCTGACATCAATAATTACCGCCCTGCTGCATGATTCTTTCAACAATATTGGTATTTCTCAAAAAGAGATAGAAAAGGAATTTGGCAAAAAGGTTCCTGAGATACTTGAAGGCTTTTCAAGAATTACAGGAATAGATTCAATGCATTCTTCATTTCAGGCTGAGAATTTCAGGAAACTTTTATTAAGTCTTGCTGATGATGTGAGGGTGATACTCATCAAACTGGTTGAGAGACTTGAATATATGCGCAATCTTGACAATGCCCCTGAGAAAGACAGGCTTCCCCTTGCTTCCGAAACATATTTCCTGTATGCACCACTCGCTCACCGCCTTGGCTTCTATAATATTAAGTCGGAAATGGAAGATCTGGCAGTTAAATATCTTGAACCTGAACAATACAACTTTGTAGAAAGCAGAGTCAGACAAACAACTGCATCGCGAAATAAGCTTATCAGGGAATTCTCTGAGCCTTTAAAAGAAGTGCTTGAAAAACAGGGATTTAAGTTTACCATAAAGAGCAGGACAAAGTCAATTCATTCCATAATGCTTAAGATGAAGAAGCAGGGTGTGGAATTTGAAGAAGTATATGACCTTTTTGCTGTCAGGCTCATAATAGATAGTGAAGCTGCTAATGAAAAATCAGATTGCTGGAGAGCCTATTCTATCGTGGCCGACATGTACCAGCCAAATCCCAGCCGGCTCCGCGACTGGATATCAATACCTAAATCAAACGGTTATGAGTCACTTCATACAACTGTTATTGGTCCCAAAGGCAAGTGGGTTGAAGTTCAGATCAGATCATCGAGGATGGATGAAATAGCTGAGAAGGGTCTTGCTGCTCACTTTAAATACAAAGGAATAAAGGGAGAAGGCGGTCTCGATAACTGGCTGTCAAAAATGCGTGAAATCCTTGAATCATCTGATAACGAGGATAATGCATTTATCGACCAGGTGAGATCAGGGTTGTACACTGATGAAGTATTTGTATTTACGCCTAAAGGTGATTTAAGACAATTGCCGGCAGGAGCTACTTTGCTCGATTTTGCTTTCGATATTCATACCGATGTTGGAGCATCGTGCGTAGGAGGAAAGGTTAATGGCAGGAATGTTACAATAAGGTATGTTCTTCAGAATGGAGATCATGTTTCAATTTTACGGTCAAAGAACCAGAAACCCAAGCAGGACTGGCTCTCCTTTGTGATAACGACTAAGGCCAGGACAAAGGTAAAGCAGGTTCTGAATGAAGAAAAGACCAAAGCTGCTGCGGAGGGAAAAGAGATCCTCATGCGAAGGCTTAAGAACTGGAAAATAAACTATGGCGATGTTACAATTCAGAAACTGCTTGTATCTTACAATATTAAATTAGCGCAGGATCTCTATTATCTGATTTCCACCGGGAAACTTGATCTTCTTGAGATTAAAGAGGTGCTTCTTAATGAAGAATCGGAAGAGCCGCAGGCAGTTCTTCCGCTTGTTCCTGAAAGGGAGACTAAAGAGTCTGTTGATTCTCAGTTCTCTGATTTTCTGATAATTGAAGACAGGGTAGAGGGCTTGGATTATAAACTTTCCAGATGCTGCAATCCGGTTTTCGGAGACTCTATATATGGTTTTGTCACAATTTCAGAGGGGATAAAAATTCACCGCACAAGTTGTCCCAATGCCCATAATATGATGAGCAGATACCCATACAGGGTTATTGCGGCTCGCTGGGCCAAGTCAAAAAGTATTCCTTCATTCATCGCCTCTATTAAAATCACGGGTGTTGATGATGTCGGAATGGTAAATAAAATTGCCGATGTAATTGCCGCCAATAAAGCAGTTATACGAAGTTTCAATTATAATATGGATGATGGAATATTTGAAGGAATGCTTAATATAATGGTTCCTAATAGTGATGTTCTTCATGGTATTATAAGAAAGATTCAGGGTTTAAAAGGAATAATTAAATCTTCCAGGTCAGACAATGGTTAAAGGTTAATATCTCTGATCTGGTTTTACCGGAAGTTTCGCCATCTTTTCCACTTCGAGGGACGGGAAGCCAAATTCTTCAACAACCTTTCCGAGAATAAGGTAGGTCCCGCTGCCTTTAAATGGCCATTTATTAAGCGATTGTGCAAAATGTACCGTGTCGAAGAAACTTCCTTCTGAATCGATAAAACATCCAAAATTCATCCAGTCATTCTTTACGGTTTTTATATACTTAACTGTGACCAGATGTCCAAGCATCCTGACTTTTTTTCCAAGATGATCCATCATTTTATTTGCCGGAACCTCGCCTCTGAATGAGGTTTCAAGCATATCAAACCAACTGACTGTCACTGGAAAACCAAACAGTTCTATCTCATCATATACATCCTCAATTTTGCCCTGAACAAGTTCCGGAAGTGCAAAGTCACGGAGATGTGTGGCGAAGAGAGGCCTGATGTTCTCAGGTTTGTTCCTGTTAATCATCATATGTGCTTCCCACAGAAGTACAGATTTCTTTTTCCCTGTGAATCTCAATGCACCTGCCTTTATCAGCAGGATAAGCTGTTCAAGTCCGGGACAAACACGGGTTACGAAATCATTAAGGCTTAAAAATGGACCTTCAGAATTTCGTATTGCTTCAATTGACTGGGCAAGTGTATACTCAACACTCATTATGTGAATAAATCCAAGGTATATATCTGAACCGTAGATGTTTGTCTTATAATTACTTTTATTTACACAAGGCAGTTGAATTGTCGCTCCCCATCTTCTTGCCTCATGCACATATACCCATGTCCTGTAGAAGCCTCCGAAATTATTTATTACTGCAACCATGAATTCAAGAGGGTAGTGGGCTTTAAGATAGAGACTCTGGAAGCTTTCGACTGCGTATGAAGCTGAATGGGCTTTGGAGAATGAATACCCTGCAAATGATTCTATCTGTCTCCATACCTCTTTGATTACATCTTCACTGTAACCCTTTTCACGGCAGTTCGAGAAAAACCTTTCGACTATCCGCTGCATCTCCTGTTTTGATCTGTGTTTTCCGCTCATTGCCCTGCGGAGTGTATCGGCATCAGCGAGGTCAAGACCGGCAAAGTGATGACATACTTTCAGCACATCCTCCTGGTAAACCATAACACCGAATGTCTCCTCAAGTTGTTCTTTCATCACCGGATGTATATAGCTGAAATTGTTTGGGTTATGAAACCTGTAAATGTATTGTTTCATCATACCTGATCGTGCAACACCGGGTCGGATAACCGAACTGGCTGCAATAAGTGTAGTATAGTTATCGCATGTTAGCTTTTTCAGGAGTCCGCGCATAGCAGGACTCTCAATATAGAAACACCCCTTTGTTTCGCCTGTTCTCAGATACTCTTTTACCTTTTCGTCCGACTTGAACATCTGCACTGCATGTACGTCAACGTCGATTCCACGGTTCTGCAGAATGATTTCTGCACTTTCCTTAATATGGCCTATTCCCCGCTGGCTGAGAATATCAAGTTTCTCGAAACCTATTTCTTCAGAAGTGTACATGTCCCACTGTGTGGTAGGGAATCCTTTAGGTGGCATATCGAGAGCAGTGTAGCATGTAATGGGTTCTTCAGATATCAGGATGCCCCCTGCATGAATGCTCCTGATATTGGGAAAGTCGGCAATTTTGAGTCCGGTTGAAAAGATAATGTTTGTTATATCATTTCTGTTTGATTCGGAAGATGGATTATCGATAAGTGAATCTATATCTTCTTTTGGCAATCCGTGCACTTTCCCCAGTTCACGCACAATTGATTTGCCCCTGAAAGTGCTCATTGTACCAAGCAGGGCGGTATGTCCGTAGCCATATCTCTTAAAAATATAGTCGATAACCTCGTCACGTTCTTTCCATGAGTAATCGATATCAAAGTCGGGTGGACTACTTCGTTTGGGGTTCAGGAACCTTTCGAAGTAAAGGTTCAGGTCGATAGGGTCAACATTAGTGATTTTCAGACAGTAAGCAACTACAGAGTTAGCTCCGCTTCCCCGTCCGACATGATAAAATCCACGTGCCATCGAATACCTGACGATATCCCAGGTTATGAGAAAGTAAGCGGAGAATCCGAGTTTGTCTATTATCTCAAGTTCATGCTTTACCCTTCTTTTTGCTTCTGCATTGTTTTTGCCATAACGGTACAGCATGCCATCCCATGCAAGTTTTTCGAGAAGAAGCTTATCATCGTAGCGGCTGGCCGAATATATCTTTTTGTTTTTCAGACCGGTGAGATCAAACTGAAGATTACAGTCGCTAAGTAGTTTACGGGTATTTTCTGCCAGCAAGGGATGCTCTTTTGAGATTTTTTCAGTATCTGCCACTGACCTGAAAAATTCATCGTCGCCGGCACACTGTGAAGCTTTCAAATGGCTGAGAAGTATATTATTGTCAACTGCCCGCAGGCTCTTATGTATAAAAATATCATCTGCTTCTCCGAATGTTACCGGCTGCAGAATTACCATTGAGTTTCTGTTCACAGATGATTTGAGGGTCCGCAGGGAGTTGAGCTCGGGGATTTTTACTCCTATGCGTTCATTATCAAATAGTTTCCTGTCGGGGGCCTTTTTTAATGAATAGATTATATACGATTCAGAGAATTGCGGAGCGGGGAAAGGTACGTTGGTCTTTTTGAAATTCAGATCAGACAGAAATTCATTTAGTTCGCGCAAGCCTCTGTTATTGCGGGCTATTCCGATGTACTGAAACTCATTGCCGTTTCTGAATTCTATTCCTGCAACCGGTCGCAGATCGTTTTTGCTGCACTCTCCTGCAAATTCGGGTATGGCAGTTGAGTTGTTTATATCGGTTAGTACAATAACCTCAGCGCCTGAAGCAATGGCCTTCCGGACAAGCTGTTCGACAGACATTGTGCCGTAGCGGAGGCTGTTATATGAATGACAATTTAGAAACATCTTTGTTACTGTCTTCGGTCTTGCGGTCTTGCAGGTCTTCATGTTTTTACGACTTGCACGGCTTGCATGACTTTCTTTAACGTCCGTACATCATATTCTGCTCTTTAAGAGCGTTTTCAAGCTGTTTAAGGACCTTTTCCTCTCTCTCGTCTGCAGTCATTACGCCGGATGCTCTTCTCACCGCATCACGTCCGAAACGCTTCCTGAGCTTGTCCATAGCCATATAGAGGCTGACCTTTTCCGGGGTATCGTCGAACAGGTCGAGCTGCTGGACACCTCTTACCATATGGCTGAATCTTACTCCTATGAGTCTTATCAGCATCCGTCGCTGATATAGTTTTGCAAAGAGTTCCTTGGCAATATCTGCCAGAACATGGTCAAATGATGTATACGGGATCCTTTTCTGCAGTGTGTGGGTGTCGAAGTTTGAGTACCTTATTTTAACTGTTATACACGAAGTAAGCTTTTCCTGCTTCCTCAGTTCGAATGCAATCTTTTCTACCATACTCACTATAAGCTGATTCAGCCGTACCAGGTCGGTGGTATCCTTTTCGAAAGTATGTTCGGTGCTTATTGATTTCTGTTCCGAATAACTGATGACGGGAGTGGAGTCTATTCCGTTTGCCCTCTTCCACATTTCAATGCCGTTTTTACCCATCAGTTTTTCGAGCATCTCAACAGGTATATTCCTCAGAGTATATATGGTTGCAATGCCCATTGACCGCAATATATGATAGGTCTTCTGACCGATCATCGGTATTTTTCTTATTGAAAGAGGATCAAGGAATGGAAGCACAATATCTTTTTGCACTTCTATTTCCCCATTGGGTTTGGCCTCTCCGGTTGCTATCTTGGAAACAGTCTTGTTAACTGATAATCCAATAGATATCGGTAGTCCGGTCTCTTTTATTATAAACTGTCTCAGTTCATGCGACCACTTGTAGCATCCATAAAAGCGGTCCATTCCTGTGAGGTCGACATAGTGTTCATCTACCGATGCTTTCTCGTAAAGGGGTGCCCGCTCTGCAATTATGCCGGTGACTATATTTGAATAGTTGCTATACGATTCCATGTCACCACGTATTATAATTGCATCGGGACACATATTCCTGGCCACTTTCATCGGCATTGCCGAGCTCACTCCGAATTTCCTGGCCTCATAACTGCAGCTCGAAACAACCCCGCGGTCCGACATGCCGCCTATTATGACAGGCTTGCCATTCAATCTGCTGTTCTTAAGCCTCTCAACCGATACAAAAAAAGTATCGAGGTCGAGATGAAGAACGGATCTGTCTATGTTGCCGGATATAATCATTTGAAAATTATTATGTAACCAACTATGTGGATGGGGCTTAGGATTGCTTCGTCACTTTGTTCCTCGCAATGACCGTGTACGTAATTTACTCCTGTTTAATCCATGCCGAAAATAATATTACATGTACTGTCATTGCGAGCCCGACGGAGGAGGGCGTGGCAATCCCCAGCCCCCAGTCGATTATTCATAAAAAATATCTCACATTTCTTGTATATATTATAATTATGTTTTACTTTTGATTAGAAATTAATCAAATATATGATTACAATATAATCAAATTTCATTATGTACTTCGGATCCAACATAAAATTTTTAAGGAAAAGGAGAGGCAGAACACAGGATGATGTTGCTTTTGCCCTTAACCTTAAACGTTCAACCCTCAGTGGGTATGAGAACGATGTCGCCCAGCCCGGTATAGAGATCCTTATCTCTTTCTCCGGTTATTTCAATGTATCAATTGATACAATACTCAAGATCGATATAACGGGTCTTTCTGAAAGTCAGCTAGGTGAGCTGGAGAGGGGATATGATGCCTATGTTAAGGGAAGTAACCTCAGGGTACTCACAACAACAGTCAACTCCCAGAACCGTGAAAATATTGAGTTGGTACATGAAAAGGCCAAAGCCGGCTATACAACCGGTTATGCCGATCCGGAATATATCGGGGAGCTTCCGGTTTTTACACTGCCCTTTCTCTCTGAGAAAAAGAAATACCGGACATTTCAGCTTAAAGGCGATTCTATGCTACCTATACCCGACGGCTCATGGGTAACAGGGGAATTCCTTCAGGACTGGATGCAGATTATCAGCGGAAAAGCCTGTGTGGTCTTTACGCTTGATGATGGCATTGTATTTAAGGTAGTTGAAAACAATATCAGAACCGATGGAAAGCTTGTTCTATATTCACTGAACCCTATATATGAACCGTATGAGGTGCATATTAACCAGGTTAAAGAGATCTGGAAATTTGTGAATTATATAAGCAGTGAAATTCCTGATCCCGTCCTGCCCGAAAAACAACTGATGCAGGCAGTTGCAGGCATGAAACATGACCTTCAGAGGATTAAGGCCAAGCTTGGGAATGATATTTCGGATATAAACGAGGTTAAATAGAGGAAAACCATTTTCCATTTTTAAATCCAATAAGAAGATTATCAGCTTGTTCCATGTCTTCCAGTTTGAACATAAGATGCGGCAAAGCCTGTAAGTGAGAAATATCCTTGTGTTTATTTATTGTGTCTGATGTCATTATAATAAATACCCCCGGTTCGACAAAATTTCTCAATGCAGGTGATTCACAGATTACCGGAGTATTGGCAGGAACATCTTTCATTATCTCATTGAATACATCGAACAGTTGATCGTCCCAGACCTTTGCAAACCACACTTTCGCAGCACCTGACTTAAGCATGCGTGATGTGTCTTTGCTGGTATTCCTGTTTGTCTCTTCATAAATGGCATATCCATTCTTTTCAGATTTAACTACAAGTCCTTCGGTAGTCTCGTGAAAGTGAGGCGTAATCTTAATCGCAGTAATGCTGAGTTCAGGGAAATTCTCAATTATCCTGCATGCCATCGATGTTTTTCCTGATTTTGTACCGGTACCAGCAATCAGTAAAAGGTTAGGGATAGTCATTATGTTTATCTTGAAACTTAATAAAAAAAAATAACCGCGAGTATGCAAAAAAATCCCATAGCGCCCTCGCGGTTAAATATTATAAAATTACTCCTATGTTACTCTTTTGTTAGAGCCAGTATCATCTGAATGATCTTCTCATTATCTGATTCAGGAATTTTTCCGACATATAATGCCCGGCAGACACGGTTTCTATCGAGTATGACAATTGTATAATTGTCCTTTGGAATTCCCCACAGACTCTGAAGCTTTGCATCATAATCAAAAAGGATTGTTGTTCCGAATTTTTTTGCCTTGTTGCCTGCTATTGTACGTATCAGACCATTTGGTTTCCATGTTGACTTGCAATCGACAATGCCAAATCCTTTAAAAACATCCCTGCTGATGCGTTTATCGACGTCAATAGCATTATTGACAGCTTCATTGAACGGTTCGTTCAGTTCAGACTCATCAGGGTCAACATAATTAAGCTGGATTATCTTTCCTGCAAATGAATTCATGGTGAATTCCTTTTTATCTGCATCGGTAAACATCCAGTCGGGAGCCTTCATACCTACAGCCAGTTTAACATTCTGCTGACCAAAAACCCCTGGTATGGCAAGTAAACTAAAAACAAGAATAATGATCATTTTTTTCATAAGTCGTCTTTTAAAATTTATTTCGAAATATATGAATTATTTATCATTAATTAATTTTTGTGGTTTATATCATTTAATCCCCTAACTGTATTACTTTTGCGGTCTAATAATTTTATATGCAGTTAATAAGAAATATTGCGATCATAGCACATGTCGATCATGGGAAAACAACTCTGGTTGACCGTATTATACAGGAATGCCATGTGCTTGACCAAAGGAAGGAGGCGGGTGATCTTATTCTCGACAGCAACGATCTTGAGCGTGAAAGAGGAATAACAATACTCTCAAAAAACGTTTCAGCCAGTTATAAAGGTGTAAAAATTAATATTATCGACACACCCGGTCACGCGGACTTTGGCGGTGAGGTTGAAAGGGTGCTTAAGATGGCCGACGGCGTTTTGTTGCTGGTTGATGCTCTTGAAGGACCAATGCCGCAAACACGTTTTGTGTTAGGAAAGGCAATCGCACTTGGACTGAAACCAATTGTTGTTGTAAATAAAGTAGATAAGGAAAACTGCAGGCCGGATGAGGTGCAGCAGGATGTATATGAGCTGATGTTTAACCTCGATGCTTCGGATGATCAGCTCAACTTTGAGACAGTTTTCGGTTCCTCGAAACATGGCTGGATGAGTGGTGACTGGAAAAAGCCAAGCACTGACATTAAGTATCTTCTTGATACTATTCTTGAGCAAATTCCTGAACCTGAATATATTGAAGGTACTGCTCAGATGCAGGTTGCTTCCCTTGATTTTTCCAGTTATGTTGGAAGAATAGCCATTGGTCGCGTTTTCAGAGGTGACATAAACATCGGGGTTGATTATACATTGTGCAAAAGAGACGGTAAAGTTAAAAAGGTCCGTGTAAAAGAACTATATGTGTTTGTTGGTCTTGGAAGAGTAAAAACTGATAGTGTACGCTGCGGTGACCTTTGTGCTGTTATAGGGCTTGATGATTTCGAGATCGGGGATACACTTGCAGATTTACTGGTTCCGGAAGCCTTGCAGAGAATTGAAGTAGATGAACCTACCATGAGTATGGTATTCACTATCAATAACTCACCACTGTTTGGCAAGGAGGGAAAATTTGTTACTTCACGCCACCTGAGGACCCGTCTGATGAGGGAGACCGAGAAAAACCTGGCTCTCAAAGTAGAGGATACCAAATCAGAAGATACTTTTAATGTTTATGGTCGTGGAATTCTTCACCTCTCTATTCTTATCGAAACAATGCGACGTGAGGGTTACGAATTTCAGGTTGGAAAACCAAAAGTAATTCTTAAGGAAATTGATGGTGCTAAATCAGAACCTTATGAGACGCTTACAATAGATGTACCGCCTGAGTATTCGGGGAAGGCAATTGAACTAGTTACTCAGAGAAAAGGCGAGATGATTGTAATTGAACCAAAGGGTGATCTTACTCATATTGAATTTGATATACCTGCCCGCGGAATTATCGGTTTAAGAAATAATATGCTTACTGCCACTGCAGGTGAAGCTGTGATGCATCACCGTTTCAGGGCTTATGATAAATATAAAGGCGATGATCTGATGCCAAAACAAAACGGGTCGCTGATATCACTTGATATGGGAATGGCAACCGGTCACGCAATAGACCGTCTTCAGGACAGGGGCCGGTTTTATATTGATCCTGGAGAACAGGTTTACAGAGGACAGGTTATTGGTGAGAGTACTCGACTGGGTGACCTTGAGGTGAATATTGTTAAAGGAAAGAAGCTCACCAACATGAGAGCATCAGGGTCAGATGAGAGCCTCCGGATAGCACCAAAACTGAAGTTTTCACTTGAAGAGGCAATGGAGCAGATTAAAGATGATGAATATCTTGAAATCACACCTCTTAACCTGAGAATGAGGAAAGTACCTTCTTATAAGTTTGCGTAATATTCCTGTTTAAGCTGAGGGTCATGAAAAAGAAATTCTTTCTGATAATCCTGGTTGCATCATTGACTATTACTGTCTTATCCGGACAGGAAATTAATTATGCAAAATTCGGAATCGAAACAAAAGATGCTCATATCCCGAAAGGGCTTAAGGTGGGAGATAAGGCGCCTGATTTTACAGGGTATGATCAGACAGGGAAGCAGGTTACTCTGAAGAAATTTCTGGAGAACGGACCGGTGGTACTTTTCTTCTACAGAGGAAAATGGTGCCCGGTTTGCAGCAGGTATCTCAATGCTTATCAGGATTCACTTAATATAATCACCGATCAGGGTGTCAGTTTTGTAGCTATTACTCCCGAATCAATTGAAAATGTTGAGCAGACAGTTAAGTTTCATAAGCTGACCTTTACAGTGATATATGATTGCATGGAGCAGATTATGAAAGATTATGATGTAATGTTCAATGTAACTAAGGCATATCAGGATAAAATTCTTAGTTCACTATCAACCGACATTGCCGCAAACAATGGACATTCACCGGCTCGTTTACCTGTGCCGGCGGTATATATAATTAGTCGTCAGGGAATTATTACAGCCGTTCATTTTAATCCTGACTATACTAAAAGAGCTTCTGTTAAGTGGATTCTTAATAATCTGGGCGGAGTATTATAGTGAGCTATACCTGTTAAGATAATCGTTAAGGGGTTTCATGGCCTTAAATACACTTATTGTATGCGAGAATAACTTATCACTTGTAACAAAATCATCCTTTACTTCGTTGAAAACCAGATAACTCTTCAGTTTAAGAAGTTCAATTTCAGGATGATCGACCGGGTAACCCTTGGGAGCCTTTTTAAGTTTTTCACCATCTATCTTTCCAAAATGCTTTATAAAATCCTTACTACTGATGATTTTCCTGATCATTGCAGGATCATCGTCAATTGTCTCCCTGATAGCAGCCAGCCATGGGGCAGGAGGCATATAGGCACCTCCGGCAATTATGCTTTTACCAGGTTCAATGTGAAAGTAATATCCGGCCAGTTTGTCGCCATTCTTTTTACCTCCTCTTACAATAAAAGCTCCGAAATGAGTTTTATAGGGCGATTTATCATCTGAAAAACGAATATCACGGTTGAATCTGTAAACACAGCTTTTTACTTCAAGGCCTTTCATAACAGGCTCAAAAACAATAAGTTCATTTATAAGTTCCTGGACGAATGTTTCGAAGTTTTTTCTGGCTTCGATATATTGATCCTTATTAGCTATGAACCAGTCACGATTGTTATTCTTACCAATTGCCTTGAGGTAATCTATTGTTGACTTTTTGATAGTTTCCATAATCGTTCATCAGTTAATAAATCCATTATGTTACAACAACAACAACTAAGCTCTTTTGTTGTTGTATCTTTATAAATCAAATATAATAAAGAAAATTCGATGACTGAAGTTCCAAAAAAGAAGATCACTCTTGATGGGTTGAAGAATGCGTTCAGGCTTTACAGGTATATTAAACCATATAGGGTTGAGTATGCATGGGGGATGTTTTTTCTGTTAGCATCAAGTATTGCCAGTCTTGCATTTCCAAAGCTTCTGGGTGAACTCGTCAATTCAGGGAATGCAGGCAGCCTGGCAACAGATTTAAACAGGATTGGTCTTCTTCTGGTCATAACCCTTCTTATTCAGTCTGTTTTTTCATACTTCAGAGTCGTACTTTTTGTAAACGTTACTGAGAAAACACTCGCAAGTCTGAGGCAAAAGACTTATAATCATCTGATTAAGCTGCCTCTTAAGTTTTTTGAAAAACACAGGGTCGGTGAGCTCAACAGCCGTATTTCATCTGATATATCATTACTGCAGGAAACTCTTACTACTACACTGGCTGAGTTTATCAGGCAGATAATTATTATTTCAGGAGGTATAACACTTCTTGCAATTACATCATGGAGGCTCACTCTTTTTATGCTTGCCATTTTGCCGGGAATGATGCTTCTGGCAGTTTTCTTTGGGAAGTTTATCAGAAAATATTCAAAACAGGTGCAGGGAGAAGTAGCAAAATCGAACACAATAGTTGAAGAGACATTGCAGGGCATTCAGATAGTAAAGACATATACCAATGAAGCACTTGAAATTGACAGATACAAAAAGCGCACAACAGAGATTGCAACAATAGGAATCAAGGGAGGCAAATACAGGGGAGCATTTTCTGCTTTTATGATTTTCGGACTGTTCGGAGCAATTGTTGCAGTCATCTGGCGGGGGTCAGCAATGATGGCAACCGGGGTTATTGATGCCGGGCAGTTATTTTCATTCGTTATTTATTCAGGGTTTGTAGGCGGCAATTTCGGAGGGATGGCAAATGTTTATACTCAGATTCAAAAGTTTATCGGGGCTACTGAAGAGTTGTTTGAATTGTTTAATGAAGAGGAAGAAAATCTGGGAAAGTCTGAAGAGCTTATTGACAAAGAGATTATTAAAGGAGAAATTGCTTTTAAAGACCTAAGCTTCAGATATCCATCACGTCCTGAAGAGGATGTTTTATCATCTATTAATCTCTCCATTGCAGCAAATCAAATGGTTGCATTAGTAGGAACCAGTGGTGCAGGAAAGTCAACAATAGCATCATTGCTGCTACGCTTATATGAACCAACTTCAGGTGATATAATGTTTGACAACAAAAAAAGCAATGAATTCTCATTAACAGCCCTGCGCGGCCAGATTGCATTAGTCCCGCAGGATATTTTCCTCTTTGGAGGAACAATTAAAGAAAATATCTCATATGGGAATCCTGATTCGACTGATGATGAGATCTATGCAGCTGCCGCTAAAGCAAATGCACTGGAGTTTATCGACAGGTTTCCTGAAAAACTTAATACAGTTGTAGGTGAACGTGGTACGCAGCTTTCGGGTGGACAACGGCAGAGAATTGCCATTGCACGGGCTGTCCTGAAGAATCCGCGTATTCTTATTCTTGATGAAGCGACATCATCACTTGATTCTGAGTCGGAGAGACTGGTTCAGGATGCTCTTGAGAAGCTTATGGTTGGAAGAACATCAATTGTTATTGCTCACAGATTATCTACAATCCGCAAAGCTGATCAGATTATGGTTCTTGATGGCGGAAAGATAGTTGAGAAAGGGACTCATGAGCAATTGCTTACTATTGAAAGCGGAATTTACAGGAACCTGAGTTCGCTACAGTTTGCAGGTTAGAAAGCCTTTAGGTCTTTATTTTCGTATATCAAAGGCCATGAGTACCTGTCCGTGACGCTGATAAAGGATTCCCTTATTGATAACTGGATGAGAAAAGTGTTGTTGGGTTCCCTTTGTAATCCTGAAGGAACTCACTTTTTCAACCTTTCCATTTTCATAGCTTAATAACATCAGATCACCTTTTTGTGTATAATAATAGAGCATATTGTCAGCTGCAATAAGTGCTCCGATTCCAATTCTAAGAGAGTCAGTAATAATTCCGGTTGTGCTGTTTATAACCCTTATATCAGGGCTGGCTGTTCCACAACTGTAAATTTGTTCCCCGATTTTTATGGCACCACCCATATAGCTGTCAAATAGAGCGTTACGCCACATCTCTGAAATACTATTACCATCGGCTGACAGATTAAGTTTAACAGCACCATTCCCGTCACCGGCAATATAAAATATTGAACCGTCTTCGTAGAGAACAGTATTGCAGTGAGTATCTCCAAGTCCTGGTTTTCTGTCACTTAGCGGGACATTAGTCTGTTCATGAGACCATAGCATTTTCCCGTTTTCAGAATCAAAACCCATAAGATGGTATGATGAGAATGTGACAATTACTTTCCGGTCTTGCAGTTCTATAAGTTTTGGCGGGTTATATGCTGATGGTTCTCCGAATCCTTTGTTTGACCATATCATTTTGCCTGTGAAGCGGTCCAGAGCAATAACATTGTTTATTTTGCCACCAGCTGTCCAGAATACTTTATTGCCTTGTATCAGAGGTGCTTCCGAATGCCCGTGAAGAGGCAGTATTCCTTTCATATCAGCAAGCAATTTTTTTGACCAGACTATCTTCCCATCAGCCCTGTTAAGACAGTAGAGATCACCCATTCCTGAGCCAACATAGATCAGATCATCCACAATTGTTGGTATTGTTCTTGAACCGGGGTATGATTTCATCCATTCCCGACCCAGGGTTGTCTGCCATTTTTTCACCCCGTCAAGATTATAGCTGAAAATTATAAGCATAGAATCCTTCTCGCCGGTTATAAAAAAACCGTTATCTGTAAATATTGACGACACAAAACCATTCCCGATATTTTCTATTGACCACAATTCTTTAGGCCCCTCAACAGGCCATGACTTCAGGAGGTTTGATTCATTGAAGATTCCTGTCCGGTCTGTACCTCTCCATTCGTAAATTTTTACCTTATCGGTGGTGGCAAATAGAAAGGATAGTGCAAATATTAAAGGAAGAAAATTCATCATTTTAGTCAGTATTTCATTTTGAAAGCAAAGATACATTGATCAGTCAGGTAAATATAAAAAAATAAGTAAAAAGCAGATTCTCTTTCCCCAAATTTCTGATAGCTTACAAATTATTGTAAATTTGGGGAGTATCTGTAAATTTTAACTTCTGATGAACCAGCGCTTCAATAATTTTTCAGTGATACTGACCGGATTCGGGTTTCTGTTTCTCATTTACCTCTCAGCATGCAGCTCATTGACTTCAAAGAGGATTCAGTCTGAGATAGATCTTATTGCAGAAAAATGGATCTCTGATTCACGCGAAGCAATATGTACAATAACAGCAGTTCCGGGTAAAAATAATTCAATTGTTTTAAGGGGAGAGACCTCCGTTCCTCAGATTCATGAGGAGATAATAAATACTTTATATAAACCGGGTTTGGATCTGACAGACAGTATTGTAAATCTGCCGGATACTTCTATTATTAGAAAAATTAACGGGCTGGTTACTCTCAGTGTTATTAATCTCAGAAAGAATCCGGAACATAGTGCTGAGCTTATTTCGCAGGCCATTCTTGGGACGCCGGTTAAGATTCTGAAAGAGAATAATTCATGGCTGCTCGTTCAGACACCTGACAGATATATTGCATGGACAGAAAAATCTTCAATAACAATGTTTGACGTTGAAGAAATCGAGAGTTGGAGAAATTCTGTTAGGGTTATTTTTCTCGTAAACTCAGGATGGGTTTACGGTAATGAGCTTGAATCAGAGGTGGTTGGCGATCTTGTCTCAGGATCTATACTTGTAACAAACGGAAAATCAGGCAATTACACAAAGGTAGCTTTTCCTGACGGGAGGGAAGGTGTTGTAAGAAGTGCCAATGTTAAAGATTTAACTCTTTGGCTAAAGGAGGACACTCTTTCAGAGGATAGAATTATGGGTACAGCAGTCACTTATTTGGGATTACCATATTTATGGGGAGGATCATCCTCCAAATCAGTTGATTGCAGTGGTTTTGTGCAATCTGTTTATTTCCGTAATGGTATTATTCTTTCAAGAGATGCTTCGCTTCAGGCTGGTCATGGCGACATAATAGATATAAATAAGGGATTTGGAAGTCTGAAGAGGGGAGACCTGCTGTTTTTCGGATCGAAAAAAGATAAAAGAAGCAGAGTCACTCATGTTGCTATTTATCTGGGCGACAGTGAGTTCGTTCATGCTTCCTCACGAGTAATGATAAATAGTCTTGATACAACACATTCTGATTACAGCAGCTACCGGAGAAATTCCCTGCTGTCAGCAAGAAGAATTATCGGTGTAAATAATGATGACGGAATTGTTCGTGTGTCTGATCATGGCTGGTACTAGTGTTTATGAAGATTTGTTAATAGATATTTTATGACGAGTAGAAGAAGTTTCCTGAAGGATTGCGGTATGCTGGCCGGAGGTGCGGGTTTTTCATATCTGGCTCTTGCTTGTTCTGAAACCAATGGTAAAAAGAAGCCAAGCGGCAGCAAGACAGGCATGGTACTGAGTTTCAGACCATATGAACTGCAACTCAAACACCTATTCACCTTGGCCTCTGGTTCAAGGACAACAACACCTGTAATGCTGACAGAGATAAGATATGAGGACATTATAGGTTATGGTGAGGCTTCAATGCCGCCTTATCTTGGAGAGAGTCATGCTACTGCAGACAAGTTTCTGAGAATGGTTGACCTTTCACGATTTGCGAGTCCGTTTCTGATGGAAGAGATCCTTGCATATATTGATCAACTGGCTCCGGGGAATTATGCAGCCAAAGCATCAATCGATATTGCACTTCATGACCTTGTTGGCAAACTTATGAACCAGCCATGGTACAGGATCTGGGGATTAAATCCTGCAAACACTCCAAATACCTCATTTACAATAGGTATTGACAAGCCTGAAGTAGTAAAAGAGAAGGTTCGCGAAGCATCACCTTATAAAATACTAAAGGTAAAACTGGGACAGGGAAATGACAAGGAGATGATTGAGAGTGTAAGAAGTGTATCTGATACACTTATTTGTGTCGATATTAACCAGGGCTGGAAAGATAAGGACAAAGCACTTGAAATGATATACTGGCTTAAAGATAAGGGAGTTGTGTTCATAGAACAACCAATGCCCAAAGAAATGGTTGATGATTTAACCTGGCTTACCAGGAACAGTCCATTGCCAATTGTTGCTGATGAATCTATACAGACTATATCGGATTTTAAGAAGGTGCAGGGAGTTTACAGCGGAATCAATATAAAACTGATGAAGTGCGGAGGTATGAGAGCTGCCTATACCATGATAAGCATGGCAAGGGCTCTTGAAATGAAGGTTATGATCGGCTGTATGACAGAGACCTCATGTGCTGTATCAGCTGCTGCACAACTTTCACCGCTGGTAGATTGGGCTGATCTTGACGGCAATCTTTTGATCAGTAATGACATATATGAAGGCGTTACGGTTGTTGATGGTAAAGTTACATTGCCAGACAGGCCTGGGATTGGGATAAGAATGATTAAACAGGTATAATGGATAAGGATTGCTTCGTCGGCCTTGGGTAAACTCAGGGCGGCTTGCTATGACAAACAAAAGCTAAAAATTAATTGAATAAAAATGACAAAAACCGGTAAAAGAGTCCTTTTCGGAGGATTAAGTTTATTAGTAGCTGTACTATTGGGAGCTGCAATATATCTGAATACTTTATTGCCTATTATAACAGGATATGCAGCAAAAAATCTGGGTTCCGCCGTATTTGTTTCTGAGAGAGAACAGGCATCAGTTGAGAGTACTGATCTTAATTTTTCTTTCATAAAATACACCAAAAACAAGGTTGATGTTATTAATAAGAGTGTTACAAGCCGCTTTCTATGGCGTAAGTCGAAGGCAATTTACAGGGAAGGATTCGGGGTAACTTTACTTAGAGATCTTAAGGAATCGGAACTTAAAGGAGATAGATATCCGCTGACAATTACACCCGCATATTCTCAGGATACCATTAAATGGCCGCTTGGAGATATAATGCCTGACTCTGTTACAGGCATTGATAAGAAAGCTTTGGCAGATGTAACAAGAAATCTGGTTCATGATACCATATATAAAGGTAATGCCTTTGCATTTGTGGTTTTGCACAAAGGAATTCCGGTTGCAGAAGCGTATAAGCCTGAATTTGATAAAGATACACGGTTTCTAAGCTGGTCGATGGCAAAGAGTTTCACCAATGCACTTGTTGGAATACTTGTCAGAGATGGAAAACTTGATATTCAGGCACCGGCAGGAATTGATGAATGGAAGAGCGATGACAGAAGTAATATAACAATAAACGACCTTATGCAGATGCAGAGCGGACTGAAATGGAATGAAGATTATGGCAACAGGTCGTCTGTAAATGTAATGCTGCATTGTGAAAGTGATATGGCCCGTTATTCTTTTGACCAGACTCTGGAGCATCCGGTTGGTACATTCTGGTACTATTCATCGGGAACTACGAATATAGTTAACTGGTTGATTCGCAAGAAATTTGTTAATGATTCGACATATTATCAGTTTCCTTTGACGGAATTATTCTATAAGACTGGTATGCCTGATGTACTATTCGAGGTTGATCCAACAGGTACCAGAGTCGGGTCTTCGTATTTGTATGCAACGGCAAGAGATTATGCCCGGTTTGCTTTATTATATCAGAATGACGGAGTATTTAACGGAGAAAGAATACTTCCGGAAGGCTGGGTAAAATACAGTACCTCTGAGGCTTCAGCAAGCAATGGGGAATACGGGGCATTTTTCTGGCTTAATAAGTCAGGCGAAATTCCGTCAGCTCCGAAAGATATGTACATGTGTATCGGTCATGATGGTCAGAGAATTTTCATTATGCCTTCGCAGGAGCTTATAGTCGTTGTGCTGGGATATTCACCGACATCTAAAGGAGGAATGGACTTTAACAGATTGCTGGGTGATATTATAAAGACATTACCAGAATAGCTGATATCAACCAGGAGAATTTCCTTTGGCATAAAATCGTACCTATATAATCCTGCGGCTTATAGATATCAACCAGCAGAGCAGGCCATAGAGTGATTACATCGAGAATTTCCTTTGACATAAAATCGTACCGATATAATCCTGCGGCTTATATCTGATTTTATGTCAACCAGCGGAGCTGGCCGGAAATTCTCTAGTAAAGCCTATAATTAATATTATGTCAAATAGAATATAATAAGGGAATGAGAGAGAGCAGACCTATATACGGATTACTGAAAATGATGCCACTCGCTAAAAGATTATCTTGTCAGACACAAGGAAAAGTTATTGGCATACCGCTAACAGCTTTATCCTTAACACCACCATCACTAACGATCGTCTATGCATAGCTGGTTTTGTTTTCCTATCGGCCTCCTATCGTAAAGTCAGAGTTGTTTCTTAGAGAACCGCCGTATACGTGATCCGTTCGTACGGTGGTGTGAGAGGTCGGAAAATAAAATAGGAGGAAAACTATTTTATTTTCCTCCTACTCGAT
>JBBQZN010000036.1:0-40199 GCA_038207725.1 Bacteroidales bacterium | reverse complement strand
ACTATATAGTTTGTCGCGGTTGGCTTCTACCAGATCTTCCAATGCAATATCTATTAACTCGCCAATATTAAGTTCGTTCCGGTGGTCAAATAAATAGTTAAAATGGCTGTGTTCCGGCACTACAAAACGTTCATGCTTCATAGCACGATCTGCACGTTCTCTGTCCCCACTATATTTTTTCAAATGAGATTCATATTTATCATCATGCACATCACTCAGATATTTTACAAAAAGCATAGTGAGAACATAGTCCTTGTAAACGCTGGGGTCAATGCTTCCCCGAAATGTATCACAAGCTTTCCAGACAGCATCGTTAATATCTTTTTGTGTTATTTTTTTTGTCATGTTACTTATTTTAAGGCGTTGATTATTTGTTGTTGAATTTGTTTTTCCCTGAGCAGCTCAATTTGCTTCTGCAGTTTTCTTTCTGCGTTTCTAAGATGAGTAATTATTAGAATCGCCTTTTGAGTATCCAAATCCGGGATAGATAATTCCAATTCACCAATCACAGATTTTGAGATTGAAACTATGGAACTTCCTACTGCCTGACTTTTCAGATAATTCTGAGACGAAGCATTGTTGAGATACCATGTCAAATACTCCGGCAGAACTTTATCCTGAAAATCCTCATTTAAACGAATCACAAAGAATGAAGTGGAAGCTACTGCAGGTTTGTTTTTACTTTCGTAGAGAGCTGCAAAATTTTTTGTTCCTTTGGCAGCAAATATTATGTCACCATTCTGTAATAAATGTTTTTCAGATATGCTTTCGGCTTTTAAATCAGGGTATAAGGAACCCTTTAGGATTCCGTTTTCATCAAAGTGTTTTGACTGCAGGTAGACAATCTGACCTTCCTTTATTGGTTTCGCAAAGACCCCGGTTTGAATAAAAGCGATATGTTTTAATGCTACTATCAAAATATATATTTAAGTAATACAGCTACAAAGATAAGTAAAATATTCAATCTACCAAGTATATTTCAATATAATATTGAGTAGCTGTTCTACAAAATCAAATCATTCAGTAGTTATAGGTCAAATTTGAGGAAGGCGAAATTGCACTCTTTTGCAAGCCTTTGGAATTGTGGAAGGGCCTGTGTAATTAGTAATTCCTTATGATTTGTAATAATGAAACTGCCTTACATGCCTAAAAAGCAGAACTGTGATTCTGGCCGGACCTGAAGGCCGACCAGAAAGAGTACGGGGCTACGGGGCCGGGGCATTTATCCGGGATTGTTCCTTTCAAAGAGTATTTCAGGCAGAATAATCTTTACTTCCTGCCCGGTCTCTTCTTTCATCCAGAGAATAATGAAATTCACTTTCGCGCTTTTCGGTTCGAAGCTGTTGTCTTTCATCTCTTCAATCCGCCTCACAAACTGCTGTGAGAATTTTAAAACAGATTGTCCTCCTGAGTTCAAACACCCTTCCCCGTTAAGCGTCAGAGCGTCGCCGCTTGTCAGTTTAGAAACCAAATGTTGTCTGCTGATGAAGTAGTCGAGCCATACATCTCTTAACCCAGGATGCATCGCCATTTCTACCGGAGGCAAATGAATATCCCTGTCCGAAATCCGCTCCATATTTTCAGCTGACAGCGTGTGGAGGAAATCTGAATTGAGATGAATGGTCAGGTTCCGTTTTGCTCTTGTCAACGCAACATACAGTAGCCGTCTGTCTTCGTCAGTTGAAGGATAAAAGTTTTCAAGCATCAGGAAAACATTATCAAACTCCTTCCCTTTTGCCTTGTGAATAGTTGAAACGAGGATTGTCTCCCCACTCTCCCCACAGAAGTCCTCCAGTCGGGATTCGCGTATAAAGACCTCCAGATCCGACTTGTACTTCATCTTTGGGTTGGAAGCTTCAAAATCCCTGATAAGATTGTGGCATATTTCATATTTTGTGCTGCGTTGATACCTTTTTGCCAGTGCACGCTTTGCATTTTCCCAGGCTTCATCGGTGACATTTATAATGTTTCCAGCCAGGCCTGGCTGGCTCAAAAAGAATCCTATCTCCGCGAGATCAAACAGATCAAATCCGTCGTTGTTCTGAATCAATTTGGCCGGCATCCTGTTCTTTAGGAGCAGTCCCGTTACCTGCAACGCTTCATCGTTGGTCCTGGTGAGCAGCCCAATGGTACCTGAGAGAGGGGTTGCAAGTATATCCTGCACAAACGGAGCAATGAGATTGCCGTTTTGATATCGAACCAGTTTTATTTTTCCGTTGTCGGTTTGTCTGGCAATAATAGGAGTGTTTTTTAGCCTGTGACTGATCCGCATCACGAACTGATTGGTGAAGTCAACAAGATTGCGCTTGCTGCGGAAGTTCTCAACCAGTTCATATTTGGTTGCCTTGTTCACCATGATAAACTGCTCAAGATATTTTGAACTGGCCCCCCTGAATTCAAAAATGTTCTGATCGTCATCACCAACAGCAATCACCCTCATCTCCTCATTATGCTCCATGAGGGCCGTTATCAGGCCGAACTCCTCCTCGTCCATGTCCTGCGCCTCGTCAATTACCAGGACTGTTTTAGTGATCCGGCTTGCCTCAACCTCCCTGTTTCTGATCTTCTCAACAGTTCTCTTCAGGATAGTATCCGACTTCTCCAGGCTGCCGACCTTCCCCAGAAGATCAAAACAGTATGAGTGAAAAGTCTTTATCTCAATGAAGTTGGCTGCGTTGCCAACGAGACTGATCAGGCGCTTCTTGAATTCAGTTGCCGCCGCCCTTGAAAAAGTGAGCATCAGCAGTTGTTCATGCTTCACATCTTCCATCAATAGGAGAGAGGCGAGCTTGTGAACCAGCACCCTGGTCTTGCCGCTGCCGGGTCCTGCCGCAACAACAATGTGTTGCGTTTCTGTGTCGTTGATGATTCTCAGCTGGGCAGGGGAGAGCTCTCCGAACAGCTGGCGGAACTTGCCGGGTGTCAGGTTACGTTTGATCTCGCCCCGCCTGGCGCCTTTAAAATATTTGTAAATGAACGAGGCATAGTTCAACCGGAAATAGTCTTCGACAAACTGCAGAGCATCCCTGTAATCACTGATCATTTTCCTGGCATACTCCCCGACTATGTGAATCTGCTCAATCTTGTTCTCATAGAACTGATTCAGCTTCTGATAATCCTCAGCCTTATATCTCTTTTTATTGTCCTGTTCAAGCCTTTCAACAGTCAGGCCGTTATAAACAACCAAAAAGCCGCCTTCAATTTTTATTGCTCCAATTCTTGAGAGCCAGAACAGAGTGTCTTCAATATCTTCCAGCGTCACCTCAGTCTGAAAAAGCCCCTGATGCCTCTCATGTTCCGTCTTCAGCTCCAGGACTGAAAACTCAACCAGGACCTCCTCCTTCCCGGCATCGTCTTCCGAAAAATCGCGGTTGCTTTTTTCAAAGAGAAATTCAACAATGAACCTTGCAAGCTCATTTCGCTTCCTTAATCTTTCCTTCAGCAGTTCCCGCGGATGAAGGCTGATTATTGTAACATGATTTTTTGAATACTCCGGGTTTTTCCGCTTAATCCAGTTTTTTATTGCCCAGAAATTGATGACGGTCTTGATCCTGCTGACATTTGACCCTTCGCAACCCTGTGCCTCTGCCTCCTCGTTTAACTCCTTGAGGTGAAAAGTCTTCCCTTGTTCGTCAAAAACCTGGACCAGACAGTTTTCGATCTGACAGAATGATTCGACAATGTTAAGTGACCGATTTTTATTTTCCCCTCTCCTGATGAATGCTGTTAAATCCTTGGCATCAGCCAGTATCTTCTCCTCGCGAAGGAGGTTGACAATATTTATCACCTCCTCCTTTACGATTCCGAGATGATCACTGATGTAATCAACCCTTGATTCGGCAGGTTCTCCGGTTGCATGCCTCCTGCTTTTGCTTGAAAAGAGCTTCCTGATAATACGGACTCCCTGTTCTTTCTGTCTTTCATTAAACCTTTCCGAAGCATATATTTTGTCAATGGCTTCCTGTGCATTTCTGGAGAGGATACTGTTGGCAAAGATCCGTGGCATGTTCTGCCCCCGCCTCAGATATCCGGCATCTTCCAGCGCGGCGATAGCGGTTTTAACCCTTGTCTCAATCTCATAGACACTGTCATCCCAGCCTGCCTTTCGCGCAATCTCCAGGGCTGAATTGGAAACCGTTGAACGGAACCTGGTGATCTCCTTTATCGCCTTCCAGACCTGTTGTATCTCCTTGATGGAGAGCTTTGTCTGATTCAGGAGGATGAAGTGCTTGTTCAGGTCTTCCTCGTTATAGAGGACAAAACAATCAGCAACCATGTTTTCATCACGGCCTGCCCTGCCTGCTTCCTGGATGTAGTTCTCGAGCGAATCGGATATCTCATAGTGAATAACCACGCCCACATCCTTTTTGTCAACTCCCATTCCGAAGGCAGAAGTTGCAACCATGATTGACACCTCGCCCGATATGAATGCTTCCTGGTTTGCTGTTTTCTCCTTCACTTCCATCCGGCCGTGGTACGGTTTAGCGTTAAAACCATCCTTGGTCAGCCTCTCTGCCAGCAGATATGCCTTTCGAGTCCTTGAGACATAGATGATGACCGGACAATTTCTTTCTTCAATCAGATCCCTTAATGCCTGATACTTCTCTTCTTCGTTTCCCTTTTCAAAAACCTTATAGTTCAGATTTGTCCTTGATACCTTGGAGGCGAAGAGTTCGAGGTCAAGCGAAAGCTTTTGCCTAAAATATCCGCGGATATCATCAATCACCTGAGGTTTTGCCGTTGCCGTAAAGCAAGAGACGGGAATGCCTTCCGCGAGGTTTTTCTTTTCCTGTATTGACTTGATAAAATCACCGATGTAGAGATAATCAACCCTGAAATCCTGCCCCCAGGAAGAGAGGCAGTGCGCCTCGTCGACAACAAAGCGGACGATCTTTCTTCCAAGGAGCAGTCGTTCTATCGTCCGGGAACGCAACGATTCAGGTGCAATGTAGAGAAGAGAGGCCGAGCCATCCTCAACTCTTTCAAACGATTTTGCCCTTTCAATGGGGTCAAGCAAACCGTTTATCGTAACTGCACGGGTGATCCCGGCCTTCTCAAGATTGTCGACCTGATCCTTCATCAGCGATTGCAGGGGCGAGATGACCACTGTCAGTCCCTGTGCATTATCGCCGCTCATCAGGGCAGGGACCTGGAAGGCAAGCGACTTCCCGCCACCGGTTGGGAACACAGCGAGCAGGGACTTAATGTCAAGGGCAGCCTTAACCGCCTTCTCCTGTAGAGGTTCACCCCCGAAAGTTTTATACGAATCAAAGCCGAACAGTCTTTTCAGACCCTTATGTATATCCAGGGCGCTGTTGCAATAGCCGCAGCCGCTAACGCAAGGCCTGTTTCGCAGGAGGAACATTATCCGTTCAACCTCCGGATAGTTTTTCAGGACCCATGGCGGTGTGACGGACCGCAGTTCCGGGTGACGGATGAAAGAGTCAATCAGGGAGAGGCAGTAAGCAAGTTCAACCGGGTGTGATGATATTAATTTTGCGAGGTCAGCCTGATCGCAGATTTCGTTTTCAAATTTTCGGCGGATCAATTTTTCAGGATCTGTTTCTTCTCCGGCGTATCCGATGAAACGAAAGAAGGCTTGAAACTCCGGTTTGTCATTAAGCAGCAGATAGATAATCTGTTTAAGTTTTTCGTCAATCTGTCTGAAAGCGGCAATCTCGTCATAGAAGAGATCTTTCGCCTTGATGGCATCATTCATGGGATTATTGATGTCATCCGATTGCAGCTTGTCATCTTTTAGCAGGGAATGATAAGGTTTCGCAGGGAAGAGCAAAGGTGAAAGGAACAGAGTGTCAATGATGTTTGAAGAGTCTATTCCCGCATTGGTCAGTGCCTTGCCGATATATTTTATGTCGTGTTTGAGAATGTTGTGTCCGCATGCGAATTTTGTACCGGTCAGAAAGCTGATGAATTCGGTCACAGAGGCTTTGTGAAAGGCACCGCCATCGTTTTTGACACTTCCAATATCAAGGATCCTCTGGCTTATTGGGTCAATTTCTGTATCAACGAATGCAATTGAGTTCATGAGCGGGGGAGATGGTTTTTTTCACTCTGAAAGATACGGATGTGTAGTTATTTATACAATCCATCCTGTACCCATGTTTATTTTATAACGAGAGCATTGGAAAACCCCTTAAGGACGTCACCGAAGAAATGATCGGACAGACGATGATAATTGGCGTCAACCGTCAACCTGAACCACAAGGGCATGACAGCAATCTCTGACCAGGAAAAGGGACATATTTGCACGATATTTGACTATGAAACATTGGTAACATACAAATAAATAATACCATGAGGAAATTTAACTACGTGTCCGGAATCCTGACTGGATTAGCTGTAGCAGTCGTTGCCTTCATTCTTGTCGCCCATAAACCGGCGGGGGAATCTGCAATGCCGCAATCTTCAGGCAGGATAACAAGCATTAATCAAAGTACTGATGTCTACCGGGTCTCGGTAGATAACGTTCAATACATCATTGTTGTCAGCGACAACGGCGGGGTAGCAATAACAAAACACAGATAGCCGAGCAGCCATGAATAAATTGAGAATTCCCGGCCTGCTGATGCTGGTCGCAGTCTCCTTCACGGCATCGGCACAAAATGTCTTCAGCGTTCAGTATGAGAACCAGGCGGATGTCAAGGTCTTTGATGATTTTGTCTTCATAGGCACTTATTTGAATCGGAACTGATTCCAGTTAAAAGAGGGGGAATACCTGAAACGTGCTGCTTTTCTGCAAAAGAAACTTGTCCAGGGCTGCGCCTTTCAATTCCTGCTTGGTGGCGTTGTGGAGTTGGTAAAATTTCCGCAATCACAAATACCGTTGTACATATTTCATAGTCAAGACTAAAAAATTCTGGCAATGCCCCTATCTTGATGACATCGAATAGTACGTTTGTGTCTGTGATTATTATCCTCATACCAATTGATGTAATTTTTCTCTGAATTCCCAGACACTTTTTCCCAGAAAGAATGCGGCATCATTAACTGAAATCAGCTCTTTACCTAAAGCAAAATATATCAAGCGTTCGAATTTGATAGGTTTCTCTCTGCTTAAAAATCTTGCAGGTTCGTTTAAATGAAGCCCACGGCTGCGATATTGTATATTTCCTGACCACATTTGGCCGGTCAGATAGCAAGTTGCAGAAGTAACTTAAAGGTAATTGTATAACTCCGGTTTTTGGTGGTCAATGAATTCCGGCCAGAAATGGTCAGGGCTCCTGGCTTTTCCACTGAGGGCATTATCAGGTCCTTAAATTCCATCCTTTAACAGCAACCATCTGTTTTCGTGTCAGGTAGATGTTTGACAGGCCTTTACCAACTATAAATGCAATAGAGGCAGCGACTACGCCGATAAGGTTCAGGAATACCACACCCACCAGCAAAACCACAATTATCCCAACAAGCTCTACTGCTGTTGCCTTTGAGATGGGACCCGTAGTACCGTTTATGATAAGGGTGGATCTCTGGAAGTTAAGAAGGACCGTAAACGCGGGCAGAAGAACCATTATCTTGAGCGGGAGATATGACATATCTGCAAGCTCTGTACTCAGTCCCGAGACTTTTATAAACCAAAAATCAGCCAGGGGAGTAAAAGCCAGCACTGATATAAGAACAGTTACAAGTATTCCAAGGTATAGAGCAAAATTCCTTAATACTGCGTAGTTCTGCTTTTCCTTTCCTATCAGGGCAATATTTACCTCCTGGTATGATAATCCCATACTCCTGAAAATAAATACCAGCGAACTCACAACAGGGAGCACAGCCAGCGACTCCACCCCCATATAGCTCCTGCCAAGGAAGAATATAACGAATGGATGCACACCAAGCGATAGCATTGAGGTTATTGCAAGCGGAAAATAGAACTTTGAAATTGACCTTAAGCTAAGATTGCCATTCTCTGTATCTTCTTCCCGGATCAAAGACTTCAGAGTCCCGGAAACCATAATCCTGGTGGCTATTGCTTCAGAAAAGACGGCCAGCGACAGTGCCCCTGCACCCACATATGCCCCTTGCACGCCTGCAGTATAAAGAAGCAATCCGACGATCACGATGACTGATAGCCGGACCATCGTCCCATATGTTACGCGTCTCGTAAGGTTATTCCTGATAAGTATACCCTGGTAGAACCTTCTGTAACCGATGGATGCTGCCCAGGGAAGAAAGATAATTAGTGCAATGTGGGCAAGCCTTGCAATTTCTTCAGGTACCTCCATGAGACCGACAACAATGTAGTTGAATACCGGGGGAATAAGGATAATAAGCTGGATACCGGTAATGCCGGCATTAAGGATATCAGTAAACCTTTTTAGTTTCTTATAGGAATTACGCCCCGTGACAAGTGCCGTGGAGGCACTCATCAGCATTATTATGGGAGACTCAATTATCATGGCAAACGATCCTGCAATACCGAAGGCAGCAAGGTTATATTTTGCATCATTCAACCTGGCGATAAAGGCAATGAGTAATGGCTGCTCAATGGCCATCATCAGCCAGGTAAGCGCCAGCGGTCCCCAGAAGAGTAGAATCCTCCGGTATGTCAGTTTTTCAGTTATATCCACTTTTTATGAAAGTCCCAAAGATAACTGTTTATTGATGTGGACAGCGCACTGGCCTGCCCGGACAACTGACTTAACAGTTAACAGTGAAAAGTGAATAGGGAAAAGTGCATAGCAGGCAGCGCTTATTAACTGACCACAGATAGCAGTGTGATTTTATTCTGATGATTCTCACTCAACAGACAAGGGTGCCCCAACTACCTGCATATCGTTGTCTGAAAAAATCTTATTTATTTCTTTTTGGTCCGGTTCATGGTCCAAAGCTGCCATTGTTACAAAAAAGTTTTCCAGTTTCCCGGCGGGTTGAAGAACAACAGTCATTTTTCCACTTTCCGATACCTGTGTCCAGGCATGAGGTACTTTGCGAGGTAAAAAGATACTTTCACCTTTTGCCAGATTGAATTTTTCATCTCCTACCTGAAAATAATATGAACCTTCAATTACATAAAAGATTTCGTCCTGTGAGTTATGAATGTGTAACGGTGTCCCCTTACCTTTAGAAAGCGAAGTCTGTTCAAAAATTGCCAGGGCTCCGTCTGTGTCACTTCCGGAAACTTTTAAGTCAAGTATATTTTCGTTTACCCCTTTTAATTTAAGATGTCCATGAATACGTCCTTCTCCTGCATTAATTTTAAATCCTTTATCAGTTCCCATAAGTAAATTAATTTTTGTATTGGCAAAAAGAGCTAATGGAATAACCGAAAGCGTTGTCAAAATAAATTTCCCCCTTTTCATAACTTTTCATTTATTGTTATTACACACATCATAACAATAATTCTAAAGTAAAGTTATTTTGCGGCATTCAGTTGCGATGGGGGCATGGCGCATACCGTCCGTGTTAAGTGTAGGGTTAGTTTTAAATCTGTCTTGATATAGAATATTTTGTATTTGTCTTTGATTAAGTCTGGTTAGGCAGAATGTAAGGCTCTTCAAGCAAACTGGTAAAGTGGAAAGGTGGAAGGGTAGAGTTAAAAGACGAAGCTTAGCGAAGACCCTGACCGGAGCGTCAGGGTTAAAAGTTAAAAGTGGTTATCTTTATATCAGTTTTTTATCAATGAATAATTTCAGAAGAGACAACCTGAGCTAATTAACGGATCATTATGAATAGATTCCATTTTAACCTGCGTGTGTTATTCATGCTGGCGATGGTGCCCGCATGTGCAGTTTCATTATCACAGTCGAGAGGACTGAAGACCATAACGGAGAAGGAGCTGAGATATAACCTGGAGTTCCTCGGTGCCAGGGAATTCAGGGGCAGGGAGACGCCCTCGCCTGAGCTTGAGATAGCCACCCTTTATCTTGGTAACTGGGCTAAGTATGCCGGTCTCAAACCCATCATGAAAGACGGCTCATTCTATCAGTCTGTTCCGCTCACCGTCACCTCGGTCTTTCAACCCGATACCCGGATAAGATTATCAAAGGGGAACGGTGAACAGGTGTATTATTTCGGTAAAGACTTCAGCGGAAGCTTTCTGCGCAGTGGCTCTTACCGGGGTGATGTTGTCTTTGCCGGACTGGGTATAAGCGACTCTGAGAACGGATGGGACGACCTGAAAGGGCTCGATCTGAGAGGCAAGGTGGTGATAATACTTGATGCACAGAGACCGGGATATACGTTTCCATTGGGATTCACCTTAACGGGAAGGCTGAACTCACGGGTAGCATCGATACGCGACAGGGGCGCCTCAGCCGTACTGTCAATAGTAAGTCCTGAGAGGGAGCAATACAGGGATGAGGGTATCAACATCTTTGACTACATACCCACCGGGAGAATGGGTGTTCTGTACGACTCACAAAGGACAAACTTCCCGCCACCGCCGGTGTCAGCATCTGCCAGTGAGACCACGCGGCCACTACTTCCTTTTGAGAAGGCCGAGATAAGCCATGACCTGGCAGCTGAGATGCTCGGGCTATCTAAAGACGATATCGCCGCGATGTTCAGGATGGCAGAAGATGGATTGCAGGTGCCTTCAAATGAGGTACCCGGCATAAGTGTACGGCTTGATGTTGAGGTTGAGTCGTATGAGTCGACGTCACGTAATGTCATTGCAATGGTCGAAGGCTACGATCCTGTACTGAAGCATGAATATATAGTCATCAGCGGCCACCATGATGCCCGAGGCATCGATGACGGAGAGATAATAGCCGGTGCTGATGACAACGGCACGGCCTCTGTGGCGCTGATGGAGATAGCCGGCGCCCTGATGACCGAGAGACCCGGAAGATCGGTCATCCTGGCCTGGTTCACCGGTGAGGAACAGGGGATGATCGGGTCGCAATATTTCATCAATAACTGCCCGGTGCCTGTAGAAAAGATAAGCGCCTGCCTTAACATGGATATGATAGGACGCAATGACCGTGACAGCCTCTACCTCGTCGGCTCCGACCTGCTCAGCACAGGACTCGATGCCTCAATAAGTAAGGTGAACAGAAGCTCAGGACTCAATTTCGCGTTTGACTACACGTACTCAAACCTCACTCATCCGCAGAGTGTCTATTCGAGAAGTGATCACTACCCGTTCGTCAGGTTCGGGATACCGTCGGTGTGGTTCTTCTCGGGCTTCACGTATGACTATCATACCAGGAGGGATGTCCCGGAAGCGGTTGACTATGCCAAATTCTACCGTACAACACAGCTGGTCTACCTGACAGCCTTTGACACAGGTAACATGAAGGAGATGCTGAAGCTTGATGTCAACCCGGCAGTCACCTCCCGCGGAAAGCATAACCTGACGGAGAGAAGTTTGTTTCGGGCACCAGGCAGGTAGTTGTGATCAGCTACCGTTCATGATTTTCACAAATCCAGAACCAACCAATTTAAACCCTACCCTGAAACTTTTGGTGTAATCATTGATACACCAATTCTTTCTCCTTCTTTGATCACAGTTTCATAACCCTTAAAAGTATTAATCAATAAATCTTCATCGATGCGAATTTTATTTTTCTCAAACAGCAGCACTACCGAGGAACCCCCAAATTTGAAATACCCTTTCTCTTCCCCTTTTTTTACAAAATTCCCTGTATAAGACTGTACGATACTTCCTACCATGGTTGCACCTACTTCGGCCATCACAACATCTCCAAACAAAGGGTTTGAAATGATGGCAAATTCCATTTTGTTCAGGCAGAGTATTTCAGTTATTTTGCGCAAAGCAAGGGGGTTGACTGAATAATAATCGCCGTCAATCCGGGTGATGGGTGATAAACTTCCGCTAATGGGAAAATGGAAACGGTGGTAATCGAAAGGGGCAAGCCGGATGATCACCAGGGTGCCATCAAGGTAATTTTGAGCCAGGTCGGCATTATTCAAAAATGAAAAAATATCGAAGCGGTATCCTTTGATGATAAAATCGCTGTTGCTGATATCGGCATATGCCAGTATTTTTCCATCGGCAGGCGACACTGTAATAGTTGAGCTGGTATCCACCGGTCTGGCATTATTCTTTAGTTTCCGGGTAAAGAAATCGTTGAAAGAGCTGAACTCCTGTTTTTGGGCGGTGCTTATGTCGATATCAAATTCTTCAACAAAGGGTTGTATTTTTTTGGTCGATGAAGGACGATCCATCCTATTGCCATAAATAGACGAAACCACCTTTCTTTTCACCAGCACCCACAATGTTGCTTCGCCAACCGGATTATTATACAGCCACACCAGCCACTTTTCTCCAGCCACTTTTTCCGTTCTTAACAACCCACTTTCCCTATCATAATAATGGATGGGAGCTTGTGGCGGCAACGGATAAAAAGTCAGTATGGCAATGGCGGCCAGCAATAACAAAATGATGCCCCATCTCCTTTTGGTGTTTGTAATTTTCATGTTTGTTTTATCCAACAGCTACATTAAATAAATGTCCTACCAGAGCAGTCAATCCCATAGCGACGGTACCCCAGAATGTAATTCTAATTATTGCTTTATTTACGCTTGAGCCTCCTGTTTTAGCTGCCAAAGCACCTAAAATAATCAGGAAGAAAATGGCAAATCCATAAAGAGAGTATTCCATTCCTTTCAAAGGGAGGAATAGAGTTACTAAAAAGGGCAAAATTCCTCCTGTTGTAAATGCGGCTCCCGAAGCAAATGCCGCTTGAATTGGTTTTGCCTGGCTTATTTCATTAATACCTAATTCATCTCTAACATGTGTTCCCAGAGCATCTTCCGACGTTAGTTCTTTTGCTACTATTTGAGCGGTCTCTTTATTCAGTCCTCTCTGTTCATATATTTCTGCTAATCGTTGTAATTCTATTTCAGGCATATCAAGTAATTCTTTTTTCTCCCTTTCAATATCAGCTTTCTCCACATCTGTTTGAGAACTCACAGATACGTATTCTCCTGCTGCCATTGATAAAGCCCCTGCAACCAATCCTGCTAATGCCGCTAAAATAACTGGATCCCGGGTATTACTTGCTGCTGCAACACCAATCGCAATACTTGCTGTTGATAAAATTCCATCATTTGCTCCAAGTACAGCTGCTCTCAACCAATTACTCCGGGTTATGAAATGAGGACTTAAATAGTCATCTAAATGATTATTATTTTCTTTCATTTTTTGGTCTTATTGTCAATTCTGACTAACGGTAAAGTTACAAAATCATAAATTACTATCAATCAACGGGACGAGTTGCAAAACCGAGCCATTTGACGGGCAGCAGGGAATAAACCTGCAAGGATTTACAATTGTTTTCCTGCAAGCAATTTCAACATATTACCCATCATTTTTTGTTTACCAACCTTTTCGCTAAGAATTCCCAGATACAACATCACTGCATTCCTTGGAGGTACGGTTTTCTTCTTTTTTTCAATCAGATACATTGCTTCATTTTTACAGGTAGTGACGCACAAGCCACAGCCAATGCATCTATCAAGGTCTATCACTGCCTTTTTATCTTCGATACTGATGGCATCTATCTGACATCTTTTAACACACACCGAACATCCATTACATGCCTCATTGATAACATTAGCATAAAAATTATGTCCAATGAGTTCTGATGGCTTTTCATATTTTTTTGCAGAAGTAAGCACGCCACAGCAGCACCCACAACACAAGCATATACAAAAAGGTTGCAAAGAGTTGCCCGGTTGCAAAACCAGGCCTTCGCGTTCAGCCCTATCCATAATATCCAGGCATTCCTCTTTTGAAATAGTTCTTGCCTGCCCCCTGTCTAAATATGAAGATGCACCAAAGGAAATGCAAACTTCAATATTTTTGGTTTGCTTACAGGGATTACCCAGCAGGGCTTCACCTTCTTTACAAACGCAATTGGCAACGGCAATGGATTGGTTGGTATCTTTTACAATTTTGCGCATATTGTCGTAAGTAGCAATATTGTACTCCGGAACAATTGCTTTCATATGAGGAGAGGTTCGTAGCTGAGGCAACGAACTTCTAAAAAATTCATCATTAAAACCTTCATCAAAATATTCATGCATCCATTGCATGAATTCTTTATTCAAATGTCCCAGTTGATTCTCGAACATTCCAATTGCCAACATGGCATTACTGTATTTAAATGGCTCATTCTTTGAGCGGTTAATTGAACCACTTAAATACATTGTATCCAGAATAGTGCTTAGCTTATTCCGTTCAACCGCATCATTAAACTTACCTTTTAGCCTTTTTTGTATGGTTAACACCGAAGCATTTCCCAGGCTAAGACAAAGCGCCACTTTTGCCTCAGAATTATTAAAAAGATGTTGTAATATTTTTATTTCCACCCCTGAGTCGGTTTTTGGAAAACCTATGGGTAGTTTATCAAGATGTTCCTGTAATAAGCGGTAAATATGTTTGTCATATTGCATATGTAATAATAGTTAATTGCTGTATTTCTCCAGGTTTGATCATGTATAAATGGCGGATCTTATTGTTTCAGTTTCACTGGAATGGAACATTTTCAATATTGAGAATTGAAGGTCTCATTTGCTTCGAAACAACAACCTGTTCTTTTAACGAAGGTTGAGTTATTAGATCAAGCATTTCCAAAGCAGAATAATAACCTATATAATAATTGTTTCCGCCAGCAAGACATTCAGCTGCCAGATGCCAGTCCGGCATAAATGAGCCTGACTCCTGTTCATAAGGGATGATGAAGTATTTGCCTTCTTTCAATCTCATCAGAAGTCCCCTTTTTGTCATATCACTCAGTAATTCTCTGACTGCACTTGCTTTTGAGTCGGGAAGCGCTTTAAAAGCTTCTTTATAATCAAAACAAGACATGTCGTTTCCTCTGAGTCAGGAAAGAAGTTCATTGGATTGTTTTGATATATATTTATTCTTCATAGTAACCATGTCAGGTTAAACCTGACTACAATGATACGAAAGATAAAACAAGGTGGAAAGTGGATGGGGGCAAAAGCAAAAGTACCAAATTCGTTATTGAAAAAGCCAGTGACCCTGACGAACTTACACAGCAAGAGCTTTGATTTCCTTATATCCTTTTAAATCGGTATAGATATCATTAGTATATGGATTTTTCTTTTTCTGACTAACTTTAATTATCAGGTATGCAAATACAGCTACATTAGCTGCTAGTGCAATACCACTTACGATAGTGTAAATGGTGGGGTTATAGCTTGAAACAACAGTGAATTTGCTGTGATCCAGGAATGCAGGGAATGTCTGAGCAAACATGCACCAAAGTGCGAGAGTCTGAGCTCTGTGCTGCAGCCATGCACCCTTACCGATAGTGAATGCGCAGAGTGTAGGAGCAAGCAGGAGTGCTATGCCGCAATACCATGCATGGTGAGGCAGGCAGTTGTATGTATATGCAAAGTTCCAAATGTCATAGGCAATGATCCAGAACCAGAGCATGTCGGGCCAGAGCATATCTCTGCTTCCGTCCTTAGGAGTTTTCTTTCTTATTGTGATTCCCAACCAACCGGTGATTGTGAGAATGTTAAAAATACCGGCAATGCCGTTCATATAGTTCCAGGAACCACCCATAAGTTTATAGTAGGTATTAGTTGTACCCTGTTCAAGAACGGTCTTAGCAACTGCATAGAGATTACCGACTTCAAAGTCACGAAAGCATGCTTCGAGAATGTTAATAGCAAGGATAAGCGGTACCAGGAAAAGAAACCATTTCTTATCTACCAGTTTCCATTTTGTGCCGTCCTTTTTGGTTCCATTGACAAAACGGATGCACCAGAAAATGATACAGCCGGCAGTAGAAGAGTAGACTTTTGTAAGATGGAACCAATCTTTATAAGCTGTTCCAGCAAGAACTGTGAACCATATAACTGTTAGAATAACAGGCAGAACAACAAATGCGGTAAAGCCTATCCATTTGAATCTGCGAGTGATCTCGTTCGCGGCAAACAAAGCTGCGAATACAAGAAGAAACCCGAGTATAGCGGTTACTACACCGCCACCTTGTGTAAAATCAAACATAATACAACCTCCTTTTTATAATGAGATAACTTACTATCAGTTTTTACACCTCCTGTCATTCCTTTTTCTCTTTTAGCGGAGGACTTTCCTACAAAAAATCAGCTTACGGTTAAACCAGAGTATTTCAGAAACAGATTTACCTTGCTTATTTCTTATGATAATAATTGGATCTTTTAAAGAATATGAAAGTGGTTCAACCAAAGTTAAACAAAGAATTTAAATTGTGATAAGGTGGAAAGGTGAAAATGTGGTCAACACTACCGGCTTTTACACCGTTGTGGCCAAGCACTCCTGTTGGAGGTGATGATTAGCTTACTTTGATTGTCTTATGATGAATTTTTACAAAGCAGAACCAAATTTGCTTTTTATCTCTTTTGGGATAGCATTTTTATTTACCATCACAGATATGGTTTTTAAGAGTAAGTATTCCTTAGACATATACATATACCCTCCACAATTCTTCTGATCACTTGAGTTTTTAATAATGTAGAATCTCTTCCCATTGCTGTTCTCAGCAATACCGATGATATGCATGTTATGCTGATCTATTGTGGTATAATTGTCAAAATCGGTCTGCCTCATTTGCTGTGTAATAATATTAACAGTATCGTTTAGTACTGCAAAACCATCATTAAACCCTTTATCTCTATATGCATCACCATCCCAGCAGACTGAATAATTGTGTAACAAAGCAGAGTCGATGACATTACTAAAATCATTAATTGGAAGATTCAGATAGTAGTTATTATTCCAGTTTGATTCAATTTCCAAAATAAACTTAGAATAAAAAGGATGATGGCTGAATGATGTTATTTCCACATAATCATCAGGATTGATCCCGACCATTTCTTTGGCAAACGATATTGGGGTATATTCTTTCTGGTGATATGTAAAAGTTTCAGGAGCCTCTCCGATAGTTTTTGTCAAAATTTCATGTATATCTTTTCTATACCCCTCCGATGTCATAGTGCCACGACCGGATTCCACATAATATTTGACCTTATCAAGAAGAGCTTTGTCCATCTTTCCATGATCATATTTAGCGGTTGAGTCTTTTTTTCCTGAATAGACTATCTGAGGAATTGCCCCATAGTTTTTATAAGCGCTCAATAAACTAAATGTTAAATCGCCCGGACCAAAGTAGTTTTTGCCATTCATCCTTATATATTTCTCAGCTTTATCGATATATGTTGGAGTAATAAAAAACAATGGTGAAAGAACAACAGGACTTTTCCCGAGCCTTATGGCTTCTGTTTCAATAAATGATGTGGTAGCAAAGCTCCAGCAAAGACCAGTTGCCTGTTGATCCTTAATAGGGGAGCTTTCAATCAATTTGATAATTTTATATCCCTCAATTTCAGGATTCAGATTCGTTTTAAGTGTATAAACGTAATTTGTTCGACTTAACCTTAAGCCGAGAGCTCCACCCCATATTCCATCAATAATCGAATCGCCGGGGAGCACTCTCCCTTTAAAAATAATTCCGGCATTCAGTGAATTTGTAGCATCGACAAATACACTATCCTGAATAGTCCATACTTTGTCAAAGGGCAGATCCTTATATCCCTGGTCAGGGCTATCGAAAACTCCTTTAATAGTGTCATTTATCATTTCAAATCTTAACAGAGCACGTATTGAGAATTGTTTAGTAGTAATCCTGCCCATCCATGAACCCGGAAGGATTTGTGTTTTATTATTCTGGGAATAGATGATGGAAGGTAGAAGAAAGAAAAGAGACAATAAGAATATTTTTGTTTTCATGGTTTAGTGGTTTAAAAGGACAATAAATAATGCTTAAACAGAGACTCTAATTTAAATGAAACGATGCAATATTTCGAATAATAGGTTAATTTTTTGTGTAACGATGCTGAAAGTTAAAATTGTTTGAATATGATAACTTTGTCTTTGAAGCTTCATCATCTTAAATTAAAATCTGAATGCGAATCATATTAGCTTTATTGCTATTTCCACAGGTTCTTTTTAGTCAACATATTGTATTATCAGGGTATGTTAAAAGGTTCTGAATTAAATTGTGAAAATAAATCCTTCCCAATATTAGGTGCAAATACAAGTACAAAAGCAAATTTAGTCTGGATTAATTACAGGGATAGACAATGGAGCAGATTCAGCTGCCCGGACTGCTGCATCATGCGTTTTTAGTTTCAATATCTTTGTAAACAGTACTTTTACGATACAATAAGCAAATACCTATCTATCTTTAATTATACACAAAGCATGAAAAAGCAACTAATTAACGAAAGAAAAAAACTGCTTAATTCAATAGAAAAACTTTTAGATGGTCCGATGATTTTCTTAGGCTTCGTATGGCTGGCTCTATTGGTGATTGAATTGATATGGGGTATAAATAAACCACTTGAATATGCAGGCTTAACAATCTGGATTATTTTTATCATTGATTTTCTTATTACATTTATTTTAGCGCCGGTTAAAGTTGATTTTTTTAAAAGGAACTGGTTAACAGCTATATCCCTTATTATTCCTGCTTTAAGGGTCTTCCGTATTTTTAGGTTTGTTCGATTGTTGCGAAGTTTACGAGGTATCAGGCTTGTGCGTATTGTTTCTTCGTTCAACAGGAGTATGAAGAGCCTGGGGGCAACAATGAAACGAAGAGCCTTTGGATATGTTTTTATGATTACACTTATTGTAACTTTTTTAGGTGCAGCCGGTATGTATGCGCTTGAAAATCCAAATGCAGGTTTTGATAGTTATGGTTTGGCTTTATGGTGGACAGCCATGAGGGTAATAACGGCAGGCAATGAATTTAATCCTTCCACTCCTGAAGGCAGGACACTTGCATTTTTAATAGCAGTTTTTGGGTTCACTATTTTTGGCTATGTCACCGCCACCATTGCCACGTTTTTTATAGGTCGCGATGCCGAAGAAAAAGATGCGCCGGTAGCAGGCTCAAAAGATATAAAAGAATTAAAAAATGAAATAATTGCACTTACAAAATCAATTGATGAATTAAAAAAGAGACCTGCCTGAAAATTTATTAAACCTTTATCTTATCCCTTTCTTCAATGTATAGCTGCTGCACTAATATTAGTCCGTTTAACCATTGTTCAATTTTGCTTTTCCGGCAAACCTAGTTGAGTTTTTTTCTGTGCGGAGAAAAATATGCGATGGCGAGAAGGACAATAGAAATGGAAGTTAAAAAACAGATCGGCATTTTAAAGAGTTCTGGTTATGGTGTAAATGAAAGTGACCCGGACCGGCTTAATGTGGTCAGCACTACCGGCATTTGCAACCTGCCACAGATAGCATGGTCCGTGTTAGGTTTTCGTAGCAATTTCCTTTTTCATCACGATATATGCCACAGGGAATCTCCCTTCAATTGTCACAGCTTTTTCAATTGCAAATCCATTGTTAATCAGCATGGTTTTGAATTCATTAATACTCCATTTGTTAACAACCTTAAATCCACTTACTGCTCCAACAACAGTTGCAATAACTTTGCTCTTTGTACTCTCTCCTGCAAATTGTAGGGGCTATGAAAATGCCATTATCTTTCATTACTCTTTTAACCTCATTGAGCGGTTTCTCAGGCTCGTATAGTATATGGAATAGATTTGAAGCGATTACTAAATCAAACGAATTCTCCTGGTATGATAAATTATATGAATCTTGTACCTGAAAGTCAATATTATTTATACTTGATTCTACTCTTTTTTTATTAGCAATACGAATCATCTCCGGAGAAATGTCAGTCGCAATAATTCAAACCGGTCCCAAAATCTTCTTTCCTTATAAAAGCACTCTGGAAAGTACCTCATAATATATTTAAAAAGCCGCCATACTAAATTGCAAGGCGGCTTTATTAAAAGCTTAGTAAACTACTGTTACTTTTCGGAATTAGTTTTTAATCCCCAGACTTCCACATGTGCATTTACATCATTACTATTAGGAAGCGTTTTGTACACAAAAGTAATTTTCTTTATACTGCGGGTTTCGCCACCCTCTAAATCAATAACCCTGCTTTCACCCTGGGCTTTAATTGATCCATCAACTTTGACATCTTGCTTGTCGCCGCTTTCATAAAATATTTCAAGGTCCTTCAGCTCCATAGGCGCATCAGTAACTTTAAATTTGATGGATTTGAATTTGTCGGCCCCTAAAACGAGAATTTCATCCTTATCCCTTTGAAAGTCAACAACAACTTCACCAATTTTATACCAACCCGTAGTATCGCTGTTAACTACTGCGGTTTGTTGCGATTTAGCTGTCCCAAAACTTGCTACTATGGCAAGTAAAATAAATGTTAAAACTTTTTTCATGTCGTTTTCTATTAGTTATTGTTTGGCAAATTATAGTACAAAGGTGAGTCCCTTTGCGTTATGAAGCATTACACAAATTTTAAAACAAGTTACATACTTCACACATTTCCAGGCTGAGATGTTCGCTCACGTCGGGGCCTGCAAAGACAGCAACCAGCCACAAAAAACTTATTGCAAACGTCTGTTTGAATCAGGTTCTGAACAAAGAATTGCCGATTGCTGCTTCTAATCTCTTTAGTATAAGAAAATTATCCTCATATTTGCGCTGCTAAAAAGCTGAGTCTTGCTGATGAAAGTTCTTTTTGGAACCAGGGGGAAAATTCTAATCATAGTAGTTGCTGTATGTCAGCTACTTATTGCATCCTGTTCGTGGCCACTTTATCGTGAATCATCGTTTCCGAATGTCGAAAGCAAGTCAGAAAAGAAAAAGCTGAAAGATTTTATGGACGAGGGTACCGGAAAGATGGTTGATACTCAAAATACCGGTGCTGATGAAATCATCAATACTGCTAAGACATACCTTGGTGTGCCACATTGTATGGGTGGAACAACCAGGAAATGCATGGATTGCTCCGGATTACTGGTAACAGTTTTTGCCGGTCACGGCATTCTCCTGCCACATAACTCAGAAGAACAGGCCAGGTATGGAAAGATAATACCGGGGATGGATGACCTTAAAAAGGGCGATCTGATCTTCTTTATCAGATCATATAAAACGAAAAAATTTATCACGCATTCGGGTATTTATATCGGCAATAATCAATTTATCCATACTTCCTCTTCAAATGGTGTCACTATCACTTCATTAAACGATCCCTGGTGGAAAGGAAAGTTCATTTTCGGGACAAGGGTGTTTAATTAGGATTCCTTGACCCTTTGACTTTCTGCCTGCTATCCTGCCGTCATCACCTGTCATATCAGATACATTTGTATTTATTCTTGAGTGGGAATTACGTAACAAATACACAAATTTATATGATGATTTCTTTGATTAATAGGCTGACCTTTGCAAAGTGAGGTGATATTCACCATCGTATCGCGGGTTGCGATAACAAATTTTCAGGATCATGAAAAGAACAGAAGGTAAAGTAGTAATTGTAACGGGTGGCGCATTAGGAATCGGACGCGAATCGTGTCTTTTATTAGCACAAGAAGGTGCGAAAGTTGCCGTTACCGACATTCTTGAAGATAAAGGGCGTGAGCTGATTGAAGAAATTATCCGGGCAGGGGGAGTGGCAAAATTTTGGCACCTTGATGTATCAGACGAAAAAGAAGTTGAAAAAGTGTATAATGAAGTCGTTAAAGAATTTGGAAAACTTGATGCGACCGTAAATAATGCAGGAATTGCAGGTGCTGACAAGCCAACCCATGAGTTAACAGAGAAAGAGTGGGATACTGTAATGAATGTAAATGTTAAAGGAGTTTTTTTCTGTACCAAATATGCAATTCCTCATATGAAAAAAGCAGGTGGCGGCAGCATAATAAACCTTTCTTCAATATATGGTTTAGTCGGTGCCGGAGATATACCTCCCTATCATGCCTCAAAAGGTGCAGTAAGATTGATGTCTAAAAACGATGCGTTAATCTATGCAAAAGATAACATAAGAGTGAACTCGGTACATCCGGGATTTATTTGGACTCCTTTAGTTGAAGAATTAGGTAAAAACAACCCCGGATTCCGGGAACACCTTGATAGCCTGCATCCAATAGGACATGTTGGCGAAGCAATAGACATAGCCTATGGAATTCTTTATCTGGTATCCGATGAATCGAAGTTTATTACAGGAAGTGAACTGGTTATTGACGGGGGATACACCTGCAAATAATCCGGGATGTTTCGAAGTCCGGAGAATAAAAACGCCGGATTTGGTCAGTGTGTTTGGCTTTGGCAGGTCAACATTTATTTCAGGCTTTTCACAGGATTGATCATTGCGACGTTAGCTGCCTTAATGCCTACAGTAAGAGCAGCAATTAGCAGGGCCACTGCCCCTGATATTATAAAACTCCACAGGCTTATATCTTATTCTATATGCAAAACCTTCAAGCCATTTATTCATTATGAAATACGCCGCTGGCCAGGCAAATACATTTGCGATAATCACAAGAATCAAAAAGTCACCAGAAACAAGTTGAATAATGCTGGGAACTGATGCTCCCTGAACTTTTCTGATACCTATCTCTTTTTTACGCTGTTCTGTTACAAATGTGGCTAATCCTAATAAACCAGGACAAGCTATAAATAAGGCGACAAATGAAAATGTAGAGATCACTTTTGAATACTTCTCTTCTGATTTGTACATTTCATTTATTGACTCATCCAGAAAATGATATTGCAGGTAAACAAAATGAAAGTGTGAATTATGTAACTGATTTTTACAATTATGTAAGGCAATTACGCGTTTTGATTTTCATCTTTAAACTATAAACAAATAAGGTAAAGGCTGTCGTTCGGGTCATTCATACTGACGAGGAATGGGTGATTGCTAAAACAGTCAGTAACATGGTAAATATTATTTAATTAACGAAAGGGAAACAATTATGCTAATCAAAGCAAAAACCCTAAAAGGGTACAAATTAGATGCTAAGGATGGCGAAGTAGGTAATGTTAAAGAATTCTATTTCGACGACAAGCACTGGGCCGTTCGCTATCTGGTTGCTGATACAGGAAACTGGCTCACAGGCAGACGAGTGCTGATTTCGCCGTATGCGCTGGTTTCTGTAAATACGGAAGCCGAAAACATCGGCATCAATCTGAGCAAAAAACAGATCGAGGAAAGTCCGTCTCTGGAAAGCGACAAACCCGTATCACAACAATTTGAGATGGCTTACTATGGGTATTATGGATGGCCGGAATATTGGGACGGCTCATTCATGTGGGGGGCTCACCCTTATATATCGCGTGACAGTAAAGAATTGAAAGAAATAAAACAACCGGAGAAATCATGGGATCCCCATTTGCGCAGCACCGATATTGTGAGTGGCCACCATATTCAGGCCAGCGATGGCGAAATAGGTCATGTAGAGGATTTTATAATTGATGATGAAACCTGGGCAATTCGTTATCTGATCATCGATACAAAAAACTGGTGGGGAGGTAAGAAAATTCTGGTTTCACCACAATGGATTGACCATGTTAGTTGGGACGAATTAAAAGTTTTCGTCAATCTTTCCCGCGAGAGCATTAAGCAATCACCGGAATATTCGGATGAGTTTCTGCTGGCCCGGGGTTATGAGACCAAACTTTATCGGCATTACAATCGCAAGGGATATTGGTTAGATGAACCTGATGCCAATAAGCATTCCCATTAAATCAAATGCGAGAAAGAGCATTTAGAAAAAGGAACATGCAAACGATTATAAAAAATCCTGAAGAAAAAGAAGAAACAGCTTTTTTAACCCTTGCAGAATTAAAGTCAAATACGGGTTCAGTGCCGAAACGCATTGGAATTGCAGCCGACCATGGAGGTTTTGAACTAAAAGAATATTTGACAAAACTGTTGCATGAAGCAGGTTACGAAGTGATTGATTTTGGCAACAATCTACTGAAGCCGGATGATGATTACCCGGATTATGTTATTCCATTAGCTAGAGCTATCGCCAATGGAGAAGCAGGTCGCGGCGTGGCTATCTGTGGCAGCGGTGTGGGTGCATGTGTTGCAATGAATAAAGTGATGAACGTGAGAGCGTGTTTGATCAGTGATACTTTTTCTGCCCGGCAGGGAGTTGAAGATGATAACCTCAATGTGATTTGTCTGGGCGGGCGTGTAATTGGCTGTTCACTTGCATGGGAACTCGTAAAAACTTTTTTAAACGCACTTTTTACCGGCGAAGAACGCCATCGTCGCCGTCTGGCAAAAGTGACAGAACTTGAGAAGGGGTGCTAAGATAACAGGAAGTAAAACAGGCAACAGGATAATTAATAAACAAAGGAGGTGCATTATGATGAACGGATTAGGAGAAAATATGTGGGGCATGGGATGGGGCTGGATTATAGGCCTTATAGTTATTGTTATTATTGTTTGGATAACAATTATGGCCACAAGGCATACCAAAAATCCAAAAGAAAAATCTCCACATGATATACTAAAAGAAAGATATGTCAGGGGTGAGATCAGCAAGGAAGAATTTGAAGAGAAAAAGAAGGGCATTTTATAAAAAATTCTCAGACCGGAGGTTTTTTATCATGGTGAAATGGATATAAGTCCTTTTGCAGGTAACCCTGCTACACCTGAGATGCTTGTAAATGTTCCAAAACTGATAACAAGCTATTATTCTGAAATCCCTGACATAAAAATAAGAGAACAACGAGTCAGGTTTGGGACATCCGGACATCGTGGTTCGTCATTCAGTACTTCGTTTAATGAATGGCATATCCTTGCTATTACCCAGGCAATCTGTTTATGCCGGATCGAAAATAAAATAAGTGGCCCACTGTTTCTTGGAAAGGACACACATGCACTCTCGGAACCTGCACTTGTTTCTGCCCTGGAAGTTTTAGCTGCTAACAAGGTTGACGTTATGCTGGCAGAGAATGATGAGTATGTTCCCACTCCTGCTGTTTCGCATGCTATTTTAAGATACAACAGAGACCGAAAAACCGGCCTTGCTGACGGTATTGTAATTACTCCTTCTCATAATCCTCCGCATGATGGTGGTTTTAAATATAATCCGCCAAACGGAGGACCTGCTGATGATCTTGTTACAGGATGGATTGAGAAGAAGGCAAACGAGATTCTTGAACATAAGCTTCAATCTGTAAAAAGGATTTCATATGGGAGAGCTATTCACGCCTCCACAACTCATAGATATGATTTTCTCAACACATATGTAAACGATCTTGACTCGGTAATTGACCTGGATATTATTCGGGATGAAAAGATTAAAATTGGTGTTGATCCTCTTGGAGGTGCCGGAATCCATTACTGGAACCCAATCGCGGAACGTTACGGTTTGAACCTTACGGTTGTCAATAAAGTTGTTGATCCTGCTTTTAGTTTCATGACAGTCGATTGGGATGGTCAGATCCGTATGGATCCGTCATCACCTTATGCAATGCAGAGACTTATTGAATTAAAAGATCAGTTCGACATTGCGCTAGCCTGTGACACGGACCATGACAGACACGGTATTGTTACCAGAAGTTCGGGATTACTTCCGCCTAACCATTACCTTTCTGTTGCAATCGATTACCTGTTCCAGCACCGGCCTGAGTGGGGTAAGGAAGCAGCTATAGGCAAAACTCTGGTAAGCAGCCAGATGATTGACCGTGTAGCATCGAAGCATGGCAGGAAACTTTATGAAGTGCCTGTTGGTTTTAAATGGTTTGTTGAAGGACTCCTTAATGGTTCCCTTGGTTTTGGAGGAGAAGAGAGTGCAGGCGCCTCTTTTGTGCAAAAAAATGGTAAAGTATGGACCACAGACAAGGATGGTATCATCCCTGCCCTGCTGGCTGCCGAGATTACTGCCCGTGTTGGCCGCGATCCTGGTGAAATATATGAAGAACTTACAGTACAGTTCGGCAAGCCGGCTTATGACCGTATCGAGGCACCAGCCACCGCCGAACAAAAAGATCAGCTGGCTAAACTCTCGCCTGAAATGGTTAAGATTACGGATCTGGCAGGTGAAAAAATACAGTCTGTACTCACCCATGCGCCAGGCAATGGCGGACCAATACGGGGGGTAAAAGTTACATCCAGAAACGGTTGGTTTGCAGCCCGTCCTTCAGGGACAGAAAACATCTATAAGATTTATGCAGAAAGCTTTCTGGGAGCAGATCATTTGAAACGCATACTTGATGAAGCACAGATAATCGTTAACAACTCTTTCCATAAGGGTAAACCGGGGGGCGGTTAAATATGGTTATATAATGAGCATTGAGAAACTCACAGCCGAAGCCGAACTTGAAAGACTTCAGAGCGAGACATTCGGTTATTTCCTTCAGGAAACCAATCCGGAAAATGGATTGGTGTTAGACAAGACCGCACCAAACTGGCCTTCGAGTATTGCAGCCACAGGTCTGGCATTGGCAAGTTACCCAGTGGCAGTTGAGCGAGGCTTTATCACACGTGATTCTGCCATTAAAACAGTACTTACAACACTTCGGTTTTTCTGGAACAGCCTCCAGGGTCCTGAGCCTGACGCAACAGGCTACCATGGTTTTTATTATCATTTCCTTGACATGGAGACAGGTCGGCGCGCCTGGCATTGTGAACTGTCGACTGTCGACAGCTCCATTTTATTCGTTGGCGCTCTGACAAGCGGTGCTTATTTTGATGCCAATGTGCCCGACGAGATGGAGATCCGAGACCTTGCCGATGCTATATACAAGCGTGCCGATTGGCAATGGGCACAAAACAAAAGCGCAACTGTTACTCACGGATGGAAACCGGAAAGGGGATTTCTAAGGTACCGATGGAGAGGCTATGATGAGGCACTTGTGCTGTACATACTCGGATTGGGCTCACCTACTTATCCGTTGCCTGAAAATAGCTATCCGGCATGGACGTCAACCTATGAGTGGATAAACTGTTATGGATATGAATACCTTTATGCGGGACCATTATTCGCACATCAGATATCACACATCTGGATCGATTTTCGCTACATTCAGGATGCTTTCATGCGCAGCAAAGGCATCGACTATTTCGAGAACAGCCGCCGCGCTACCTACGTTCAGCAACAATATGCGATTGACAACCCGCATAAACATGCAGGTTATGGTCGGAATTGCTGGGGAATTACCGCCAGCGACGGCCCCGGTTCTGGTACCAGAAAAGCAGATGGGCAGAAGCGTCGGTATTTCGATTATAAAGGCCGTGGAGTACCCTATGGTCCTGATGACGGAACCATTGCACCATGGGCAGTGGTAGCTTCACTTCCGTTTGCACCTGAGATCGTGTTGCCGGCAATTGACTATCTGGTAAACGAGGTCAAATTGACAGAGGGTAACCCCTATGGCTTCAAAGCGACATTTAATCTGACGTATCCTCATAAATCCCAGAATCCTTATGGCTGGGAATCTCCGTGGCATTTTGGGATCAATCAGGGACCGATCATTGCGATGATAGAGAATTATAGAACAGACCTTTTATGGAGACTGATGCGAAACTGTCCGTACATAATTAACGGTTTACGGCGAGCTGGCTTCTCCGGAGGCTGGTTACATGAAAAATGAACATCAATTTCCATTAAAAATATTGCACATGAGAAATAAGAATTCCCGCACCAGAATTGTAGAAACATTGGGCCCGTCATCTTCTTCAAAAGAAATTCTAAGAAAAATGATTGATGAAGGTGTGGATGTTTTCAGGTTGAATTTTTCACATACCAGCAAGGAAAGTTATTTGAAATCGATAAATCTGATTAAGGAGATAAATACTGAAACAAATTTTCAAACCGGGATAATGGCCGATCTGCAAGGGCCTAAATTAAGAGTAGGTGAGATATTGAATAACCATCTCGATTTACTTGAGGGCGACATAATCACCTTCGTGGCCGAAAAATGTATGGGAACAAAAGAAAAGATATACATGAGCTATAAAGAGTTTTCCAGCGATGTAAGTGTGGGCGAAGCGATTTTGATCGATGACGGAAAATTAAAACTTGAAGTTGTGGAAACGAATAAGAAAGATATGGTCAAAGCGAAAGTCATTTATGGCGAATGCCGTATTGGATGGTGCTGATGCCCTGATGCTGAGTAGTGAAACTGCCATTGGCAAATACCCGGTAGAAACGATCCGGAGTATGCAAAGAATAATAGATTATACTGAATCGGAGGGAAAACCTTTTAACAGGATGCATAAACCAATTCCTGATAATCCTGAATATGTGCCGGACTCGATTTGCTTTAATGCCGTACAATTGTCCATACAAATTGAGCCACAAGCCATTGTCACTTTTACTCATTCTGGTTATACTGCCTTACGCATTTCAAGTCACAGGCCTGAGACAAAAATATATGCATTCACAAGCAATGAGAAGCTGGTGAAAAAGATGTCGCTTATATGGGGTGTCGGAGCGCATTTTATGAAATATGAGCAAATTGACGAAGCTATTGAGGAATCAACCCGGCAGTTAAAAGAGCTGAATATCGTGAAGGAGCACGACACGTTGATACATGTCGGAAGTATGCCGTTGCCGCTTCATGGCCGGACCAATATGCTTAAAGTGAGTACAGTGCCGGCAAACTGAATGAAACGGTTATCTTGTAAATGTGTGAATTACGTAACTGATTTTAAGAATTATATAATGCAATTAAGCATTTGGATTTTCATCTTTAAGCTGTAAAATTCAATTATAAACTTATGAGCGAACAGAGGCAAACCAAAGAAGATATAGAGGCACTTGTCAGGTGGCTGTTCCTTTGGAAGAGTCACATATTTTATGGCAGCAATAATCTTAATAAGGAATAATTATGGCAAATGCAGATGCGGAAAAATTAGCTGAAATTGGAATGATTGGACTTGGTATCATGGGTAAAAACTTTTTACTGAACCTGGCCGATCACGGATTTCAGGTTGCAGGCTACGATAATGATATAAAAAAGGTAAATGCCTTAGGTGAGGAATCAAAGCAGAAGAAAATTCATTATTCAACTGATATCAAAGATTTTATTGGGTTACTTCGTCAACCCCGTGCAGTAATGATGCAGGTGCCTGCCGAACAAGTTGTCTATATAGAAGATATGCAAATTAAAGGTTATGCTTCAACATCCGCAGAATTGGGCTCTATGGGGCTAAAAATCAATCAATAGAAAGAGGAGTATTTCATGAATAAGAATCCGTCTCATATATTGACCATAAATGGAGGTTCATCTTCAATAAAATTCGCTCTATATAAATCAGATGAAATCCTGACTCGTCTGCTTCATGGAAAAATTGACAGGATAGGGTTGAATGATTCAACATTGACGTACCTTAATGAGAAGAAGAATAAGAAAGACACTGTTAAGGTAGAAGCCTCTGATCATCGTTCTGCACCGAACTTTCTGATTGATTGGCTCGAAGAGCAGGATGGATTCTCGTCTGTCATGGCTGTGGGGCACAGAGTAGTTCATGGTATGGAGCATACCGAACCCGAAATTATCAGCCAGGAGTTATTGGATGAACTTCATAACAACATTCCCTATGATCCTGATCATCTCCCTGAAGAGATCAAAATCATAGAGACCATCCGTCAGCGTCATCCAAAACTAATCCAGGTAGCATGTTTTGATACTGCCTTTCACCGCTCTATGCCCCGTATTGCAAGGATATTGCCAATCCCGCGACGTTACGAAGAAAAGGGAGTTCAACGGTATGGGTTCCACGGTTTATCCTACGCTTATTTGATTGAAGAACTCGCTCGGCTGGCTGGTACAAAGGTTGCGGAAGGGCGCATCATTCTTGCTCATCTTGGCAGCGGCGTAAGCATGGCAGCAGTACTTCACGGACACAGTATTGACACGACAATGGCTTTCACACCCGCTGCTGGTTTGATGATGAGCACCCGTTCCGGCGATTTGGATCCCGGTTTGGTTTCATTTTTAGCGAGAAGCGAAATGATGACCCCGTTACAATTTGAAGAAATGGTGAACCACAAGTCAGGATTGCTGGGAGTATCAGAAACCAGCTCCGACATGCACGATTTACTGGCATTGGAAAAAGTAGATGTCAGGGCTGCTGAAGCAGTGGCCTTATTCTGCTACCAGGCAAAGAAACAGATTGGCGCTTATACCGCTGCTCTCGGCGGGCTCGATACATTGGTATTTGCCGGAGGTATTGGCGAAAACTCTCCGGAAGTACGCTTAAGGATTTGCAAAGGCTTAGAATATCTTGGGATCGAAATTGAGGAAAAACAAAACATGACAAACTCCCCGATAATTTCAACAAATAAGGTACAGGCTGTTGTTCGGGTCATTCATACTGACGAGGAATGGATGATTGCTAAAACAGTCAGTAAGATGATCTGTCAAAAGTGGCAAAACCTGAGAATAAAAAGAAAGGAATAAATTATGAATAGTTCAACATTGTCCACTGAAGAACTGAGAAAAATGAATGCCTATTGGCGCGCTGCCAACTATCTCTCAGTCGGTCAGCTTTATCTTCGCGATAATCCTTTGTTGCGTGAGCGGCTGAAATTATCACATGTGAAGTCGTTGCTGCTCGGGCATTGGGGTACCACACCCGGGCAGAACTTTATCTATGTGCATCTGAACCGGGTCATCAAAAAGTATGATTTAAATATGTTCTACATTTCTGGCCCCGGTCACGGTGGCCCGGCTATTGTGGGCAATGTTTACCTCGAAGGTACATGGAGCGAAGTTTATCCGAACGTCACCCGGGACGAAACCGGGCTAAAGAAGTTGTTCAGGCAATTCTCTTTTCCTGGCGGCATTTCCAGCCATGTTGCACCTACTACACCGGGTTCAATCCATGAGGGCGGAGAGTTGGGGTATTCACTCAGTCATGCTTTCGGAGCCGCATTCGATAATCCAGGTCTGATCGTAGCCTGCGTTATCGGCGATGGTGAAGCAGAAACCGGGCCATTGGCGACCTCATGGCAGTCCAACAAATTTCTCAATCCTATTACTGATGGAGCCGTGCTGCCTATCTTGCATCTTAACGGTTACAAAATAGCCAGCCCAACTATACTGGCACGCATAGAACCTGAAGAGCTGGATCAATTTCTGAGAGGATGTGGCTGGGTTCCTTATTATGTCGAAGGTGATGACCCCGAGAAAATGCATCAGCTCATGGCCTCTGTGATGGAAAAGACAATTGAGGATATCACAAGCATACAGGGCAATGCAAGAAACAACAGCGACACCACCCGGCCACGCTGGCCAATGATCGTGCTGAAGTCACCCAAAGGATGGACAGGCCCTAAAGTGGTTGACGGACTGCAGATTGAGGGTACCTTCCGGGCTCATCAGATTCCACTTCTGGTAGATGCTGAACATCCTGATCATCTAAAGATGCTTGAAATCTGGATGAAAAGCTACAAGCCTGAAGAACTCTTCGATAAAAGTGGTTGTCTTTTATCTGAATTGGCCGAACTGGCACCAAAAGGAGAACGAAGAATGGGTGCTAACCCGCATGCGAATGGAGGCTTGCTTCTGCGCGACCTGATTATGCCTGACTTTCGGAAGTTTGCCGTTAAAGTACCGTCACCGGGATCGGTTGAAGCTGCCGATACACATGAGCTTGGAGTGTTCCTGGGCGAAGTAATCAATATCAATAGGGGACAACAAAATTTCCGGATCTTCGGTCCCGATGAAACTCTTTCAAATCGTTTGAATGCGGTTTTTGAAACCACTAACCGGCAGTGGGAAGCCCGCACCAAAAAGAACGATGAGTTTCTTGACACTGATGGCCGGGTAATGGAGATGCTGAGCGAACATCAATGCGAAGGCTGGCTCGAGGGATACCTGCTTACAGGAAGGCATGGCTTATTTAACAGTTATGAAGCATTCATTCACATAGTTGATTCTATGTTTAACCAGCACGCTAAATGGCTGAAAGTATGTGCCGAACTGCCATGGCGACGTGAAATAGCATCTCTGAATTATCTTCTTGCTTCTCATGTGTGGCAACAGGCTCATAACGGCTTTACTCATCAGGACCCTGGTTTCATTGATCATGTGGTAAACAAGAAAGCTTCTATCGTACGGGTTTATCTTCCTCCTGATGCCAACTGTCTGTTGTCAGTATGGGATCATTGTCTTAGGAGCCGTGATTATGTTAATGTTGTGATAGCCGGCAAATACCAGGCGCCCCAATGGTTAACCATGGATGAAGCAATCCGGCATTGTACCGAAGGGATTGGCGTATGGCAATGGGCCAGCAATGACCAGGGCGCTGAGCCCGATGTCGTGATGGCCTGCTGTGGCGACGTGCCCACACTGGAGACGCTCGCCGCCGTTTCCCTTATGCGCGGGCATCTGCCCGAACTGAAAATCCGGGTAGTCAATGTAGTTGACCTGTTCAAACTGGAATCGAATACGCAACATCCTCATGGTTTGAGTGATCAGGAATTCGATGCGTTATTTACGAAAGATAAACCGATTATATTTGCTTTCCATGGGTATCCTTCACTTATCCATCAGTTGACATACCGCCGTAATAACCATGGAAACATGCATGTTCACGGCTATAAGGAAGAAGGCACAATAACTACATACTTTGACATGACGGTTTTAAACGGTCTTGACAGGTTCCATCTGGTACTTGATGCAATAAAGCACCTGCCTCAGTTGGGCGCCAGCGGTGCCGGAATGAAAAAGTTGATACAGCGCAAGCTCATTGATCATACAAAGTACATTGACAAAAACGGTATAGACATGCCGGAAATCATGAACTGGAAGTGGGAGCTGACTCATGAATAAACTCAGGCAAATCTGGAGCAATCTGTGGCCGAGCTTTTGGTTTATGCCTTCGCTGATTGTAGCTTTCAGCATTGCCTTCGCGGTAGTTGTGATCAAAATAGATTCTACCTGGAACGGCCGATGGTTTATCCAGTGGCCGTTCCTTTTTGGAGCCAAGGCGGAAGGCGCGCGTGGGATGATTTCCACGATTGCCGGTTCGATGATGTCAGTAATGGGCGTCACGTTCTCCATAACCCTGGTGGCGCTGGCATTGGCTTCAAGCCAATACACCTCGCGCATTCTGAGAAACTTTATGAATAGCCGCGTCACGCAGGCTGCGATAGGGACCTTCGCCGGCATTTTCACTTATTGCCTGATCGTGTTGCGCACCATTCGCAGCGGCGAGGAAGGTGCATTTGTTCCGAACCTGGCGGTGTTCTTCGGATTTATTCTGGCGCTCGGAGGCGTTTGGGTCTTCATTTTCTTCATTCATCACATTGCATCTTCGATCCAGGCATCAAGCATTATAGCCTCAGTCGCTCATGAAACCATCGCGGCCATCGATCGGCTTTTTCCGGAAGAGCTGGAACACGAACACGATGAAGATGAGAACCAGGTGCTCCAGGAATTGGCGGAGTTGAACTGGCGTGCCGTCCCGTCTATGAAGAGCGGTTACATTCAGAGCGTGGATAACGCTGCGCTCATGCGCGTGGCGCGTGACATGAAGACCATCGTGCGGATGGAACGCGGCATCGGCGAGTTCGCTGTCCAGAGCGCCGCGCTGGTCTCGATCGCTCTGGAAGACCCGCCGGATCAAGAAACGATTGCCGCCCTGCAGGCCACTTACAGCATCAGCCTTCACCGCAATGTTGAACATGACATGGCCTTCGGCATTAGGCAGATCGTTGATATGGCGTTGAAAGCGCTCTCGCCTGGCGTCAATGACGTTACGACGGCCATAATGTGCGTGGATTATCTGACGGCGATTTTGGCGCGGCTGGCGCCCAGGCCAATCCCCTCATCGCACCGCTACAAGAAAGGGGAACTGCGAGTGATCGCCAAAGGCCCGGGCTTCGAAAGCTTGCTGGCTGAATCATTCGACCAAATTCGAGCCAACGCCGAAAACAATGTCGCCATCATGTCGCGAATGATCCATGCTCTTCATACCCTTGACGGTTTGACAGCCGATCCGCACCGCCGGGGAGCACTCCGCGAACAAGTGCAATGGATCGCTGAACTGGCTGGGCGCACAGTGGAGTCCGCCCATGAACGTGCGAAGATTGTTACGATGCTGGCATGCATGCATGAAACACTCGAACCCTGCCGGTAACTATTATGATCAACTGTAAAATGAAAATCAACTTAAAAAATAAATAAAATGAAAAAAGTATTGATTGCTCTGGATTATAATCCAACTGCTCAAAAAGTGGCAGAGGAAGGTTTTTCTCTGGCAAAATCCATGAATGCTGAAGTGACCCTGTTGCATGTAATAACAGATCCGGTCTTTTATGCCACATCGGGATTTTCTCCGATAATGGGCTTTAATGGTTATGTCGACGTGAGTCCGGAGGTACTGGATGGTGTTGACGGACTAAAGAATGCATCACTTCAATTTCTTGACAAATCAAGAGAGCACCTGGGTGACAAGACTATTCAAACTCTGGTAAAAGAAGGTGACTTTGCTGATGTAATTCTAAAAACCGCAAAAGAATTGCATTCCGATATTATTGTTCTTGGTTCGCACAGTCAGAAATGGCTGGAAAATATAGTCATGGGAAGCGTTACTAAAGAGGTATTGCATCATAGTAATATTCCGCTTTTTATCATTCCGACTAAAAAGCTTGATTAACCTGGGTTCTTCGGCAGACGGTCACACTCCGGAGGAGGCACAGAAACGTCTGATCCACTCTTCTGCCAAGACAAAATTAAACTGCTATGTATAAAGTACAAATAACTCATTAAACTCATTAATGTGTGAATTGTATAACTCTTTTGAGAAGTTATATAATAAATATTCTGTTAAAGGTGCTGATTTTTACTATGCTCAAAGATATTCACAACTAATTATTAATAAAGAGAACAGCAATCAGGTTCGCACGTGCCCAAACCTTATACTTTGATCCGTTTCCTGTTGAATTTTAAAAGGAGGCCAAATGGTAACAAAAAATGGATACAGTTCCAGAACATAAAAACAATCTTCTGTACCAGGGAAAAATCATTTCTGTACGGGGAAGTGTAGTTGATATAAAGTTTGATAAGTATTTGCCACCAATAAACACAGTGCTGCATACAGAAGATAAAGAACAAATCGTTATCGAAGTTCAGGAGCAGCGCGATGCTCATCACGTTCGGGGTATTGCACTGACGCCAACTCAGGGATTGGCTCGTGGTATGGTGGTAGAAACCGATGGGAAACAGCTTACAGTTCCGGTTGGGAAAGAAATTATGGGTCGGATGTTTGATGTTTTCGGCAATACAATTGACTATGGGAAACCATTATCTCCTGAAGTTGAAAGGCGAAATATTCACCAATCGCCACCACTATTAGCTAATCAGTCAACAAAATCTGAGATTTTTATTACGGGTATTAAAGCAATAGATATATTAATTCCATTAGAACGTGGTGGAAAGGCGGGTTTGTTTGGAGGAGCAGGTGTGGGCAAAACTGTTTTGCTGACAGAGATGATTCATAATATGGTGGAACACAACAAAGGTGTCAGCATGTTTTGCGGCATTGGAGAACGTTGCCGGGAAGGACATGAACTCTATCATGATATGAAAGAAGCGGGTGTTCTTAACAATATGGTAATGATGTTCGGCCAGATGAATGAGCCGCCGGGTGCGCGTTTTCGGGTGGGTCATGCAGCTTTGACAATGGCTGAATATTTCCGGGATGATGAGCATCGTGATGTGCTTCTGCTCATAGATAATATTTTCCGTTTCATACAGGCTGGCATGGAGGTGTCCGGATTAATGGGACAAATGCCCTCGCGTCTGGGTTATCAGCCTACTATGGGAACGGAATTGGCAAAATTAGAGGAACGGATCGCTAATACTGATGCCGGAGCCATCACCTCTATTCAGGCAGTTTATGTCCCTGCCGATGATTTAACTGACCCTGCAGCTGTACATACATTTTCCCATCTTTCAGCATCTATAGTGCTTTCGAGGAAAAAAGCAGGTGAAGGCCTTTATCCGGCTATCGATCTGCTTAAATCCAATTCAAAAATGGCTACACCCGGAATAATCGGAGAGAAGCATTATAAGCTGGCGCAAGAAATAAGGCATACTCTGGCGCAGTACGAAGAACTCAAAGATATTATCGCTATGCTTGGTTTGGAACAATTATCTATTAATGACCGCAATTTGGTAAACCGTGCCAGGCGTTTGGAACGCTTCTTCACTCAACCCTTTTTTACAACCGAACAATTTAGTGGTTTGAAGGGAAAAGAGGTGGGGCTGGACGATGCCCTTGACGGTTGTGAACGTATTCTTGCAGATGAGTTTAAAGATTTGCCGGAGGGCGCTTTTTACATGATTGGAACCATAGACGAAGCCAGGAAAAAAGGAACTCCAGATGCAAAACAGGATAAAAAATAAAAAAAATAGCTATGGACTTAAAAATTCTTCTTCCATTCCGGATTTTCGCTGAAATTAATAATGTTAGCAGCATAGTTGCAGAAACCAGCGAAGGTTCCTTTGGCCTGTTACCACAAAGACTCGATTGTGTAGCAGCTTTGGTTCCCTGCATTTTTACTTATAAAACAGAATCAGAAAAGGTTCATTACTTAGCTGTTGATGAAGGCATATTGATAAAGGCAGGGTCACAGGTATTGGTCTCGGTTCGTAATGCTTTTGAAGGGACTGACCTGGGAAAGCTTCACGAATCAGTGGAAAAGGAGTTTATGAAGCTGGATGAAAGTGAAAGAGACGTCCGTTCCACGATGGCAAAGATTGAAAGCGGATTCCTTAATAAGCTTGAAAAATTTCGAAAGGAATAATATGGAATCTACTAATAGAAATAATCAGAACCTGTTTAGTAAACAGGTAGAAAAAAAAGCTCAACGTAAACAAAAAGCACTGCATAACGATAATAAAAGTGTTTGGTTTGGATTAGGAATGATGGGGTTAGTTGGTTGGACAATTACGATTCCTACATTGGGTGGAGCAGCATTGGGTATCTGGTTAGACAAAAATCACCCCACCTCATTTTCATGGACACTTACCTTATTGATATCAGGCTTATTGGTTGGTTGCCTTACTGCGTGGCACTGGACTTCAAAAGAACACAAAGAGATGAACCAAAAAGACGAAAATGATGAATGAAACTTTAGTTATGATATTGGCTTTCATAACAGGATTGGCATTAGGAACACTATTTTTTGGTGGGCTTTGGTTTACAGTGAAAAAATCGGTTAACGCAAAAATGCCGGCAATATGGTTAATCAGTAGTTTCTTTTTGCGTGTAAGTATAATATTGACCGGGTTTTACTTTGTCTCCCGCGGAAGTTGGCAGCGGCTTATTATCTGTGTGGCTGGCTTTGTTGTAGCCCGTTTCATTATTGTATACCTTACGAGATCAGTAACAGAAAATACAGTGGAAAAAGAGGCTTATCATGAATCTTAGTCCCGATCAAACCATTTTATGGCAACATGGCTTTTTTACCCTTAACCTGACCATTGTTACCACATGGGCATTAATGCTAATACTGGTGCTGGTATCTGTATTGATTACACGAACACTCAAGACAGATAATCGTATCTCTCGCTGGCAATGCATTCTTGAAATGCTGGTAACAGGCATAAACAATCAGATTAAAGAAATAGGTTTGAAAAAACCCGAGGATTATATTGGTTTTATCGGCACCTTATTTCTTTTTATAATTACATCTAATATCTTCATAATATTTCCCTGGTACGAACCGCCAACAGGTTCGTTTTCCACTACCGTAGCCCTTGCTCTTTGTGTTTTCATGGCTGTGCCTTTTTTTGGAATTGAAAAGACCGGCATCGGGGGTTATCTGAAATCATATATAAAACCGACATTTATTATGTTACCATTTAACCTGATCAGTGAAATTACCCGCACACTGGCATTGGCCGTTCGTTTGTTCGGTAACATTATGAGCGGAGGAATGATTGTCGCTATTCTCTTAAGTATAACACCCTTTATTTTCCCGGTAGTCATGAAAGCACTTGGTTTACTAACAGGGATGGTGCAAGCCTATATCTTCAGTATTCTGGCAACGGTTTATATTGCGGCGGCAGTTCATGATTCCAAACCATCGGATAAGAAAAAAAATATACCAACTAATTAAACAGGAGGACTAAAAATGGATAATGTATCGATTATTGGAGTAGTGTCAATTATTACTGCCGGATTTTCAACAAGCATAGGGTGTATGTTTCCGGCATTGGGCGAAGGTAGGTCTGTTTCGTCTGCTTTAAACTCAATTGCACAACAGCCTGATGCAGCACCAACTATTACCAGGACACTGTTCGTGGGTCTGGCAATGATTGAGTCAACAGCTATTTATTGTTTCGTGGTTTCGATGATTCTGATATTTGCTAACCCATTCTGGAATCACATTATAGCACAGTAATACATACAAAATGCAAATAGACTGGTTCACAGTAATAGCCCAGATACTTAATTTTCTCATTTTGGTATGGCTGCTTAAGCGATTTCTATATAAGCCAATACTAAAAGCTATTGACGAACGTGAAGAAAAAATTAGGTCGCAACTAAAGGATGCAGAAGCGAAAGAAACTATAGCTAAGAAAGAACAGGCTGAATTCAGCGAGAAAAATGAAAAGTTTGATAAGGCAAAGAAGGGCCTGATGGACAAAGCTGTCGCCGAAACCAATGAGGAACGACAAAAGCTTTTTGAAGCTGCAAGAAATGAAGCGGCTGAGTTACGTTCCAAACTGGACAACGCGTTGAAAGAGATGCAGGAAAGCTTAAATCGCGACATATCGAAAAAGACGCAACAGGAAGTTTTTGCCATAGCAAGGAAAGCACTTACCGACCTTGCCTCCGTCAGTCTTGAAGAACAAACGACAAGCATCTTCATTAAGAGAATAAATGAAATTAAAAATGAAGAGAAGAAGCAATTTATGGCAGCTTTTAAATCCGCTTCAAACCCGGTTCTTGTGCAAAGTGCGTTTGATTTGCCTGAAAAACAGAAAGCTGAAATTAAAAACACAGTAAATAACATTCTCGGCTCAGAAACTAATTTTCAATTTAAGACCACACCCGAAGTAATAAGTGGTATCGAGCTTACCTCAAATGGTTATAAACTGGCATGGAGCATTTCAGAATATCTCAATTCACTTCAAAAGAGTATTTCCACAACGATGAAAGAAGAACCTGAAGCAGAACCGAAAGAAAAACTCAAATCAGCACCTGAAGTTGAATCGAAAACAAAACCAAAAACAAAAGCGAAAACAAAAACAAAACCAAAAATAAAGGCAAAACCAAATAAAAAATAACATGCCCTTAAACCAATTTAAAAAAACGATAGATACCACATTCGATGAGTTGGAGAAAGGCAGGAAAAATTATACGCTTTCTCTTAAGCCCCGCGAAGTTGGTTTTGTTATTAGCGTATCTGCAGGAATTGTTAAAATTGCTGGTCTTCCGGGCGCAGGCTTTGAAGAATTATTAAAGTTTCCGGGAGGGTTATTCGGCATAGCTTACAATATTGATGAAAATGAGATAGGGGCGATTCTTCTTGGTGAAGATTTTCTTCTGAATGCCGGTGATGAAGTTGAACCTACAGGCCGTGTAATGGATATTCCTGTGGATAACGCCTTGATTGGAAGAGTTATTAACCCATTGGGAGAACCCATGGACGGTAAAGGTACTATCGCATTTAAGCAGCGACTGCCTATTGAGCGTCCTGCACCAGCCATAATGGACCGTGCCACGGTCTCCGTCCCATTGCAAACGGGGTTAAAAGTCATTGATGCTCTGATTCCTATAGGTCGGGGACAGCGTGAATTGATTCTGGGTGACAGGCAGACAGGCAAAACAGCCATTGCAATTGATGCCATTCTCAATCAGCATGATAAAAATGTTCTTTGTGTTTATTGCGCCATCGGGCAGAGAGCGTCTTCTGTGGCCAAAGTAATTGCGAATCTTGAAGAAAAAGGTGCAATGGAATATACAATTGTGGTTACAACCGAAGGGAACAACGCACCAGGGTTAAAATATATAGCTCCTTATGCTGCAACAAGTATTGCAGAATATTTTATGGAACAAGGCCGTGATGTGCTCATTGTTTATGATGACCTCACGCATCATGCACGTGCATACAGGGAACTTTCTCTTTTGCTGAGAAGACCACCGGGTCGTGAAGCGTTTCCCGGCGATATTTTTTATATACATTCAAGATTATTGGAACGGGCTACACACCTGAACGATAAACTAAAGGGAGGTTCCCTTACTGCATTACCAATTATCGAGACAGAAGCTCAAAACATATCGGCATATATACCTACAAATCTTATATCCATTACCGATGGACAAATTTATCTTTCACCTAAACTATTTGAATTAGGTATATTACCCGCAGTTGATGTGGGTAAATCCGTT
>JBBQZN010000035.1:0-40564 GCA_038207725.1 Bacteroidales bacterium | reverse complement strand
GATCGTTCGTGTTTTTGTCCGGATTGCGGATATGATGTTAGGTATCTTACTTTCGTGTTTTTTGGTAAACGACTGGTTATTGATATACCCACGATATAACAGGTAGTGACTTAACACCGGGTTTATCGGTGCAAGTGTACCTGTTGGACACTTACTATAAAACGGATGGTTTTAGAAACCCCCTACGTATTATTACGCGAATGGAGGCTCTTCGTGAAGATCGGTCTCCTTATCGAATCCACCACCAATATTTCTCAGATTATCGTGATTCATTTTCGAACCGAGGGTAATACTCTGTGATGAAGCTGCAAATTCAGCACCACCTTCAATGTCAAACTCATCAATATCTACAAACTGGGCCTTCTCCTCGCGGAATCTGAGTCGTACATCATCAACAGGACCGTTACGGTTCTTTGCCAGGATGATTTCTGCTATACCTTTTGTTGAAGAGCCATCCTCAAAATTCTGGAGACCAAATTTCTCCTGCCGGTGAATAAAGACGACCATATCGGCATCCTGCTCAATTGCACCTGACTCCCTGAGGTCGGATAGAAGAGGACGCTTCGAACCACCCCTCATCTCTACAGATCTGTTAAGCTGTGAGAGTGCAAGAATGGGAATATTAAGTTCTTTTGCGATACTTTTCAGAGAACGGGAAATAGTACTTACCTCCTGCTCACGGCTTCCCGAGTTTTCCGGTCCCGACATAAGCTGAAGGTAGTCAACAATAACAATATCAAGCTTATGCTGAGCCATCAGACGACGGCATTTTGCCCTGAGTTCAAAAATAGAAATTGCAGGGGTATCGTCAATGAATATAGGAGCCTGTACAAGTTTTTTAATACGGTTGTCAAGCTGTTTCCATTCCTCCTCATTGAGCCTGCCGTTCTTTATCTTATCGCCCGGGATATCTGTTTCAGCAACTATCAACCTGTTTACCAGCTGAATAGACGACATCTCGCATGAGAATATCGCCACATGTTTGCCATGATCAATTGCCATATTTCTTGCCATTGAAAGGGCAAAGGCTGTCTTACCCATTGACGGGCGGGCTGCGATTATAACAAGTTCCGCTTTCTGCCATCCTGATGTCAGACGATCGAGCTTCGTAAAACCTGAGGGAGTTCCCACCAGAGCATCTTCTCTCTTACCTGCCTCCTCAATTTCCCTTATAGCATCCTTTATAACCAAATTGATTGGTGAAACCTCCCTTTTAATGTTTCCTTCGGCTATCTGGAACAGTTCGTTTTCAGAAAAATCGAGCAGTTCTGTAACATCATAGGTGTCGTCAAACGACCTTTTCTGAATCTCAGTAGAAACTCTTATAAGTTCTCGCTGAATATATTTTTGTGCAACAATTCTGGCATGATAATCGACGTTTGCTGCCGAGACAACCTTGGCAGTCAGTTGTGTAAGGTATACCGGTCCACCGACGCTGTCGAGCAACTGATGAGCTCTCAATTCCTCAGTTACTGTATAGAGGTCGACGGGGAATTCCCTGGCAGAAAGGTCTGATACAGCTTTAAATATTTTCTGATGCGCCTCACGATAGAAACTCTCGGGTTTCAGGATATCAAGAATAGTGATTACAGCCTCTTTTTCAAGCATAATCGCACCCAGAACAGCCTCCTCCATATCGTTGGCCTGAGGTGGAACTTTTCCGAAATCGGGCAGCGCTGCTATTGTTTTTGCAGGACTGTATTTTTGTTTTACCATCAATTGTAATTTACTGATTTAGTGATATATAAAATAGATAAGTGTCATGTTTCAGGTTCTTTTCAAAGGTATGATAAAGCATCTTTCACAACTGAAAAATGAGATTTTTTGTTACAAACATAAGATGTTAAAAACTTGTTGATAAGCTATTAGAACCATTTATGATAATAAATCGGAATCTGAGTGGTATTTTTACATTAAACATCAGAGTATGATCGTCTTTCCAAAAGCCAAGATAAATCTGGGTTTGCGAATAACACGCAGGCGGTCTGACGGCTTTCATGATATAGAGACAATTTTCTACCCAATTGGTCTTACCGATGCCCTTGAGTTTGCTGTTTCCGGCACTTCTGATAACAGAGACCTTTTAACAGTAACAGGAATCAATCCAGGGGGTTTGCCTGAAGACAATCTGGTCGTTAAAGCCGCAGTTAGGCTCAGGGAAATAAGAAGATTCCCGTTTTTAAAGATTCATTTACATAAGGTGATTCCAACAGGAGCCGGACTTGGAGGAGGGTCGTCTGACGGAGCACTTCTTCTAAAAGCTGTTAACAGGCATTTTAACCTGAAGATTGATGCTAATACTATAAAAACTGCAGCACTCGAACTTGGAAGTGATTGTCCTTTTTTCATAGATGCAGTACCTTCTTTTGCTACAGGAAGAGGAGAAGTTATGAAGGACCTTCCTGAAGTGCTGAAAGGATTTTATTTGGTTCTGATGAATCCCGGTGTTGAAATTAATACCAGAGAGGCGTATCAGAATTGCAGACCTGAAATTCCTGCAACCACTCTTGAAGAAATTATAAGCCGGCCAATAACAGACTGGAAAGTTCTTATAATGAATGATTTTGAGGAGTATGCCTTCAGAAAACATCCGGTAATTAAAGATATTAAAACCGGATTATACGATTGCGGAGCTGACTTCAGCCTGATGTCAGGAAGCGGATCAAGTGCATACGGGATTTTTAATGAGAAACCCCGCATACCTGATCATCTTAAAAAGTATCTTATCTGGGAAGGAATACTTTAGCTTATAGTATTAATAAACCTTTGTTAACCTTGGTGAATACCGTAGTGTTCCTTTGTGTTAAAACTTTTTTTACCACGAAGGATCACAAAGTACAGCACAAAGTAACACAAAGTAATATAGCACTTTAACTAAGTTCGTGAATAATTCAAATTAGCTTTTTTCTGCTATTCCAAGACAATAAGAAGTGTTCCTTTCGAAACTTTATCTCCCTTATTGACTGTTATTGTTTTTACTATTCCATCCATAGGACATTTCAGCCTGTTCTTCATTTTCATTGCCTCCAGTATCATAAGGTCATCACTTTTCTTAACTTTCTGGCCCTCAACTACCATTATATCGAACACTGAACCGGGAATGAAGCTCAGGATGAGTTTTGGATCTGCGGGTTGATATAGCTTTCTGTTCTGAAACTTGCTGCTTATCCTTGTTTCGTATAAACTTGAATTTATATTCAGTTTACCAAGTGTATCTTTCTTTTCCATCTTTGTTTTACTGATTTACGAGATACAACTTATTAAAAAGGAGGAAGGCCGTGCTTTTTCTGCGGCATCGGTACCTCTTTATTTTCAGACACTTCGATGGCATGAAGAAGGAATTTGCGGGTTTCCTTTGGTTCAATTACCGCGTCAACATATCCGCGTGAAGCTGCCACGTATGGATTTGCAAACTTGGCTTTATACTCTTCAACCTTTTGTTTTCTCATTGCATCAGGATCGGGTGCTGACATAATTTCCTTTCTGAAAATGATATTTGCAGCGCCTTCAGGTCCCATAACGGCGATCTCGGCTGATGGCCATGCGAAGACAAAGTCAGCACGGAGATGTCTCGAACTCATCGCAATATATCCGCCGCCATATGCCTTACGAAGTATCACTGTTAATTTAGGAACAGTGGCCTCGCTGTATGCATAAAGAACCTTTGCACCATGACGAATAACGCCTGCATGTTCCTGATCAACGCCAGGAAGGTAACCCGGAAGGTCAACAAGGGTTATTATAGGAATATTGAAAGCATCGCAATAGCGGATAAACCTTGCAGCCTTGTCTGATGAATCAACATCAAGAACACCGGCCATCTCGAGAGGCTGGTTAGCTACAAATCCTGTAGTACGACCGCCCATGCGTCCAAAGCCAATCACAATATTTTTGGCATATAGCTCCATAATCTCAAAGAAATCGGAGCTATCGACGATTGCCCTTATTACATCCTTCACATCGTAAGGAAGTGTTGGATCTTCAGGAACAATTTTATCTATATTATAATCAGATTTTGGCTCAGCGGCTTCAAATGCCTTAGCTTTTTTACTATTGTTCCAAGGAATGAATGTGATAAGCTTCTTTATCTGTTCAAAACACTCTTCCTCGCTCATTGCAAAGAAATGGGCATTTCCCGTAACCTCGCTGTGAACCCTTGCACCGCCAAGGTCTTCCATTGAAATCTCCTCACCAAGAACAGTTTTAATTACTTCCGGTCCGGTGATGAACATCTTGCTGATATTGTCAACTACAAATACAAAGTCTGTGAGGGCAGGTGAATAAACAGCTCCCCCGGCGCATGGGCCAAGAATTACTGATAGCTGAGGAATTACACCGCTTGAAATTGTATTGCGGAAGAATATTTCACCATATCCGGCAAGTGAGTTAACACCTTCCTGAATTCTTGCTCCTCCTGAATCGTTGATACCGATAAGCGGCATCCTCATCTTCAGAGCGTGATCCATTATTTTTGTAATCTTACGCGAATGCATAAGACCGAGCGACCCACCGGCAACGGTAAAGTCCTGGGCAAAGATTGCTACAGGTGCGCCATAAATTGTTCCTGAACCTATTAATACGCCATCACTGGGGAGTGACTTTTTATCCATATCGAAGTCGCGGGCATCATGCTCAACGAACATGTCATATTCATTGAATGAGTTCTCATCGAGCAGAGAAAGGATTCGCTCACGGGCAGTACGTTTGCCCATTGCTTTCTGCTTTTCGATAGCCTGTTCACCACCACCCATAAGGACCTTTTCCCTCTTCTCCTTTAATTCGCGCAATTTCTTGTTATCCGACATTTTATATGTTTTAGGTTGTACTTTCAGATTCTTTTCGATGCATTTTTATGGCTGCAATTTTAAGATAATTGAACGGAATATATGCTATTTAGGCGCTAATTTATAAAGCACAAACGCAATAACTGAGTAGAGTAAGTTGGGGATCCACATAGCAAGCATTGGCCCCAGACTACCCTTAAGTGAAAACTGGGAAGCGAACTGCAGAAACAGTATGTAAGAAAAACTGAGTATCAAACCAGTACCTATATTCATTCCTATTCCTCCCCTTATTTTTCTGGAAGATAATGATACTCCGATAATTGTGAGAATAAATACAGCAAAAGGATTCGCAAATCTTCTGTGTTTTTCTATCATAAACAGTTTTAGCTCATCAGAGCCCTGCAAGCGGAGAAGGTCAATATAGTCTTCAAGCTCCCTGTATGTCATTGTTCCTACAAATCCCGGATCGCGTGACAAGTCATCAGGCTTAATCGTGAGAGTGGTATCTATCTTTCTTCCATTTGTAATTATCTCCTGGTTTCCATTTATTTCGCGGATATAATAATTAAGTGCCGTCCACTTCTTGGTTGTGCTATCATATACAACGGAGCTTGCTGATAGTTTTGATATCAGCTTATTGCTGTCGTTAAAATTCTCGATCGTGAAGTTTTGTCCCCTCTGGCTCAGAGGATTATAAGTTCCCATGTAGGCATAAACATTCGGAAAAACCATCCTGTGAATATTATCCTGCATAACTTTTCTTGATGAGGAACGGTAGTACTTGTCCTCAAAAATCATCCTGGTCTTATTTGATTGCGGTATTACAAAATTCGTTAGTGCGAATGTAAATACAGCAATAACAAGTGCCGAAAGAAAATAAGGCCACATCATCCGTTTGAAACTCATGCCGCTGTTAAGAATAGCAATAATTTCTGTGTTAACTGCCATTTTTGATGTGAAGAAAATAACAGAGATGAAAACAAAAAGGGGAGCAAAGAGAGTCGCAAAATAAGGTATGAAATTCAGATAGTAGTCGAAGATTATGGCCTTTACAGGAGCATCTTTCTCCATAAAATTATCGATTTTCTCAGCAAAATCAAAAACAACAGCTATTGTAAGAATAAGAACAAGACAAAAGAAGAAAGTACCAAGAAACTTCTTTATAATATACTTATCAATAAGTTTAATTCTCAGGTTGGCTATAGCCTCACCGATAGTACTTTTACCATTTGCTCTTTCCATGGTCTGAAATTACCCTCTTCAATTTTTTTTCTGGCATCACCAACGAGTTTAAGGTAGAAAGCAAGATTATGAATACTTGCAATCTGTGCGCCCAGATTCTCACCCGCCATTACCAGGTGTCTCAGGTATGCTTTCGAGTAAGTATTACTTACGATAGATGGAGTGTCAGTGTCAATTGGACTGAAATCATCTATCCATTTTCTGTTCCTGATATTAATAGTTCCTTCGCCTGTAAACAGCATGCCGTTTCTCCCGTTTCTTGTGGGCATAACACAATCAAACATATCGATACCTCTGTCAATTGCTTCGAGGAGATTTGATGGAGTTCCCACACCCATCAGATAACGTGGTTTATCATCGGGAAGTATCTCATTTACAATATCAATAATACGATACATATCTTCTGCCGGTTCACCCACCGATAATCCGCCTATCGCATTTCCCATAAGACCAACTGAGGCAATTTTTTCAGCTGAAATTCTTCTCAGATCATCAAATGTACCACCCTGAACGATAGGAAACAGAAACTGTTCATATCCCCAGAGAGGTTCAGTTGAGGTAAATCTCTCAACTGCTCTGTCGAGCCACTGGTGAGTCAGTGCTACGGATTCTTTTGCATAGTTATAATCGCAGGGCCATGGTGCACATTCATCGAAAGCCATAATTATATCGGCACCTATAATGCGCTGAATATCAACAGTATTCTCAGGGGTAAAGATATGCCTCGACCCGTCGATATGTGACTTGAATATCGCACCTTCAGCAGTCAGTTTTCTGTTACCTGTGAGTGAAAAAACCTGATATCCCCCGCTGTCGGTCAGCAAAGGACGGTCCCATGCCATGAACTTATGAAGGCCGCCGGCAGTTTTAAGGATCTCTGTTCCCGGACGAAGATAGAGATGGTATGTATTGCCGAGGATTATCTTTGCATTAATATCATCAGTAAGATCGCGCTGGAGAATTCCTTTAACGGTGCCGGCAGTGCCAACAGGCATAAATATAGGAGTAGGAATATCACCATGAGCTGTTGTCAGAACACCACTTCTCGCTTTCGACTCTTTATCCCTGCTGATAATTTTAAACATAGACTGAAATCCCGTTTTTCGAAGCACAAAGGTAATTTTTCCATGCGGTCAAATAAAATTATCGTGAATTATTTTTTCTGACATTCCGATTATCTTACTAATATTGCTGACCAATAAACTATTGAGATGACCTTCACTGAAAGCCCGGTTCTGTCAGCACTCTTTATTCTGTTTGCTTCAGCAACTTTAATACAATTATTCTATTATCTCTGGTTTTACCTTGTAGTATGGCTCCATAAACCTATTTCTAAACTCAAAAAAGAGCAAGCTGTAACTGTTATCATATGTGCACGTAATGAAGCGGAGAACCTGAAAAGGTTTCTTCCTTCAGTACTGGAACAGGATTACCCTGATTTTGAAGTTATTGTCGTGAATGACTGCTCAGAAGACAATTCATATATTGTACTGGGTGAATATCTTCAGAAATATCCCAATCTTAAGATATCTACAGTAAACAAAGATCCCAAATTCACCCACAACAAAAGATTTGCACAGTTTATCGGGATCAAGGCTGCGAAAAACGAGATACTTCTTTTTACAGATGCCGATTGCCATGCTGTGTCGAAAAACTGGATCAGGAGCATGTCGTCACATTTTGATGAAGATACATCCTTCGTTCTTGGTTATGGAGGATATAATACAGAGAAAGGAATTCTGAATAAATATATAAGGTACGACAGCATGACAATAGGCATGCAGTATCTTGGAATGGCAATCCGCCTTATGCCATATATGGGAGTAGGTCGCAATCTAGCTTACCGCCGTTCACTTTTTTTCAACAACAAGGGATTCGGGACACATAACCATCTGATCTCAGGCGATGACGATCTTTTCGTTAACAGCAATGCAAACGGGAAAAACACAGTAACAGAGTACTCACACGAATCCTATACCAGATCAGTGCCTTTGCATACTTTAAAGGAGTGGTTAGTGCAGAAGAAGAGACATCTGACAACAGCACCCTACTATAAGTTCAGGGATAAAATTATGCTCTCACTGGAACCATTTTCGAGGGTAATCTTTTATGTTACATTTATTATCCTGTTGTCATACACTTTTATGTGGCCGTATGTTCTGGGAATATTCGGACTAAGACTTATTATACAAACTACGATACTTATTCTTATTCCTAAAAAACTGAATGAGCCCGGCATAGCAATTTATTCACTTTTTTTTGATATCTTTTCACCTGTGATTAACATTGCGATGTACCTAAGTAATTTCAGAAGCAAACCGGTAAAAACCAGATGGAAATAACAGGAGGATTATCGGATAAGGCAAAGAATGATCTGTTGCTTGTTGAGGAGGCAAAGAAAGGAAATGAAAAAGCCTTTGCCAGCCTTATGAACCGGTACAGGGATTCTATATATTACATGCTTCTGAAGATGGTAAACAACGCCTCAGATGCTGAAGATCTGACAATAGAAGCCTTTGGAAAGGCATTCAGGAGCCTTGACACATATACCCCTAAATTTGCTTTCAGCACATGGCTTTTCAGGATAGCAACCAACAACTGCGTTGACTTTATCAGAAAGAAGCAGCTCTCTCCTACTCCGCTTGATCATCTGCAGGACAGTCTCGATAATGCAACAGTCAACATCCAGTCTGATCTGCCTGATCCTGAAGAATCACTTATAAATCATCAAAAGATTGCTGCGCTTAAAGATGTAGTTAATCAACTGAAACCAAGGTATAAGAAACTGATAGAGTTAAGATACTATAAGGAGTATTCATACGAAGAGATCTCATCAGAACTCAAACTCCCTATCGGCACAGTGAAAGCCCGTCTCTACAGGGCAAAGTCACTGTTGTACAACATACTTGTTAAAACGGGAAACACCTAGTGTCTGAGACAATATTAAAATATTTTCCATCGCTCACTGCAGACCAGCAGGAAAAACTGGCACGGCTTGATGAGATCTACCACAGGTGGAACAGTATGATTAATGTCATTTCGAGGAAGGATATGGACAATTTTATGATTCACCATGTTCTTCACTCCCTGTCTATTGCTAAAATAATATCCTTCAGATCCGGCGAAAGAATTCTTGATGTCGGAACGGGTGGTGGATTTCCTGGAATTCCGCTTTCAATTATGTTTCCTGATACCGAATTCACTCTTCTTGACTCAATAGAAAAGAAAATTAAAGTAGTAAGATCCGTTGCGGAGGAGCTGAATCTGCAAAATGTCATACCTGTAAGGAAACGAGTGGAGGAGGAAAAAAGGAAGTTCCACTTCATATTAAGCAGAGCAGTTACAGCTTTCCCGGCATTTGTTGCAATGACATCAGGAAAAATTGAAAGAGAAGGCTCAAACACCCTTGGCAACGGCATTATCTATCTGAAGGGTGGTGATCTTGATGAGGAGCTTTCAAAATATAAAAACAGGGCTTTCGTATGGAATATAAGTGACTATTTCAGTGAGCCTTTTTTTGAAACAAAGAAGATTGTATTCCTCTCAAGTTGATTTTTTTGAAAAAAAAGAGCTCTCAGGTTTTTATATTTCAAAAAAGTACTACATTTGCATTCTCAAAACCGACAGATAGTCAAAAAACAAAAATAAAATGAAAAGGACGTATCAGCCATCACGAAAGAAGAGAGTAAACAAGCATGGTTTCAGGGAAAGAATGTCTACTCCTAACGGGAGAAGAGTTCTTGCAGCACGCAGAGCTAAAGGCAGAAAGAAACTTACTGTTACCAGCGAACTCAAACTGAAAGGATAATATTTAATCCAAAATATTCAATCTGGAGGGACGTGCTAATGCATGTCCCTCTTTTTTATTAACAAATCTAAGCTGCTTCAGACAGTAAGCTCAGTGAAAATCCGAAAACCTTCCCATTAATTTTTAACTTTGCCGGCTAAATGCAGATAAAATGACCAATATACTCAAGCATATAACTGACAATGAACTAAAGAGTGTAGCCGAAAAAATATACGCAGGCAAACGCATATCACCGGAAGAGGGGCTGCTTCTTTTTAAGATGGCTGACCTTCCGCTTCTTGCTGTTCTTGCCGGTATTGTACGAAGAGAAAAAAACGGGAACAATGCTTTCTTCAATCATAATTTTCATATCGAACCTACCAACAAGTGTATCTACAACTGCCGTTTCTGCTCTTATCATAAACCTGATGGTGATCCTGACAGCTGGGAATACAGCCATGAGGAGATGCTAGGTATAGTAAAAAAGTTTGACGACAAAAGGGTAACAGAAGTGCATATTGTGGGAGGCGTCCATCCCGATTATGACCTTCATTACTGGGGCAGACTTATAAAAAAGATCAAAGATCACAGGCCATCTCTTCATGTAAAGGCATTCTCTGCTGTTGAGCTTGACTATATGATAGCTAAAGCAGGGTGTTCAGTTGAAGAGGGACTAAAACTTCTGAAGGGCTATGGACTTGATTCAATTCCCGGAGGCGGGGCTGAGATATTTGATGAAGAGCTCAGAAAGATGATCTGCGATGAGAAAGCATCATCAGAACTGTGGCTCTCAATACATGAAACTGCTCATAAACTGGGGATCTCATCGAATGCCACAATGCTTTACGGACATGCCGAGACCTATGCGCACAGGATAGATCATCTTGAGAGACTGAGAAAACTTCAGGACAGAACCGGAGGATTCAATGCATTTATACCGTTAAAGTACAAGAAATCAAACAACAGCATGTCATACCTTGGGGAGGTCTCACTTATTGAAGATCTGAGAAATTATGCCGTATCAAGGATTTATCTCGACAATTTCACGCATATAAAAGCATACTGGCCTATGATTGGCAGGGAGGCTGCACAGATCTCTCTTTCTTTCGGCGTTGATGATATGGATGGGACAATTGATGACACAACAAGAATATACTCTATGGCCGGTGCAAAAGAGGAGAAACCTGCCATGTCGACGAAAGAGATTTGTCAGCTCATAACAGAAGCCGGGTTTGTTCCCGTCGAGAGGGATTCTCTTTACAATCCTGTAGTTTTGCCTGCCTGATATCAGGAGATAAAATCTCTGCTGTATTTCTTATAATTTTATCCGTACCTTTGCGTTATTATTAATGATCAATAAACAAGTATGAGTCTTAAAAACTTTATCCTGAGCAAGGAATTCATAAAGAACCTCGGGTTTGCGGTTGCCATAATAGTAGGATTTGTTATGGTTCTTCTCATATGGATGAATTTCTATACGAGGCATGGACAGGCAAGACCTGTACCTGATTTTTATGGATTGACTATGGAACAGACTATAAAGCTTGCAAAGAAGAGTAAACTCAAATATCAGGTAATTGACTCTGTTTATACAACACTGGTACCAAAAGGCTGCATTGCTGAACAGAATCCCAAACCGGGCTTCAAGGTAAAGAAATGGAGAAATATTATACTTACAATAAATGCCTTTAATCCTGAAATGGTAGCGATGCCTGATCTTGTGGATCTTCCTATTCGTCAGGCGATTGTACAAATAGTAAACTCGGGACTGGTTATGGGACAGTTGAAATACAGACCAGATCTTTCATTTGATGTTGTTCTCGATCAGTTATATAATGGAAAAAAAGTAGCTGAAGGCGATTCGCTGCAAAAGGGATCAGTAGTTGACCTGGTGCTTGGCAAAGGTCTCAGCAACAGGAGAACTCCGGTACCCGATCTGACGGGAATGAATCTTGAGCCTGCACGAAACAAAATTTTTGTTTCATCACTTAACCTCGGAGCATATATCTATGATAATTCAATCCTGTCAGGTAAAGATACTGTGCTGGCTTTTGTCTACAAACAAAACCCTGAATACAAAGAGGATGCGAGCCTGCAACTTGGTTCAGCCGTCTACCTTTGGCTGACAGTCGATTCAGCAAAGTTAGCTGTAGATTCAACATTAATTATTCTCTCCGACACAATTCCGCCTGTTGAGATACCTGTTCAGAATCCCAACTAAAACTAATGATCAGAAAATTTATATTTCATTTAATCTTTTTTACTTTATGTCTGACAACACTTCCTGCACAGGAAGTAATTTCAGGCCTGCAGTCGAATTTTATAAATGCTGATCAAAACAGATCCGCTGCATCAGGAAAAGGAACTACTGCCAATTCAGAACTTCCATTCTTTGATGATTTTTCAGGGAAAACAGGGTATCCCGATATTCTAAAATGGTCAGATAATAATGTCTTTATCAATAATACATTCACTGAGGATCAGATTACAAAAGGGGTTGCTACATTTGATGCTATTGACAATTCCGGAAAGCTTTATGAAACTGCCTCATCAACAGGTTTCATGGCAGACAAACTAACCTCCGCGCCTGTTAATCTAAACTATTCATCATCAGAGAACATATGGTTTAGCTTCTTTTACCAGGCCGGTGGTTTGGGTGATAAACCGGAACTTAATGATTCACTTACACTTCAGTTTCTCGATCCGGTTGAAAATAAATGGTACTCAGTTTGGAATTCTGAGGGCCAGAATCCTGTCAGATTTAAACCCGTAATATTCAAAGTAGACAATACCCGATTCCTGAAGGCGGGTTTCAGGTTCCGTTTTATTAACTATGCCACTCTCAGCCAGAATCTCATTGATCCTTCAATGGTTGGAAACTGTGATATCTGGAACATCGATTACGTTGTACTTGACAGGAACAGAAATCAGGCTGACACCGTTTTTGCAGATGTGGCATTCCGTAAACCTGCCAGATCGATACTCAACAGTTACGAAGCGATGCCCTGGAAGCAGTTCCTTAAGGCAGAACTTAAGGAGATGGGGCCTTCAATAACGCTCAGTTACAGAAATAATGGCCTCATTGCCAGAAACGTAACCAGAAGTTATGACGTCTGGGATATGTACAAAAACACAGAGGTTCATTCATACCTCGCAGGAGCAGTCAGCATAGGTGCCCAGACAAACCGCGACGATCAGGCAGCTTTTATATACACCTTCAAAACAGACAATCCTGACTCGGCACTTTTCAGGATTACAAGTACTCTGAAGACCGATGTTTTTGATCCAAAAAGGAATGACACGCTGATATATTACCAGGTATTCAAAAACTACTTCGCATATGACGATGGCACATCTGAAGGCGGATACGGCATAAACGGACTTGGTTCCCGGAATGCCATGCTGGCATACAGGTTCAAATCGTATATTCAGGATACATTAAGGGCAGTAAGAATCTGCTTCAACGACAGTTATCTTGATGCCAATCAGAGAGCTTTCGATCTGATGGTCTGGAATGAGAATAACGAACTTCCCGGCGATGTTCTTTACTCAGTTGAAGAACTTATGGTCGAAAAATCTGATGTTATCAATGGTTTCGTTACTTATAATTTACCTGAAGGTATCAGAATCGAAGGCAACTTTTATGTAGGATGGAAACAGAGGTCCGAAACCTTCATGAATGCCGGATTTGACATCAATACGCCACACGAAGGAAAGCAGTTGTTCTGGCTCAATGGTGAATGGAGAACATCACAGGTTGCGGGTAGCGTAATGATCAGGCCTGTGGTTGGAGATCCTCTCAGAACAACATCAATAGACGTTACTTACAGGTCAGACAGGAAGCAGATATCAGTCTGGCCAAACCCGGCGTCTGATTACCTTCATATTGCATCTGACCTTCTACAGTTTTCTGATGAATATTCTGTTATAATATCGGATTTCAGTGGTCGTCAGATAATGAATATCAGGTACAGTGAATCCATTAACATCTCTTCACTTCATGAAGGGATCTATTTCATAACAATTAGTCTGAAGAACAGACCTGCCGGTTATACCCGGTTAATTAAGACAAGATAAAATTCAAAATGGCAGAAGAAGAATTGGTTGATCAGCAGGAACTTTTTGAACACTACAGGTTTAAGGCAGATCCGGGACAGTCTTTACTAAGAATTGATAAATTCCTATCCGACAGACTCGAAAACTCATCACGAACACGAATCCAGAATGCTGCCAATGCAGGTAACATTCTTGTAAATAATAATCAGGTAAAACCTAATTATAAGGTGAAGCCGGGCGATATTGTTCAGGTAGTACTTCCTACTCCTCCGCGTGAAATTGAACTTATTCCCGAGAATATCCCACTGAATATTGTTTATGAGGATGATGATGTTCTTGTTGTGAATAAAGTACCGGGCATGGTTGTTCATCCTGCCTATGGAAATTACACAGGGACCCTCGTGAATGCGCTTATGTGGCATTTCAAAGATCTTCCTTTGTTTAGTACAGGAGAGAGTCGTCCGGGACTTGTGCACAGGATTGACAAGAATACATCAGGGATTCTTGTTATTGCCAAGAATGAACTTGCCCTGAATAGGCTTTCTAAACAGTTTTTCGACAGAACAACAGACAGGAAATATCATGCACTTGTATGGGGAATTCCTGAACCACGGGAAGGAACAATTACTGGAAACGTGGGCAGAAGTATAAAAGACAGGAAGGTAATGCAGGTATTTCCCGACGGAAGTGAGGGTAAACCGGCAATAACACATTATAAAGTACTTGAAGATTTCGGGTATATTTCACTTATTGAATGCAAACTTGAAACAGGACGCACCCATCAGATCAGAATACATCTAAGTCATAACAGACATCCTCTTTTCAATGATGAAGAATATGGAGGTGATCAGATAATAAAAGGAACGACATTTACGAAGTACCAGCAATTCATTAAAAACTGCTTTAAGATCCTTCCTCGTCAGGCACTGCATGCCAAATCGCTGGCATTTGATCATCCTGTTACAGGAAAAAGGCTATCCTTTGATTCTGAACTTCCCGATGATATGGTTCAGGTTATTGAAAAGTGGAGAAAATACACCTCTGGTAGATAAAACGGGTTATAAGAAAAAAAAAGTTACCGCAGAGAACCGCTGAGAAGAGTAGAGAACCGCAGAGAAGAGCAAAGAAGAAAGAACCGCAGAGTTAAATGAAGCCAACGTTAGGTTCTTTGCTTTTGCGCAATTTGCCCTGATCCATTTGATTGTCATGCTGAGCGGAGCCGAAGCATGCTCTGTGCCACTCTTACCAGCTACCGCCGGCACCGCCGCCACCAAAACTTCCGCCGCCGAAACCACCGAAGCCACCACCACCGCCACCGCCTCCGGAGAAACCTCCCCAGCTTCCGCCGTGGGAACCTCTTCCTGAATTCATGGCGCCAAGAAGTAACCAGAATGGCAATCCGCCGGTGCTTATGTTTTTATTGTTGCCTCCACCCTTCCTTCCGAATAGCAGGACTACAATAATAATTATAAAGAATACTCCGATGAAGCCGGGAGAACTCTTTGAGTTGCTGTTTGGTTTGCGTTTTTGTCCGTACTCAGCTGCTGAATACTCCCCTCGGGCGAGTGACATAAGTGTGCTTGTTGCCTTATCCAGTCCGCCATAATAGTTATTGTTACTGAATGCAGGAAGTATTTCATAATCAATTACTTCTGCGCATGTTATGTCAGGTATAGCCCCTTCGAGTCCATAACCCTGGGCAATAAATACTTCACCCTGTGAATCAGGAGTTTTGGGTTTTACGAGTATGAGCACTCCATTGTTAAGACCTTTCTGGCCAATACGCCATTTCTCTGCAAGCCGCTGGGCATAATCGGCCTTTGAATAACCGCTAAGCGTTGGTACAATAACAATAGCTATCTGTGTCGAAGTAGAATCGTTGAAAGCAACCAGCTTATTTTCAAGGGCATTAACCTCCTCTTGTGAAAGCATTCCTCCCATGTCATTAACAAGTCTGGGTGGATTTGGCCTATCAGGCAGATTCTGGGAATTAACTTTCAGAGCAGAAAGAGCAACTAAGCAAAACAGAAGTGTCAGAAAACTAATATTCTTTCTTATCATAGCCTTACTCTCCTTTAATTTTATCGAAAGAAATCTCATCCGACAACTCATTTAGATCTTCTTTACAGTGGGGGAAATGAGTCTTAAGCTGCTTTCCGGCAAGGATTACCGCTTCTGAAAGACCCTCAGTAAATAGTCCCTCCCTGAAATTTGCAGCCATCAGTTCCTTTGTCTCGTTCCAGAATTCAGCAGGGACCCTGGCATTGATTCCTGTGTCGCCTATAACTGCAAATTTTCTGTCATTTACTGCAAGATAAAACAGAATCCCGTTTCGTTCGGCAGTGTTATTCATTCCGAGTTTCCCGAAGATCCATGCTGTGCGGTCGAGAACGTCTTCCGGACAATTGGTTTCGATATGTATTCTGATCTCACCAGAGGTAGATAATTCAGCCTCCTTTACGGCAGCAAGGATCTGAGCCTGCTGTTCTTTGGTGAAGAACGTTGAAGCTTTCATCAGTTTTATATTTTAAATATTTCAGAATTTAACTTCAGGTGCTTTCTCAGCTCCTTCTGTTGCCTCGAAGTAAGGTTTGGCATCAAATCCGAACATACTTCCTATAAAGCTCTGCGGGAATCTTTTAATATATGTATTGTATTCTTTTGCAACCTCATTGAATTTTCTTCTTTCAACTGAAATACGGTTTTCGGTAGCTTCAAGCTCAACCTGAAGATCCCTGAAATTCTGTGTTGCCTTAAGTTCAGGATACTGTTCCATAACAACCATAAGACGGCCAAGTGCTGAGGAAACCTGTCCCTGAGCTGCCTGAAAAGCCTGCATGTTTTCAGCTGTCATTTTTGTAGGATCAATATTAACAGAAGTAGCTTTTGCTCTGGCTTCAATAACCTGTGTCAGTGTAGTCTGCTCAAAATTGGCAGCTCCTTTAACTGTGTTCACGAAATTCGGGATAAGATCAGATCTGCGCTGGTATGTTGTTTCAACATTACCCCACTGACTTGTCACCCCTTCATTCATGGTAACCATATTGTTATAAACCTTTGTTCCCCACATAAATACGGCCAAAACAACGAGAGCAATAAAACCACCTATTATTAACGATATCAGACATCCCTTTTTCATTTTCTTAATATTTTATTGTTTCTGTAAATGTAATATATTGAAGTGATAATTCAAAAAACCTTACTTTTGCCTTAATAAAACATAAGCCAGATGAGATGTATAGCAATTGTTGCAGGAGGAGATTCCTCTGAATATGAAGTATCAGTAAAAAGTGCCAAAGGGGTAAGTGCTTCTCTGTCGGCTATTTACAAAACATATATAATTATGATCCGCGGAACCAGCTGGTACTGGGAAGACTCCAAAGGTCGCTGTAACAATATTGACAAGAATGATTTCTCCCTTAAAACAGATGAGCAGAAGATCAGATTTGATGCGGTATTCATAGCTATACATGGTACTCCGGGTGAAAACGGACTTCTGCAGGGGTACTTCGATATGATGGGAATTCCTTATACAAGTTGTGGTGCATTCTGCTCAGCACTTACCTTCAGCAAGCAGGCTACCAAAATGTTTCTTAAAGAATATAAGATCCCTATGGCCGATGCAGTGCTTATAAGAAAAGGAGGTAAGACTGACACAAAACAGATAGCTGATCTTATCGGTCTGCCCTGCTTTGTGAAACCTAACGATAGCGGTTCAAGTTTCGGAGTAACAAAGGTAAAAAGGGCTGAAGATATGCCAGCAGCTATTGAAACCGCCTTTAAAGAAAGCAATGAGGTTCTGATTGAGGAATTCATGGATGGAAGGGAAGTGGCATGCGGAGTTGTCAAGACAAAGAATAAAACTCTCGTTCTTCCTGTAACAGAGATAATGAGTAAAAATGAATTCTTTGATTATGAGGCCAAATATACTCCCGGAATGTCAGATGAGGTGACCCCTGCTGACATGCCGGAATCAATAATTGATGAGATACAGAGACTAAGTTCCCTGATCTACGACATACTGGGCTGTAAAGGCATTGTAAGGGTCGATTTTATTGTAACCGGACATAAACCATGTTTCCTTGAGATTAATACCGTGCCGGGCATGACAGAAGAAAGCCTTATCCCCAAGCAGGCAACTGCTGCAGGAATAAGGCTCGAAGATCTGTATTCTATGGTTATAGAAAACCTGTTTTAAAAGCTCAGGGCTATTTCTGTTTGGCAAGTTTAAGGCCGCTTGTTGTTGTGTAGTATTTGGTTATCATATTAGGTACTTCCCATTCAGGGAGTTTGCCTGCCTTAAGGTACTCAAGAAATTTTGCCGTAACCTGACCAAAATGCTCTTCATGTGAAACCCTGTATTTTTTCGGAACAGTGATCTTCATTGAATTTTTTCCAACGGGCTCAACTATAAGGCTATCATAGGGAAGACTTGCCGTTACCTCTTTAAGTTTTGCTGTGAAATCATTAACAGAAAGACCTTTTATGTTTTCGACATAGAGTGTAGGAAGAAATTTCTCCTCAGCTCCCTGCTTGATAATAAGGTCACACTGAGTTCCATGCATAACTGAATAATGGGTATCACCGCCACCGGGAGGTGCCACAAAATTCCATTCAACCGATACTTTGGCATAAATGCCCTTTATCTGATATGTTATTTCACCATTGGCAAAAACATTAAGTTTTCCATCCTTAACATCTTTCTGAAGATAATCATGGAAATTATCAAAACCGGTATTTGTTTTAAACTGTTCCTGCGATATCAGAGTCGGCCATCTTTTTGCCGCAACAATATTAATATCTGCCGGACTGAGTATTTGTTCAGGAAAACATTCCCATTGTACAAGATCAACAAGATGGGTTGTAACATCAACAATACCCTCACCCTGCTGCTCAACATCAAAGAACCATGCAGGACGCTGAAGCTGTGCACCTGAAACCATTTTTGAAAAGTGATGTACACTTACTTTTGTAACGGCAGGATCTTCAGGTGTACCCTGTTTCAAAGTGCCGAATATTGAAGTATTCAGTGAAAGAAGCTTCTGCAGTATTGTTGTAATCTCAAACCTCTCTGTCATGATGTCATAAAGCAGAATACCCCTCGAAGCTGCATTGGCAAATGCTGCCTCAAGTACAGGAAAGTCCTCAGGCCTAATTATCATTGGCTTATCGGCCAGAACATTAAGACCTGCATCTATTGATTTTGAAATATACTCTGCCTTTTTCAGGTTGTTGCCCGAAAGCACTACCACGTTGCCAGCCTTCTCTGAGATCATCTTCTCAAAAAAGCCGGTACCTGTATATACTATTTCATTCCACTTTGTAGGATCTGCAGGCCTGGAATTATATGAATTTATTCTGTTCAGATGCTGCTGTACGTCAGGGCCCTTGGGAGCATATACATGAACATCAGCTGCTACCTGATCGTACATTATTTTCTGAACAAGGGCAGCATGAAAATGGCCCGGATCGACTGTGATCAGTTTTACCTGTCCTTTTGTATCCATTGCTGTATCTGAATTAGCTGCCTGTTTTGTTCCTCCCGGTCCGCATGAAGTAAAAAATATGGCAGGAAAAATTAAAAAGAGGATTTTTTTCATTGAATGTATTTATATAGTTATCTGAAATTATTTGTCAATTACCTTTACCAACGGAGGATAAGCAAAATCATTCTGCATAAAAATGCAGAACCTTACTTAGCATATTTTGCAACCGCGTTGATGAAAGTGTCAATGTTCATATTTTTCACATCAGGAGGCATTCCGCCACCTACCGACCAGACTATTCTGCTGTGATCCTTAATCTCACCAACTGCCTTCATAACTGCCGCATCAACCTGTTCAGGAGTGCCTGAAGCAAGAACATCCCTTGGAGGGACATTGCCAACAAGAACGACTCCGGGTCCGGCAAGTTGCCTGATTTCGCCCATTGAATGATTAAATGAGAAGTTGAACATATTCACTCCCATAGCATTCAGATTCTTAGCGGTTATAAGTCCTTCGGCATCGTTATGCAGAAACTTTACTTTTACACCAGTGCATTCGAAAATCCTTTTAAAATAAGGAAGAACAAATTCTTTAAATTCTGATTCTCCAACAAATCCGATAATATCATCGAGAATAAGCACTCCGTCGATTGAAGGGAAGCACTCTTTCTGCCAGCTTACCCAGTCGCACACAAAATCAGTTATCTTTTTCAGGAGTTTATGTGCAGCATCGGGGTCCATGGCAAGTGCAAGCATAAATTCAGTCGTACCCATAAGGAAACTTGCAATGTTGAGAGGTCCGCGTGCAACAGCAAACCTTATCTGGTGGTCGGCTTTTATAATTGCTTCCTGATTGTGCTTCAGCCTGTTAATCATGAAAGGGAGAAGACCATCAGTTTTTACGTTTGGCTGTGGAAGAGATGCGGCACCCTCTATTCCTGACATAATCCGTTCCGCATGAGGAAGGCTCTTTTCAAGAAAAACCATACGGGAACCAAATGCAGAAGGTTCAGTGCACATTCCGTACTCTGACCAGAATGATGGCAAAAACCATACATCGGGGAACATGTTTATTGCCTTCAGGTTTGCCTTCAACCAAAGATCATCCGAGGAGTAATAATCCACATTAGAGATCTTGTACCATCCGGGTATCCATGGACTGTCAATTATAAATCCTACCGGCTGATAATTAAGCTTTTTACCATCAATCTGGCTCACCAGATCATTCCAGAAAGAATTTCTCATAGCACTAAATTTTTTGTCTGTATTACAAATTTACTTTAAAGTTTCCATTCTGTATGAATCAACAGGATCGCAGGTGCAAATAAGGTTCCTGTCGCCATAGCCATCATCAATACGTCCTACCGCAGGCCAGAATTTGTTCTCAACAACCCATTTAAGCGGGAAGGCAGCTTTCTGACGGTCATATTTGTGCTTCCACTCATTAGCTGTTATAACCTTAACGGTATGAGGAGCATTATGAAGTACATTATCCTCTTTATCCGCTTTGCCATCTTTTATCTCCTGGATCTCATTCCAGATAGATTTAAGTGCCGCAACAAACTTATCCAATTCCTGAAGTGATTCTGATTCAGTAGGTTCAATCATTAGTGTGCCATGAACCGGAAAAGAGAGTGTGGGTGCATGGAATCCGTAATCCATAAGACGTTTTGCGATATCGGCTTCTGTTATTCCGGCTTCTGTCTTAAAGTTTCGGCAATCGAGAATCATCTCGTGTGCCACAAATCCTTCAGTACCGCTATAAAGCGTTTTGAACCAGCCCTTCAGGGAGGCGGCTATGTAGTTTGCATTCAGAATTGCATATTTTGTTGCCTGAGTAAGACCGAATGAACCCATCATCATTACATAGGCATGTGATATTGTCAATACATGTCCACTGCCAAAGGGAGCTCCTGCAACTGCTGTTGTACCATGACTCCCGCCAGTTTTTACAAGAGGATGAGAAGGAAGAAATTCAGCAAGTTTATCATTCACAAGAATCGGTCCCATTCCTGGTCCGCCTCCTCCGTGAGGTATTGCAAAAGTCTTGTGAAGGTTAAGATGACAAACATCGGCACCTATGTGTCCGGGATTTGTCAGACCTACCTGTGCATTCATATTGGCGCCATCCATGTATACAAGTCCGCCGAAGGAATGAATAATATCGGTCATCTCGGTAATGGCTGATTCGAAAACGCCATGAGTTGAAGGATATGTAATCATCACACAGGCCAGGTTAGCCTTATGCTCTTCAGCTTTTTTCTTCAGGTCTTCAACACTTATATTGCCTTTTTCATCGCAATCAACTACAATAATCAGCATGCCTGCCATGGCAGCACTTGCCGGATTTGTACCATGTGCTGATGATGGAATGAGTGCAATATTCCGGTGACCCTCGCCTCTGCTGAGATGATATTCCCTAATTACCATTAAACCGGCATACTCACCTGCAGCGCCTGAGTTTGGCTGGAAAGAGATAGCTGAAAAACCGGTTATCTCCTTAAGGGCCTCACCTAGTTCGTCCATAATCTGATAGTATCCTATGGCCTGATCAGCAGGAACAAACGGATGTATGTTTCCGAACTCAGGCCAGCTCATCGGGAACATTGATGTGGCAGGATTCAGTTTCATTGTACATGAACCGAGTGAGATCATGCTGTGGGTAAGGGAAAAATCTTTCCTTTCAAGCATCTTTATATAACGCATCATTTCGGTCTCGCTCTGGTACCTGTTAAATGTACCTTCCTGAAGAAAAGATGATTTCCTAAGTAATTTATCTTCCACACAATTACAATCGCAGTATCCTGTAACCTTGCTGGATTTCTTTCCGGAAGCTTTGGCAAAGATCTCAACTATTGTATTTATCTCTGCAAGTGTAGTAATCTCATCAGTACTTATAGTGACTGAATTCTCATCGGGGAAAAAGAAGTTATAACCTGCTTCGAGAGCATGCTTCCTTACATCACCGGCTTTTATATTTGATGGCAGGTTTATTTTAACAGTGTCGAAAAACATTGAATTTACTTGTTTGTAACCAAGTTCCTTCAGATTACAGTTGATTGTACATGCTGAAACGTGAATGTGACCTGCAATTCTTTTCAGCCCTTCCGGACCATGATACTGAGCATACATTCCCGACATAGTAGCAAGAAGAGCCTGTGCCGTACAGATATTTGATGTAGCCCTTTCGCGTTTGATATGCTGTTCCCTTGTCTGAAGCGCCATTCTGAGAGCACTGTTTCCCTGTGCATCAACTGAAACGCCGATTATTCTTCCCGGCATGTTACGTTTAAGTTCGTCTTTTGTGGCAAAGAAGCCGGCGTGCGGGCCTCCGAAACTCATTGGCAGTCCCATCCGCTGGTTTGAACCAACAACAATGTCGGCACCCCATTCTCCGGGAGGAGTCATTAGCACAAGACTCAGAAGGTCGGCAGCAACACCAACCAGAAGACCTGACTTATGGGCACTCTCGGTAAAGTCTTTATAGTCTCTCAATTGTCCTGAAGCAGCAGGATACTGAACGATTGAGCCAAAGAATGATTCATTGAATGTCACTTCTGTGTATTTTCCGATAACTAGCTCAATTCCGAGTGGATTTGACCTTGTTTTTATTACATCAAGTGTCTGTGGAAAAATGTCATCTTCAACAAAAAACTTATTTGCACCGGCTTTTACAGCAGCTCTTGAGCGCGCATTGAACATCATTATCATAGCCTCTGAAGCGGCTGTAGACTCATCGAGAAGTGAGGCATTTGCAATCTCCATACCTGTAAGCTGAATTATCATAGTCTGGAAGTTCAGCAGCGCTTCAAGTCGTCCCTGCGATATTTCAGCCTGATAAGGAGTATATGAAGTGTACCACGATGGATTTTCGAGTACATTTCTGATAACAACCGAGAGGGGAGCAACACCATAATAACCCTGACCGATAAAAGATCTGAACATTTTATTTTTTTGACCAATTGATTTAATATGGTTCAGATATTTAAACTCACTCATTGCTTCGGGAAGGCGGAGTGAATTTTTGAGTCGGATGTTGGACGGGATTGTCTTATCTATCAGCTGGTCAAGCGATTTAACGCCAATTGTTTTAAGCATCTCCGGCAGTTCGTGGTCGCGCGGGCCATTATGACGGTTAACAAATTTATCTTCTGACATAAATATTAAATGTAGTTTATACGGATGAGTTAAAGTTCAGAATAAAAGACGTAAATAAAAAGTCTGCTGCAAATTTAGCAGTAATTATTTTATGTACCAAAAACAGCCCGGTTGCAGGAGTAGTAAGTGTTGGCTGTGCAACTTATGGGAAATAACTGATAAGTACATATTTTGTTTCTAAACTCAGGTAAAGTATCTTTGTAGAAGCAGGGTTGCTATTGCTAAAATGAAATTAGGATGTAAACAAAAATAATTAAGTTCAACGGTAATTTCTCTTTAAAAGCTTTAATATGAATTCAAGTGCTGCAGAAATAAAGAATTATTTACATAAGCTAATTGTTGAGACGGATGATATAAGTGTCCTCAATAAAGTTCAAGCTTATTTTACCACATTGAAAAGCAAAAATGTGGATTGGTGGGATACAATTTCAGATCAGGAAAAAGACGCTATTAATATTGGTTTAAAACAGCTTAAAGATGGTAAAGGGGTCCCGCATAAGGAAGTAAAACGCAAAGTTGATAAACTACTCGGCAGGGAATGAAAGAATATCTTATATTTTGGTCTCCTATAGCCGAAGAAACCTATCTGAAAACGCTTACTTCTATTCTTGAAAAATGGACCACTAAAGAAGCTGAAGATTTTGAACATAAGGTTGAAAGCCTGCTTGATAAAATTAAAACTCAAATACGCCTTTGTCCTCCATCTGATAAATATAAAAACCTGAGACGTCGTGTTATAACACCACAAACTTCATTGGTTTACCAGTTTATTGATAATGTCATTGAACTTGTTTCCTTTTTTGATAACAGAAGCTCGCACGAATATTAAAAATGAACCTTTGTGATCCCGATCGGGATCACAAAGTACAGCACAAAGTAACAGAAAGGAATATAGCACTTTAACTAAGTTGACGGTTGTTAATAAAATAACAATTCCTGTTATTCCAGAAAAGCAGCACTATTTCTTTTTAAAGAACGGATTAGTCAACATCTCCTTCTCAATTGTCGTCTCATTTCCGTGTCCGGGATAAACAACAGTCGAACCCGGAAGAGTAAACAATTGATTAGTAATACTATTTATGAGTGTCTCATAGCTTCCACCCGGAAGGTCAGTCCTTCCTATACTTCCTGAAAAGAGTGCATCGCCTGTAAACAAACATTCATTTTTTTCGCTGTAGAATGCAAAACTACCGGGTGCATGTCCTGGTACATGAAGCGCCATCAGTTCAGTGCTATCAAAGGTAAGAATCTGCCTGTCAGCAAGAAATCCTCCCGGCTCAGGTGAAGGCTCCATTTTTAGCCCGAACATTTCGGCATGCTGAACTGAACTATTTCTGTTAATTTCATCGGCCTCACCGGAAAGTGTTCTGAGATTATATTTCTCCAGCATATAAGCATTCCCGAAGATATGGTCGAGATGACAATGAGTATTTAAAAGAAGAACAGGCCTCAGGTTCTTTTTACTTATGAAATCAGACAATTCATCACGCTCTGCCTGATCGTAACAACCGCAATCTATTATGGCACAATCGCCTGATTTGTCGGCAAGAATATAAGTGTTTACCTCGATAGGCGAAAAAACAAGACGGAAGATCTCCATATTTCACTTTTTATTGTTTACAATTCCCTTTAGCATAGGAACAAATGCAAAGTTACCATGTTCAGTTGTTTCGAAAGTATCTTCTCCTGTGCGCTCAACTACTTTCATTATCTGCGATCCTGAAGACCCTACAGGAACGATAAGCCTGCCTCCTGTTTTAAGCTGAAGCAGAAGTGTTTGCGGTATTTCAGGAGCAGCAGCAGTTATAATTATGCCGTCAAAGGGACCATACTGAGGCTTGCCCTCATACCCATCGCCATAGAAAAAGTCAATATTATTATACTTCAGTGAAGAGAGGGTATGCTGAGCTTTGAGATACAGCTCACGGAATCTTTCGATTGTATAAACCTTTGCTCCCATCTCGGCAAGAACTGCAGCCTGATACCCCGATCCCGTTCCTACTTCAAGAATTTTATCACGTTTTTTTATCCTGAGAAGCGATGACTGTACTGCAACAGTATAAGGTTGTGAGATTGTCTGTCCTGATGAAATCGGAAAGGCTTTATCAACATAAGCATGAACCAGAAAAGCAGGATCCATGAACAAATGCCGCGGAACACTGTCAATAGCCCGTAATACCTCCTCATCACTAATACCTTTCTGCCTCAACTCTGCAACAAGCTTTTTCCTTTTGCCTTTTGCTTCAAAAGAATCTGTCATCTGATTTCCGCGGTGTCTGGTTTAATGCCTCAAAAATATAAAAATAATCGATTAAAGTCTTCCGGCATCAATCTCGAGTATTATGAGCTCAATAAGTGCATCCTCGCCGTAAGCATCATACTCCTCTTTAAGGTTAGTCCCGAAGATCCTTGCTATTCCCTGCCAGAATGCTGCATTGAGTTTCCCCCTGTATTCCCTTATCAGGAAGTATGATGTATTCTGAGTTTCCCTGTCAATCAGTTTGATCAAAAGTTTACCCTGGGTAATTGTCATTTGCCTCATATCGTCTTCATACTCTACGAAGACATCCTTTTCTACAGTTTTTAAATACTCTTTCTTCTCCTTTTCACTTTTAATATACTGCATATCACTATTGACCTTTTCGAGCCGCTTCCTCACCGCCAGTGCGTAAGGATAAACCCTCTTGAGATTAAGTATAAGCCTCTCATATTTTCGGTAATCACTACGGCGGGCAGTTCTGGGACGGCCAACAACTGTCACCTCTTTGATCTCAACCTCAGGCATAGTAACTCCGTCTCGCTTAACATTCTGCAGAAGGTAAAACTTATCAGGAAGAGAATCGACACGGTGCCTTGAAGTATCCTTCTGTCCCGACACTCTGCCAAGAGAAATAAAGATTATTAATATTGATACCCAAAAGCGCATTAAGGAATATTTCTGCAAAGGTATCAAATAATAGGCCACAGATAAAAACCACCTGAACCAATATAGTACTTTTTAAATATGCATTTTTAAAGTAGATTTGTTAAAAGCACTTTATGGCAATTTCTGTTGAGGAACTGGAGGACCATGAAAAATACAGGCAGATTCTCTCATTATCATATGATGACCTGATTACGTTTATTTTTGACAATCTGAAATCGGGGTCGGGGATGATCGTATTTTTCTGGTCATCATGTATCGTATGTTTGGGTTTTGCCTTTATGATAAGATGGAATATTGCCGGGTATTTTCCATTTAAGAATATCCTTCTGCATTCTTTTTTGGGACTGATTGTTTTGCCGGTAATATGTATTCCGATTCATGAGTTTTTACATATTATTCCCTATTATCTTTCGGGAGCAAGGAATATAAGGGTTGGCATGGATCTTCAACAATATCTTTTTTACGTAACAGCTCACAGGTATGTGGCCGGTCCGGTACAGTTTATTATTGTTGCATTAATCCCGTTTCTGATATTCTCCGTCACACTGTTTATGCTTGCAATGTTCCTTCCGGGGTTGTGGAAATGGACTTTTTCAATATTCCTTTTTGTACATACAACGATGTGCGCCGGCGACTTTGCCCTGCTTAATTTATACTATGTAAACAGGAAAAAGAAAATCTACACATGGGATGATGCTGATAAAAAAATAGCTTATTTTTATGAGAAGATTTAGCCTTTTAAATTCATAAACCTTAGTGAACCTTTGTGAATACCTTAGTGTGCCTTTGTGTTTAAACTTTTTTCACTACACAAAGGAATATAGCACTTTAATAAATTTAATGAATAATTCAAATTAGAATTATGAAAAAACTTACAATCATTCTTTTAGCAGTTGTGTTCCTCACAACGACAGGTTTTAGTCAAAGGAAAACTGTTAACCTTCCAGATATTCCGGGATATGTCACACTCAAGTGTGATTTTCATATGCATACTGTGTTTTCAGACGGGAATGTGTGGCCCACAATAAGAATTGATGAAGCACTTCGCGACGGTCTCGATGCAATTTCTATCACCGACCACCTTGAGTACACTCCGAAGAAAGACTATATTCCTGTTGATTATAATGCTGTATGGAAATTAGTTGAAGCTTACGCAAAAGAGCGAAACCTTATTCTTGTCCACGGAGCTGAGATAACCCGCAAGATGCCTCCCGGACATTTCAACGCACTGTTTATTAAAGACGCAGCGCTCATTGCTCAGGATTCAGTGTGGGATGCATTTGAAGCAGCGATAAAGCAGGGTGCTTTTCTTCAGTGGAACCATCCGGGATGGAAATCACAGCAGCCCGATGGGATCCCAAGAATGTATGATATGCACAAAAGACTTATAAAAAACGGGTGGTTACACGGCATTGAAGTTTATAATGATAAAGAATATTACCCTCTTGCTTTCACTTTCTGTAAAGAGAACAACATAGCTCTTATGGCTAATAGCGACGTTCATGCTATAATAAGTGAAGTATATGCAAGTGAGGAATATACAAACAGACCGATGACATTGGTTTTTGCAAAGGAGAGAAGTCATGATTCGCTGAAAGAGGCGATGTTTGCCAAACGCACTATGGTATATTTCAGGGATATACTGGCAGGCAGGGAGGAACTGGCCTTACCATTCTTCTATCAGTCAATATCAGTTGGCAAACCATATTTCGAAAACGAAAAGAGCATCTTCTTTGAAGTGACGAATAAATCGGATGTCCCTTTCTATCTCGTAAACGGATCAGCAAGTGCTCCTCCTTCGATAACGCTGGCTGCCAATGCAGTAACCAGAGTAGTACTCAGTAAAAAAGCTGTAAAGCCTCTCAAATATGATGTTCGTAACATCCTTACAGGTGAAAAGGAGGTCTTAAGAATTGAGATTCTTTAACCGCGTTGCAACATTATAGTTAAAACTTCTCTTTTGCCAGTTTCAGAACATCATCATCTTTCACGATGGGTCTGATTCTGAAAGAATATTCATATTTCCTATCCAGAAGTCTGTATTCAGGATGAATTGGTGCACCCCACGAGTCGTCGCCTCCGACACCCATCTGTCCCAGATCGATATTAAGGCTTACCAGATCACGTGGTTTTACGTCTTTTGTATGTGTGTTGGCACTCTTCGCATCACGCCTGTACTGTGACAATTTCCCTGGCGATTCAAAGTCGTCATGAACATAATTAAGAGCTGAAAAACATATCAGAGGAGTTCCGGAAACAAGAATGCCTGTGCCGTTGTCATCGGTAAGTGTGAGCCAGCGCGTATCTGTCTTATAGCCATTCTCTGAAGGACGGATATATGGTACATACTGATCAGCAACAGTACTCTCATAGAGTCCTACCTCAGCCGAACTTTTCCTGTCGACATAGTTTTCGTGAGGGCCTCTGCCCAGCCATTTGAGGTTAACAAACTCCTCGGGAAGTTGCATCTGCATCCCCATTCTTGGAATTTCAGGAGTCTTCTCCGATAACTTATTGAACTGATTCCTGACTACAATATCAGATGATCCGTAAATTGTATAGGTCGAGACATAGCCTGCTATTTTCACGCTATCTGGCCCCGAAATATCATAATTGAAGACCATAATTACTTTTCCCGGTTCAGGCTGGTTGATACTTGCTTTGGTAACAGTTGTTCTTTCCCCCGCTTTCTTCCATAGTCCAAGCTTTTTATCCATATTATATCCATAGTCATTATCAGTAGGAGCTCTCCAGAAATCGGGTTCAGGTCCTTTCTTAACCATCTCGCGGTCTTTATAATTATACGATTCGAGCCGGCCGGTTTCGAGATCAAATGTAATCTTCATATCAACTCCGCTAACCTCAAGAATCTTATCCGTTGTCTTTGTCTGAAGTATAGACAGTGCAGCAGCTTTTCCAGCGGCAGACTTGTTTTCAACAGGAAGCTTAAATTGAGCCGATGCATAAATATGCTCCTCTGGAACAATAGTCCATGCTTCACTCCTCGAAACCTTAATGTTCAGGAAATATTCAGCTCCCGGGGCAGCTTCAATTTTATCAAGAGGAAGCTGTACTGTAGCATTCTCCGATGGTTTAAGGTCAGGTGAAATAAGTTTTCCTGTCTGAACCGCGATACCGTCGGATACTACTTCCCAGTCGAAGATGAATTCCGACAAATTAGTGAAATCGTATTTATTTGTAATCTTAATGAGTCCCTTCAGAAGATCAACAGGCTCAAATCCAACATACTGGTAAACACGCTTTACTTCTGAAAGTCCCGGTTTTGGTGTCCTGTCAGGCCATGTAAGTCCATTCAGGCAGAAGTTGCCATCGCTTGGCACTCCCTCTTCGCCGTAGTCGCCACCGTATGTCCAGTATTTCTCACCACTCTCATCAGTAGCCAGAATGCCCTGATCTACCCAGTCCCACACAAATGCTCCCTGCAGTATAGGGTACTTTTCAATTACATCCCAGTAATCCTGAAGGTTCCCGGTTGAGTTACCCATAGCGTGAGCATATTCGCACAGAATGAGCGGCCTGTCACTTTTCGGATCTTTTGCATACTCCTCAATACGTGGTATTTTGGCGTACATGGGGCAGTATATGTCAGTATGCCTTTCAGTTGTATTGGTACTTTGCTCAGCACGTTCGTACTGCACAGGGCGTGAAGCGTCTCTGGCTTTGGTCCATTTATAGTTATTAAGAAAGTTGTTCCCGTCACCTGATTCATTACCAAGCGACCATATAATAACCGATGGATGGTTTTTGTCTCTTTCCACCATGCGTTTCATTCTGTCGAGATGAGCATCTTTCCATTCCGTTTTATCGGCAAGAGTAACATCCTTATTATAACCTATCCCGTGCGATTCTATGTCTGCTTCGTCAATAAGGTAAAGACCATATTTATCGCACATCTCATACCAGAATTCCTGCTGCGGATAGTGTGAAGTACGTACAGCATTAATGTTATAACTCTTCATAACCCTGATATCTTTCAGCACCGTAGCCTCATCAATTACATGACCATTTATATCATCATGTTCATGCAGGTTAGTTCCTTTAAGAAGTATTGCTACTCCATTAACAAGGAGCTGCGAATTACTGATCTCAACCTTTCTGAATCCAATTTTGGAACTAACACTTTCAAGTACATTTCCTTCTATATCATTCAGAGTGATTACAAGCGAATATAGATCGGGCTTTTCTGCAGACCATTTCTTTATGGCAGGCAGCTGTTTCTCAATGTTAAATGTTCCGGTTCCGGCTTTAAGAGTAACAGGAGCAGATTGAAAAAACATATCATTTTCCCCATCGAAAAGAGTGGCAACAAGTCCAACTGTACCATCTGAAGATGAAGTGTTTTTTACCGAAGCATTAAGTTTCAGAATACCATCATTAAAATTATTCACGAGGTCGCCGATAGCAAAAAAATCATTGATGTAAGTTTTTGGACGTGCATGAAGGAACACTGATCTCTGAATTCCGCTGAGTCTCCAGAAATCCTGATCCTCAAGGTAGCTGCCATCGCACCAGCGGTACACTTCAACTGCAAGTGTATTAGTGCCACTCCTGAGGTACTTTGTAATGTTGAATTCAGCCGGCACTTTGCTGTCCTCACTATACCCGACAAGCTGCTCATTAACCCAGACATAAAATGCTGAACTTACGGCACCGAAATGCAGGAATACCTCTTTTTCAGTCCAGCCGGAGGGAACTTTGAAAGTTCTTTTATATGAGCCTACAGGGTTGAAACTATGCTCAATAAACGGAGGATTCTTTTTATGAGGATATGTTATGTTGACATATATGGGAACATCATAACCTTTCATCTGCCAGTTCGATGGAACCTCTATATCTTTCCAGTCGCGGGTGTCATAATCATTCTTAAAAAACCAGTACGGGCGTTCTTCGGGTGTTTTCACCCAGTTAAACTTCCAGGTACCATCAAGCGATAAATAATTCGGAGAGCCCGATTTATCAGCTTTTAAAGCTGCAGCCGCATCAGGATAACTTATCATTGTTGCATGAGGATCCTCCCTGTTAATCTGAAAGACTGCAGGATTTTCCCAATCGCGGGGTTCAGTCTCCGTAAAGGGGACACCCTCATATTTACTTAGTTTACTACATGCTGCAAAAGACATTGCGCCGATAATAAGAAAAACCGATACTCTTTTCATATAACAAATATTTATAGCGAGTTAAAGTTAATAAAAAATGATGTTGCAGACCCGATATGTTGCGATCTTTCAAATTCATTAAAAAAACATAAGCTATTTCAATTATCCCCATTAAGAATTGTCTCAATCCGTTCTTTATCCTCAGGAGTGTTCACATTTGAGAATGCTCTTCTGTTTTTATCATTACTGTCAAGCTCGAAATATCCTGCATTCATAAGCTGAATAAACTCCCTGATTGCAAAATTGTTTTTCCCTGAAAGATAGGTTTCAAGCATTGGATATACTGATGAATTATAAATGGCATGAAGCGGTTCTATGTTAGCCTTAATTCGAGGGATGATAATATCGCAACTATTTGATCTAAAACAGTCTATCTGCAAATTAATGATTTCCCTGTCAAGAAGAGGCATGTCTCCGGCAAAAATAAAAACAGCATCAGATGAATTTGTTTTAAGTGCTGCATGAATTCCTCCCAGAGGACCTGTTCCCTGGAAAGAATCGCCGGTAAAACGAACTCCACTCAGGTGAATGAATTCATCAGTAGTATTTGTAACAATAATTATTTCTGAAAATATTGGACGGATTGTATCCAGAATTCTCTCAATAATTGTGATACCGGAGATTTCAATTTTTGACTTTATTAAATTATTGAAACGGCTGTTATTACCTCCTGCCAGAATAACCCCTGCAATGTTGTTTACCATATGTTCGAAAGCATGTAAACCAAACTAAAACTTCAACCTCAAAATTAGGGGTTTAATTGATTTATTTTGTAAATTGGCTCAATATATCAGAAAACCCAATCAACACTTATAAAAAACCTTTAAGCTATGGACAAAAACATTACAAGCCTGTATGAAGGTTACAGGAAGGGACAGACAAGCCGGCGCGATTTTTTAAGGAAACTTGCTATTTTTGCCGGAAGTACGGCAGCAGCTACAGCATTATTGCCTCTTCTGGAAGAGAACAGTCTGAAGGCTTCATCGCTTTTACAGGATGATCCTGATCTGCTTACTGAGTTTATTAAATATCCGGGTTTCACCGGCGATATGCGTGCTTTCATGGCAAGACCAAAAAAGGGGAAAAAATTTCCGGCTGTTATTGTCATACATGAGAACAAGGGATTAGTCCCGCATATTCAGGATGTTACGAGGAGGATGGCAAAAGAGGGCTTTCTGGCTATTGCCCCCGATGCTCTCTCTCCTCTCGGAGGAACTCCTGCAGATATAAGCAATGTGGGTGAATTATTCAAACAACTTAAACCTGAGGAGACGACCAAAAACTTCGTTGCTGCAGTTAAATATCTCAAAACCAATCCACTGGCAAATGGCAAGGTTGGCTGTACCGGTTTCTGCTGGGGAGGAGCCATGACAAACCAGGTTGCAGTAAACGCAGCAGATCTCGATGCCGCTGTACCATATTATGGAAGACAGCCTGTTGCTGACGATGTTGCCAAAATAAAAGCGCCTCTAATGGCCCATTATGCAGGCAATGATGCAGGTATTAATGCCGGTATTGCTGCATTTGAAGAGGCGCTCAAAAAGAATAACAAGGAGTATCAGATCTTTATGTATGAGGGTGCCGGTCATGCCTTTAACAACGACTCAAATGCTGAGCGTTATAATGAGGCAGCGGCAAAACTTGCATGGGGCAGGACGATAGGATTTTTTAAGGATAAACTTAAATAATACCATTCCGGCTCTTCCAGGCTATGGCTATTGCCTCAGCAAAAGGACGGCAATGGTTAAAAAAATGCTTATAACCATCACACAGGTAGTTGAGTCCGGATTCACCATCCGGACTTTTTATTATCCTGTTCTTAGGACACTCGCCATTACACATTGGCAGCACCTCACATTTTTTACAATAACCCGGTAGTGTCTCTGATTTTGCCCGGCCGAATTGCGTCTGCCTTTCGCTTTCAAGAAGTTCTGCAACAGAGTGTTCAGTAATGTTTCCTACAAGATTGTCGTTGTCAACATAATGATCGCATGAATAGAAGTCACCGCTATGCTCAACAACCGGCACTCCACCACAGTCTTTCTTAAAGATGCAAAGTGTATGATCCTGACCGAATGCAGGTCGCACAGCCTCCTCAAAGACCTGAATTTTTATTTCCCCGATATCTTTTTCCACCCATTCATCAAAAACAGCACTCAGAAACAGACCGAATTCCATTGAGGGTACTGAATTTGCGGATGCTCCTGTTGGCGATCCCTTATCGTGTTCTACGAGTGGCAAAAATGCGAGGTACTCCGGACCAAGTTGTTTTAAATAATTATAGACAATAAGAGGTGATTTTACATTTAAGGAATTCACAACACACAATACTTCGGGAATAATTCCATACTTTTTCAGAAGCCTGAATCCTTTTAACACCTCATCAGAAGTACCGGCTCCTTTTCGGGTGATACGGTTTTTATTATGCAGGTCGGCCGGGCCATCTATGCTTACCCCTATGGTGAATCTGTTTTCTGAAAAAAAACGGCACCATTCATCGTTAAGAAGCGTTCCGTTCGTCTGCATTCCATTATTAATAACCTTACCTGCAGGCCTGTATTTCTGCTGAAGAGCAACGGCTTTTCTGTAAAAGTCAATCCCTGCCATCAAAGGCTCGCCGCCGTGCCACGAAAAGGTTATAAGATTATCTGTTGTAGCCTCAATATGCTTAATAACATATTTTTCAAGAAGATCATCTGTCATCAGATGGCTCCCTTTATTGGGATAAAGCTCATTTTTAATCAGATAATAACAATATGTGCAATTCAGGTTGCATCTTGCCCCGACAGGCTTGGCAAAGATCTGAAATTCACGTTCCGCATTACTCATTGTAATAAATGAACATTACACCCAGTTAATAATATTCTCATCGCCAGCTGCAGGTACACTCATTCTTATCCTCCATTCAACAGGAAAATAATTATTGAACCTGTTACCGAGATTTTTTACAAATCCAAGATCAACTCCCTGGTATGTTACTCTGTTCCATCCTTTCTCTGAACTCTCAATCACAAAATTATCGCGTCGGAGAAACGCAATTGCCTTCTGAAGCGAGATCTCCTCTCCATAAAATGCATCCTTCTTTAATCCTGCCGAAATTGCCAGTTCATGATCAGGCAGGAAATCGTTCTTTTTAACACTAAAAAGCTTTGTTCCGGGTTTCACTATCCTGAGGTTTTGAAAAAGAAACATATATTCATCCATCTGACAAGGAACTGAGATTACTTCATCGCCCCACTTCAGGAGGCTGTTTTCCGGATAATGAGTCCAGCTCTTTGCTGTTGCGACATCCTCCTTTCCGGGTTTCATGCCGTTCTTCTTCTGTGCCCTTACATGTATGCGATTCTGCTTTCCCTTTTTTCTGATTACAGAAATAAAAAAGCCCTCCCCTTTAACCTTATCAGGATAAAAACCGTATCCCGAAATTCCTTGAAAATTTATTTCAGTGATGCCTTTATAACCTTTAATATCGAGACTAACAGATTCAGCAAGTTCATTTTCTGTCAGCCACTTAATATTCTGTTCATTCTCACCCGGATTGAAAGTACAGGTGCTGTAAACAAGGATTCCATCCTCTTTCAGCGCGGGCCAGATATCCGATAAAATCCTTTTCTGACGTTCGGAACAGTGCAATGTATTTTCAAGCGACCATTCATTTCGTGCAACATCTGTACGGAACATCCCCTCGCCTGAGCACGGGGCATCAACGACTATAACATCAAAATATCCTGACAGCCTGCCAATAAGCGAAGGGTCGCTCTGAGTTACAAGAGTGTTGGCAGAACCCCATTTTGTAATTGTTTCAGCAAGAACAGATGCTCTTTGTCTGATTACATCATTGGAAATCAACAGACTTCCCTTTCCCAGCATATCAGAAAGAATTACACTTTTTCCTCCCGGTGCGCCGCAAAGGTCAAGTGCCCTGATATTTTCAGTTGAATCAACTGTCTGCTTGATTGACTGTTCAAGGAACATACTTGAAGCTTCCTGCGGATAATAACAACCGGAATGAAACAGTGGGTCAAGAGTGTATGATGGTCTCGACGGAAGATAATACCCGTTTTCACACCAGGGAACAGATTCAGCATTCAATGGACTTCTGTTCCATTTTGCCCTATTTATCCGAATACTTACAGGAGATGGTTCTCCCAGAGCCTTCAGAAGAGACTCACTATCAATATATTTCTGATTGCATATCCTATTTATAAAAGCATTAGGAATCATTTGCTGAATTTAAAATCCATTTACCAAAATAACGCTAAGTTCTCTCAAAGTTCGCAAAGAATTCTCCTCTTCTCCCGGTCTCCCCCATCTCCTCTCTCTCCCCTGAGCTTGCCAAGGATGACCTTGTACCGTTGCGCCGTTACACCGTTGAACCCTACCCTGAGCCTGTCGAAGAGTGTACCGTTAAACCCTTATTCCTCCGTTCCTTTATTAAATTTTTTCCATAGGTAAAAAACAGGAATTCCAAGAAGAACTATGGCGAGTCCCGGGAAGGTATAATTAGGTTTATATATAAGCAAAATAACCATAATTATAAAGGTTGTAATGATATATAAACCAGGTATTACCGGATATCCGAACGCTTTGTATGGTCTTGGAATATCGGGTCTTTTCCTTCTGAGAATAAAAATTGCAAGAATTGTAAGGGTAAAGAAAAGTAATACTGCAAAAATTACATAATCAAGAAGATTGCCATATGTTCCTGACAGGCAAAGCAATGTTGCCCATATTCCCTGAATTATAAGAGCAAAAGCCGGAACGCCTTTATTATTGAGGCTACCCACCCTTTTAAAGAATAGTCCGTCTTTAGCCATTGCGTAATAAACTCTCGGTCCTGCAAGAATCATAATGTGATTACAACCAAAGGTGCTGATCATAATAAATACTGCCATTATTATTGCGGCATAATCACCAACAATAACACTCATCACTGATGTTGCTACCCTATCGTCAGTCGCGTACTGAATCCCACGGGCAATGGCATCAACACCGTCGGGCGAACCATGCAGTGGAAGTATTCTGATATAAACAAGGTTTGCAACCAGGTATAGAGATGAAACAAGAAGAGTTCCGAAGAGCAGGCTGAGCGGAACATTTCTTTTCGGATTAATAACTTCACCGGAGATATAAGTAATGTTATACCAGGCATCTGCAGAAAACAGTGAACCAACGAGGGCTGTTCCAACTGCGGCAATAAGCGCAAATCCGGCAATGGGAATTAGCTGGTTTCCCTCTCCAATACGGGATGCCTGCCAGAAAACGGCTTTATTAACTTCAAAGGCAGTAATGCCCTTTGTAACGACCAGACCAACAATTATAAATCCTATAAGTGCTATTACCTTGGTTGATGAGAATATATTAAGAACGATTTTCCCGGTTACGATACCTCTGGTGTTTAGCCAGGTAAGGAAAACAATCAATCCTATTGCTACTGCCTGGGTCGTTGTAATATTAAGTGAACCTATCTTAAACAGGATATTTGCATCAGAGATCCAGGGGAAGATAACGCCGCTGAATTTTGCAAATCCTACGGCTACAGCAGCAATTGAACCGCACTGAATAACCAGAAATGTAGTCCATCCGAATAAAAAACCAACAAGAGGATGATATGATTCTCTCAGGTAAACATACTGCCCTCCCACACTTGGCATCATTGCAGCAAGTTCTCCATAGCTTAATGCCCCTATTATAGTTATCAGTCCGGTAATCAGCCAGACAACCATAAGCCAGCCCGGCGAGCCAACACTTCTTGCGATATCAGCACTCACAATGAAGATCCCTGAACCGATCATAGCTCCGGCTACCATTGATATTCCATCGAACAGGTTAACCCTTGTCTGAAGTAGGTTATTCTCTTTATGCATCATTTGAATTATATGGAGTAAAAATAATTAATCAATCGGGACTTACTATTATATTGCTTTGAATAGCTTAAAAAAAGTCTAAATTTGTTTTGGCAACTCAAATATGGTTTATATGCCAGCAGAAAAAAATTAAAAATTAAAACGAACCTAAAATTTATACAAGCATGAAAAAACTGACTCATCGTCTTTTATTACAGGGAATTATCCTTGTATTTCTGTCAATAAATGCACTTGCCCAATCTAACACAGGGCTGATAAAAGTAATTGTTGCTCCTGATCATAAAGACTGGCTCTATAAGGTGAATGAGGAGGCAAAATTTTCTGTTCAGGTGCTAAAATACGGCAACCTTCTCGAAAATGTAACAATTGACTATGAGACAGGTACTGAAGCTCTGCCTGATGTAAAAAAAGAGGGTGTTGTTCTGAAGAATGGCAAAATGGAATTTTCGGGAAAAATGAAGGTTCCAGGGTTTTACAGGGTAAGAGTGTGGGCAGTTGTTGATGGTAAAAGATATGAGGGTCTGGCAACTGCAGGATTCGAACCTGAAAAAATAGAACCTACGGTGAAAGATCCGGCTGACTTTGATGCTTTCTGGACCGGGGCAATTGCCGATGCACGAAAAATTATCCTTGACCCGAAAATCACTCTTATGCCTGAAAGATGTACAAGCGACGTCAATGTTTATCAGATAAGTTTTCAGAACGAAGTAAACGGTTCGAGAATCTACGGGATAATGGCTATGCCTAAGAAAGCGGGAAAATATCCTGCAATTCTTAAAGTGCCGGGTGCAGGTATACGTCCGTATGCCGGTGATGCAAGAACAGCTTCCCTTGGCTTTATCACTCTTGAAATAGGCATACATGGTATTCCGGTAAACCTCGACCTGCAGGTTTATAACGATCTGGCAGCAGGCGCATTATCTGCTTACAACATGGTAAAAATGAACGACAGGAATACTCATTATTATAAAAGAGTATATATGGGTTGTGTCAGAGCAGTTGATTTTATTTATACCCTTCCCGAATTTGATGGAACAAATGTGGCAGTCACAGGCGGAAGCCAGGGTGGTGCACTTACAATGGTCACTGCCGGACTTGACAAAAGGATTAAATATGCTGCTGCTCTTTATCCTGCACTCTGCGATCATACGGGTTATCTTAACGGCAGAGCCGGCGGCTGGCCGCATTATTTCAAAAACGCTGTTCCTAAGCCAAATGAAGTTGAGACTCTCGGCTATTATGATGTTGTAAATTTTGCGAGAAGAGTTACCATTCCAGGTTACTATACCTGGGGCTTTAATGATCTAACATGTCCTCCCACTTCGATGTACTCGGCTTACAATGTCATCAAAGCACAAAAAGAGCTATATCTCTATCTTGAGACGGGTCACTGGACCTTCCCTGAGCAGAATGAGGCACTGAATAACTGGCTGGTTAAAAAATTAAAAGGACAATAAAAGCATCGGAATAGCACGCCTATAACTTTGGCAAGATAGTCGTGCTGAATTGCTTTCAGTTTGTATCTTTGATATATTGAGCACAACAACTTTTGTCCATATATAGCACTTATGAGCGTTGTGAATTGCTTTCAGTTTGTATCTTTGATATATTGAGCACAACTCGTTATCATTACCACGTCGGGAAGAGACAGTTGTGAATTGCTTTCAGTTTGTATCTTTGATATATTGAGCACAACAACGGCCATGATAGGGACCAAATGGTACATGTTGTGAATTGCTTTCAGTTTGTATCTTTGATATATTGAGCACAAAAGCATGTGAGGGATTATGCTCAGTCGGAAAGTTGTGAATTGCTTTCAGTTTGTATCTTTGATATATTGAGCACAACCTTTTATTAATTCATACCGGGCACGTATCAGTTGTGAATTGCTTTCAGTTTGTATCTTTGATATATTGAGCACAACCATCATATCAATCCAGTCCCCAATCAAATAGTTGTGAATTGCTTTCAGTTTGTATCTTTGATATATTGAGCACAACGATCACAAAAAGCGGAACGTCCATGTAGGGTTGTGAATTGCTTTCAGTTTGTATCTTTGATATATTGAGCACAACTTTTACTTCAGGAGTATTATCAAAAATCCTGTTGTGAATTGCTTTCAGTTTGTATCTTTGATATATTGAGCACAACCATCAGGGCAATTTTTAATCATGCCATTGATGTTGTGAATTGCTTTCAGTTTGTATCTTTGATATATTGAGCACAACGTTTCCCATTCATTCCAGATTAATCTATTCGTTGTGAATTGCTTTCAGTTTGTATCTTTGATATATTGAGCACAACTGACTAATTACAAGAACCGACAACAGTACAGTTGTGAATTGCTTTCAGTTTGTATCTTTGATATATTGAGCACAACGTTGGCGCTGCGCAGGCGTCCAGGCCAAGCGTTGTGAATTGCTTTCAGTTTGTATCTTTGATATATTGAGCACAACTTATTGCGATCTTCCTCCCTCTTCCTTCCGGTTGTGAATTGCTTTCAGTTTGTATCTTTGATATATTGAGCACAACCTTCCTCGTATGTGGCGAACTCTTCGGACAGTTGTGAATTGCTTTCAGTTTGTATCTTTGATATATTGAGCACAACCCGCCATCGGCGAATACCTTACCCTCACAAGTTGTGAATTGCTTTCAGTTTGTATCTTTGATATATTGAGCACAACAGCAAAATGTTTAATCAATTGCACTAACCTGTTGTGAATTGCTTTCAGTTTGTATCTTTGATATATTGAGCACAACCGCCGGCGATGGGGCCGAGCAGTATATTCAGTTGTGAATTGCTTTCAGTTTGTATCTTTGATATATTGAGCACAACAAATTCAATGAGTTAACGAAACCCTCTAATGTTGTGAATTGCTTTCAGTTTGTATCTTTGATATATTGAGCACAACAAAATATCTTTATTCAGCATGGTGGATTGGGTTGTGAATTGCTTTCAGTTTGTATCTTTGATATATTGAGCACAACAATGGTGACTATACATCTACTTTGATGAGTGTTGAACTAAACCTCCTTTGGAGGTGGATTAGCACTACCGAAGGATTAGATTTATTTTATAGTA
>JBBQZN010000034.1:0-40625 GCA_038207725.1 Bacteroidales bacterium | reverse complement strand
ATAATCAGCCTTTGCAGATTGAGTAAAGTCTTTCATTTTGAGCATACTGATAATATCATCCATGGTACGAAAATAGGCATTGTACCCTTTTTGCACAGCATCGGCACAAAGACCTGCAGCAATGTATGATTTTCCTGTACCGGAAGGGCCCATTAGTATTATGTTGTAAATCTGGTCGAGCCAATCAAGCTCCCGAAGTTGAGTCATACGCGATTTAGGCAATCCATTATCAAAAGTATAGTCATACAGGTTTAAATCGTTTGCACGTGGTAGGCGGGCTGTTTTAAGGCGTTTTTCAGCATCTTTTTTTTCGCGGTGCAATGCTTCCGATTCCAGTAGTCTGATTGTAAAGTCCAGGTAGCTCACAGATCCCGTTTCCGCTTCTCTGAGTGCCTGATCGAGACATGCCAGCATTCCACTCATTTTGAACTGCCGGCAATAGTTATTTATGATTTGTTTCTTTTCCATGATTAGTTTTTACTTTGCATTAATTGATCATAGTCGATAATGGAACTTTGCATCGGCTGGCAATTGGCTGCGCTTGAGCTTTGACCGTTCAATGGATTTACCGGTGTAGTGAATGTGGTGGATTTATCCCATGTTTCCTTTTGCACAAGACCGGCCGCCACTGATTTAAAGTCATTAGCGCTAAACACCTTCATCTGGAGGCAGTATTGCAAAGTACTGTCGATTGTTTGCGTATCGGTACTCTCTATGGTTTGCTTTAAAAGAATAAGCTGGTCCCGCACATAACGGGGCTTTTCTGCACGGATACCTTCCATGTAGACCGTGGCCAGTTCCGGGTTACTGAACATAAAGTTCTGCCAGATCTTCATCCAGCATCACTTTCTTATCCCTAATCAGATAAATCTTGCTTGTAATAATTTCATCAGGTACTGCCAGTCGATTGCTCCCTTTTGCCATTTGCTTTGTGTTTGACGTTTGTAAATTTACTTATTTAATCTTGATGTCGCATTTTGCGATATCAAGTTTGTATTTGCCTGATTTTATGTTTTATTGGATATCACAATTTGTGATATAAGTTTTGAGGACGCAATTTGCGACCTCCATTTTCATCTAAGCTGATGGAACAGTTCCAGTTGCTTTGTCAGGTCCGTCAGATCCTCTCTCCGGTAACTCTCGATGCTCCGGATGCTCTTATGCCCGGCCATGTATTGAACCTGCCTGATATTGTTTGTCTTGAGCCAGTTCATTATTACACTTGCGCGGATTTGGCGGCTGTCTTTAATTTCAGTGTGGATTCTCTTTGCTGCTTCAACTATCTTACAGATCATGTCACTGGATTTCTTCGACGGGAAGAGGTACGGAGATTGAAGGTTCCGTTTTTCAAGTAGGTCCCGGCGTGTTTCTTCCAGGTAGGTTTTCAGCGGTAAGATCTGGTTTGCCTGTAGTTTCAGAGTTCTTGAGTTAGGGAAGTTTCTCTTCCTGCTCCAGGTTTTCTGAATTGATAGGGAAAAAGAAGGTATTAATGGGAATAATGAAACATTTTATTCCTCCTTTCTTTTTTAAATTGGCTTATTCGTATTTGTCGTTCCCTTAAAAATACACGTTGTAAAATGTCTGTCACATTGTTCATAATTTCATCTATATTGCTCCATGTCAAAAAGTGTCATTTTGTGACACGAAAATTTGCAATATTTTCATACTTGGACGTAATTTACATTAGTTCTAAATAAGTAAACAGTTAATTATACCGGATTTTGAGAATTAAGTCATTCAACCCATATATTACTTATAAAGGATTTTTACCCCCGCTTCACGGAACTCAACACCAGGTGGAATTTATCTTAAAAAACAAAACTATTAAACCCTAATAAAAAACATGAACAAACTAAATTACCTGGGAATAGGACCGAAAATCGGGGTACCGGTGATACCATTACTTGCAATATCAATCTATTTCTCATTGAAATATAAATTAACATTCGCGATATGCGCCGGCGATCACGGAATTATGGTCATTATTGGAGCAGTTCTTGTTTTAACAGGACTCCTGCTTTACTTTTCAACGCTTCCTCTTCTTCTGAAAGGTATAAACGAAATGAAGCTTATCACCACCGGAGCCTACTCACTTTGTAAGAATCCATTGTATGCAGCATTCATTTTATTTCTATTACCTGGGATTGCCCTTTTGCTTAATTCATGGCTAATACTGATAATCAGCATACTGGGTTATGCCTTATTCAAAATAAACATAAAAAGTGAATACAGGGAAATGGAAAGTGTGTTTGGTGATGAATACAAAAAATACAAGAGCCTGACACCTGAACTATTTCCCTTTCCTGTTAAGAAGTGGTTCAGACAATAAATCATCTTTATACAGTTTGATTAACACATGTATTACGTATTTTCTTAAATTGCCTCCGGTTTCAAGCAAATACATAAGTGAGCAAATGTAAGGGCTTATTTGGCTTTATATCTGAAAACAATATATATGAAAGATTCAATTTTAGTTGGACTGCTCCAGAATGCGGCGATTCTGCTGGCTTTGAGTTATGTGTATGAATTTTGGTGGAACAAAAATGGCGAGCCAAAAAACAATCTTTACAAAGTTCTTACCGGTTTTATAATTGCTCTTATCGGGCTTGTTCTGATGCTTACCCCTTGGATATTAGTCCCCGGACTTGTATTCGACACGCGCTCTGTCGTGCTGTCAGTATCAGGATTGTTCTTTGGAAAACTGCCTACCACGATAGCAATGATTCTTTTAAGCCTGTTCAGATTGAACCAGGGGGGTGGTGGCGTTTGGATGGGGTTAGCAGTAATTATATCTTCAGGTACGATAGGACTTCTATGGAGCAGGTTTCGTCCCCTCAGACAGAGTAAACACTACCAGCTCGAACTGATACTAATGGGAGTTTTAGTACATATTGTAATGCTTAGCTGCACAATGCTACTCCCTGAGGGACAAAGACTTAACACTTTTAAAACAATAGCATTACCTGTTTTGGGAATATATCCTGCTGCAACTTTATTACTTGGCACACTGATTTTCAGACAGTTTAAAAACTGGCAAAACAGAAATGCTACTATTAAATTAATGGAATCAGAGAGACGATTTTCCGAGTTGCTGAAAAACACTTTTCTTTTTTCTGCCATTATCGATACTGAAGGAAAAATAGTGTACTGCAATAACGCTCTTTTGGAGGCCTCCGGCTTCAAAATTGAAGAAATATCTGAAAAAAACTTTCTTGATACTTTTGTATCTGAAGAATCAAAGGAGGAACTTGGAAAACAGTTTATTCGCGCTCTGCAAGGTGATCAAAGTGCTTTAAATATCGAATCAGAGCTTATTATTAAAGACGGATCAAAAATAGTAGCTTCATTTAATTGCACTGTACTGAGAGATGCTGACGGTAAAATTGAGGGAATAGCCGGTATTGGCGAAAATATAACAAAAAGAAAACGTACAGAGTCTGAGATGATTAAGGCTAAAGTTATAGCAGAAGAAAGCGATCAGCTGAAATCAATATTCCTTGCCAACATGAGCCACGAGATCCGCACACCGATGAATTCAATTATGGGATTCTCGGAACTTCTTGGAGAGAAATGGGTCAGTGAAGAGTCCAGACTTCAATATATTGACATAATTAAAAATTCAAGCGACCGGCTTTTACAATTAATAAATGACATCATTGATATATCAAAAATTGAAGCAAAACAACTTTCCATCAATTTATCAGAATGCGGTCTTCATGATTTATTAATAACAAGTACTGAATCATTCAGAAAGAGCGGATTACTACTAAAGAAGCCGGAAATTGAACTTCATTTCGAATTTCCGGCTGAATATGCAAAAATTAAATTCATTACTGACTGCGTCAGGGTACAGCAGGTACTTGATAATCTGATAAGCAATGCTATTAAATACAGTATTAGAGGCAGAATAGATGTCGGATGTACTATAAAAACAGAAAAAAACAACGAGTTTATTGAGATCTATGTTAAAGATACCGGAATTGGAATTTCAAAAGAAATGGCAGATATCATTTTCGAAAGATTCCGTCAGGTAGAAGAGAGCAAATTTCATGAAGGTGCAGGCCTGGGCTTAAGCATCTCAAAAGGAATTATTGAATTACTGGGTGGCAAAATATGGTTAACATCACAGGTTGGTTCCGGAACGACATTTTACTTCATGATACCCTATATTCTTGCTGAAAAGGACATTGATCAGGTTTTCCACGATGTACTTACTGTTCCACAGATAAACGGAAAAAGTATTATCATTGCAGAAGATGATTACAATTCGTACCGCTACCTTGATCTCATGCTGCGCAAATATAATGCTGAAATATTACACGCTGAAAACGGCGAGGTCTTAATGCAGATGATACAAAACAAAATGCCTGACCTTATTCTTCTCGATATAAATATGCCGCTAATGTCAGGTTTTGAAGTGTTGAACAAAATGCGTGAATCAGGACTTAAAACAAAAATTATAGCCCAGACCGCCTATGCAATGTCAGGCGAGAAGGAAAAATGCATAAGCTCAGGCTGTAATGGTTATATTTCCAAACCAATTAATAAAGCTGACCTTTTCAGAGTAATTAATGAAGTACTTTCTGTCTGATAATAAACCTGATATTTTTTTAACAATGCGTAGTTCCATCCTTTCGATTTTCATTTTAATAATCGGATCTGTCACTCTGTTTGCACAACCCGCGATAAATGCTGTTTTCACAAATATTGCTCCAACAATAGACGGATCAATTAATGAAGATGTTTGGAAAAAGGCTTCAGTAATCAATGAATTATTCCAGAGAGAGCCCAATCCGGGTCAGCCGGCCACTGAGAAAACTGAATTCTATTTCTTATACGATGAGAATAGCATTTATATTGGCATGCATTGTTATGACGATCCTGCAAAGATTACCGCCAAGGAACTTGCACGCGATGTCAGTCTGGGTGATGACGACCGTGTTCAGATCATCTTCGATACATATCTCGACGGCAGAAGCGGATATTGGTTCCAGATCGGTCCGAGAGGAAGCATAGGCGACGCACTGGTAAATGAAAACGGAAAAGACTTTAACAAATCATGGGACGGCTTATGGGACGGAAAAGCTACCCTGACTTCAGAAGGATGGGATGCTGAACTCATAATCCCATTTAAAACGATGGGATTTAAGAAGGGCAGCAGCACCTGGGGAATGAAGCTGATCAGAAATATAAAAAGAAAATCGGAGACAGCCTATTGGCCTGCCACAACACTTAATGCAGATAAATTCGCAGTTTCCGATGCCGGCAGGATAACCGGACTTACAAACATTACCCAGGGTATAGGACTGGATATAATACCATATATAACAGGAGGCTTCAGCAAAAAACAGAATGAAGATTCAAAACCTGTTCTTGATGGCGGTATAGATGCATTTTATCAGATTACACCGGCATTAAAAGCAGCATTGACTGTAAATACCGATTTTGCCCAGACAGAAGTTGATGAGAAGCAGATTAACCTAACAAGGTTTAACCTCTACTTTCCTGAAAAAAGAGACTTCTTCCTCGACGGTTCCAACTTTTTTACTTTCGGAATTAACGGTGACAAGGAAAACTCTCAGGGTACGCAGATGATACCCTTCTTTTCCAGAAGGATCGGTCTTGATGCAGGAGGAAATCCCGTTCCAATAAAATATGGCGGAAAATTTACCGGTAAGGTTGGGAACTGGAATGTAGGGGCGATACATATTAAAGACGATAATCAATGGGATAATCCGGGCTATACTATTGGCAGGCTTACCAGAAATATCGGAAAACAGTCGTCAATAGGTGTTATTGGAACAAACGGGAATGCCTTCTCCGATTTGACTAACTCACTGGCAGGAATTGACCTTCGTCTTGCCAGTTCGCAGTTTTCAGGCAACAAGAACATTACATACAATCTGTATGGTCTGAAATCATTTACAAGCGGATTATCGGGCAATGATATTTCTTACGGAACAGAGATTAACTACCCTAACGACCTGCTTAACTTCAGAATCGGCTACCTACAGATAGGCGAAAACTTTATACCGGGTCTGGGATTCATTCCCAGAAAAAACATACGCGACTTCTATGGAGGTATCATGCTGGGTCCCCGGCCAAAAAACTCTAAGGTATTGCAGGTAAAAACAGGTGTCAAATATGTATTTATTTCTGATCTCAAAAATGGAGGTATGCAAACCTCACAGATAGATTTCAATCTGGCTGATGTTATCTTTCTGAGCGGCGACCTCATTTCATTGTCATCGCAGTATCATTATGAGTCTCTGAGCAGTAATTTCAATATTTTCGGCAGTTTTGTAATACCGGTTGATGATTATAATTTCTGGCGTCACACACTCACTCTTACCTCTGCAAAAAGAAGGAATTTATGGGCTTCCACAAAGATCGGTGTAGGCTCATTCTATTCCGGAAAAAGAACAGACTGGCTGATTCAGCTGGGTTATAAAGTTTCGGTTCCGGTTTATTTTGGGGTGGAGTCAGATAGAAAATGGGTCGATCTTCCTGACGGAAGTTTCGTAACACAGATCTATCGTCTTAATCTTAACTTCCTCTTCAGTCCAAACCTCACATGGTACAACTTTGCACAATATGAGAATCAGAACGAAACAATCGGATGGCAGTCGAGACTTCAATGGATAATCAAACCGGGCAAAGAAGTCTTCCTTGTGTTCAATTCACCGCTCATAGACCCGCTTGAAAGGTTTAAACCTGAGGTTTATGAGGCAAGAGTTAAGGTAAAGTATACAATAAGATTTTGAAAGGAGAGTGGAGTGTTGAAAAAGTACTTTGTTATCCTTCGCGATAACCTTTGTGTACCTTTGTGGTAAGACATAAATCATTGAACCACAAAGGATCACAAAGTACGGCACAAAGTAACACAAAGGCATCAATTAAATAAAATGTACTGTTGCAACAGCCCCGATGGGGGGCAAATTATTCAATAATCTTCATCTCATTTAGAAGATACCCGGCACCTGCAAATTTATCGATTATGAAGAGTGCATATCTTATATCGAGACTGATATTCCGGCTCTGATCGGGGTTGAAGGCCATATCGCTTGCAACACCTTCCCAGGCTCTGTCAAAATTAACTCCTATTAAATGTCCTTCAGCATTTATTACCGGACTACCTGAATTCCCTCCGGTTGTATGATTATTTGCAATAAAGCATACAGGCACCTCTCCGTCCTGAGTATAGCGTCCATAATCTTTTCTGGCATAAAGATCCTTTAGTTTCGCAGGTACATCATAGTCAAATATTTCGGGGTTATCCTTCTCCATTATACCCTTAAGTGTTGAATAATGAGTGAAATATACTGCGTCCTTCGATTTATATCCCATTACATTACCATAAGCTATTCTAAGAGTTGAATTCGCATCAGCATAAAAAACTCTATCCTTATCAAATTCCATCTGCCCAGCCATATAGGTTTTATTAAGCTTTTGAATTTCAGCATTTATCCGACTCAGCTCACCCCTTACATTGCTTGATAGATAATCAGACGAACCTGTTCCCAGAAGATAAAACTGATCTTTTCTGACTTTTGCTGCTGAGGATTTATTAAACCCCTTTATAAATGCATTAAATCTGGCCTCATCAGTGAAAACGGATTTGGTGTACATTTTCTCAGCCACGAGAGCAAAATTGCCTTTACACTCACTTCTGAATTTTATATACTCCGGTACCATCCACTTTGCATCAATGGTATTTCCATAGAGTGTCATCAATGCAACAAAAAGTTTTTTATCAGTAGCCTGGTTATAATCTTTAAAGAAATCTTTCGAAGATGAGAGGAGATCCTCTTTTGCTTTTGAAACAGATTCCGGAGTACCGTTCTTTTCGGTAACTTCCATAAGGGCTCTGACACCCCTGGCAAGACTTATAGCCTCTGCACCTCCAAAAATTTCATTGGTATAGCTGTTAACCAGTGTGTAGTCCTTTAGTGAAGAATAAAGCTCTTTATATGCTGGCAGTATAGATGCATATTTACCTTTTCTAACTACTTCATCCTCAGCCCATTTTGTAAAGCGCGACTCAAACTCCTGCTTCTTTGCAATAGTGTTCATCTTTTCTAGACCAAGAATTTCGCCCTGCCACTTCTTCCATGAATTGGCAATACCTGATTTCTTCGCTGAATACTGTATTCTGATCAGAGGATCAGTATTCATGGCTGCTTCCATGATTTCAATCTTTTTTGTTCTTACTTCAATTATTTTTGGATTGATATAATTTTTAACCATATCAATATAATAGGAAGGAACATATTCATTTGTAGAACCAGGGTATCCGAATACCATTGTAAAGTCACCCTCTTTAACACCTTTAAGCGAAATGGGGAAAAAGTATTTTGGTTTATAGGGAACATTATCTTTTGAATAATCAGCAGGATTATTATTCTTATCGGCATAGATTCTGAATAATGAAAAATCGCCTGTATGGCGCGGCCAGATCCAGTTGTCGGTTTCACCTCCGAATTTTCCTATTGCTGAAGGGGGCGCACCAACAAACCTGACATCCCTGAATACCTCATTAACAAACAGGAAATACTGATTACCCATATAAAATGGTCTGACAGACGCTCTGTAACCTGTTCCCTCCACAGCTTTTTTCTGTATCTCCAAAATATTTTTGCTTATAAGACTCTCTCTGTCAGTCAGACTCATTGTTTCAGTAACTCCTGCAAGCACCTGAGCTGTAACCTCTTCCATCCTTATAAGAATAGTTACAGAAAGGCCGGGATTTGTGAGCTCTTCCTCCCGCGACATTGCCCAGAAGCCATTTCTCAGATAATCATGTTCAAGGCTCGAATGCTCCTGAATCTGACCGTAACCACAGTGGTGATTTGTAATAAGTAGTCCCTCACCCGAAATGATTTCGCCGGTACATCCACCGCCAAAAATCAGAACTGCGTCCTTCATACAAGCCTTATTTACACTGTAAATATCCTCAGCAGAGAGTTTAAAACCCTTTTCCTGCATCAGTTTAATATTGTATTTCTCAATAAGAAGAGGAATCCACATTCCTTCGTCAGCATGCAGGGATGGTGATATCAGGATAGTAAATAAGAGGCAGGTTGTCAGCAATTTGGTTCTCATTTATTCAATTTTTATTATTGAAATATAAATAATAGATAATTATGATTTTGTAGGGAACGGTCGCAACCGTTCCCTACATATTTAAAATAAAATTCTGCAGTTCAATATATAGTTTCTGTACCGGTAAACCTACAACATTGAAATATGACCCTTCAACGGAACTGCAGGCTGCAAGACCAATCCATTCCTGGATCCCGTAAGCCCCGGCTTTATCGAATGGTTTAAACCGTTCAACATAGTAGACTATCTCTTCATCGTCGAGTTTATTAAATGTCACCTTTGTGGTGTCGGAGAATGTTGTCATTTTACTTTTGGAGAGAAGCGATACTGCGGTAATAACTTCATGTGTTTTTCCTGATATCTCGCGAATCATTCTGATTGCATCATTCTTGTCAACAGGCTTTCCAAGAACAGTATTCTCACACCAGACAATAGTATCAGCTGTAATAACAATTTCATTATCTGATATTTCACTTTTAAAAGATTGAGCCTTTGCTGCAGAAATAAATCTGGCAATCTCTTCCCCTGATAATGCTGCAGGATAAGTCTCGTCATAATCCCGAACAACGGTATCAAAGGTGATTCCAAGATCTCTGAGAAGCTCCTGTCTCCGGGGAGACTGTGAGGCAAGTATAATCCTGTAATTCTTTATCAGCTCACTCAGTAGCATCACAGAAGGTTCAAGGTTAGAATTAATTTTACGACGACCGAGTAAAGGATTCCTGTAAGCATTACTACCTTCATTATGCTGCTGGCAGTATGAAACTGCTTTCTGTTTTTGCTTATTACAACCCTGTAAACCACATATAAAAGAGGTAAAACAATTAAAGCTGAAATATATATCAGAGTGATAGAATCATTTACGAAATAGAACCATGTAAGATAAAGCAGTGCAATAGTAATTATTACAAGGCTTACAGATACAATCCTTGAGGAGAGTATCCCGATTACAATAGGTACTGTATTTCTTCCATACGCTACATCCCCCTCAAAATCTTCAATATCTTTAATAATTTCACGGGTGAGAGTGGTCAGAAATGCAAACAAGGCGAATCCTGCAACCCAGTAGAAAACAAAGTTGAAGTCGGGCATTGAAACAGCATTAACAACATAGTATCTGTATGTAGCCGGCCACTCATAAATAACAACCAGCAATGGAACCATAGCCGTAAGCACAGCAACAACTATATTACCAATAAGGAATTGCCTCTTATAACTTGCAGAATAGAAATACAATAGTCCCGAAACAATAAGAAAAAGCGCCCCAAGCCAGATATAGCCAGCCCTCCAGGAAATATAGAAACCGGCAGCAACACCCACAATGTTGAATACATTATGCCACATCATGGCCTGCCTGCGGGGAATTTTTGTACTGACAATTACTTTTCCCTTGTTTATAAGGTCAGTTCTGATATCGAAATAATCATTTATTACATAACCGGCAGCTGTTATACACACAGTTGCAAATACAAGTAGAAGAAAGTCAAAAAACGTTGACTGCATTGTCATACTAACCTGGTCTCCAAATCCCTGAGATAAAACAACTTTTATCTTTCCAAGAAGCGGAGCGATAACAGCATATCTCATCAGCGTCATAGTTAGAACTACAATTAGAAGATTCTGCCATCTTATAAGTTTTAAAAATGCTTTCATAGTTTACCAGGTAAATGCTTCGGAATCCATCCAGTTGTTGTGTAATCTTAATACCTGCTCAATAATATCCCTGACACAGCCCTCTCCTCCTCTTTTGTCTGAAATATAGGCAGCAACCTGCTTTATCTCGCTGTCAGCATCAGAAGGGCAAACAGCAACACCTGCTTCCTTCATCACTTCAAAATCAGGAATATCATCGCCCATATATATTACATCTGATTTATTAAGACTGTTCTTTTCAAGGAATAAATTGAAATGGTATATTTTCTTTTTGCTGTTGAGATATATATCCTTTACGCCAAGAAGCTTTAATCTTTTTGCATACTCCTTTGAACTGCTGCCTGAGATCACTCCTATATAATACCCTTTTTTTATTGCAAGCTGAATAGCGTATCCGTCACGAAGATTGACCGTTCTGCTTGGTACTCCGAATGCATTCAGGCTTATAGTCTGAAGCGACAACACCCCGTCGATATCGAAAACAAATGCCTTTATCCTTACCAGATCTTCCTTAAAATTTGCCATTAATCACTTCTTGTTATAGTAGTCCGCTATTGACTTTGTAATCTCTCCGTAGAGACTTTTCAATTCGGGGGAGAAAGATAATAATTTCAAATGTTTTTCAATCGTATTCAGATCATTTCGTACTGCCGGACCTGTCTGTGAGAAAGCGGGTCCGTTTTCAGCAGCTTTTAAGATAGTTTCAGCAATCAATGGTTTAAGAATATCATACGAAAAGCCTGCCCGTTCAGATAACTCTTTACCGATTGTCAGCATATGGTTTGTGAAGTTGCAGGAGAAAACAGCCGCCACATGAAGCATCTTTCGATGCTCAGCATCACAGGCATACGCCTTCAACCCCATCGATTTCGCCAGCCCTTTCAAGGTAATAAATGTATCATTATCAGCCGATTCAATCAGAAATGGCAGATTCACAAAGTCAACACTGCGTTCGTGAGAGAATGTCTGCAGCGGATAAAAAACTCCTTTCCGTTTGATGTGTTCCGGAAAGATATCCAATCCGAAACTACCGGCAGTATGAACAACAATTGTTTCAGGAGAACAATTAAGTGTATGAAGTACACTTATAAGCCTGTGGTCGGGAACTGAGACGATGATTATTGAATTGGTCGCCGGAAATACCAGTTCAGTTGACCATCTTGCTTCGCATGATTCAGCAAGTGAACGACAGCTTTTCTCAGATTCAGAGACTACCAGATCTATCTTGTATCCGCTCTCATGCAACTTTCTGCAGAGGGCCGACGCAACCCTTCCGGCTCCGGCAAAGGATATGACATCCTTATTCATACTTGAATTTTTCTGAAATATACAAAATTGCCCTAAGAATAAAGAAAAGGTTAAAAAGAAGAGCCGGAGTTAAAGAACCCCGGCCCGAATATTTATTTAATAAAAACAATCTATTTTTTACCGTATAGGTTAACGGTAACATCTGAAACTTTTATCATATACACCTTATAATAACTTGTATATGAGTAATTACTTGACTGATACAGATAGTTACATTCCCAGAAACATGTTCCTGAAACCAGCAGAACATCACCCGACTTGTAATCTTTAAATTTCGGGAACATTTCTCCCGGATTGCAGAAATTATAAGTTGAATATGGATTATTCAGCGTCGTAAAAGTAATGTTTGTTCCTGTCTCATTATAATAAACAGTAGCTGGTTCCTTTTCAAATGAGAAGAGCACATCTCCCTCACAACCGCATTTAGCCTGCTTCTGACAGTCTGAACTGATAGCCAGGGGAGCAATTATTATTGCAAAAACAAGAATTTTACGTATTATATAAATCTTCATGGAAGTAATGTAACAGTTTATTTCTAATAACTGATAAATCTAACTTTTATTGTTATGCCTGGGCAGTAGGACCACCAAAATTAAGTGGCATGGCAGGTCCTGAGCCCTTTACTTCCTTAATCGTCCCGTGAACAGATTCATACTTGGAAATATTATCCTGAAGCGCAGCAACAAGCCGCTTTGCATGTTCAGGAGTAAGTATAATCCTCGATTTTACCTGTGCTTTCGGGATCCCCGGCATGATCCTCACAAAGTCGATAACAAATTCTGAAGCAGAATGAGTGATCACCGCAAGGTTTGAATATGTACCCTGGGCAACCTCCTCATTAAGTTCAATACTTATTTGTGCCTGATTTTTAGGATCTGTCATTGCCTTATCCGATTAGTCTATTTCTTATGTTCAACTTCAGCTTCCTGTTCTGCACCAACAAGACTTTCATACTCTTCAAGTGAACCGACTATGATGCCGTTATACTGACGCTGTCCTGTTCCTGCAGGTATAAGGTGACCAACAATTACGTTTTCTTTAAGACCTTCAAGTCTGTCGATCTTACCGAGTATTGCGGCCTCATTAAGAACTTTTGTAGTCTCCTGGAACGAAGCAGCTGAGAAGAAGCTGTTTGTCTGCAGAGCCGCCCTTGTGATTCCCTGAAGTACCTGGCTTGAAGTTGCAGGAATTGCATCCCTTGCTTCAACAACCTTAAGGTCGCGACGTTTCAGAACTGAGTTATCATCCCTTAGTTTACGGGCTGAGATAATCATTCCCGGACGGAGGGTCTGTGAATCGCCGCCTTCGGTAATAACTTTCTTTCCATAAATCCAGTCATTCTCATCCATGAACTCAAGTTTGTCAACAACCTGTTTCTCAAGAAATTTGGTATCTCCCGGGTCAACAATCTCGACCTTGCGCATCATCTGACGAACAATGATCTCGAAGTGTTTGTCGTTAATCTTAACACCCTGCAGACGGTATACTTCCTGAATCTCGTTAACAATATATTCCTGAACTTTTGTAGGTCCTTTGATTGCCAGAATATCTGAAGGAGTAATAGCTCCGTCAGAAAGAGGAATACCTGCTTTCACATAGTCATTTTCCTGAACAAGGATCTGCTTTGAAAGTGGTACAAGATATTTCTTTGTCTCTTCAGTTTTTGATTTGATCGAAATCTCCCTGTTTCCTCTTTTTATTTTTCCGAATGTAACCTCGCCGTCGATCTCTGAAACGATAGCAGGGTTAGATGGGTTACGTGCTTCAAATAATTCTGTAACACGTGGAAGACCACCTGTGATATCACCTGATTTTCCGACTGCACGTGGTATTTTTGCAAGTACCTCACCAGCCTCAACCATTTTGTCGGTGTCAACAACAAGGTGTGACCCTACCGGCAGGTTATAAACTCTCAGTTCTTCACCCTTTGGCGTTAGTATTTTGATAGCCGGGTTTTTAGTCTTGTCCCTGCTCTCAATGATAACTTTTTCTTTAAACCCGGTCTGCTCATCTGACTCCTCACGGAAAGTGATACCTTCAATAAGGAAATCATAGCCAATCTTACCCGACATTTCAGATATGATAACAGCATTGAACGGATCCCACTCGCATATCAGTTTTCCTTTTTCAATCTCCTGTCCCGGCTTAATATAAAGCTTTGAACCGTAAGGAATAGTATGTGTAGTAAGTGCGATACTGGTTTTCTTGTCGATTATTCTTAATTCAGCGAGACGTCCGATAACAATATCTATATCTCCTTTTTCAGCATCTTTTCTCGGAACTGTTCTTATCTCTTCAATCTCGGCAATACCGCTATAGCGTGCAATAAGTCGCGATTCAGTTGTAATGTTTGAAGCAGTACCTCCAACGTGGAATGTACGGAGTGTAAGCTGTGTACCGGGTTCACCGATACTCTGAGCAGCAATTACGCCCACTGCTTCACCTTTCTGAACCATACGCCCGTTTGCGAGGTTTCGTCCGTAACATTTTGCACAAACGCCCTTCTTCGATTCGCATGTAAGCACTGAACGGATCTCGACCTGTTCGATCGGAGAATCTTCAATCTTTCTTGCGAGATCTTCGGTGAGCTCCTGTCCTGAGTCAACGATCAGTTCACCTGTAAGCGGGTGATATACATTATGTACTGTGGTACGTCCGAGTATTCTTTCATAGAGTGACTCAACAACCTCTTCGTTTTTCTTGATGGCAGTAGCAACAAGGCCTCTGAGTGTTCCGCAGTCTTCTTCATTAATAATAACATCCTGAGAAACGTCAACCAGACGACGTGTAAGATAACCGGCATCAGCTGTTTTAAGAGCTGTATCGGCAAGACCTTTACGTGCACCGTGAGTTGATATGAAGTACTCAAGAACTGACAGACCTTCTTTAAAGTTCGAAAGGATCGGGTTTTCAATGATCTCAGAACCAGAAGCTCCTGATTTCTGTGGCTTGGCCATAAGACCCCTCATACCTGATAGCTGACGTATCTGCTCTTTTGAGCCCCTCGCACCTGAGTCAAGCATCATATAAACAGAGTTAAATCCCTGCTTATCTGTTGACAGCTGTTTCATCAGTGTCTGGGTAAGCCTTGCATTTACGTGTGTCCAGATGTCAATTATCTGATTATAACGTTCGTTATTGGTAATGAATCCCATGCTGTAGTTCGAGAGAACCTCTTCAACCTGCTCATATCCCTCATTAACAAATTTTTGTTTTTCTTCGGGAATAATAACATCATCAAGGTTGAATGACAGTCCGCCTTTGAAAGCTGAATAGAATCCGAGGTTCTTGATAGCATCAAGGAAATCAGCAGTTTTTGCTGTTCCGGCAAGCTTGAGAACCCTGCCGATAATATCTCTGAGTGATTTCTTTGTCAGAATCTCATTGATGTAACCGACTTCACGGGGAACGAACTGGTTAAAAATAACGCGTCCGACTGTTGTTTCGATCAGGTGATTTACAAACTCACCATCAACTCTGTCGTTTGCTTTTACCTTAATATGTGCATGAAGGTCAATCTGACCTTCATTGTAAGCAATATTTACCTCCTGTGGTGAGTAGAAAATGAGTCCTTCTCCCCTGACCTTCTCAGTTTCGGTACTCTTTCTTCCTTTGGTAATATAATATAGACCAAGAACCATGTCCTGTGAAGGAACGGTAATAGGTGCTCCGTTAGCTGGGTTAAGAATGTTATGTGATGCCAGCATAAGCATCTGAGCTTCAAGTACTGCACCGTTTCCTAGTGGAAGGTGAACAGCCATCTGGTCACCGTCGAAGTCAGCGTTGAAAGCTGTACATACGAGCGGGTGAAGCTGGATAGCTTTTCCTTCTATAAGTTTCGGCTGGAAAGCCTGTATACCAAGCCGGTGAAGAGTTGGTGCACGGTTAAGAAGAACAGGGTGACCTTTAAGAACGTTCTCGAGGATGTCCCATACAACAGGATCTTTCCTGTCAACGATCTTCTTGGCTGATTTTACAGTCTTCACAATACCTCTTTCAATAAGTTTCCTTATTATGAATGGCTTGTAAAGTTCAGCAGCCATGTCTTTTGGCAGACCGCACTCGTGAAGAGCCAGTTCAGGACCAACGACGATTACAGAACGAGCTGAATAGTCAACCCTTTTACCAAGCAGGTTCTGACGGAAACGACCCTGTTTTCCTTTCAGAGAGTCGCTGAGCGACTTGAGAGGACGGTTCGCGTCTGTTTTTACGGCATTGGCTTTTCTTGAGTTATCAAACAGTGAGTCAACGGCTTCCTGAAGCATACGTTTCTCGTTACGGAGAATAACCTCAGGTGCTTTGATCTCGATAAGTCTTTTCAGACGGTTGTTTCTGATAATCACCCTTCTGTAGAGGTCGTTAAGGTCGCTTGTAGCGAAACGTCCGCCATCGAGAGGAACGAGTGGTCTGAGTTCCGGTGGAATAACAGGAACCACTTTAATAATCATCCACTCAGGTTTGTTCACATGTTTTGAATCCCTGAAGGCTTCAACAACCTGAAGACGTTTAAGCGCCTCATTTTTACGCTGCTGTGATGTTTCGGTATTAGCCCTGTGACGAAGTGAATATGACATCTCATCGAGGTCAATACGGGCGAGGAGCTTATAAAGAGCCTCTGCTCCCATATCAGCAACGAACTTATCGGGATGATTTTCTTCGAGATGCTGGTTTTCCTTTGGCAGAGATTCTGTTATCTCAAGATATTCCTCTTCTGTCAGGAAATCGAGATACTTGACACCATCAACGGCTTTAACACCGGGATTGATAACAACGTATCTTTCGTAATAAATTATTGAATCAAGTTTCTTTGTCGGAAGTCCGAGCAGATAGCCTATTTTGTTTGGAAGTGAACGGAAATACCATATATGAGCCACCGGAACAACCAGTGATATATGTCCCATTCTTTCGCGTCTTACTTTCTTTTCAGTTACTTCAACACCGCAACGGTCGCACACTATTCCCTTGTAACGGATTCTCTTGTATTTACCGCAATGGCACTCATAATCTTTCACCGGACCGAATATTCTTTCGCAGAATAATCCGTCGCGTTCAGGCTTATATGTACGGTAATTTATTGTCTCGGGCTTAAGGACTTCGCCGCTTGAACGATCAAGGATCTCTTCCGGAGAAGCCAGGCCTATCGAGATTTTTGAGTAACTGGTCTTTGTTTTGTTATCTCTTCTGAATGACATATTCTGAATGTTTTTTAATTCTAAAACTAAAAATTGAAAACTTTGCGAAATACTTAATCAAGTATTACGCTAAGTCCCAGACCTCTCAGTTCGTGTAACAGAACGTTCAGTGATTCGGGAATACCTGGCAGCGGCATCGGTTCGCCCTTCACGATAGCCTCATATGCTTTGGCACGGCCAACAACATCGTCTGACTTTATTGTGAGTATTTCCTGAAGTATATGGGCAGCACCAAATGCTTCGAGCGCCCAAACTTCCATTTCACCAAAACGCTGGCCTCCAAACTGAGCTTTACCACCAAGCGGCTGCTGGGTAATGAGAGAGTATGGTCCGATTGAACGGGCATGCATCTTATCATCAACCATATGGCCAAGTTTAAGCATGTAGATAACTCCTACTGTAGCAGGCTGGTCGAATCTTTCGCCCGTTCCGCCATCGTAGAGGTAAGTCTTACCATACCTGGGAAGTTTAGCTTTTTCAGTATATTCATTTATCTGAGTAAGTGTAGCCCCATCGAAAATAGGAGTTGAAAAGGTAAGACCAAGCTTCAGTCCTGCCCAGCCAAGAACAGTCTCGTAAATCTGTCCGAGGTTCATCCTTGAAGGAACACCCAGAGGGTTAAGAACGATATCAACCGGTGTACCATCCTCAAGGAATGGCATATCTTCAGCACGTACTATTCTGGCAACGATACCTTTGTTACCATGCCGGCCTGCCATTTTATCACCAACTTTTACCTTACGTTTCTTCGCAATGTAAACTTTTGCGAGGCGCACGATACCTGCTGGCAACTCATCACCGATTGTAATATTATATTTCTTGCGCTTATAAACACCGTCAATCTCCTTATATTTAAGAATATAGTTATGGAGCAGTTGTTTTATGCTGTCGTTTTTCTTCTTATCGGTAGTCCACTTGTTAGGATTAGCATTGAGGAAATCAACTTCCTGAAGCTGCTTAAGAGTGAACTTACTTCCTTTAGGAATAACGTCAACATTCAGATAATCTTTGACACCCTGTGAAGTCTTTCCGTTGACAAGGATGAAAAGTTTGTCAACCAGTCGGGCTTTAAGTTCATCAGCACTTCTGTTGAAATCGCTTTCAATTTTATCGAGAATTGGTTTTTCAACAGCTTTAGCTTTTCTGTCTTTGATGGCTCTGGTGAAGAGTTTCTTGTCGATAACAACACCTTCGAGTGAAGGACCTGCCTTGAGAGAAGCATCTTTCACATCACCGGCTTTGTCGCCGAAGATTGCGCGAAGAAGTTTTTCTTCAGGAGAAGGATCTGATTCACCTTTAGGAGTGATTTTACCGATAAGAATGTCGCCAGGTCTGATATGAGCTCCGATTCTGATAAGCCCGTTTTCGTCGAGGTTCTTAGTAGCTTCCTCGCTTACGTTTGGAATGTCAGATGTAAGTTCTTCAAGACCACGTTTTGTATCGCGCACTTCAAGCTGATACTCATCAATATGAACAGATGTGAAATAGTCTTCCTGAACAACTTTCTCAGAAATAACGATAGCATCCTCAAAGTTGTACCCTTTCCATGGCATGAATGCCACTTTGAGGTTACGGCCGAGAGCCAGTTCACCATGTTTTGTTCCATAGCCTTCGGTAAGAACCTGGCCTTTAGTTACTTTCTCACCTTTCCTTACAACGGGAATAAGGTTGATACATGTGTTCTGGTTTGTCTTCCTGTACTTTGGGAGAGTATAACGTCTGATGTCATCATCAAAACTGACGAATTTTTCCTCGTCGGTGCGTGTATATCTGACAACTATTTCATTTGAATCAACAAATTCAACAACTCCGTCACCTTCAGCAACGTAAAGAATACGACTGTCTCTGATAACCTGACCTTCAAGACCTGTTCCCACAATCGGAGCTTCAGGGCTTATAAGAGGTACAGCCTGGCGCATCATGTTCGAACCCATGAGTGCCCTGTTGGCGTCATCATGTTCGAGGAATGGAATAAGTGAAGCAGCTATTGAGGCAATCTGGTTTGGAGCAACGTCCATAAGGTCAACTTTTCCAACTTCCTCAAATGGATAATCAGCTTCGTATCTGCATTTTGCCCTTGCATTTTCAAAATGTCCGTCTTTGAGAAGAGGAGCATTAGCCTGAGCAATCATTTTTTCTTCTTCCTCTTCAGCGCTGAGCCAAACGATACCATCTTCACCGAAATCAACCTGAGCATCTTTGACTTTCAGGTAAGGAGTTTCGATAAAACCAAGGCTATTAATTTTGGCAAACACGCAAAGCGAGGATATAAGACCGATGTTCGGACCTTCAGGAGTTTCAATCGGGCAGAGTCGTCCGTAGTGAGTATAGTGAACGTCCCTTACCTCAAAACCTGCTCTCTCACGTGAAAGACCACCGGGTCCGAGGGCTGACAAACGGCGTTTGTGAGTCATTTCGGCCAGAGGGTTGGTCTGATCCATGAACTGCGACAGCTGGTTTGTACCGAAGAAAGAGTTGATAACCGATGAAAGAGTTTTTGAATTTATAAGATCAACCGGGGTGAAAACCTCGTTATCCCTTACGTTCATTCTTTCACGGATTGTTCTTGCCATACGTGCAAGACCAACTCCGAACTGAGCATAAAGCTGTTCGCCTACTGTTCGCACCCTTCTGTTACTAAGGTGGTCAATATCATCTATATCGGTTTTTGAGTTGATAAGTTCGATCAGGTAACCGATGATTTTGATAATATCTTCACGTGTAAGAATCTTAACATTCATCTCAGTGTTAAGACCCAGTTTTTTATTTATTCTGTAACGGCCTACTTCTCCAAGGTCATATCTCTTGTCTGAGAAAAAGAGTTTATCAATTACGTCACGAGCAGTAGCCTCATCGGGTGGTTCGGCGTTTCTGAGCTGACGGTAAATATAGATAACGGCCTCTTTTTCAGAGTTACAGGGATCTTTCTGAAGTGTGTTATATATGATTGCGTAATCTGATAATGTTGAATCATCCTTATGAAGCAGTATTGCCTTTGCTCCTGAGTCAACTATCATATCGACATGTTCCGGTTCAATAACGGTTTCCCTGTCGAGGATTACTTCATTTCTTTCAATTGATACTACCTCACCGGTATCCTCATCAACAAAGTCTTCAACCCATGTTTTCAGTACCCTGGCAGCCAGTTTACGTCCGACGAGTTTTTTGATATTAGTTTTAGATACCTTATGTTCTTCAGCGAGGTTGAAGATTTCGAGGATTTCCTTATCGCTTTCGAAACCGATAGCTCTGAGGAGAGTTGTTACCGGCAGTTTTTTCTTTCTGTCGATATATGCATACATGACATTGTTAATATCAGTAGCAAATTCTATCCAAGAACCTTTGAATGGAATGATTCTGGCTGAATAGAGTTTGGTACCGTTAGCATGTACACTCTGACCGAAGAAAACGCCAGGCGATCTGTGAAGCTGTGAAACAACTACTCTCTCGGCGCCGTTAACAACAAAAGTTGCACGGTCGGTCATATAGGGAACTGTTCCAAGATAGACATCCTGGATAACTGTATCGAAATCCTCATGTTCAGGATCGGTACAATAAAGTTTTAGTTTTGCTTTTAAAGGAACGCTGAAAGTTAGTCCGCGTTCGATACACTCTTCGATGGTATATCGTGGAGGGTCAATGTAATAATCCAGAAACTCAAGAACGAAATTGTTCCTTGTATCAGTTATCGGGAAATTTTCTGTAAAGACCTTGAAAAGTCCTTCTCTTTTCCTGTTTTCGGGAGTAGTTCCAAGCTGAAAGAACTCACCGAATGATTTCAACTGAATATCCAGAAAATCAGGGTATTCGAGCTGATTTTTTCTGGATGCGAAACTTATTCTTTCGGTATTTTTTGAGGACATTTATTAAAAGATTAAGTGAACTTATTATTTAAAGAACAAAAAGGCTTAGTCCCGAAAACTCGGGACTAAACCTATAACCCGGTAATCAGGTATAACTTATTTAAGTTCAACTTCAGCTCCTGCTTCTACTAATTGACCTTTAATAGCTTCAGCTTCTTCTTTTGACACACCTTCTTTAACTGCAGAAGGAGCAGCATCAACTACTGCTTTAGCTTCTTTCAGCCCAAGACCGGTAATATCTTTAACCAGTTTCACAATCTGTAGTTTCTGACCGCCTGCGTTTTTGAGGATCACGTCAAATTTTGATTTCTCTTCTACTACAGGAGCATCGTTACCAGCTGCAGGTGCAGCAACAACGGCTGCAGCAGCAGGCTCAATGCCATACTCGTCTTTAAGTATTTTAGCCAGTTCGTTTACCTCTTTAACAGATAAGTTAACCAGTTCTTCCGCAAATTTCTTAAGATCTGCCATTTTTTATCGATTTTTAATTTGATTATAGTTTAATTATTCTTCTCTTTTTGACAGTGTTTCCAGGACACCGTGAATTTTAGTTCCACCTGACTGGAGGGCACCAATAACGTTTTTGGCTGGTGATTGCAGCAACATGATGATATCACCAATCAGTTCGAACTTGGTTTTAACTGAGATAAGAGCATCGAGCTGATTATCTCCCACGTAAACTGATTCCTGAACGTATGCACCTTTAAGCACAGGTTTATCATGTTTTCTACGGAATTCCTTGATAAGTTTTGCAGGAACATTTCCGGATTGTGTAAACATGATGGACGTAGTACCTTTAAGAACCGGATATAGTTCTTCAAAGTTTCCATTAGACTGCTCGAGTGCTCTCTGGAGGAGAGTGTTTTTAACGACCATCAGTATGATATCGTTTTGAAAACACTTTCTTCTGAGGTCACTTGTATCAGCGGCATTAAGCTGAGCAGTATCAGTCAGATAAAAGTGGCTGTACTCCTTAAGTTTCTCAGCAAGGCTGTCTATGATAGCATTTTTTTCTTCCCGTCTCATTTTCTTTCAATTTTTACTTACAAATTAATCATCAAGACCTTTCGGATCAATCTTAACACCCGGACTCATTGTGCTGGAAATAAATACGCTACGGATGTAGGTACCTTTTGCAGCTGCCGGTTTAAGTTTGTTTACAATAGAGATAAACTCCTTCGCATTCTCGACGATCTTTTGTGGTTCGAATGAGACTTTTCCAATAGAGGCATGAATGATTCCTGATTTGTCAACTTTGAAATCAATCTTACCCTGCTTCACTTCTTTAACAGCCTTACCAATTTCCATGGTAACAGTTCCACTTTTTGGGTTCGGCATCAGTCCGCGAGGACCGAGGATTCGACCTAACTGACCGACCTTTCCCATAACAGATGGCATGGTTATAATAACATCCATATCAGTCCAACCTGCTTTGATCTTTTCGACAAAGTCGTCAAGACCAACGAAATCGGCTCCGGCTTCTTTTGCTTCTGCTTCCTTATCGGGGGTGCAGAGCACGAGTACACGTGTCTCTTTACCTGTTCCGTGAGGAAGTGAAACAACGCCGCGAACCATTTGATTGGATTTTCTCGGATCTATACCTAACCTTACATCTAAATCGATTGAAGCGTCGAATTTGGTTTTAGTCATTTCCTTAACCAAAGAAGAAGCTTCTTTCAATGTATAAAGTTTGTCCTTATCGAGTTTTTCAAGAGCAAACTTCTGGTTTTTGGTAAGTTTAGTCATTTTTTCTCCTAATTAATTATTTTACCGGGAATTCTCCTTTTATGGTGATTCCCATACTTCTGGCTGTACCAGCTACCATTCGCATAGCGGACTCGACTGTAAAACAGTTTAAGTCCTCCATCTTCTCTTCAGCAATTGTTTTTACCTGAGCCCAGGATAATGAAGCAACTTTATCTCTGTTAGGTTCTTTTGAACCCTTCTTTGATTTAGAAATTTCAAGAAGCTGTACGGCAACCGGTGGTGTTTTTGTAACAAATTCGAATGTTTTGTCAGCAAACACAGTTATTACAACCGGTATTACTTTTCCAGCTTTGTCCTGAGTCCTCGCATTAAATTGCTTACAGAAATCCATTATGTTCACACCTTTCGAACCTAAAGCAGGTCCAACAGGTGGTGATGGATTAGCGCCTCCGCCACGAATCTGTAACTTGATAAGTCCAGCAACTTCTTTTGCCATAATTTTAAATTTGCGTATTTAATTGCGAGACCTTGATAGCTATTCAGGAAGCATTATGAATATTACAACTATCAATATCTTCTGTTAATTCTCTTTTTCAACCTGCATGAAACTAAGCTCGAGTGGTGTTTTTCTTCCGAAAATCTTAACCATTACCTTAAGCTTTTTCTTTTCATCGTTTACCTCTTCAATAATTCCTGTAAAACTATTGAAAGGGCCATCTATCACTTTAACTGATTCACCCACGAAGAATGGTACATTAAGTTCTTCATCGCTGGCATTCAGCTCATCAACTTTTCCAAGTATTCTGTTAATCTCCGCCTTTCTCAAAGGAACCGGTTCCCCATCCTTTGATCCCAGGAAACCAATAACATTAGGAACATTCCTGAGTAAATGAGGAATTTCACCTGCAAGTACAGCCTCTACAAGCACATAGCCCGGAAAGAAAGTTCTCTCCTTGCTTATTTTTTTACCTGCTCTGATCTGGTATACCTTTTCGGTGGGTATTAAAACCTGTGAGACAGAATCCTCAAGTTTAAGACGTGCCACTTCGCTATCGATATACTCTTTAACCTTTTTTTCTTTTCCTCCGATAGCACGGAGCACATACCATTTCTTAACATTCTCACTCATTGGAATCTTCTCCTGTTTAGTATAACAAACTGTAAATGAATTCCATTCCTCTGCTGAAAATGAAGTCAATTCCGGCAACTACAAGTGCTATAATAAGAGTAGTAACCATTACCAACACAGCACTGTTCTGCAATTCACTCCAGGTAGGCCAGGTAACCTTGTGAACTAGCTCTGTGTATGATTCCTGAAAATATCCTTTTATATTCATATTACTAATAATAAATTGCACGGGAGGAGAGACTCGAACTCCCGACACCTGGTTTTGGAGACCAGTGCTCTACCAACTGAGCTACACCCGTATATTGTTTTTGTTGCAGGGAATGGTCGCTACCGTTCCCTGCACAAAAACGTATATCCAAAACCTTTTATTCCAAAATCTGTGTCACCTGTCCGGCACCAACTGTTCTGCCACCTTCACGGATAGCGAAACGAAGACCGACATTGATAGCAACAGGATAGATAAGATCAACAGTTATTGTAACATTATCACCCGGCATTACCATTTCTGTTCCTTCAGGTAGAGTTATCTCACCTGTAATGTCAAGAGTTCTTACATAGAACTGAGGACGGTATTTGTTATGGAATGGAGTATGACGTCCACCTTCTTCTTTTTTCAGAACATAAACCTCAGCCTTTAGCTTGGTGTGGGGGGTAATAGAACCTGGTTTAGCAAGAACCATACCTCTTTTTATTTCATTCTTATCAACACCACGAAGAAGCAGACCTACGTTATCACCAGCTTCACCTCTGTCGAGAATCTTGCGGAACATCTCAACTCCGGTACATACTGATTTACGTTTAGTTGCTCCGAGTCCGATAAGTTCAAGTTCGTCGCCTGTATTAACAACACCTGTTTCGATACGGCCAGTTGCCACTGTTCCGCGACCGGTGATTGAAAATACGTCTTCAACAGGCATAAGGAATGGCTTCTCATTCTCACGTGGAGGAATCGGAATAAATGAATCAACTGCATCCATCAGTTCCATCACTTTGTCTTCCCACTTCGCTTCACCGTTCATTGCACCCAGTGCAGATCCACGGATAACAGGAGCGTTGTCTCCATCAAATTTATAGAAGTTAAGAAGATCACGAACTTCCATCTCAACGAGATCGAGCAGTTCAAGATCGTCAACCATATCAACCTTATTCATAAACACAAGCACAGTAGGTACGTTTACCTGATGAGCAAGCAGAATATGTTCACGTGTCTGAGGCATAGGGCCGTCATCAGCAGCTACAACCAGGATAGCACCGTCCATCTGAGCGGCACCTGTAACCATATTTTTGATATAGTCAGCGTGGCCCGGGCAGTCAACGTGCGCATAGTGGCGTTTTGCCGTCTGGTATTCAACGTGAGCAGTGTTAATGGTAATACCCCTTTCCTTTTCTTCAGGTGCATTATCAATTGAGTCAAAATCCCTGATTGCAGAGAGACCCTTTTTGGCAAGGACCATAGTGATCGCTGCCGTTAGTGTGGTCTTACCATGGTCTACGTGACCAATTGTACCAACATTCACGTGCGGTTTCGACCTATCAAATTTTTCTTTTGCCATAACTCCAAGCGTATTAAATTAAGTTTATTCTATAGTCAATTATATCTGTTTCAAATCAATTCTTCTGTTGAGCCGGAGGGGGGAATTGAACCCCCGACCCCTTCCTTACCAAGGAAGTGCTCTACCCCTGAGCTACTCTGGCCTCAAAAAATGAGCGGGAGACGGTACTCGAAACCGCGACCCTTAGCTTGGAAGGCTAATGCTCTACCAACTGAGCTACTCCCGCTTAATATCGTCCAAAGAGTACTGTGCCTTTTTCCAATTCAGCAAAGATACAGTTGCAATCTGTTTTTTGTGGGGAGAGCAGGATTCGAACCTACGAAGGCATTCGCCAGCAGATTTACAGTCTGCCCCAGTTGGCCGCTTTGGTATCTCCCCAAAATTAAACAGAGTCTTACTCCTAAGACACACATTTACAAAATCTTTCAAGAGCCGATGAAGGGATTCGAACCCCCGACCTGCAGATTACAAATCAGCTGCTCTGGCCAACTGAGCTACATCGGCAATTTAAAGAACGCCCCGCAGGTGCAAAATACACCCTCAAAAAACGGTTTGCAAATGTATGAATTTAAATTTTATTTTTCAAAATAATTCAATATATTTTTGAAAATAGATTTCTCACACTCCTCTTTTCTTCTGCTTATGCTTGGCTATCTGCTTTTTAAGAGCATCAATTGCCTCATCGGTTGACTCCTCAAATGACTTAGTTTGCTTCTTGGCAAATAAAGGACCACCTGGTAACTCCAGCTTAATTTCACTAATCTTATTCTCCCTCTCCGAATCTTTGTCAAGCCTCAGATAAACCTCGGCATTAACAATATCCTCTTCAAACTGGGTAAGTTTTTCCAGCTTCTGCTGAACAAAGTCGATTAACTTTTTGTCGGCATCGAACCGCACTGAATGAATCTGAATGTTCATGGTAGTTTCTCCTTATTATTGATTAGTAATTAAGCCCTTGGATGAGCCTGTTTATATATTTTCTTAAGCTTTTCAAAAGTATTGTGAGTATAAACCTGTGTTGCTGATAAATTGGCATGTCCGAGTAATTCCTTTATCGAATTCAGATCGGCTCCCCTGTTCAGCATATGCGTTGCAAATGTATGTCTTAGAATATGCGGACTCTTCTTTTCAATAGTTGTCACCATGCTCAGATAGTGTGTTACAACATTATAAACATATTTACCGTACAACTTGTTCCCCTTATCTGTAATAAAAAACCAATCTTCACAATTCCCGCCAAAAACAGCATCTCGCTCTTTAACGTATTCTTCAAGACTTTTAATGAACGAATTAACAAGTGGGATTATTCTCTGCTTATTCCTCTTGCCTGTTACTTTTACAGATCCATCCTTCAAATCAACATCTCCGTTATGCAGCCCTATCAGTTCAGAACGCCTCATCCCGGTAAGGTAAAGCATTTCAACTATTGTTCTGCTCCGGGCACCTTCAAATCCTTCACCAAAACTATCGTTGTCAAGGAGTTTGCCCATAGCCCCTTCTTCCACAAATACAGGAAGGGTCTTCTTCCGCTTAGGCAGAACAACCTTCTCCAGCGGATCGGCCTTCATACAGCCTTCTTTCCTTAAATACCTGAAGAAAACACGTAAACACGAAATTTTCCGGTGAACCGACGTAGTTGTGATTTTGCTATCGAGCATACTGACAATCCATGCCCTAATATCATAAGATGTAACGAGGGCCGGATCAGAAGGAAGATCCTTTGAGACCAGAAACAAAAAAAACTGATCCAGATCATTTTTGTACGACCGGATAGTATGAACTGAATACCGCTTTTCGATTTGCAGGTACTGTAAGAATGATTCCTTATGGCTCATGAAGGAACCCCTTATCGGTTATATTTAAAAAAAGAGATACTCTCAGGCAAACTATTCTTCGCCTTCCTGCATCTTCTGCACGTATGCAGCCTTCTTTACTTCTTCCCTACGGCGAACTGAAGGCTTAATAAAGGCCTGACGTGAACGCAGTTCACGGATCACTCCTGTCTTTTCAAACTTCCTTTTGAACTTCTTTAAAGCTCTTTCGATGTTCTCGCCTTCTTTTAATGGTACAATAATCATAATTGAAAATTCAGTTTTTAAACGAGGCGCAAAGTTAGAAATAGAAAAAGTCTTTTCAAAACATTTAAGGGAATAATTTATTCATACGCTTTTAATTTTTGATTATTATCAAACTTAAATTTGCTGCGGCCTGTTGATTTTGGATTTAATAAATATACAACAAAATATAGTCTTTAACAAAATAAAATGAAGCAGTTTTATATCAACTGTTTTTTACCCTGGTGCCTGGTGATATCATATTTTTAATAATTTTAATCGAGTAAATGAGATGGAGATTCCTCATCTGCCAGATGGCGGATGAGGAATGACAGGCATATATACGTTTATTAATCAAACCTAAGGTAAGGTCTTATCTTTTCTGTTTTCTCAGAATTAATCAGTTTATTTTCTATCAGATCAGAAATGCTGTTTATTTTGCCCTTTAACTCCCTGTATTTCAGAATTGATGAAACTTCTGATTTGTCTAAATAAGGCAAGCGGGAAAGTGTTTTGTAATCAGCACTGTTAACCGGGATTAATCTCAGAAGTGTTGTGTCAGCATATACTCTGTCCTTTATCAGATTGTACGTTTCCACAGGCAAGCCATATACCTCTTTTAACTGATCAACAGAGGCATAACCGCCCAAAAGGCTTCTGAACTTAATAATACGGGAAGATAATACCGGACCAATTCCAGGGAGCCTTACCAGAGTTGCTGAATCAGCGCCATTTAGTTCAATAGGAATCTTCTTCTGATATACTGATTTTCCTGTCGTAGCTGATTTTGAGCGGCCACTGGTTAAACCATTTTTATTAACTGATTCAACACTTGATACTCCCTCATCAGCGACCATTAATATATGAGGCACCACGACTTCTGTTACTGTGGTTTTATTTTCAGGCAAAAATGACCTGAATGCCAGTATCGCAATAATAATAAGCAGAAGAATGGCTGAAGATCTTCTCTCCCTGCGGGAAAAACCAAACCAGCCTTTCAGCGGTTCTATGTCTAACTTCATAAGCACCTTTGCATGAGAAGGTATGCAATATAAGAAAAAAATCAGAAAGGATAGCCTATTCCGAGCACAACCGTAAAATCATTCCTGAAATTATAAGGCCTGTTGAAAGGAATCCATTTCGATCCCGAAGAAACCATCGGATCTCTTAACTTCATTCCTATATCTACCCTGGCAATGACAAAGCTGAAATCAAATCTGAAACCGGTACCCGTTCCGACTGCCATATCATTGTAGAAACTTTTCAGATTGAACTGGGAACCTGGTCTGTTATCGTCTTTGTGATATGTCCAGATATTTCCGGCGTCTACAAAAAGTGCACCTTCAAGAATCCAGAACAGCTTAAACCTGTATTCAGCATTCAGTTCAATTTTAATATCAGCTGTCTGATTTAAAAAGGTGCTGTCAGGGGTCTGGTAGCTGCCCGGTCCAAGCGATCTGACCTGCCAGGCCCTTATTCCGTTCGCACCACCTCCAAAATATTGTTTATCAAATGGAATTGCTTTTGAGTTGCCATACGGGATGCCAACACCCAAAAATCCCCTGTAAACAATTGAACCTGCTTCATTAAATTTATAATTATATCTCAGGTCAATGTCTGCCTTTATATACTGTGCAAATGGCTGACCGAAAACAATATATGAACCATCAACTTTTGTCGCACCCGCCAGTCTACTGACAGCAGAAAGCATATTTCCTGCCGTTTCGGCATTCACTCTGAGAAACCAAAAGTCGCGTGAATTCAGTATTTTCTGATTATTGAAAATGAAGGAGTAATTGCCGCCCAGAATCATAACATTCTTATAACTGTAAGAGAGATATGACGACTTATCAATCTGAGCAGCCCATAAAGAATCGATATATGGCAGCTTAACAACGTTTAGCTGGAGTGGGTTTACAAAATGTTCCTGATAATTACCTGCCTTCCAGTTATAACCAAAAGAGGCTATTGCAGTCATCTTAGTATAGAAAAATGGTATTGACTGGTAATTATATGATGCAAGTATTACGGTAGTCGGATTATACTTCTTAATAAAATTTTCTGTTTTTATAAGCGGAAGAAGAAAAACCGGAAGCCTCAGACTCGTTTCAAACCCAAATTCCCTTGTACTGAGTAATGTATCTTTTTGTGCCAGTGCTTCATAAGCGCCTTTCAACTTGACACTCAGCACTTCAGCACCATGAAAAAGATTTTTATTCTGGTAAATGAAGTTAATCGCACCTCCAATGTTACCACTTGAATTAGTGCCCTCCAGTTCAACTTTGAATGACTGCTTGCTAAGCATGGTCATCTGGATATTGCAGTTAAGGAATCTCTCACTTCCATCATACATCCCGCCCGGATTAAGCTCGATATAATGAATGTTTACAAGGCGGAATGCCTTCAGGGAAAAAAGGTGCGATTCAGTCTGCTCGGTATTTGAAAGATTATAAGTACCTCCCGGCCTCAGATAAAGAGCCTCAAGTATCAGATCGTACTTAATTTCAGGTTTACCTTTCTTACCAACGAAATAATATCCCTTGTATTCTGTTGTATCAAGACTATTGAGATATAATACCCCATTTTCAAGTGCCTCCTTCGGAACAAAATTCGAGTATATGTAAATATTTTTCACTCGGTATCTGGAGTGAGGCTCGATTACTACCTGGTCACTCTGGTCAACCCTCGAAAAATCCTTCACCCCATAGTAAATGTCAACCTGGCGTCTGCCAACAGTGCTGTCGATCCTGTAAAAAATATGATCGCCTGCAGAAAAATTGTAGAATCCCTGATCCTTAACAGATCTTTCGAAACGCATTCTTTCTGCCTGAAGTACTTCAACATCATATGGTTTACCTCTTTCGATCAAACTGCTCGTTGAGTCGAAATAGAAGAGATTTCTGAGTGAGCTATCAGGAATTTCATAATAAATCTTCCTTACAGTATAAGGAGGAAGCAGATCCACCTTGTAAAAAACATTCGACTTCTTTTTCGCCGTCTCTACTGTATCCATCACCGTGCCGTCAAAATATCCCTTGGATGAGACATATGACTTTATCTGTTCCTTGCTCTTTATTGTTGCATAAGGATCAAAAATTACCGGCTCTTCGCCTATCTCCCTGAGCCACTTGTGAAACCATTTTTCCTTTTCAATATTTGATAGATTATACAATCCAAGATGAAAACGGGTATTGAATATACGTTTGTTCGGCTGTTGCTTTATATATGGAAGGAGATCAGCTTTTTTTATCCCCTCCTTATTTATAATAATATGATTTTCATTGAGAAGACTTTCACCTTCAGGAACATATTTTGTCGGGTTACATGAATACAAAGCAAGCAGCAGACCTGCTAATATGAGGAATTTGCTTATAAGACATTTAACTTTATTTAATCGGATAATTTTCAAAACCGGGCAGTAAGTGTGCAACGCAAATATATTAATAATAATTCGCGTAACTTTGGTCCCTCACAGGCATCATCAAAAATAAATGACATTTGGCAAAATATGATCAGTAAGAATAAAATAAAATTTCTCATTTCTCTTCAGAAAAAAAAGGTGCGTGAGGAGGAAAATCTTTATATAATTGAAGGAGATAAACTTGTCAGGGAATTTCTGGCAGCGGGAATACAGGTACAAACAGTATATGCAAAACCCGAATTCATAAGTTCATTGCCAGCCTCATTGAAAATCGCAGCCTCTGAAATTGAGGCTGTTACATTTGATGACCTCAGACAGATCAGCACATTAAAGACGCCTCATAATGCCCTGGCTGTATTAGCAATGCCCGATAAGGAAATGAAGATCAGTGAGGTATTCAAACATATCAGTATTGCCCTCGATTTTGTACAGGATCCCGGAAATCTGGGCACAATAATAAGAGCGGCCGGATGGTTTGGAATAAAGAATATAATCTGTTCACCTGATTGTGTGGATATATATAATCCAAAGGTAATTCAGGCAAGTATGGGTGCGCTAATAAATGTAAATGTATTCAATTCCGACCTGAGTAAATTTCTTTCAGAAGCGGAAGCTGCGAAAATCCATATCTTCGGAACACTGCTTGAAGGCGAATCTATCTATACACATAAACTTAACAATAAAGGAGTTATTCTGCTTGGGAATGAATCAAAAGGCATATCTGCAGATCTCATGCCTTACATTACTGATAAAATAATGATCCCAAAATTCAGTATTGCAAAATATGGAATTGATTCGCTTAATGTTGGGATGGCTGCATCAGTAGTATTCTCAGAGTTTGCCAGACGATCTTTCAACGGTTAAAACAATTCATTTAATTAATTATGCCTAAATATTTTAAATGAATTTATCTGCGAAACTTTGTGCTTAATCAGAAAAAGCTTTACTTACAGGCAAATTCTTTAATGACTTTTTGAATGCTGAAATCAAATTTTAAGGTTTACAAAATCCGCTGGATAATGTTAACCGTGTATATGCTTATTGTAGCTGTCAATCAGCTGCTATGGATAACATTTGCCCCTATAACAGGCGACTCTGCAATATACTATGGTGTTTCAGATCTTAAGATCGGGATACTTTCAATGTGCTTCATGATAGTTTATATTGTTGTATCAATTCCTGCCTCCTGGATAATAGATAAATACGGTATTCGCATCGGAGTTGGAATCGGAGCATTATTCACAGGTGCATTTGGTCTTATGAGGGGATTTGCCGGACCTGATTACCAATGGCTGCTTATTTCGCAGATCGGAATTGCTGTAGGACAGCCTTTTATTCTCAATGCAATAACAAAACTTGCAGCCCGATGGTTTCCTATTGAGGAGAGGGCTACTGCTGCCGGACTAGGTACTCTGGCAATGTATGTCGGAATACTGCTTGGCATGACTCTTACTCCCTACCTGATTATTGGTTCAGGAATAAGTGGCATGCTATATATGTATGGAGTAATATCTGTAGTTACGGCATTGGTATTTATTATATTTATCAGGGAAGGTCCTCCTACAGCCCCGTGCAGACCCGATCAGGAGGAAAGATCGCTGGTATTTGATGGTTTTATGCAAACACTCCGGACAGGTGACTTTATACTTCTTATGATTATCTTTTTCATAGGCCTGGGGGTATTCAACAGTGTAACAACATGGATCGAAGACATTCTCAGGCCACGGGGATTTTCAGCTACCCAAGCTGGTATAACCGGTGGAGTTATGATTCTTGGAGGAATTGCTGGAGCTCTGATTATCCCGATTCTTTCAGATCGCTACAAAAAGAGAGTACCTTTTATTATAGTAGCTCTTATTGGAGCTACAATAGGGTTAACAGGTATAACATTTGCTACCAGTTACTGGCTTTTGCTGATATCGGGAATAATACTGGGATTTTTTCTCCTCAGTTCTGGCCCTATAGGTTTTCAGTATGGTGCAGAGATTACCTACCCCGCATCTGAGGGAACATCAAACGGAATGCTCCTGCTAATGGGACAGATTTCAGGCATCGCTTTCATTTTCGGTATGGATAGTTTCAAATCAACTGAAACAGGGTCAATGACAAAATCGCTGGTTCTGATGATAGGACTTATGGTTCTTAGCATCATAATTTCATTGAGGTTGAAAGAGTCAGTTATCCTGTCAAAAGAAAGTGATCATTAAGCTTTAATCAATTCAGCAATAGCTTCTGCAGCATTCATCCCATCTACTGCTGATGAGACTATTCCGCCTGCGTAACCTGAACCCTCACCGCATGGATACAAACCTGAAACACGTATATGATTCATTTTCACAGGATCCCTGGGAATTCTGACAGGAGAGGATGTTCTTGATTCTACTCCCAGAACAACAGCTTCATTTGTCATAAAACCCCTCATAACAACTCCAAACTGCCTGAATCCGTCTCTCAATCTGCGACCTATCGATTTGGGAAGCCAGCTGTGAAGTGGCGATGATGTTACTCCCGGAAAATATGACACTTTAGGCAGATTTGCAGAAATATCACCGTTTACAAAGTCTGTAAGTCGCTGTGCAGGAGCCCTCTGTGTATGACCTCCATTTTTCCAGGCCTCTCTTTCAAGTTCTTTCTGGAATTCAATTCCTGCCATGACACCTGATGAGGAGTATTTCGCAAAATCTTCCGGCTTAATCTGAACAACAATTCCTGAATTCGCATAAGGAGAATTTCTTCCCGATGGCGACATTCCATTAACCACAACCTCCTCCTGTGATGTTGCAGAAGGAACTATGAATCCTCCCGGACACATACAGAATGAGTACACCCCTCTTCCATCTATCTGTTTTGCAAGATTATATGTAGCTGCGGGGAGGTATTCACCCCTTGTATTTCCGTGATACTGAATCTTGTCAATTAATTCCTGAGGATGCTCCACCCTCACTCCCATCGCGAAAGATTTCATTTCAAGTTCAACCTTCCGCTTAATCAGAATCTCATATATATCCCTGGCTGAATGGCCGGTTGCAAGAATCACATAAGGAGAAAGGAATTTTTCATTATCTGACGTTACAACTCCTTTAACTGAATCACCTTCAATAATAAAATCAGTAACCTTCTTTTCGAGTAAAAACTGGCCGCCTGCATCGAGAATTGATTTCCTGATATTTGATATTATACCGGGAAGTTTGTCGGTACCCAGATGAGGATGAGCTTCATAAAGAATATTATTATTGGCGCCGTGCAGACAAAGCAGTTCGAGCACCCTTAAATTATCTCCCCTTTTCTTTGAACGGGTATAGAGCTTGCCGTCTGAATAAGTTCCTGCTCCGCCTTCTCCGAAACAATAATTGCTGTCGCTGTCAACTTTTTGATCCCTGCTTATATTCGCAATGTCCTTCTTCCGTGAAGAAACATCTTTACCTCTCTCAATAATAACGGGTTTAAGTCCTGATTCAATAAGCCTTAGTGCGGCAAAAAGTCCGGCCGGCCCTGCACCAACTATTATAACCTCAGGTTTTCCGGAAACATCCATTAAATTCAAAGGAGCGATAGTCTCCTGCTGAGACGTGTCACCGTAAAAAACATCAACCGTCAGGTTTACCCTTATGTTTTTCTTACGCGCATCAACAGATCGTTTTACTACTCTGATTTCTGAAATTCCGGACTGATCTATTCCTGCAAGCGATGCAGAGATCTTCCTAACTGAAGCGTCATCAGATGCAGCTGCAGGGGTTAAATTAATAAGGACCTGTTTTACCATAATTATTCAAAGTGAAATGCCAGAACCCAAATCTGCGATTTCATTTTATCAATAACATTATAAAATTCGGGATGACCCGGGGCGGGCTCTCTTACAAGAATATCACGGATTCCATTTGACATTTTAAGTTCAACCGAAAGCTTAAAGTAGGTAAGATAAAAATCCATTCCTGCCCCCATTTCATAATAGAGATCAGGTCGTTTAAGTCTTATATAAACAGGTTTTTCATCATCGTACTCCTTTTTTGCAGCAAGATCATACCTGTAATTCAATCCTGTAATTACATACGGACGAACATTATTCAGGCGCTCACCCTTGTACTTAAGGAGAAGTGGAAATTCGAGAAATGAGGACTCGAGTCTTTGCTGATCGTTGTAAATCACTTCATCCTTGTAGTAGCGTACAACCCTCTGACCAAAAGAGACACCCGGAAGAAACCTTATATCAAAATATTTGCCCGGTCTGAAATTAGTGACTATCTGAATATTGATACCCGGATTTAATTTGCTTACCTCAGGATAAAGAGAAGTTGAATCAATGTAGGCCTGATTTGGCAAAATATTTAAATCCATCGCATTAAAGCCAAGACTGAAGCCAAAATGCAACACTTTCTCATCATACCACGATTCATTCTTTGGCTTCTGCTTCTGCCCTTCTACCCTCAGGCAATGAAACACAGCTATTAAAATAAGAATGATATATATACCTGATCGCTTCAACTGATTATTCATAAAAATTGCTTACAAGATAATAAACTGCATTGAATCACTAATATTGTATTTACATTTTAAAACCGGTATAGATACTGGCTACACCACCGGTAAGTTTTACCTGCTTGTTCCCTGAAAAACCTGCTGCTGCCATCATATTAAGGAATTGGGCATTATCAGGGAACTTCATGACTGAATCGGGCAAATAATTATAAGCAGCTTTGTCTTTCGAGAACATTTTTCCAAAAAATGGAAGTATATTCCTGAAGTAAAAGTTATAAACCGGCCTGAAGGGAAACCCTGAAGGCTTCGAGAATTCTAACACCAGAATCATTCCATCTTTCCTGATAACCCGTTTCATTTCCGACAGGCCTTTCAAGGGATCAGCAAAATTTCTGACACCAAAAGCTACCATCACAACATCAAATGTATTCTCATTGAAAGGGATATTCTCAGAATCACCACTAATCAGTTCAATACTATCTGAAAGGCCCAGCTTGTGAATCTTAGTTTTTCCTATCTCAAGCATTTTCTGTGAGATATCAATTCCCTTAATTCCTTTCGGATTAAGTTTCATCGAAGCAAGAGCAAGATCACCGGTACCTGTTGCTACGTCAAGAATATATGGATTAGAGAATTTTTTCGAGATGATCCTTACAGCTCTTTTCCTCCAGAGCCTGTCAATTCCAAATGATAAAAAATGGTTTAGAAAATCGTACCTCCAGGCAATGGAGTCAAACATTGATTCAACAGCAGCTTTCTTATCTTCCATTAATAAAATAAAGCGCAAAGATAGGATAAATTTCCCTACTTTTGTTCTCACAATTTTCAAAATAGTACAAGATGAGCAAGACTATAATGGTAACGGGTGCAACAGCAGGATTTGGTAAAGCTATTGCTGTCAGATTTGCAAAAAACGGGTATAATATAATAATAACAGGAAGGCGAAAAGAACGTCTTGATGACCTTGAAAAAGAACTTCTGTCCTATGGCAAAATAAAGGTTCTTTCACTGAATTTTGATGTAAGGAAACAGTCTGATGTTTCGTCTGTCATTGAAAACCTGCCTGAGGAGTGGAAAAACATAAATATTCTTGTAAATAATGCAGGTCTGGCTGTTGGCATGTCTCATATTGACTCGGGTGTTATTGATGACTGGGACAGGATGATTGACACTAATATAAAAGGCCTGCTTTATGTTACCAGGGCTGTTTCACCTCTCATGGTTAAACGCAATACCGGACATATATTCAATATAGGATCGATAGCCGGACTCGATGCATACGAGAACGGAAACGTTTATTGCGCAACGAAATCCGCTGTAGCATCTTTATCGAGATCAATGCGTATTGATTTGCTGAAGAATAATATAAGGGTTACCAATATTGCCCCGGGCATGGCAGAAACCGAGTTTTCAATCGTCCGCTTCAAAGGCGACAAGGAAAAAGCAGACTCGGTATATAAAGGCATTGATGCCCTTTCCGCTGACGACATTGCCGGTGTTATTTACTATTGTGCCACACTTCCGGCTCATGTATGTATTAACGAACTTGTAGTTACTCCAACTCAGCAGGCAAGCGTTAATCACAATTATAAGAAACTATAGAGGCATCATAATAATTTAATAACCTGATAACTTAATAGTCTGTTAATGTACACATATAACCAGCTGTTCGATTTCACAAAGAATGTTTTCATGAAGATGGGATGCAGTGAAAATGATTCGACTATAATAGCCGATGTATTTATGGCTGCTGAATTAAGAGGTCATCCCTCGCATGGAATGATAAGAATCAAGGACTATTTTGAATTATGGAAGGCAAAGCGGATAAACACTTCACCCACTGTAAAAGTTGTGCATGAATCACCAAGCACTGCTGTCATTGACGGCGATAATGCCGTTGGAATGGTAGTTGCCCGAAGATCAATGGAGGTCGCAATTGAAAAAGCTAAAGTTGCAGGTACAGGATGGGTTGCTACAAGAAATTCAAATCATTTTGGCATAGCCGGCTATTATGCGATGATGGCTCTCGATTTTGATATGATAGGAATCTGTCTTACAAATGCAAACCCGCTTGTTGCTCCAACATTTTCAATAAGCAGGATGATGGGAACAAATCCGATAGCCGTTGCTATCCCTGCAATGAATCAACCGGCTTATGTCGCAGATTTTGCTACAACTCCCGTTGCAAGAGGGAAACTTGCTGTTGCTGAAAAAAAAGGAGAAAAGGTTCCATTTGGCTATGTTCAGGATAAAAACGGATTGCCTTCAGATGACCCCGCAATACTTAAATCAGGCGGTTCAATGCTTACACTCGGAGGTGACAGGATTCATGGCAGCCATAAAGGGTTTTGTCTTTCATCGATTGTCGATATATTCTCAGCGGTTTTCAGCGGGGCAAATTTTGGTCCCTTTGTGCCACCAAGTGTTGCTTATCTGCCGGTTCTCGATAAAAAAGTTGGCGATGGAACCGGACATTTTTTTGGCGCAATGAGAATAGACGCTTTTCAGCCGGCAGTTGATTTTAAACTTAAGATGGATGAATGGATTGAGACATACCGTTCGGCAAAACCTGCAGAAGGACAGGAAAGGGTAATTATTCCGGGAGATCCTGAAAGAGAATGTGAGGCAAGAATAATGAAGGAAGGAATCGTCATTATTCCCTCCATAAAAGATGATCTGGTTAAAATAGCCGGTGAATTAGGAATTGATTTTTACTAATCATACTGTTCTACTCCATAAATCCCTGATCCTTCAATAGCTGAAGCAGTATTTTTGAGAAATACTCATTATCTGCTTTCTTGTACCTGACATCCGTAAATACCTGAGCAAGAGTGAATTTATTATTTTCATTTACAAACTGTTGCGAATCTGATCTTTGCTCCTTTTCATGATAATATGTGTCTAAATCTGCGGGAGAATAGTCCTTATATGTCTCATTATGAATTAATGCCTTCAGAGGAAGTCTGTCAACCTGTTCAGGTTTTTCAGCCGGCCATCCCATAGTAACAGTTGTTATCGGAATAACACCTGCCGGTAATTTAAGTGCATCAACAATCTTATGAGCATTATATGTGGTTGTTCCAAGGTAACAGATCCCAAGTCCTTTTGCTTCAGCAGCAATACAGAAGGTTTGTGCAACAAGCAGGGCATCGATGGAGGCAGTAACAAACGAAAGGAAATTATCATAGCCGGGTTCGGCTTTTCTCAGCCGGCACCACTTGTTGAACCTGTTGAAATCGGCACAAAAAGTAAGTACAACAGGAGCCTCAGTTATCATTTTCTGATTAAAATGAAAAGGTGCAAGTACTCCTTTTTTTTCAGCATCCCTTGTTATTACGATACTGTATAGTTGCATATTTCCTGTGCTTGAGGCTCTGCAGCTCAACTCAATAAGTTCGTTAAGAAGCTCATCTTCAACATTATCAGTCTTGTATTTTCTGATTGTCCTTCTGTTCCTGAGTGTGTTTGTTATATCTGACATGACTATGTTTTATAATATATTACAAAATAAGCAAATTCCTGATTAAGGCTAAGAGCTGTGCATACTATTTTCTTATCTTAGCATCTGTCAAAAAGAAAAAATCTGCTAATCTATATTACTATGAAAAAAGGTATTTTATTACTGTTAATTGTTGGTTTCCTATTAAGTTCGGGAACCACTTCAGCCCAGAAGAAAAAAGAGGCAGCAAAGGAACCTGAGAAAAAAGAGGGAGGTCTCTCCTCTTCAACATTCGGGGGATTATCATTCAGAGGTATCGGACCAGCCTGGGCATCGGGCAGAATATCTGATTTCGCCGTAAATCCGGAAAACCATTCTGAAATTTATGTCGGCGTATCGGCCGGAAATATATGGAAAACAACTAACAATGGTACCACCTGGGCCCCCATTTTCGATAAATACGGGGCCTACGCTATAGGCTGCCTTAAAATGGACCCTGAAAATTCATCTGTAATATGGGCTGGAACGGGTGAAAACACCCATCAGCGTCAGCTTGGCTATGGCGACGGCGTATATAAAAGTGAAGATGGTGGTGCCAGCTGGAAAAATATGGGCTTGAAGGAATCACGTCAGATAGGGATGATCGCAATCGACCCCGGAAACACTGATGTTGTTTATGTTGCAGCTGAAGGTTCTATATGGGGACCCGGCGGGGAACGCGGACTTTACAAAACAACAGATGGTGGAAAAACATGGAGCAAGGTTCTTGATATAAGCGAAAATACTGGGATTAACAATGTTGTTCTCGACCCTCGCAATCCGGACGTTCTATACGCTACATCAGAGCAAAGAAGAAGACATGTTTATACCAAAATCGGGGGCGGACCTGAGTCGACCGTTTATAAATCAAAAGATGCAGGAAAAACCTGGGACAAAATCATGTCAGGCTTGCCATCATCACATATTGGTGGAATGGGAATAGCAATATCTCCTGTAAACCCTGACGTTCTCTACATAATTATGGAAGCAGCCGGCGAATCGAGCGGCTTTTACAGAACAAGCAACCGCGGAGTTTCGTGGGAAAAGATGGGTCCCTATGCATCAAGCGGACAATATTATAATGAGATCTACTGCGACCCAAAAAACGTTGACAAGGTATATAGTATGGAAACTGTTTCGAAAGTTACAGTAGATGCCGGAAAAACATGGACATCTGTTGGAAATAACGAAAGACATGTTGACGACCATGCACTATGGATAGATCCTTCCAATACCGACCATCTTTATATTGGTGGCGACGGTGGTATTTATGAGACTTTCGATGGCGGCAAAACGTACATTTTCAAATCAAATCTCCCGGTAACTCAGTTTTACAGAGTTGCAGTTGATAATGCATTCCCTTTTTATAATGTATACGGAGGAACACAGGATAACAACTCCATGGGAGGACCATCACGTAATATTAACAGGGACGGTGTTGTAAATGCTGACTGGAAAGTAACTGTTGGCGGCGATGGCTTCTGGGTAGCCATTGATCCGGTTGATGAAAATATTGTATATACTGAATCTCAGTATGGCAACGCTGCATTATGGGATAAAAAGAGCGAGGAAGCAATCAGTATCAGACCAGTTCCGCGCAAAGGCGAGAAAACATACCGCTGGTTCTGGGATTCGCCAATTGTAATCAGCCCGCATCAGAGGGAGAGAATTTATATGGCTGCCAACAAG
>JBBQZN010000033.1:0-40703 GCA_038207725.1 Bacteroidales bacterium | reverse complement strand
TATTAAAGAGCATCCAGAATTAGTTCGCAAATACCTAGGAACTGTTATACCGCAAAAAGATAACTTTTATGCAGCATTAAACTCAGCCGTTTTCTCTGATGGTTCTTTTTGTTACATTCCAAAAGGTGTTCGTTGCCCAATGGAATTATCCACTTATTTTAGAATTAATCAGGCGGGGACAGGACAGTTTGAAAGAACTTTACTTATTGCCGATGAAGGAAGTTATGTGTCATATTTAGAAGGTTGTACGGCGCCAAGTAGAGATGAAAATCAATTACACGCTGCATGTGTAGAGCTTATAGCTTTAGATAATGCTGAGATTAAGTATTCTACGGTTCAAAACTGGTATCCTGGAAACAAAGAAGGAAAAGGTGGGGTTTATAATTTTGTGACCAAGAGAGGAATTTGTGAAAAAAATGCAAAAATTTCATGGACACAAGTAGAAACTGGTTCTGCCATAACTTGGAAATATCCATCGGTTATTCTAAAAGGTGATAATGCTATAGGAGAGTTTTATAGTATTGCAGTAACCAATAATTTCCAACAAGCCGATACAGGAACCAAGATGATTCATATTGGTAAAAACACCAAAAGTACAATCGTCTCAAAGGGGATCTCAGCAGGAATGGGACAGAACAGTTACCGCGGACTTGTAAAGGTTCTGAAGAATGCTTCAAATGCAAGAAATTTTTCACAGTGCGACTCCCTGCTTCTGGGTGATAAATGCGGAGCACATACCTTCCCCTATCTCGAAGTAGATAACCAGACTGCAATAGTGGAACATGAGGCTACAACATCAAAAATCGGAGAGGATCAGATCTTCTATTGTAACCAGAGGGGTATATCAACCGAGGATGCTATAGGGCTGATTGTAAATGGATATGCACGCGAAGTCATAAATAAGCTGCCAATGGAATTTGCCGTGGAGGCTCAGAAACTTCTTCAGATTAGTCTGGAGGGTAGTGTTGGATAATAAAATCAAAAGACAAATTGTATGTAGGGCGAGGTCGTGACCTCGTCAAAAACAAAAAAATAAAAACAAAAAATAAGAAGAAAATATCATGTTGATAATAAATAATCTGAAAGCCTCAATAGGAGGAAAAAGCATACTGAAAGGAATAACTCTTCATGTAAAGCCGGGTGAGATTCATGCTATAATGGGTCCCAACGGTTCAGGAAAAAGCACTCTTGCTTCCGTTCTTGCCGGGCGCGAATTTGTTGAGGTTACTGATGGAACAGTCACATATAACGGTAGGAATCTTCTTGATATGCCTGCAGAGGAGAGAGCAAAAGAGGGGATCTTCCTTGGATTTCAATACCCTATTGAGATCCCCGGAGTAAGCATGGTTAACTTCATGAAAACAGCTGTAAATGAACACAGGAAACATAAGGGACTGGATTCACTTTCAGCATCCGATTTTCTGAAAATGATGCGCGAGAAGAAAGAGTTGGTGGAGATTGATTCCAAGCTTGCAAACAGGTCTGTTAACGAAGGTTTTTCAGGCGGAGAGAAGAAGAAAAATGAGATCTTCCAGATGGCTATGCTCGAACCTAAACTCGCAATTCTCGATGAGACAGATTCGGGATTGGATATTGATGCCCTGCGCATTGTGGCAAACGGTGTCAATAAACTGAAACGTCCCGATAATTCATTTATCGTAATTACTCACTACCAGCGACTTCTCGATTATATTGTACCCGATGTTGTTCATGTTCTGTACGATGGAAGAATTGTAAAAACGGCAGGGAAAGAACTCGCACTTGAACTTGAGGAAAAGGGATACGACTGGATCAAGAAAGAGGTTGAAAAAAATGTAATAGCATGAACGGCAACTCTGAAATGACAGAAAGATATATTTCCCTCTACAGGGAGAATATCGGAAAAGTCAAGGCTGGCTCATCGCCATATATTAATTCTTTGCGTGAGGATGCCTTCAGCAGATTCTGCGAGATGGGTATTCCTTCAAAAAAGAATGAAGCCTATAAATATACTAATCTGAGTATCTTCTTCGATCACGACTATAAGAGCTATTTTATGCCCGAAACAGCCGATTTTGCAAAAGCTGAGGAGTTTAGATGCGATGTCGCTGATCTTGATACTCACGGAATCGTACTGCTTAACGGGTTCTATCCTACAATAAATGAAAAGCTCAGACAGTTACCCAGCGGAGTATGGATTGGCAGTCTTAATGAGGCGGCTGTCAGGTTTCCTGAAATCATAGAGAAACATTACGGAAAATATGCTGACAGCAATACCGACGGACTTGTACATCTGAATACCGCAATGGCTTCCGATGGCGTATTTGTTTATGTTCCTGAGGGAGTTACACTAACAAAACCGGTTCAGATTGTAAATCTTGTACAAGCTGAAGAGGATATGTTCAATCAGCACAGGAATCTGTTTGTTATTGAAAAGAATGCAGAAATATCAATAATAATTTGTGATCATACCTTATCTCCCAGAAAATTTCTGACAAATGCAGTAACAGAGGTTTATGTAGGAGAAAATGCACATTTCGATATAATAAGGGTACAGAATGAGCATAATGCTGCAGGCAAGATTACTCATACTTTTATTCATCAGGAAGCAAAAAGTGTGGCTTCTTCAAATAATATGACTCTTCATGGCGGACTTATTAGAAACAGTACCTACCATTATCTTGGTGGTGAAGGTGCTGAAAGTAACTCATTTGGCCTCTATCTTGCTGATAAATGGCAGCATATCGATAACTTTATAAATGTCGACCATGCTTTCCCGAATTGCACAAGCAACCAGTTATTCAAAGGTGTTCTTGATGATATGTCAACAGGGGCTTTTAACGGAAGAATTCTCGTCAGACCCGATGCCCAGAAAACTCTGGCATACCAGAAAAACAATAGCATTCTTCTGACCGATGATGCTAAGATGGATACAAAACCTCAGCTCGAGATCTATGCTGATGATGTTAAATGCAGTCACGGGGCAACAATCGGGCAACTCGACAGTGAAGCTCTCTTTTATCTTCAGTCGCGCGGAATTAATAAACGGGAAGCGAGACTTATGCTGATGTTCGGTTTTGCTCACGAAGTTATTCAGAATATAAAAATTGAAGCTCTACGTGAGAGAATGGACAACCTTGTTATGCAGAGGCTTAAGGGCGAACTATCGAGGTGTGCCAGTTGTATGGTAAAGTGCGGATAATAGTACTAAAGTGAAAGATATAGCAGAAATACGGGCTGATTTCCCTCTTCTTGGCAGAAAGGTTTATGACAAGCCTCTCGTTTATTTTGATAACGGGGCAACTACTCAGAAGCCACGGGTAGTTATAGACAGGGAAGCAGAGGTATATACTGTTTTCAATAGTAATATTCACAGAGGAGTTCACCTGCTTAGTGACACTGCATCTGAGGCTTATGAGAGTGCCAGGGAAACTGTCAGAAAGTTTATTAATGCTGCAAAAAAGGAGGAGGTAATTTTTACTTCCGGTACTACAGGTTCAATAAATGCAATTGCATTTTCTTTCGGTGAAAGGTATGTATCAGCGGGCGATGAAATTTTAATAAGCCATCTTGAACATCATGCCAACATTGTTCCCTGGCAGATGATGTGTGCAAGGAAAGGTGCTTTCCTGAAGATAATTCCGGTTAACGATAATGGTGAAATCATTTTTGAGGAATACCTTAAATTACTTTCTCCCAGAACTAAACTTGTAGCGATAACACAGGCCTCAAATGCAATCGGAACCATTGTTCCTGTTAAAGATATAATTACGTCGGCCCATTCTGCAAATGTCCCCGTTCTGGTCGACGGTGCCCAGGGAATTCAGCATGGCATTGTTGATGTGAGGGAGATGGATTGCGATTTTTATGTTTTTTCCGGACATAAAATCTATGGTCCCAATGGTATCGGAATTCTTTACGGTAAGGAAAAATGGCTTGCTGATCTTCCTCCATACCAGGGTGGCGGTGACATGGTTAATAAAGTGACTTTTGAACTCACAACATACAATGAACTGCCTTTTAAATTTGAAGCGGGTACGATGAATTATCCTGGAGCAATAGCGCTTGCAACCGCTCTCGACTATGTTGACTCATTAGGCAGAAACAACATCGCCGGTCGCGAAAAAGAACTTCTGCTATATGCAAATGAGAGGCTTACATCTATTCCAGGATTGAGGATTTACGGAATATCAGTGAATAAAATCTCTACCATCTCATTTCTGCTGAAAGGAATTCATCAGTATGATACAGGGATGGTTCTCGACAAAATGGGGATAGCAGTAAGAATAGGGACACACTGTGCCCAGCCTGTAATGGACCGTTTCGGTATAGAAGGAACAGTAAGGGCTTCAATATGTTTCTATAATACAACTGAAGAGATAGATATTCTTGGAGCAGGAATCGAAAAAGTGATTAGTATGTTTTCATAATAATAATATGACGATCAGCGAGATACAGAATAAGATTATTGAGGAGTTTTCGATGTTTGACGACTGGATGGATAAGTATAATCTGCTTATCGATATTGGTAAGGATCTCCCGGTAATCGACCCGAAATACAAGGTTAAGGATTTTCTTATTGAGGGCTGCCAGTCAAAGGTGTGGCTACATCCCGATTTTGATGGCGCAGTAATTACATTCAGGGCCGACAGCGATGCGATAATAACAAGAGGCATCGTGGCTCTGCTTATTAAGGTTCTTTCAGGCAGAACTCCTGAAGAGATAATTGTAACCGATTTATACTTTATTGAAAAGATCGGACTACGCCAGAATCTTTCTCCTACGCGCTCCAACGGACTCCTTTCAATGGTTCGTCAGATGAAACTTTATGCAATGGCGTATAACGCAAAATCAAAAAAATAAAAGATATGGATCCCTCAGAACAACTTGAAATAGAAACAAGGGTAGGGCAGGTGCTTAGAAGTATTTTCGATCCGGAGATCCCGGTTAATATCTACGACCTCGGACTTATTTACGACGTCAATGTTGACGATGATCATATAGCTCATATTACAATGACGCTTACTGCACCTAATTGCCCGATGGCCGACGACCTTCTTGAAGAGGTGCGTTACAAAGTAGGTGGCTGCAGAGGTATTAAAGAGTGCGACCTTAAACTAACATTCAGCCCGCCATGGGATAAGAGCATGCTTAGCGAAGAGGCAAAACTTGAACTGGGCTTTTTATAATTCCTTCAGAGTATGACCGGCTCAGCAGACAGAAATATTTCATTGCTTATTAAGGAAAAAGCAAGAGAACTTGGTTTTGATCTGTGCGGTATCACATCTTCCAGACCTCTGACAGAAAGGGAAGCGGTACTTAAAAACTGGTGTGCCGAAGGGATGAACGCAGGCATGAACTATCTCTCACGTGATTTCGAAAAAAGGATCAATCCCGAATATCTTGTTCCGGGTGCAAAATCATTGATTGTAACAGGACTCACCTACTTTACGGAAAAGCATCAGAAGGAGCCCGGCGTACCGGTATTATCGAGGTACGCATATGGCGAGAGTTATCACGCCGTTATTGGCAGAAAACTTGAAGCTCTTTTATCGTACATTAAGTCGTTAAACCCGCAAACTGAAGGTCGGGCTTTCGTTGATTCAGCCCCGCTTCTGGAAAAGGCATGGGCCGTTGAGGCAGGTCTCGGCTGGCAGGGTAAACACTCGATAGTTATAAACAATGAGATTGGTTCATTCTTCTTTATCGGTATTCTCATCCTGAATATTGAAATGGAATATGATAAACCACTTAAAGAAGAATTCTGCGGAAGCTGTACCTTGTGTATTGAACAGTGTCCAACAGGCGCCATAAACGAAAACAGGACAATTGATGCGCGGAAATGCATTGCTAATCTTACTATAGAAAACAGAGGTCCGATTCCCGAAGACATCCTCCCTGATATTGGAGGAAGAGTCTACGGATGTGACAGATGCCAGGAGGTTTGTCCGTGGAACAACAAGGCAAGAACACAGCATACTCCGGAGTTTGATCTTCCTGAGGAAATTGAGATGATGACCAGGGAAGAGTGGCTAGGTCTTTCACGCGATCGCTTCAACATGCTCTTCAAAGGAACCGCCATTGAAAGAAGAAAGTATGATCCTTTTATGCGAAATGTAACGGATGTTACAAAATAGATTTATTTTTCTTTTTTATAGTATTAACTTTTAACTTATAGAAGAGTGCAGGGGAGAGAATTTTAATAATTTCCGGACACTTGTTGAGAAATCTTCTTGAATTGCTTTTTTATTAATTTAATATCATGAAAACAAAATCATTATTGCTATCAGTAATTTTTATTCTCATCAGCATTGTGTCATGTGATGAACCTGAAACAGTTGTAACAAACTATGTCCATGAAGATGGTTCTGTTACCCGTGAGATAATCATGAGAGGAAGCAAGAAGAGCTTTAATACATCAGACATTAAAGTACCTTTTGATTCAACATGGATTGTTAGTGATTCATGCGAGATAAGTGAAAATGGAGATACAAGCTGGGTGAAAAGGGCTTCAAAAACATTTAAAAACTGTGAAGAGATCAACCTTGCTTATCAGCTCGATTCGGGCACAAATATGAATTTGGGACGTGAGGCTAATTTCAGCAAAAGCTTCAGATGGTTCAATAATGTTTACAGATTTTCAGAATCGATCGATAAAACACTCTCTTTCGGATATCCTGTTAAGAATTTTCTATCAGATGGAGAACTCCTCTTCTTCTATACTCCGGAGGGTGAACAGGAAGCGAAGAAAAATGGCCCCGATAGTCTTAAATACAGGGCCATTGGCGATATGGTTTCCAATAAAACAGATAACTGGATGGTTAAAAGTCTTATATCGGAATGGATCTATGAATTCTCACAGCTTGCAGCAGGAAAAGATGGTATTCAGCTGGCTGTCGACTCACTGAGGAAGAACGAGGATAATATGGTGACCTTCATTAATAAATTTGAAAATAATTTTGACAGTTTATGGTCAAGTGGTGCAGTTCTTAATCCTTATATCGGTGCGAACGGTTACCAGAGATTCAAAGTTGAAGCTGACAGTGCACTGAAAATAGTAACAGAGTATATTCTGCCTGATTTCAGTAGCTATTCCGTTAGGATTTCGATGCCCGGCGCACTTACCGGGAGCAATGGTTTTGCATACAGTATAAATGTTCTGGTTTGGCCTGTTAAATCAGATTACTTCTTCACAGAACAATATGTTATGTGGGCTGAGTCGAAAATTCCGAATAAATGGGCCTGGGTTTTATCTGCTTTATTTCTCTTATTTGTCTTTACCGGTGTTGTGTCAGGTATAATAAAAAAGAAAGGCCGAACCACCAGCCTTCCCTAACCCAATCTTAAACCTAACTAACTAAAAAACTATCTTATCTGACGTAATCTTTAAGCATTAACATCAGTTTCTGACGTGTGAAAAAAATTCTGCTTTTTACTGTACCTATCTTTAAACCTAACTCTTCTGCAATCTCTTTGTATTTGTAGCCTGCAATATGCATTCTGAATGGAATTCTGAACTCATCACTCAGTGAATCAATTGCTTTCTCTATCTCATTCTCACTGTAACGTGATTCAGGAGAGATGAAGCCTTTGTCGTGCGGCTGATTTATGTAGTAGAGATCCTGTGTACCATCAATGATTGTATTTTCCTTTACATTTCTTCTGTAATTGTTAATGAAGGTGTTCTTCATTATTGTAAATACCCATGCCTTTAGATTTGTATAATCTACAAATTTATCCTTATAGGTAATGGCCTTCAAATAGGTGTCCTGTACAAGGTCAAGTGCTGTATCGCGATCGGAAGTAAGACTCATTGCAAACCTGTGAAGGTTGGTCTTCATTTCGATCAGGCTGTTGTTGAATTCGTATTGTGTCATATCTGTATCTGTTTTCAATTCGTGAAACAAATTTATGAAGATAAATAAAGATAAACAAATCTTAATCTCTTTAAATCCGATTATTCTAACTGATTTATAAATAGTTAATATATGCTAAAGAACATATATACAATAATATAAGTAATATTTTAATGCTTTGATTCTAAATTAATTTTAAATTGATTTTTTTCGCATTTTAGTTATTTCAGAGCTTCCTGTTTTGTAAATGAGGATATTTCAGACAACTTTTGTACTTTTAAAAAAAAATGTCATGGATTTCAACATTAAGCTGAAGAACGGCCAGGTGCTGAGGGGAATAATTGAGAGCCCGGGAGAGAATACACGGGCAGTTGTATTGCTGGTTCACGGACTTGGCGAGCACATACAGCGTTATATCTACTGGGCAGAACTCCTTAAAAAGGAGGGAATCGGATTTGCAGGAGTAGACCTTCCCGGTCATGGAAGATCTGAAGGCAGAAGAGGCACTGTCAGGAGTTTTAAAGTTCTTGATGAAATGCTCGACATCCTTATTAACAGTTGCAGGCAAACTTTCCCGGGCATACCTTTATATATATACGGACACAGCCTTGGTGGCGGAATAGTTTTGAATTACCTGGTGCGGAAGAATCCGAGATTGAAAGGAGCTATTGTAACTTCTCCATGGCTGCGATTATCTTTTGAGCCATCAGAGTCAAAGGTTAAACTGGCATCGGTAATGAGATTTATTCTTCCCGGACTTGCTCAGCCTTCGGGACTAATCGTTTCGGATATCTCACATGACAACGAAGCAGTGGAAAAATATAAAAATGATCCGCTTAATCATGATAAGATATCAGTAAGTCTTTTCCACGGTACTGTCACAGCTGCAGCCTACACGATGGAACATGCCGCAGATCTTAAAATAAATACACTGCTTTTGCATGGCAGTGATGATAAAATTACCTCCCCTTCCGGAAGCAGGGCCTTTGCATCAGGGAACCCCAGAGTAGAACTTAAGATCTGGGAAGGCGGATATCATGAGCTGCATAATGAACCGTTCAAGGAAGATGTATTCAAATATATTTTAAACTGGATTAACAGGCAATAATATTTCGGATTGTGGATTTCTGATTTAAACCATGGAACTCAGGACTACTTTTAAGATAGAACCTTCTTCAGATAAAATCACTTATAATGACAAGGTGATGTTTATCGGATCATGTTTTGCGACATCTATTGGTTCAAAGTTTTCTGAAGGCAAATTTCCGGTCATGATAAATCCTTCAGGAACAGTATTTAATCCTGTCTCTGTCAGCAAAACTCTCGATACGATATTGTCTGAGAAGCAGGCAACACCAGATGATCTGTTTTTCTTTGACGGGCAATATCTCAGTTTCAATCATTATACTGATTTTTCGTCTGACAACCTTGACGCACTTCTTGAAAAGATCAATAAAACATCAGTTGACGCTCATAATTCTCTGAGCAGATCAAAGTATCTTTTTATAACATTTGGCACAGCCAGAATTTACCGTCGTAAGGATAATGGCGAAACAGTTTCAAACTGCCATAAAATTCCTTCTGACAGATTTATATCGGAAATACTGACAGTCAATGAAATAGTTGCTTCATGGAATAAGCAGCTCGATCGTCTCCACACCCTCTTCCCCGATCTTAAAGTTATTTTTACCGTTAGTCCGGTGAGGCATTTAAAAGACAGCGCCCACGGGAACCAGATAAGCAAGGCAGTTCTTCTTCTTGCTGTTGAAGAGCTGCTTAATCATCGTGTAGGTCCCCGCTATTTCCCTGCTTATGAGATCATGATGGATGACCTTCGTGATTACAGGTACTATTCACCTGACATGATCCACCCTTCATCAGTGGCAATTGATTACATCTGGACACTTTTTTCAGACGCCTTTATTGAAGGAAGCAGTCTGAAAATATGGAAGGAGGCAATTAATATTACCAAAGCTGTAAATCATAGACTACAATCCGGGTCAGACATTAAAATACATAAATTTGCTGATCAGCTTATCAGACAGATATCTGATCTTGAAGCAAAGGCCCCTGGCATAGACCTCTCAAGCGAACGCAGATATTTTACCGGTTTTCTTAACAGGCAATAAAATATAATCTCCGCATCGGTGAACTTTTCTTTTTTGTTTATTGTTTACAGTAAAAAAAACAGACCAATGAAAAGGATTCTTTTTACAATAATATTCTCATTAACAATATTTGTAACTATTTCTTCTCAGCAAAATGCGGGAGTCATTAAAGGAAGAATATATAATTCAAAAACTAATGAGGGTGTTCCTTTTGCGAGTGTTGTGGTATGGGGAACGACAACCGGTGCCATGACCGACTTTGACGGGAATTTTCTGTTTACGGGAATAAAGCCTGGCTTTGCAGAATTACGTGTCTCTTCAATAGGATTCAAACCTTATATATCACCTGCCGTAATGGTTACAAACAGCAACCAAGTAAATCTTGAAATCCCTCTCGAAGAGGCAGAGATAGGTATCGGCGAGGTTGTGATTAAAGCTTCTCCCTTCAGAAAGAGAATTGAATCACCTGTTTCGGTAAGAATTATTGGTATTGATGAAATAGAAAAGAACCCCGGCGGAAACCGCGACATTTCTAAAGTCATTCAGTCATTTCCCGGCGTAGCTTCTACTCCTGCCTTCAGGAATGATGTTATTGTTAGGGGAGGAGGGCCGAATGAAAACAGGTTCTATATCGACAATGTTGAAATCCCCTATCTGAATCATTTCTCCACTCAGGGTTCATCGGGTGGCCCGGTTGGAATCATAAATGTCGATTTTGTGCAATCTGTTGATTTCATATCGGGAGCTTTTCCTGCTTCCAAAGGAAATGCGCTCAGCTCTATTCTCAATTTTACTTTTGTTGACGGCAATAAGGATAAGATGAAATACAGGGCTACGGTCGGAGCCTCTGACCTTGGTCTCACAATCGATGGTCCGACAGGAAAGAGGAGCACTCTCCTCATGTCGGTAAGAAGATCGTATCTGCAGTTTCTTTTCAGTGCACTCGGTCTTCCCTTCCTTCCGACATATACTGATTTCCAGGTCAAATACAAGATCAGGCTTGACCCAAAGAATGAAATCACTTTCATAGGGCTGGGTGCAAAGGATGATTTCAACCTGAATCTCAAGGCAAATGAGACTGAGTTTCAGAGATATATTCTTGACTATCTGCCTGTACAGGCGCAGTATAGTTATGTTGCCGGAATTGTTTATAAACATTATGGAGATAAAGGGTATGATACATGGGTTTTAAGCCGTAACTATCTCAATAATTCACAGTACAAATACCTTAATAATATAGAAACAGCACCAAACCTTATCTCCGACTACTTTTCAGGAGAGGGTGAGATTAAGGCCAGGTATGAGAAAGCAATAATAGGAGAAAATGGTTTCAGAATCAGCTACGGTGCCGGTTATGAATATGCACATTACAGAAATTCTACTTATCGCAGGGTATTTTATGGAGGCATGGAGAATGTAGTGGATTACAATACAAACCTTAAATTGGGTAAATTCAGCATATTTGGACAGGTAAGCAAGACTGTGCTGGAACAGAGACTAAGCCTTTCATTGGGATTGCGTACCGACGCTAACACGTATTCTCCGGCAATGTCAAATCCAATCGACCAGTTATCTCCAAGGTTTTCGGCTTCATATAGTCTGACAGACAAGTTTAATCTTAATTTCAGCACAGGACGTTATTACCAGCTTCCTCCCTATACAGCCCTCGGATATTCAAATACAGGTTCTGTATTTGTAAACAGGGAGAACAAACTGAAATATATGGCGGCCGATCACATAGTTGCAGGTATCGAGTTTGTTCCATCCGAAAATGCTCAGTTTACTCTGGAAGGTTTTTACAAGAATTATTCAAGATATCCTTTCTCAGTTCTTGATTCAGTTCCTCTTTCAAGCAAGAGTGCTGATTACGGTATTTTTGGTGATGAATCGCTCACCTCCACATCCAGGGGAAGTGCCTATGGATTTGAACTTCTGGGAAGACTCAAAGAGTTTAAGAATACAAACCTTGTGTTTTCATATACATTTGTAAGAAGCGAATTCCGCGGTACCGGTTCGCAAACTATTCCATCTTCATGGGATAACAAGCACCTTTTCAACCTTACAGCTACCAGAAAGTTTAAGAAAAACTGGGATATAGGTATCAAGTGGAGATTTGTAGGAGGGGCTCCATATACACCTTATGATCTGAATAAATCTTCATTTAAGGCAGCATGGGATCTTCAGGGCCAGGGGTATCTTGATTATTCAAGCTTTAACTCTGTACGACTCAATGCTTTTCATCAGCTCGATATCAGGGTTGATAAGCAATATTATTTCAAAAACTGGTCACTGATGCTTTATGCTGATGTGCAGAATGCTTATAACCATAAGGCAGACCAGCCGGCACTTCTCCTCAGGCAATCGGATAGTGCAGGGCTTCCGGTTACAGATCCTTCTGATCCTTTGAAGTACAGTTTAAAATATCTTGACAATGAATCAGGGACCGTACTTCCTACAGTTGGAATTATTATTGAATTTTAATTTTAAATACCATGAACAGGTTTATTATATTAATCGTTGCATCATTAACTGCGGCATGTTCATCAGAAGTAGTTAAGCAGCAAACTTCTGCTTCGGAACAAAAAATAGTAATCAACTCAAATATTGAGGGCAAGGGTCCGGAAATAAGTGTTGAATTGTACAGGGGGAAAACTTTTTATTACCCTCTTATGGCAATATGGCTTGAGGATGAAGCAGGAAACTATTTACAGACACTTTATGTTCCAAAAGCTATTGCCACAGGTATCTTTAAATATGGTAGGCAGGAAAGCAACAAATGGACAGAAGGACCAAAAAGGGCGCCGCAGACTCTTCCTTACTGGTCGCATAAAAGGGGGGTTAAAATGTCCGATGGACTTTATATGCCTGATCAGGCAAACCCTGTGGCTGATGCATATTCCGGGGCAACACCTGCAGGCAGTTTTATACTGAATAGCCATGCTGACAAACAGATTAATGGAGTTCTCAGGGTGATGTTTGAGATCAATCAGAACTGGGACTGGAATGAATACTGGACAAATGACAGATTTCCTGATGATGAGAATTATAAGATGTCGTGCCAGCCTTCACTGATATACGAGGCTGTTTTTGAACAGGTTAATCCCGGTAAGGGATTAAAAATGAAGGCAATAGGTCATGGTCACTATTCCGGAAAAACAGGGGAGCTTTTTACAGACCTCAGCACCCTTACAACAGCTTTGGGAATTGCCGATTCAATAATAGTCAGGATTAAATAGTGTTAGCGTATTGTGTCAACTATTTCAAGGAAGTGAGCCGGGTTTTTTGAAAGGATAATTTTATCAAGCGCTTTGCTTATTTCGTCTTCAGGGAAGTCAGTAAGTATTATCTTTTTGAGCATAAGGGCTTTGCCTATCTTGCTGAAATAGGTAAGTTTCTTTTCTTCAAAGTCGAAGACACCTGAATTTACTATCAGATATTCAAAAGGTTTTATCTTATGAATTTCGATAACCTCAGAGGCTGGAAGAATTCCACCAGTGAAAATTACATCATAGCCTCTCTTTTTCAATACATACTTATAGAAGAGAAAGTTATTGTCTGTCAGGTTATCAGATGTGTTTATCATAGCGACAGATGGTTTAGATCTGTTTGTCGATGGAACCAGAAGATTATCTTCAATTATGATTATCTGTTTAATCGTATTCCTGACAAATTGTTCCTGAGCACGTGAAAGACTTCCTGTCTGCCATAATATTCTTGCCTTTTCAAGAAGTAAATGCAGATACTTTGAGTAAGATTTCTCTAATCCTTCTTTTTTGATGAACGGCATTAAAGCTTCTTTGAACAGATCTTCATTAAATCTTATTGCCGACATTAATATTTTACCCGGTTGAAAATCTTTGTCCAGGTTATCATGCCTGCTGTTAACTGTCATTACCCTCTGTGTGAGTTCATCCTCATCCAGAAGTGCAATCTTTGAAATCTTCAGTCCGTTTCGGTTGAGATATGAGACATTCAAAATCTTTTTGAGTTCTGTTTCACTATAGGTCCTTATATTTGAATCAGTTCTGTTGGGTTCGAGGATACTGTATCGCTTTTCCCATATTCGTATTGTATGGGCTTTAATCCCCGAAAAATTTTCAAGATCTTTTATCGAAAATACATTTAATCCGTCTTCCATAGCTGTATCGGGATATTAATTTAGCACAAAAAAGTCTTTACTATAATATGTAAACAATAATAAATCAGTATTGTTTATTGGCAGTTTAATTAAGATGTTACAGAGTTTGATCTGAGTGTTTTTATTCCCCTCAAAAACTCACAGACAAGGGCGAAAATAAGAAAAATATTTTATTCTGTTTCCTCTACCATGATTTTTTTTACAGCTTTTGATCCGTCATTAAATACAATTGTGACGAGATACATACCTCTTTTTGGATTTTCGAGAAGTACTTTAATAAGCTGTTGGGGATTGCTGTACTTTGATCTGAAAATATCCTGACCTATAATATTTGTGATCTTAACAAATGAAATATCCCTGTCGGTCTTTATTGTAAAACTATTTTCTCTTACAGGAACAGGATAGATACTTATGTTAACCGAAACCTCCTGTGAATACTCCTTCACAGGGGATATAGCTATAACATTTACCGTATCCTTTTGTGCTTTAAGGTTTAAGGTAGCAATTACAAGAAGTATGAATATTATACTCTTCTTCATAAACACCATTTGTACAGTTAACAGCAAATATTGTGCAAAAGTTTAAAGTTTTGTTAAATTTATTAATCCGGCAGTCTGTTTGCCTTATCCAGATCCTCCGGTGTGTCAATACCGAAACTCTCCCATAAGGTCACTGCAGTTCTTACCCTGTGCCCATTTTCAATCCATCTGTTCTGTTCGAGCGATTCTGTAATTTCAAGAGGGCTCCGGCTAAGTTTTGTTAGTTTTTTCAGAACTTCAGTCCTGTAGGCATATAGTCCGATATGTTTAAAATATGTATGCTTAAACGACCATTCTTCCTTTTGATGATCTCTTAGATACGGGATTGCTGCCCTGCTGAAATAGAGAGCATCTCCATTTCTCCCAATAATAACTTTAGGCTGATTGGGATTAAATATATCCTCACCCGGTTCGGTCTTTCTTACCAGAGTAGCGATTCCTACTTCCTGATCTGAAAAACAATCTTTAAGTAAATTAATCTGTTCCGGCCTTATGAATGGTTCGTCGCCCTGAATATTAATTACTACGTCAATATTTATCCCGGTTAATGATATTATTTTGTTCATGGCCTCTTCGCAGCGGTCGGTACCACTCATATGTGAAGGATCAGTCATTATTGCTTTACCTCCAAACTCCCCGACTGCATTAAAAATGCGCATATCGTCAGTGGCTACGTAAACCAGATCGAGTGATTTTGATACCTGTTCGTAAACTCTGCGGATCATAGATTTGTTTCCTATCATCGCCAGTGGTTTACCGGGGAATCTTGTTGATGCGTATCTTGCAGGAATAATACCGGCAAATTGTAAAGGAGCTACAGCTTTCATACTGCGAATTTAAGCAAAATGCATTTCCCTATGTTTTAAAAAAACGTTAAATTCGCAGGATTGTTAAACAGGAAATGAAAGATCTGCAAAATATTAAGCAAAGATTCGGGATAATCGGTAATTATGAAGAACTTAACCGGGCTATCGATATAGCTGTACAGGTAGCTCCTACGGATCTTTCTGTATTAATTACCGGCGAAAGTGGAACAGGAAAAGAAATCTTTCCACAGGTTATTCATAACTACAGTGCGCGGAAACACGGACAGTATATAGCTGTTAACTGTGGAGCCATCCCGGAAGGAACAATAGATTCAGAGTTGTTTGGCCACGAGAAAGGCTCCTTCACCGGAGCCACCGACAGCAGAAAAGGTTATTTTGAGGTTGCCGACGGCGGAACGATATTCCTCGATGAGGTTGCTGAACTTCCTCTCTCAACACAGGTTCGCCTGCTGAGGGTTCTTGAAACCGGGGAGTATATGCGTGTAGGTTCATCAAAGGTTCTTAAAACAAATGTCAGGGTTATTGCGGCCAGTAATGTTGATGTTCCACGAGCCATCGACAATGGCAAATTCAGGGAAGACCTCTTTTACAGGCTCAATACTGTACCGATAAGAATTCCGGCACTTAGGGAAAGAGCTGAGGATATTTTCCTTCTTTTCAGAAAATTTGCTGTTGATTTCGCTGAGAAATACAGAATGCCATCCATCAGGCTCGATCAGGAAGCGCGGAATATGCTTGTCAGTTATTCCTGGCCAGGGAATGTCAGACAATTAAAGAATATTACTGAACAGATTTCAATTATCGAAAGCGAACGTGATATAAGTTCTCTGACTCTTCAGACATATCTTCCTCAGTATGGTACTGCAAAACTTCCGGCGATAATCCGCAAGGAAGAAGAAAAATCATTCTCATCCGAAAGAGAAATACTCTATAAGATTCTCTTTGATATGAAGAGTGATATGAACGACCTGAAGAAGCTCGTTTTTGATCTTATCAGAAGAGGTGATGTTGACACGACACCTTTTCAGGAAAGCAATTCGGGGGTAATAAAGAACCTATTCAGGGAAAGAAGCGAGGATGAGAATGTGAAGAACAGAACAGAAAGTTCCGCTGTCGATTTCGCGGCGCATCAGGTTAGAAACGATATTCAGGATACTGAAGAGATAATTGAAGAGTCACTTTCACTTTCCGATAAAGAGGTGGAAATGATTAAAAAAGCACTCGAAAAGTACAATGGCAAGAGAAAAATGGCTGCCGGTGAGCTCGGGATTTCAGAAAGAACACTCTACAGAAAGATTAAAGAGTATGGAATTGATTCGTAAAAAAAATTTCCGGTTATCAGCATTTGCACTGTTAATCATGTTTGCCTTAACGGCAATCAACAACAGTTGTAAAGTATCTTATTCTTTTTCAGGTGCAAGCATATCACCAGAGGTAAAAACATTTAATGTCCAGTATTTCCAAAACAGGGCTCCCCTCGTTCAGCCCGGACTTAGCCAGTATATTACGGATGGGCTGATTGATAAATGCAAGGCTCAGACAAGCCTGAAATATGTTACTAATATTGGGGATGTCAGTTTTGAAGGAGAAATAAGCGATTATAATACCCGGCCTCTGACTGTTGCTGCTGATGCCAGGGCTGCGATGAACCGTTTCACAATTTCCGTGAAAGTAAAGTTCACGAATTCAATTGATCCGGATCTTAGCTACGACCAGTCTTTTTCGAGGTATGAAGATTATGACAGCAATCTGGACTTAAGTCAGGTTGAGAAAGAGCTTTCCGACAAAATTATAGAAATGATTGTTGAGGATATTTTCAATCAGTCATTCGTCAACTGGTAATTTAAAATGAACAGAACCGACTTCCTTAAAATGATGCAGGGTGAACCTGTCAGCAGGCAACTGGTGGGGGAGGTTTATGAGTTAGTTGATATTTTCCCGTATTTTCACTCGGCACATATGCTTTTACTGAAAGGCCTTCAGGATAACCACGATGTGAAATTTGAAAACCAGTTAAGGAATTCCTCTCTCTTCATAGCCGACAGAGAGGTTCTCTATAATTATCTTTCTGAAAAGAGAGTAGTACCGGCAGTAGAAAAGGAATCTAAGGAAGAATTTGCCGATACTGTTATTAATTTAACAGATAGCGGGCAAACAGTAATAGAATCTGCAAAAAGCAGCGATCAGCTTATAAACGAAATTGAAAACAGCTCAGAGGCTGAAAAGATAAATTTTCAGGTTAAGGACCACTCTGCAGGCCATTCGATCCTTGTTGCAGAGAATTATGATGAAGATCCGGCAGGAGTAATGATTGTGATGGATGAGGAGGAGGGAAGCGAGGTGGAATCTGTCTTTTATATGGATCCTGGTATTTCCCTTCCCGAAATGCCAGACCTTCTTGAACTCGATATGGATGAAGAAAGTGACTTTATTTATGATGAGGCGGATAAGAAAAAAGAGATCCCTGCTGTCATTGTCACCACCCCTGTTAAGCAGATTCAGGCAGATCTCATTGATAAATTTATAATTGCAAATCCGAGAATCGAACCAATAAGAGATAAAACAGCATTGCCTGCAGATGATATTTCGAAGCCATTTGTTGAGAGCGAGGGGAGTTTTGTGACTGAAACACTTGCCCTGATTTATATAAATCAGAGCTACTACTCGAAGGCAATAGATATTTATGAGAAATTAAGTTTGAAATTTCCGGAAAAAAGCAGTTACTTTGCGTCTCAAATTGAAAAAGTTAAAGAGCACATAAAAAAGTAAACATATGGGAATTTATATTTTTGTTTCAGTATTGGTCATTATTGCATGTTTTCTTCAGATCCTGATTGTTCTCGTGCAGAATTCAAAAGGTGGTGGACTTGCCGCTAATTTTACATCTGCAGGACAGTCAATGGGAATCCGTAAAACAGCTGATTTTCTTGAGAAATCAACCTGGACCCTGGCAGCTGCCATCATGATTCTCTGTGTTGTTGCTACAGCAACCATACCACGCGGCACTGTTGAGGGACGTTCAAGAATTGAGAACCAGATTAAGAACACCGTTGATCCTAATGCAATTCCGACACTTCCAACTGCTGTTCCTCCGACAAAATAAGTTATTTATAAAATATCCTGAAGAGAGTGTCAGTTTGTCACATACTGACACTTTTTTGTTTTTTAGGTAATTTGTTGATAAATAGACATTTATAAAAACAGGGTTGTATTAGTGATGACCCAAGTGGCAGAAAGGAAGCTGTTATTTGTCTTTAGATATTCCAAAATGGCATCTTTCCTTATTTGGCACAGATTATGCTCAATGAGGTATTCAGTAAAATGATGTTTAACTTTAATATTATATAAAAATGGCACAATTGAAAGGAAAAATTTTAGCAGGCAAGGTTCTTGTAAAACCAAATGAAGCTGAAGAAAAAACTGCAAGCGGAATTATTATTCCCGATTCTGCAAAGGAAAAACCTCGTCAGGGAAAAGTTGTTCTCGCAGGTGCAGCAAAAAAAGATGAAGAAATGGAAGTTAAAAAAGGCGATATGGTTCTCTACGGGAAGTATGCCGGCCAGGAACTTTCTATCGATGGAGAAGACTATCTTCTTATATCTCAGTCTGATGTCCTTTTTATAGCATAATTAGTCGGAAACAAATAAATTTTAATGATATGGCAAAAGAGATTAAATTTAATATCGAGGCTCGCGCCCTTCTTAAAGAAGGTGTCGATCAGCTTGCAGATGCAGTAAAAGTAACCCTTGGTCCTAAAGGACGTCACGTTGTTCTTGAGAAAAAATTCGGTGCTCCCCAGATTACAAAAGATGGTGTAACCGTTGCAAAAGATATTGAACTTTCTGATCCTTACAGAAATATGGGTGCGCAGATGGTTAAAGAGGTTGCTTCAAAAACCGGCGATATAGCAGGCGACGGAACAACAACTGCAACTGTTCTTGCACAGGCAATTATTAATGTTGGTCTGAAAAACATCACAGCAGGTGCAAACCCTATGGATGTTAAAAGAGGTATTGACAAAGCCGTTGAGAAGGTTGTAAAACATCTTGCTTCACAGGCAAAAATTGTTGGTGACGATCTTAAAAAAATTGAGCAGGTTGCAAGAATTTCAGCAAATGATGATGAGGAGATTGGAAGACTTATCGCTGAAGCTATGGGCAAAGTTCATAAAGAAGGCGTTATTACAGTTGAAGAGTCAAAAGGAACAACTACTTCAGTTGAGGTTGTTGAAGGAATGCAGTTCGACCGTGGCTACATTTCAGCATATTTTGTAACAAATGCTGAGAAAATGGAAGCTGACCTCGAAAATCCTTTCATCCTTATCTACGACAAGAAAGTATCAACAATGAAAGATATGCTTCCTGTTCTTGAAGCTACTGCTCAGACAGGTCGTCCTCTTATTATCATAGCTGAAGATGTTGAAGGTGAAGCTCTGGCTACTCTTGTTGTTAACCGCTTACGTGGTTCGCTCAGAGTTTGTGCAGTTAAAGCTCCCGGATTTGGCGACAGAAGAAAAGAGATGCTTGAAGATATAGCTATCCTAACAGGCGGAACAGTTATTTCAGAAGAAAAAGGTCTGAAACTTGAGCACACTACACTCGACATGCTTGGAACAGCTGAAAAAATTACTGTTAACAAAGAGAATACAACAATCGTTAATGGTGCAGGTGACAAGGAAATGATCAAGGCACGCGTAGCTCAGATCAGACAGCAGATGACAACAACTACATCTGATTATGATAAGGAAAAACTTCAGGAACGTCTTGCCAAACTCGCAGGCGGAGTTGCAGTTCTCTATATTGGGGCTGCTTCAGAAGTTGAAATGAAAGAGAAAAAAGATCGTGTTGATGATTCACTTCATGCAACCCGCGCTGCTATCGAAGAAGGAATTGTTCCCGGTGGTGGTGTTGCCTATATCCGCGCACAGAGTGCTCTTGAAGGATTAAAAGGTGACAATGAAGATCAGACAACAGGTATCGAGATAATCAAACGTGCAATTGAAGAACCACTACGCCAGATTGCTGCAAACGCAGGTAAAGAAGGTGCAGTAGTTGTACAGAATGTTAAAGCAGGAAAAGGTGATTATGGCTACAATGCCCAGACTGATGTTTACGAGAAACTCTTTGCTGCTGGCGTAATTGATCCTGCCAAAGTAACAAGGGTAGCTCTTGAAAATGCTGCTTCTGTTGCAGGTATGTTCCTTACAACCGAGGCTGTTATAGTCGAAGAGAAAGAAGATCATCCTTCCGGCCCACCACAAGGCATGGGCGGCGGAATGCCGGGAATGATGTAATAAACATTATTGTATATATTATTTGTTGTAGAGACAGGATGCTTCCTGTCTCTACTCATTTATGGACCACATTATTAATATTATATTTTCATATATTTGCACCTGATTTAACGCACCTTTTTTGAATGGACAAAATCCGTAATTTCTGCATAATAGCCCATATTGATCATGGGAAAAGCACCCTTGCCGACAGGTTATTGGAGAAGACCAATACTATCTCCGAAAGGGATTATCAGGCTCAGATCCTCGACGATATGGATCTTGAGAGAGAAAGGGGTATTACAATCAAGAGCCATGCTATTCAGATGGAGTATTTCCACGACGGAAAGAAATTTATCCTTAATCTTATTGACACTCCGGGACATGTCGATTTTTCCTATGAGGTTTCCCGTTCAATTGCAGCTTGCGAAGGTGCATTACTTGTTATAGATGCAACACAGGGAATTCAGGCCCAGACGATATCAAACCTTTACATGGCCATTGAACATAATCTGGAAATAATTCCGGTTCTTAACAAGATGGATATGCCAAGTGCCATGCCTGAAGAGGTTAAAGATCAGATTGTTGACCTGGTGGGTTGTAAGAGAGAGGATATTATTGAGGCGAGTGCAAAAACCGGGATGGGCGTTGAACTGATACTGAAAGAAATTGTCAGAAGAATTCCTCATCCTGCCGGTAGTCCCGATGCACCATTACAGGCACTGATATTTGATTCAATTTTTAACTCATTCAGAGGTATTATTGCATATATCAAGATAGTTAACGGTACTATTAAAAAAGGTGATAAGGTAAAGTTCGTTAATACTGATCACGAATATAAAGCCGATGAGATCGGTGTTTTAAAGCTGAAGCAGGAACCCCGTGATAAGCTGGGTGCCGGTGATGTGGGCTATATAATATCAGGTGTAAAAGTCTCTGCTGAAGTTAAAGTTGGTGATACAATTACACATGTTGAAAATCCCTGTGATAAGGCGATTGAAGGATTTGAAGACGTGAAACCAATGGTATTTGCAGGTATTTATCCTGTCGATGCTGATGATTATGAGGATCTGAGATTATCAATTGAGAAACTGCAGCTTAATGATGCTTCTCTTTCTTTTATACCTGAATCATCAGCCGCCCTTGGATTCGGTTTCAGATGCGGTTTTCTGGGACTTCTTCATATGGAGATAATCCAGGAGCGTCTCGACAGGGAATTTGACATGGATGTTATCACAACAGTCCCTAACGTATCATATAAGGCATATACAACGAAAGGCGAGGAGATTGATGTTCATAATCCCTCAGGTTTACCTCCCGTTAATCATCTCGAACGGATTGAAGAACCATATATTATTGCCCAGGTTATAACTCTCTCTGAATATGTTGGTTCGATAATGAACCTTTGTATCGACAAAAGGGGAGTGCTTAAGAATCAGGTATATCTTACCCGCGACAGGGTTGAGATAACTTTTGAGATGCCACTGGCTGAGATCGTGTTCGATTTTTATGATAAGCTTAAAAGTATTTCAAAAGGGTACGCTTCATTCGATTACTACTATACAACTTACCAGAAGGCTGATCTTGTCAGGCTCGATATTCTTCTTAACGGCGAAATGGTGGATGCCCTTTCAACTCTGATATATCGCGGTCATGCACAGGATTTTGGACGCAAGATGTGTTCCAAGCTTAAGGAACTTATTCCCCGTCAGCAGTTTGATATAGCCATTCAGGCAGCGATCGGTGCGAAAATCATTTCCCGCGAGACAGTTAAGGCTGTAAGAAAAGATGTTACAGCTAAATGTTACGGCGGCGATATAACCCGTAAAAGAAAACTTCTTGAGAAACAGAAGAAAGGTAAGAAACGTATGCGCCAGGTAGGAAACGTGGAAGTACCCCAGCAGGCATTTCTGGCTGTTCTTAAACTCGACTAAAGTTGATCTAGCAAATCAGTTTATAACCTCTCCCGTGTATATTCAGAATCTTTATTGAAGGGTCCTTCCGAAGGTATTTTCTCAGTCTGGTTATATAGACATCCATGCTTCTTGCATTAAAGTAGTTGTCGTCAATCCAGATTGTTTTTAATGCTAAGTTGCGTTCGAGTATGTCATTTCCGTGACGGCAGAGCAAATTGAGCAATTCCGATTCCTTGGTTGTCAGCTTAATTGGCTGATCGCGGTGCACCAGCATTTGTTTAAGCGGATCAAAGGTATAACTGCCAATTGTATAGGAATCCTCTTTCTTATGGACAACAATGTTGGTTGTTCTTCTGAGAATGGCCTCTATCCTGTAAAGTAGCTCTTCCATCGAAAACGGCTTGGTTATATAATCATCGGCACCTGACTTAAACCCCTCAATAATGTCCTCTTCCTGGTTCTTGGCAGAGAGAAAAAGAATCGGTATGTCAGGCCTGGTGAGTCTGATCTCTTTGGCAAGAGTGAGTCCATCCATTTCAGGCATCATTATATCCAGTATGCAGAGGCCGAAGTTATCCTGTGAAAATGCATCAAGAGCCAGACTCCCGTTTACAGACAAAGTTGTTTCATAGTTTTTTGCTGTCAGATAGTTCTTTAACAGTAAACCGAGGTTGCTGTCGTCTTCAGCCAGCAGAATTTTAGTTTCATTCATTTTATTCCGGTTTGTGGAAGGAAGATTGTAAATTTTGTCCCTTTATTTAGCTGACTTTCAGCTTTTATAGTGCCGTTATGTTCTTCAATAATTTTTTTAACATAACTTAATCCCAGTCCGAACCCTTTAACATTGTGAACATTTCCCGAGGGAACACGAAAAAATTTATCAAATATTCTTCTGAGGTTTTCTTTACTTATGCCGATACCTTTATCTTCTATAGTAATAAGAATCCCTCTTCTTGTATTTTTTGTAGAGATAAGAATTTCAGGTTTGTCTTTTGAATATTTTATTGCATTATCAATGAGATTTGACAATGAGTTTAGTAAATGTACTGTATCTATTTGTGCATTTGAGTAATATGCCTGAAAATCTTTCTTTATAGAACCATTTCTGTCAGCGATCTGAAGTGAGTAATTATCTATGGCCTTGTCAATTATCTTCTGAATATCGCTTTCGGCCAGTTGTAGTTTCATTTTAACTCTCTCAAAAATAGCCATTTGCAGAACCTTTTCAACCTGAAATTTTAGCCTCATACTTTCATCAGAGATGACTTTGGCAAGGTTATCCATATTTTTTTCAGAATCAGCAATAGATTTATCAGCCATCATCTGGGAGGCGAGTGATATAGTTGAAATAGGCGTCTTTAGTTCATGTGTCATGTTATTGATGAAATCGCTTCTTATCTCTGAAATCCTTTTCTGGCGGAAAATGACAATGAAGGTTCCGGTAGAAAGAAGAAGAAGGAAGAAGGTAAATATCATCGATAAAGAGCCTAAAATTCCGATTTTTTCAACCTTGTATTGTTTCTCCTGGAGGCAATATAATACGATCTGATTCTGGCTGGGAACAGGATCGTTGGGGAAGAGCTGAATTATGAACTTGTTGGTTCCCGGTTTGTCAGTAAACCCTGGTGTTTGCCATATATTTCCCAGACGCGCTGACCGTATAGAGAATTCATAATCGAGGGATATGCCAACATTGTTGAGGGCTGTTCTAAGCTGTTTATTGAGATCCTCCGGCTCAATTCTCTCTCTAATGTCAGGTGTATTCCGTAGGATCTTTTCCATAATCTTTTCGAGAAAGACTATTTTATTTGTTACCCTGCCGGTAATGTCAGATTGAGGAATCTGGGTAGAGGGTTCCGATGTCACCTCTGGGAAGAATGGATTTGTATTTTCAGCCGATAAGAAAATTTTATGTCCGGCACTGGTAATTGCAATAGGCTTTGAGGGATTATTAAGTCCATACATGGCAAGAAGTTCTGAATTGGGCTGATATCCCTGAAGTTTTCTGGCAAGAGGAGAATTTGCCGGCACTACAGCTGTAACCGAATCTGTGGAAGCAGGATCGATATCCTCAATAATGCTTTTTATCAATTCATTCTCTTCCAGGTCAAGAACAACTGATTCGAGTGCTTTATTTACATTATACCGGAACTGCTGATCTGTAATGGCAATTGCATTTCTGATCCAGTAGAGTTGTATCAGAATCAGACCTGAAATTGCAAGGAAGAAAAAAATTGCAAGTAGGGCTATTGTTTTCCGCTTCATATAGTTACAAAAGTACTTGTATATAATTTATAAATTCATCCTTTAACTTTCTTTAACACAGAGAAGTCCGGAGCGCCTAAAGTATTTGAAGTTATATATAATACATTAGTCATTTAGCTCCGGGCACTCCGAATTCTTAATTAATTTAACATATCATTAAATTATTGTTAATTAACAGTAGAATAGGGAAGATCGTTTTTTTTATCCGATTCCGGGATATATCTTTGTTCAGGATTTGGCACGATATTTGAAATACAAGATACAGAGGTTTTTTTCATAGGTTAGGTTAGTTTTAGGGTTATCAAAAAGTGGGGCCGGCAGTAATTGCCGGCCCTTTCTTTTAGAGGCAGGTTTCAGATGATATCAGAAAGTCATTATAATCGAGAGAGCTTAAAAACAGGATTATTTCAATACAGGTAAGGTATTAACTTTAATAACATTCATGTTTCTTTCTCTCGCTGCGTGGTAAATATGCTTTCTTATAATACTTGTTTTTTTCTTTTGCAACCATGTCAGATCAATTACAAATGAGCTACCGTCGTTCATCATAAGTTTAATCTTCTTCTGTTTATGCGGCATCATCATTTCCTTGATATCAAGCCACTTGAAAGAATGCTTTTTGGGTCGGAGTATTCCATATCTGAATTCTATTTTTTCATCATTTACCAGGAAGAAAAGATCTTTTCTTTTTATTGTTGCAAAAGCAGCAAAAACTGATACTATAAAGCATATTCCAAATGGAGCCGTTGAAAGCACAGCCGGCAGATTCTTTTGTCCGAGAACTAAGTTTGCAAATAATACCCATATTCCGGCCAGGAAAAAGAGTGATGCGAAAACCCAGAGCAGGATCTTTCTTCCTTTAGTGAACTCCTCCTCCGACAGATTGTAAAAGAGATTTTCCATATTTCAACATATTATGTGCTGTAGATGTTTGTCTTTTAACGTATTGATATCAATATTAAAGATAGCGCTTATACACTCAATTTCTCTTAAAGAGGAAGCAACTTCTTCGTAGCTCTTTTCATTTTCCATATCGTGGATCACAAACAGATAGTCTACATTTTTAAGTTTCTTAAGCAGGAAATCCTTGCCTGCACGGTTTGATATAAGAGTATAAATTAACTCATGAGCTTTGCTTGAGTCGGAAAATCTGCTGAAACTTAAATTGTTTTTTTCTTCCTTCCGAATTGAAACTGGTTCTGAGTTTTTCAGATTTATCCGGAACTTACTATTGATTGCCAGCGACAACTTGTAATCGGGTTCTGCTGATACAATGCCTATAAGAAGGAACTCGTCATTCTTATTATCATTGAGATGCAACCGTGTAATTCTCTGACTGCTTTTCATTATCCTGCCTTAACGGATAAAGTTAGTAAAAATGAAATAATAATGGCTAAACCTGATAATTATCTTTAAGTCTTTTCCATGCCATGCTGGAAGCTTCCTGTTCGGCTTCTTTTTTTGATGAGCCATGACCTTCACCCATTTCAATCTTATCAATAATAAGAGTCGTTGAAAAAATTGATTTCTTGAGCTTGAAGTCATACTCCTCATTGTATGTGAATATGAGATTTGTTTTATTCTTCTGCACCCATTCAAAAACAAGACTCTTATAATCAGTATCAGTGTTGACAATTACATTTAGATCGAGATACTTGTTCAGAACATTTTTGATGAAAAGCTTCTTGGTTTTTTTGAAACCCTTATCAAGGAAAATTGAGCCGATTAAAGCTTCAAGGGCATCACCATAGGGATTTTTAGTCGGATGTGCTGAACTAACGTTGCTGATAAGGATTTTGTTTATTCCCATCGACAATGCGAGTTGATTTAAAACATCACGGTTTACAATTCGTGACCTTATTTTGGTCATGAACCCTTCACTTGCATCCGGGAATTTTTCAAAAAGAAAGTCGGATAGAATTGCATCAAGCACAGCATCCCCAAGGTATTCAAGGCGTTCGTTATTAACCTTTGTGCCATCGGGCATTGCGAATGTTGCCGACCTGTGAATGAATGCTACTTCATATAGTTTAAGATTACCGGGTCTGAATCCCAATATCTTTTTCAACCGTGAACTGAATTCACGCTTTTCAAGAATGTATGTGCCGTTTTTTCTTGTTCCGAATAAGGACACTAAATTTCAGCTTTTTTGATGACAACGGAAGCGTTATGTCCACCAAAACCGAATGTGTTGCTGATGGCAACATTTACAACTCTTTTCTGTGCTTTGTTGAGTGTAAGGTTAAGGTTATTATCAATATCCGGATCAGGCACTTTGTAATTGATGGTCGGGGGTACGATATCATGCACTACAGCCATGATTGCAGCTATAGTTTCAATTGCCCCGGCAGCGCCCAGAAGATGACCTGTCATGGATTTTGTTGAACTGATATTCAGCTTGTATGCATGTTCCCCGAAAACACTCAGAATAGCTTTTGTTTCAGAAATGTCGCCAAGAGGAGTGGATGTACCATGTACATTTATATAGTCTACATCCTCAATTCTCAAACAAGCATCAGCAACAGCCAGTTTCATTACATTCCGTGCACCAAGCCCCTCAGGATGAGGAGCTGTGAGGTGATATGCATCGGCTGTTAATCCTGTTCCTACAAGTTCAGCATAGATTTTTGCTCCGCGTGCCCTGGCATGTTCCAGTTCTTCAACAATAAGGGCCCCAGCACCCTCGCCAAGTACAAAACCATCACGTGTTTTGTCAAATGGTCGTGATGCTGTTTTATATTCCTCATTGTTTGTTGAAAGGGCCTGAAGGGCATTAAACCCACCAATGCCGGGTTCATTCACTCCGGCTTCTGATCCACCGGTTACAAATACATCTGCCTTTCCCCAACGTATGTAATTGATTGCATCAATTATTGCGTTTGTGGAAGAAGCACATGCTGATACTGTGGCAAAGTTTGGTCCTCTGAAACCGTATTTAATAGAAATTGATCCGGCAGCAATGTCTCCTATCATCTTGGGGATGAAGAACGGACTGAATCGCGGAGTCCCATCCCCAAGAACATATCCTTTTATTGCCAGAAAGAAGGTCTCAAGCCCGCCGATGCCTGAAGCCCAAATAACACCAACCCTGTCTTTGTCAACCATATCAAGATCCAAACCTGAATCTGTTATGGCTTCATCAGTAGCAACCATGGCATACTGAGAATAAAGATCCATTTTATTGGCTTCTTTCCTGTCAAAATACTTTGCAGAGTCGTAGTCCTTCAACTCACAAGCAAACTTGGTCTTGAACTTCTCAGTGTCAAAACGGGTTATCATTACTGATCCGCTGACACCGTTCTGAAGTCCTTCCCAGTATTCATGCAAATTATTACCTAGTGGAGTTAATGCTCCAATACCTGTTACTACAACTCTTCTCATAAATGACTTTTTAAAAACGCAAATTATTTTGCATTTTCCTCAATGTACTTGATAGCATCACCAACTGTACCGATGTTTTCTGCCTGATCATCCGGAATTCCAATATTGAATTCTTTCTCAAACTCCATGATCAGCTCAACAGTGTCAAGAGAGTCTGCTCCCAAATCATTTGTAAAACTGGCTTCCGGAGTTACTTCTGATTCGTCTACTCCAAGTTTGTCAACTATAATCTCCTTTACTCTTGTGGCAATGTCCGACATAATAATAAATTTTAATTAATATTAATTTTAGAACCATGCAAAGAAATATATTTGTACTTTATTTTTCAAGTGATTTGATGTTTTTTTATTAGGCCCTTGGGCTAAAGTGCTGATAATTAGAAAAATAATCTTATTTTTAGATTTTAATGGATTTAACCGACAATATGCTAATTATCAAAAGATGAGGAATATAGCTATTTTTGCCTCTGGTTCAGGGACCAATGCAGAAAACATAATTAAATACTTTTCGAACAAAAATAGTGCTCAGGTAAGTCTTGTTTTGTCAAATAAGCGTCAGGCAACCGTTCTTAAAAGGGCTGAAGCACTTAATATAAGGACGCTCTTTTTCGACCATAAGGAATTTTATGTTACCGGAAAGGTTTTAAGATACCTTGTCTTATATAAGATAGACCTTGTTGTGCTTGCCGGATTCTTATGGCTTGTGCCAGAAAATATTGTGGAACAGTACTCCGGACGCCTGATTAATATTCATCCGGCTCTTCTGCCTGCCTATGGAGGAAAGGGAATGTATGGAGATGCTGTGCATAAGGCAGTTATTGAAAACAGGGAGAAAGAGTCAGGAATTACAGTCCATTATGTGAACAGGAAGTATGATGAGGGGGATATTATTTTTCAGAAAAAGTGTAAAATTGACACTTCTGATTCGCCAGAGACTCTTGCGCAGAAAATTCATACTCTTGAATACCAGAATTATCCTCAGGTAATTGAAGATCTCATAACAAAGTTGCCTGATTTCTTAATTAAAGGTTCCGAGGAGGCTTAATACAACAGTTTTACTCTTTTCAAAACTTATCCTGTTCGTATCTGCTACCGGTTCAACTGACGGAGCATCTATTTTCAACGGATCAACGGGCGAACCATTCTTGTAAAACCTGAAATCGAGGTGAGGTCCTGTTGACAGACCACTAGAACCGACAAATCCTATGATATCGTTCTGACTCACAATGGTCCCGGCCTGAATGCCTTTTGCAAATCCACTGAGATGCATATAGGCTGTTGAATAAACACTGTTGTGCTGTATCCTTACAATCCTTCCTGAGGCTCCTTCAATTTTTGCAGAAGTAACCCTTCCGTCGCCTATGGCGTGAACAGGTGTACCTACCGGAGCTGCATAATCAACACCGAAGTGCGCCCTGCGTATTCTGAGTATAGGATGAAGCCGGCTTGATGAATACCTTGAACTTATCCTTGAAAACTGCAACGGCGCCTTCAGGAATGCTTTTCTGAGACTGTTTCCCTCTGAATCAAAATAGGATTCCTTACCGCCCTGGACAAAAGGAACCGCTGTTACCGGTACACCGCTTCGTATAAACTGGGCTCCGTGAATTTTACCAATCCCAAGTGACTTCCCTTCTATAAACTGCTCCTCATATATTACCTTGAAACTGTCACCCTTCTGTAAGCCGAAAAAATCGACTGTCCATGCAAATATTTCAGAGAGGCTGACAACGAGAGATGGATGGAGACCTCCATTTATCATTGCATCCCAAAGCGAAGTTTCGATTGTTCCTGTCGCATATTTTATTTCACTCGTTATCTCCTTGTTGTATGCAGTAATACTAAGCGAATCGTTGAAGTTAAAAATATAACTGGTAGAAGGTTCATGCTCATATACGAGATACTTCAGACGTGCATTACTGTCTTTTTCGCAGAATAGAATATAGGTGTTTCCTGATCGTATATTTCTTACATCGAACACACTCCGCGAATTTCTGAGAAGCTGATCAATCTCCTGCATCGAAACGCCATGCTTTATCAGAATGTCAGACAGGAATCCGTTGGGTTTGATCTTTCCACGTGTAAGATCAAATGAATCGGATGGTATTCCGTAAAACATATTTACTGGCCTGTACTCTGTTACCTTAAGTGTATCCGCAACAACATCATTATTAATAACATCTGATCGATTATTACAGGAGACAAATACCAAAGCAGATAATGCCAGAAAAAGAAAGACCGGCCTGAAAACCATTTTTATGTTCAGCTTAATTTTTGATTACTATATTAACGATACGGCCAGGTACAACAATAATATTTGCAGGTGCCAGGCCTCCAAGCCATTTGATTGTACGTTCATCTGCCATAACTGTTTTTATTATCTCTTCCTTTGAAAGACTAACAGGAAGTGACAGGTTAAACCGCATCTTGCCGTTGAATGATACAGGATATTCAAAATTGTCTTCCTTCAGGTACTCTTCATTAAATTCAGGGAATGGCTCATATGCCAGCGACATTTTGTTGCCTAGCATATTCCACACTTCTTCAGCAAGATGAGGTGCGAAAGGAGCAAGTATCTTAACAAATGTTGCTGCTGTTTCAGTCGTCACTTTCCCTTTTTTTATTGCCAGATTAAGGAATATCATCATGGCGGAAATGGCTGTATTGAAGCGGAGGTTCTCAATGTCACCGTCTACTTTTTTAATGGAATGATGAAGAGCTTTAAGAACTTCAGGATCTTCCTTCCCTTCATAAATATTTCCGGGTTCCGAAAGAAATCGGAATGCCCTTCCCAGGAAGCCAAACACACCTTTAACGCCCTTGTCATCCCATGGTTTGGTAACATCAAGCGGACCCATGAACATCTCGTATAGTCTCAGCGAGTCAGCCCCGTATTTTGATGTAACATCATCGGGATTAACAACGTTCTTTAGCGATTTCGACATCTTCGCAACTATCTGCTTAAGCTGGGCTCCGGTATCTTTATGAAAATATTTTCCCTCGCGTTCTTCAACAAGATCACCTGACACTTTAGCTCCCGATTCTGTTTCATAAGCAAATGCAAGAATCATCCCCTGGTTAAACAGCCTCTGATAGGGTTCATCTGTCGAAACAATTCCGATATCGAAAAGTACTTTATGCCAGAAACGGCTGTAAAGCAGGTGAAGGACAGCATGTTCCGCACCACCAATGTATAAATCAACAGGCATCCAGTAAGCTTCCTTCTCCCTGTCAAAAATCATTTTGTCGTTTTTCGGATCAATAAAACGCAGATAATACCAGCACGATCCAGCCCATTGCGGCATTGTATTGGTTTCGCGTCTTCCTTTGCGCCCGTTTTTATCTGTTACATTCAGCCATTCTGTAGAGTTTGACAGCGGCGATTCGCCCGATTCACCCGGCAGGTATTTTTCAAGTGCCGGAAGTTCCAGTGGCAGTTCCTCTTTATCCAACAAGCTAATCTCACCGTCTTCCCAGTGAATTACAGGGAATGGTTCTCCCCAGTACCTCTGACGGCTGAAGAGCCAGTCACGAAGTTTATAGTTTACTTTTTCTGTTCCAATCTTCTGCTTGGTGAGCCATTTGATAATAGTTGCGATGCCCGCTTCCTTGTTAATGCCGTTTATGTCAATTCCTGTCGATTTATCGGAGGAGTTAATATATCTGCCATCTTCTGTCCAGCACTCTTTTCCTTCAAGTATCCTCTTTTTCTGCTCTTCGTCTTTAACATCAGGTTCCTGAATACATTCGATCGGCAGGTTAAATTTCTGAGCAAATTCGAAGTCGCGGTTATCATGTGCCGGAACTGCCATTATTGCTCCGGTACCATATCCGGTAAGCACATAATCGGCTATCCAGATTGGTATTCTCTTTGCATTGACAGGGTTAATTGCGTGTCTTCCGGTAAAAACGCCGGTTTTATCTTTTGCCAGGTCAGTACGGTCGAGATCTGATTTTAGCGAAGTTGCCCTGATGTACTTTTCAACTTCATCTGCATGCTCAGCACTTGTTATCAGGGCAGTGAGGGCATGTTCAGGAGCTATAACCATGTATGTAGCTCCAAAAAGTGTATCGGGACGTGTTGTGAAAACTCTCAGGTTCTTGTCAAGTCCATCAATCTTAAAATCTACCTCAGCACCGGTCGATCTCCCGATCCAGTTTCGCTGCATATCTTTAATTCCCTCAGGCCAGTTAAGAGTATCAATGCCTTTTAGTAATCTTTCAGCGTAGAGAGGGATTCTGAGCATCCATTGTTTAAGATTCTTTTTTTCAACCCTGTTGCCGCATTTCTCATGCGAACCATCTGTAAGTACCTCCTCATTGGCACAGACAATCCTGCAGCTCGGACACCACCACACTTGGGCATTATCGTAGTAGGCAAGACGCTTAGAGTCAATATATTTTACCTTTTCTGATTTACTTAGGTTTTCAGGAACAATCAATTCGGAAACAGGCCTTCCCTTCTGTTGTTTCTCATCAAACCATGTGTTATAGAGTTGAATAAAGATCCACTGTGTCCATTTGAAGTAACCCGGATCGGTAGTGTTTATCTCTTTGTCCCAGTCGTAGCTCAGACCAAGTTCCTTTATCTGTCTTCTGAAAGTGTCGCAATTATTTTTTGTCGTTATCGAAGGGTGGGTTCCGGTTTGTATTGCATACTGTTCGGCAGGAAGGCCAAAGGCATCCCATCCCATTGGATGCAGCACGTTGAACCCCTTCATTCTTTTATATCTGCTGAATATATCAGTTGCTGTATATCCCTCAGGGTGACCAACATGAAGTCCGGCGCCGGAAGGATAGGGGAACATATCAAGAATATAGCACTTCTTTGGATTTGTTAAATCTTCGGGAGTTTTAAATGTTTTGTTTTCCTCCCAGTATTTCTGCCACTTCTTTTCAATCTCCCGGAAATTGTAATCCATATGCTTCTTTATTATAAGTGGGCAAAAATAGAAAAACTTTGGCAGAAATCCTTACTGCGCATCAGCAATAGGTGAGAGGTCGGGGTAAAAATGCACAATTAGTTGTAAAACCGGGCTTTTGGTTATATTTTTGCGGAGTATACCGGTCCCGTAGTTCAATGGATAGAATGACAGATTCCGGTTCTGTTGGTTGGGCGTTCGAGTCGCCCCGGGATCACAACAAAACGCAACATTGCTAAATATAAGCAAGTTGCGTTTTTTCTTTAGTCATTTTCTTCGTAGTAATATGAGTGGTCAATTCCTTTTATAAACATTTCGCGGTCGTTTATATTGGTGGTGAGCGCATTATTCAAAAGAGTTTTTATAACACTACTTTTTGTTGGACTTAGCATCATTGCGTTCATGTAATCTCGCTTGCTTATTTTACTCCAATCCACGCATTTTTTGAGGTATTTTTTTAGTATCAGATCCAACCATATTCGGGCGCTTCTGCCGTTGCCTTCCATAAAAGGGTGTGCAATGTTCATTTCTACATATTTGTTTGCAATTTCATCAAATGTAGTTTCGGGCATTGCTTCTATTTGTTTTAATGTGGCACCAAGGAATTGAGATACTGCAAATTGAAAACCACCTTTTGAAATATTTTTTTGTCTGATTTGTCCCGCAAAATCATACAATCCTCCAAACAAATAAGCGTGTATTTGTTGCAACCCTTTGGTTGTACCAACTTCTATGCTGTTGATAAAAGAACTTTCAAACAAGGCATACGCTTTTGTTTTGCTTTTTCCATCTATGCTTTCATCGTTGTACGTAAACCATTCTATAAATCGGTTTGCCTTTTTGCCCGGAAACTGTTTGCCCAATGCAATAATACCGGTGTAATCCAACATATCGGTTAAATATCTTTTTCCGTCACTTGCTAAAAGTTTCAGTTGGGTAGTGGTACTAACCAACTCGCTGTTTTCTTTTTTCAATTTGGCTTTAAGATATTTCCAATAGTTGCGGGTTTTGGTGTAGTCGTTTTGGTCGGTAAGAACGGCTATTATATCCAACACCGAGAACCACCACTTGGCGTTTTGCTCGTCCCAAACGGCTCGTACTTCGCGGTCGTCAAAAAAACGTATGGAAATCTTTGCATTACTCATAATTTTAGTGCTATCTATTCTGTCACTCTGTAATTATTCGTCCAAAGTTATGATAATTTTTATCTTGTAGCTGCAGTGCTGAAAGGCGCCTTTTTAAGTTAAAAGTAAATAGTGAGATTACTATGTGTTTTTTAAAAGGAGGATAACGATTGAGCCTGCTATCATTATGGCTGATCCGATCAGTTTTTTCCTTATATCACTCTCCCTGAAAAATCTATATCCCAGCACTACACTTACAATTGTAGAAAGTTGAAAGAGCGAAAGGGAATAACCTACATCCATATGTGCAAAAGTGTAATTGGTTGTAAGCTGCATAGTTCCCATACACATGATAAGAAGAGCAAACTTCCCAATGTAACCATAGCCGATCTGCGTAAACTCTTTTTTTATCTCTGTTCTGCTTATGAGCAATAGTACAAATGAAAAGAAGGCTCCGAAGAAACACCAGCCTATAAAGGCAATTGTTGTTGATGAGGCGACGATAACTTTCTTTACAAATACAGCTTCAATAGCGGTCAGAACCATGGCCCAGATACGGAATTGTATGTCGCTTCTTTTCAGCAGTGCTAATGAAAACCTTTCTTTTGTTGTATCAAGAACAAAATAGCTTCCGAAAATTATTAAAGCAACTCCGAGTATGCCCCATGCGCTTGGTATTTCGCCTAGAAGGATTACAGCTCCAACAATTCCGACAACCGATTTATAAGAATTTATGGGGCCAAGTACCGAAAGTTCCCCATACTGAAGAGCTTTAATCAGGAACCCGTTTCCCAGGGCTCCTGCAATTCCTCCTAAGACAGAATATATCCAGAATTCACGGGGTAATACCGGCCAATTGATAAATGCTGCAATTATCAGGCAGACTACTGACAATAAAAAATATGTCAGAAAATTTACGAACAGAGGGTTTAAACCATTTGATGTAAGTTGCTTTTGAAATACATTTCCAAGAGGATTGGAAATTATCCGCAATAGTACTGCAATTGTAATTAAGACAGTTGCTGTCATTCAGTCATGTGTTTTTTCGCCCCCGACTGTTTTTCTGGATGTACAGGAACGCTTATATTGAGAATCAAAACATTACTGTAATCCTTAAACCCATTGTTGTAACTGTTTAACAGGTTTGTTGGCACCTGACCGAACCCTGTTGTTATTTTTCCGCTTTTAATTTGAAATGTCGCAAATGAATTAAGGATTGGTTGAATAATCACTTTGTTGTTGACGAGCTCAGCGAAGCTAATTAATCCCTGACACAACGAACGGAAAATCCAACTGATTTCCCAGCAAAATTCCTTTGGAAATGGACATCTAAAATCCGAAACCACCCATTCAATTCAGTTTTACCAACAGTACAAACCAAAACTTCTTTATTGTCCTTATCCCCGGCCATCGCCAGATCTGCCTCAGATAACCCGGTTTCAATGCCAGTTCAAAAAAACAATCTTATTTCCAAAAGGTTACATTCATTTTTATTTCTGAAGAAATATCATATTTCCTAACCCGGTTATTCTTCCATCGGGGAAAAGGATCCCGGCTACAATAGAAGCATTTTCGCTCAATCCTTCATCAGCATGACCACTGCCTTCTTCCCATACGATATATGCAAAATCATTGAACCCGGCAGTTTCGACAAATCCGATTGCGGTGTGGTTTGTAACGGGGAGTAACTTTTTTTCACCCATCCAGGCCCCTTTGTAACAGGTATTGAACAGCCCGCCAAACGATGTGAGATAAATGTTGTCTTCCCTGTCAATTCCAAATTCCGGTTGCTCACGGGCCTGTGCCCCAACTTTTCGACCAAGCTCTTTCCATTTGTGGTTAACGGTGCGTTCAAAAACGTATCCTTTTCCTGTTGAGATGAGTACTTTGCCTGATCGACTTACAATAATATGAGGCGATTCTGAGCGATCATCGCTCACTGCTTCTTCAATTGGCCAGGTAAGGCCTCCGTCAGCCGAACGTCGATAGGTTACCTCTTTTACCGGTCCATGGCGCTGAACAAGGTGAAGGGTGTTTTTATTATCAATGAAAATATCGTTATACACGTGGCTGTTGAAGCTTTTCCCATTTTCATCGGGATCGGTCAGAACCGACCAGTTGGCTTTCCCCGATCGGGTTTCCATGCTGATGTGCCCGTTGTGGTTTCCTTCCCTGCTTGCCAGAAACAGTTGATCATTGCTGTTAATAGCCAGTTCCGAATCGCGCGAACCTTTGGGATTATCTTTTATCCAGTTTTTACCATCGAACCAGGCATATTCGTTTCCGCAATAAACATGTGGGTTCCCTTTTGAATCGACCACCACATCAGGATCGGAACGAACAGCATTGATACATTGGCACCCAACTTCAGTCTCTTCTGACCATTCATTTTTTGCCCTGTCGTATTTCTTGTACTTTAATCCCGAACGGTTGTAAACCAAGTGAATGTTGCCTTGCTGGTCGACTGCCAAATCGGGAAAATTACCTGTTGCCACTGAAGTTGGATGGTTTGCATAAATATGCAGTATCCAGTCGTCGCCATCGGAGGGTGTTTCAAATGTGGTGTGTTGCAAATTGGTTGGTTGTTGAACATTTATACCTTTCCGTATGTCAGAAGGTTTTTTTGCGTTGATCCATTCTGATTGAAACGGATATGGATAGTTGATGTAAACTTCCACCTTACCCAGTGTATCCAGGTAGATATAGTATTCTTCCCCTTCGTTTGCGAGGCAATAGCCTTGTTTGACCAGATCCTGCCGGGTTGTCAGCTGGTGAAAAGGAATTGTTGCAAACCATTTGTGAATGTCGCTTACAATATCATGTTTCTCCTGATTTACATCCTTCAAATCCATTGTTCCTGAAAAACCGGTTGATGAAACGCCCTTGTTGTCGGCAAAATTCAGAATGCTTCCTGAAAAAAGGATGGTAAAAGTATTTTTTCTGACCCGGTCGTCTGAATAACTCGGATGATAAATATTTCCCGCCCACAAGGTTTCATTTGCATAGCTAATTTTTGTGGGTCGGTGGTTCATCGCCAATCCTGAAAAAAGCTCTTCTGACTTTATTGTTTTTGGCCCCTGAATGGTTGCCATGTCGCACCAGGGTTCATCAATAAAAGGGCAACCAAACTGACTTGCCCGTGTTTCGTTATGCACAGTCAGAATGTGGCCGTGAACATCAACACTGTCGATAAATTTACCGATACGTTTGATGTCGTTCATCAGCATGGCGTTTTTGTACCCTTTTTCAGCCCAGAATGGTTCAGGCCCGGCAATGTTTATAATAAGGTTTGGATAATGACCAAAGCGTGCCAGGAAGTAGCGGATATAAAACTGTTGATCATCCCAGTTGACAGGCCACTCTCCTTGTTGTCCGAAGAGACCGGCAAAGGGGAAAACAGCAACGCCCCGATTTTTCAATTCATCCATTATGACTTCGGCCTTACGGTATGCTGCCGGATCGACAGGCCACATTTGAGGGGTATCCCATCCCCGCCCGCGCCCCGGCTCGTTACGGTTGGTAAAACAACTTGGAATGCAAAGCATGTTGTAGCCATTCTTTTCAGCCCAATCGAGAAAAAGTGAACGCGCATTGCCATCGTTAGGATTTTCAGGATCGTCCCAGTTTGTAGCAAAAAATCGGTCACCGGCATGGAAACTCTTGAACAATGTTTTTGGCTGTCTCCCCTGACCCATCCAAAATGGGTTGAAGGCATTTTTTTGCACCCTGCCTGGCTTATCGGAAGGAATGCAACCAAATTCACCAGAGGTTTTCTTCCCATCGTCGGTAAACCAATATTCGTAAACCCATTCGCCATATTCATCGGGGCTGAAGCGTATTTTCCATGTTTGATCCCCGTCATAAAACCCTGAATGGTTTAAAACCCGCCCATCCCCTGAAGTCATTTTTACTCTTAAAGTTACATCGCGCAGGGGGTCGCTGTATGTTTTATTGTTTTTAACCTCCAACTCCCATAACTGGTAGATTTCAACTTTGGGCAATTCGTCCCAAGTCCCTTCACCATAAACTGAAATTCCAATAAATGCTGAAAAGAAAACTGCTATAAAATATTTGGATAAATTCATAATACTTAGTTCTTTAATGTTTCGGTAGTTCCTATATTTTTCAATTTGTTCATCAGTTGTTTTCCTTTCCCAGTCTTAACCAGAATGATTCCTCCTCAACGGGCACGGCTGAATTCCGCACCATCGTTACGAACCGTTGCTGAAACTTTTAACATCTCGCCCGTTTTGACCGAAATATCATTACTGAAAGGAAACTTGATTCCCGTGAGTCTACCAGAAAAACTGCTCTCTCTGACGAATTCAAGGTGCATTTCGGCTAGTTACGCCAGCCAGGTTTAGAGCGGCGTGCTTCGGGGTGATGCTTGGCCCGTAGCCAAACCGCTTGAGAAGAAACGGTGGTAATCCGAGAAGTGGCCGTTGCCAACGGTGTCACTGGAAACAATCAGGTCGGTAACGTAACGATGCCGGACCGAGAGAATCCAGCCGGTCATCAGCAGCCGAAAAGTTTGGTAGCTGGGCTCGGTAAAAACTGGGGAGAACGTCCGTAGCATAATCCCGAACGAATTGGTAAGTTCCATGATGGGCGGCTTCCGTGCAAAAGGATTTGAAAGTTTGAAGGTTTAAATCCCATTGGAACGGGCCGCCTTTTTCGTGCCAATAGTAGTTGTTAAAAAGTGCAAAACTGGAACTAAGGTGTAGTGCTTTAGGAGTGCATGGAATTAAGGTGTCTGATTTGGTAGTGGACGAGAGAATCGTCGACCTGCTCGGTAATGATTTTCGCGAATCGAAAGTCGCCAAGCGTTTTCAGCAAATGAGCGACCGCGTGGAAGGATGGCTTGGGTTCGTAATTTCGAGTCAATCCTGAAGCGCTATGAAGTTTTGGAACGTCGTCATCATTGAAGAAGTAGATGTAGGCACGTTGCAGATCGCGTGTTGCGAACAGGAAAAAAGATCGCACCAGCCATTGGGCCTGTTGCTTGTCGGTGTTGCCCATCCACTGAGCGAATTCGTCATCGTTGGTGGGCTGCTTCGTGGAACTGTCGTAGCCGAATTCGGTTAACCAGACTAATTTGTCGGACGCATTTTTGTTTCGCCATTCGATCAATCGATCAATGTCTTTGATGAAACCTGGGAAGCGTTGATCTTCAGGATAAGACCGTTCCCACTTCGGCCATGAACTGATCATGGCGTAGGAGTGGATGCTCAGGATATCATAAAGATCTGCGTGTTCAAGAAAACGTTCCGCAGGCTTGTGGTAGTCACCGCCTTCGTCCGCGTACACGTTACACGTCGCGATCTTCATCTTCGGATCGGCTTCACGCAGACCCTCGGCCATGTTGCGAAAGACCTGCATGTAGGTGTCGTGGTCATAGTTGCCCGGTTCGTTGCCGATCTCAACGGTCGACACCAAAGGTGTTTGCGAAGACGGCCCAAAACTCTTGGCAAACTCACTGCCATAACGTTTCGCATCTTTTGGCAAGTCTTTCCAAGCGTCTGGCGAAATCGACGAGAACATCAGGCAGGCATCAATGTCGATGTCATGTTCTTTCCAAGATCCGTAGACCGATTGCCAGTTCACGCCATTGCGAGCGAACGGAAAACTCAAGCGGTGAGCGGTGTCGTCGCCGAGATCCCAACCAATGGGATGGTAGTCTCGAACCAGGCGCGCGGTCGGCCGATAGAGTTCGGGTTTGAAATTGACGGTGTGCCCGTTGATCCCCATGAAGTCACGAAACAATGGCTTCGGCGAAGCGTCACGCACGTTAGTTTTCGACAAGTCTTGGGACGACTGTTCTGGGTCTGCATCTTGGCCATTCGCGACTGAAGCGACGTAAACCACAAACAACGAAGCAAGAAGGATGAACGGAAACGATCGCGTGGAATGTCGCATATTGGTCTCTGGCGGGTAGGAAGGAATGGAGGCGTCGAATCTTTGGGGATTGGTGATTGAATCCAGTATTGTGAGCCGCAAGACGCTAGCCGCCGGTCTTTTCTGCACAATACAGGCGGCTAGCGCCTTGCCGCTCATTAAATCAACTTTGGAACTGCTGGTTTATACCTGCGATGAAGGTATACGATGTGGCAACTCCTTACAATTCTAATCGCTAACGACCACCCAAACGCGCGCGGAAAAGGGGACGGGGTAGTTTGGGAAAAGAAAAGGGGTCAGGGTGCGTCGGCGCAAGCCGGAGAAAGGTAGCGAATGAAAGAGTCGTACGAGGTAAGACCTAGCCAGTCGCCTTGGCCTCGAGTGATGCGTGGTGCCGGGCAACCGTCATTGCGAAGTCGACCATGCTATGCACGGTGCCCGCAGACGTACAACTGGGCTGTGTATTGAGCTCCACGGTTACT
>JBBQZN010000032.1:0-41694 GCA_038207725.1 Bacteroidales bacterium | reverse complement strand
CACATTCTTTTTTTTATTCTTATTTTTCCACTCAACCTTTAACCAGTTTCTCTCCCTTCCCCGATCCTCGTTGTTTTTTTTTTTTTTTTTGTTGGGGGGGGGGGGGGGGGCGCCCCCCCCCCCCCCCCCCCCCCCCCCCCCCACTACCCCTCCCCGAACAAAATGAATTGTCATTCCGAATGGATCCGCCGACAGGCGGAGTAATGAGGAATCTCCCCTAACATAGAAAAATCAAAGAGTTTATGTGAATTATTACGGATACTAATTAAAATTTATGTGCGTTGACCCTGCACGAATGGTGCTGACTTAGGATAATAATTCCTGAAATGATTATCTTTCCTGAAAAATACAGAAATAATGATCAGGATTATTGCTGACGATAAAATTCCATTTCTGAGAGGCGTTCTGGAACCCTTTGCCAAAGTTGTTTACCTCCCGGGTAAGAAGATAGACCATGATGCAGTTAAAGATGCAGATGCCTTGCTGATAAGGACCAGAACGAAATGCAGCGATAGCATGCTTGCCGGTACATCAGTGAAATTTATAGGAACAGCAACTATCGGATTTGATCATATTGATACTCAGTATTGTGAGAATAATGATATTTTCTGGACAAATGCTCCGGGGTGCAATTCATCATCAGTTCAACAGTATATAACAGCTGCACTACTTAAAATGTCTTCAGACTTCAGGTTCTCTCTGAAAGACAAAACGATTGGTATTGTGGGTGTTGGAAATGTGGGATCAAAAGTCGAAAAGATTGCCCGGGCACTGGGAATGAATGTCCTTCTTAATGACCCGCCAAGGGCAAGAAATGAAGGCGATAAAAAGTTTGTTCTGCTGGGTGATGTATTATACAATGCCGATATAATTACTGTACATGTTCCTCTTAATATAGTAGGCGAAGATAAAACATATCATCTTTTTAATGATAGTACTTTCAAGAAGATGAAGAAGGGGGCATGGTATCTTAATTCTTCAAGAGGTGAAGTTACGGATACGGCTTCACTTAAAAAAAGCCTTGATTCCGGAAAGCTCGCCGGGGCAGTGATCGATGTCTGGGAAAATGAACCGGATATTGACCTCGGTCTGATGAGTAAAACTTTTATTGCAACGCCGCATATTGCAGGTTACTCAACTGATGGAAAGGCAAATGGTACTGCCATGGTTGTTAATTCTCTTTGCAAACAGTTCGGTCTCCCGCTTGCAGACTGGTACCCCGACAATGTGCCTTTTCCTGAACAACCGGTTATATCGGTTGACAATAAGGGCAAATCTGATGAGGATGTTGCCAGAGAGGCAGTTTTTCATACCTATAATATAAGTGAAGATGATCTTAAACTAAGATTCTCTCCCTCAGATTTTGAAAAACAAAGAGGCGAATATCCGATGAGACGTGAATTTTCATCCTATACTGTAACACTGAAAACAGAGGCCAAAAAGACCCGTAAAATGCTTGAGGGATTGGGTTTTAAAGCTTAGGAGCTTACACCCATTCTTCCTGAAGGATCTCTCCGCTAATACCCACAACTAACTTTTTAACAGGCACCTTTCTTGTTGAATTGGCCAGGGCAGTTCTGACCATCTGAAGCAGCCCGCCGCAGCATGGAACTTCCATCATCATCACTGTGATCGTATTTACCTTAGCCACATCGATCATCATTGTTAGTTTCTCTACGTATGAATCTGTTCCCTGATCGAGTTTCGGACAAGCAATGGCTAGCGACTTGCCTTTCAGATGATTGCTGTGAAACCCGCCCATTGAAAATGCCACACAATCTGCTGCAAGCAAAAGGTCTGAACCTTTGAAGTATGAGGCATTTGGATTTACCAGATGCATCTGAACAGGCCATTGCCTGAGCTCGGAAGGCTGATTGGATGAGTTAGAGACAGGTGCAGTTTTCCCTGGTCTTTCTATTACCATAGCTTTGGAGCCGGGGCAGCCGCCGCCGCCATGAGCGTGCTGATGATTTTGAATCTGTGCGGGTTGGGGAGAATGAGCAGCTTTCCCATGGTTATGGACTTCGTGAATAACTTCATCGAGATTGAAATTTAATTCATCGCGGTGACTTTTAAGGTAGGCAACTCCCTCCTGAAGTATTGCTGTCTCCCCATGATCTTTCATGTGTTTCAGATGAGCGATGATCGTATTTTTGCCTTTATCCTTCATCTGTTCCATTACACGTGTTTCGTTGTATGGTTCAGCCTCCCTGGTTTCTATTGTGATAGCGCCCTCAGGACAATGACCAATGCAGGCTCCGAGACCATCGCACATAAGTTCACTCACCATTCTGACCTTTCCGTCAATTACCTGAAGTGCACCTTCATGGCAGTTAGGAACGCAAATTCCGCACCCGTTGCATAGTTCCTCATCTATTTTCAGAATATCTCTTTTCATATCAGTATTTTTTTATTTTTTCTGATACAAAGATGAAGATTCCTGAGAACACAAATTGTAACAAATGTTACAAAATGCGTTTAATTTTTTAATATTTCAGATTTGAATCATTCGCCATATTGATAAGGGATACGTAAATCAATTTGGCAACATCTTCCATAATATCAATTGTAACTGCATCAGGGTCGTCACCCGGGAGATGGTAGAAAACTTTTTTTGTGGCATCGGTTGTTCCTATCGACATTGTTCTGTAACCGGCCATACTGAATACAACACCATCACTTCTGGGTCTGCCATAATAAGCTCCCGGGACCGGTGCTGATGTGCTCATGGGACGGTGGAGATAATTTTTATTTGCCTGTTCGAAATAAGTAAGTAACTCTTTATAAGTACTTCCTGCGCTAACAGCAAGCCCTGTGCCGTTACCCACCATATCAAGATTTATAAATGTAATTGTCTTCTCCTTTGGGAAGACAGGCTTCTCTGTATAGGCTTTACTTCCGATTAGTCCGACTTCTTCACCTCCTATAAAGAGGAATAGAACTGATCTCTTAAGGGCAATACCCGATTTCGCCATTGCTTTGGCTGCACCCATTATGTCAACAATTCCGCTTGCATTGTCGAGAGCTCCGTTAACCACTTTGCCTGCATTTCCAACAGCATCGAGGTGTCCGCCGATGATAATCACTTCATTTTTAAGAACCGGATCGCTGCCTTCAATCATACCGATTACATTACATGCTTTTCCTTCGGGATGCCTTGTTGTGTTTGCTTTAATTGTTACAATCTTTCCAGTATTGAATGATGCCGGTTTAATTGTTTTAAGGATATTGTCAATTATAGTTTTATTAGTTGTCTTCAGACCGGCAAAAATGTCTGTAAGTGGATGTGTTCCTATGCCGCAGACAATAATTGAGGGATCGTGAGCGATATTCGGATTGGCACTTGCCCCATCAATGTACAGCATTCCTGCCGCACCATGTTTGACTGCATTTTGCAGTTTATACTGATGGTAGCAGTATCCAACCCATTTCTTATACTCCGGATTACGAGGGTCAGTATAGGGTACATCCCTGTTCATAAGAACTATCTTTCCTTTCACATCGATTCCTTTATAATCATCATAGTTGAGCTCTGGTGCAGAAACACCAAAACCTACGAATACAACTTCGGCAGTTATTTCACCATTGCCTGAATTCATACCGGGGTAGTACTCATCGGGGTATGAGTAGTTCTTCATTATTACAGATCCGTCAGCCTGTGGAATATTAAGTGTCAGTGCTCCGATATCATTAATTACAGTATAAGGGAAGTTGAACCACTGGAAGTAGGTCCCGTTATCCCCGGCAGGTTTTATTCCCCACTCTTTAAGGTTTCCTGCAAGCCATTCGGCGCTGGCAATAAACTCGGGAGTGCCGGTAAGTCTGCCATTAAATTCGGGAGAGCAGAGTTTATCCATCCATGTCATCATCTCTTCACTTTGGATTGTATGGAATTGAGTGAGTAACTTTTTTTCAAATTCATCCTGAGAAATCGCTATGCCGCAGACAGATAGTGACAGGATTGCAATTAGAATAATTCTTCTTTTCATCTGATTTGTTTTAGGTTCATCCAAAAGTAGCTGAATTAAGGAATAATGAAGTGCTGAGGTCTGTTAAAATATTAATTTTGCATAAAAAAATATGGATTATTATCTACTTGCAGATGCGCCATTATTCAGAGGTATGACTCCCGGAGATATCGAAGCCATACTTGGAACCGTAGCTCATCGTACACGAGTTTACAATGCGGGTACTCTCATTGCCCAGAGTGGTGAACCCGTTGATTCTCTCAAAATTGTAATAAGCGGATTGGTAAAAGGGGAGATGGTTGATTATGCAGGGAGGGTAATTAAAATTGAAGATATCCCGGCTCCCGGAGCCCTTGCTTCAGCTTTTCTCTTTGGTTCAAAAAATCGCTTTCCTGTTAATGTTATGGCGGTTTCTGATACCGAGCTTTTAATAATTGAGAAGAGTGATTTTCTGAAGCTTTTAATGAAAGAAGACAGGATTCTTGTCAACTTCCTTGATATGATATCAAACAGATCACAGTTTTTGTCGGAAAAAATCAAGTTTTTGAATTTCAAGACAATCCGTGGGAAACTGGCTCATTTTCTGCTTCAGAAGGCCGGGAAGGATAAATCAAATGTGCTACTTGATATGACACAGAGTGATCTGGCTGATTTTTTTGGAGTTGCCAGGCCTTCGGTGGCCAGAGCTCTGGGTGAAATGGAAGATGAAGGTTATCTGACTGCCCAGGGGAAGAATATCAGAATCCTCGATAAGAAGGGTCTTGCTGATCTTACGGCAGACTAATTCAAGAGTTGGGTAATGTTATGAGAAAACAGCTACCTTCTCCGACTTTACTTTCAATATTAATGGTCCCGTTATTGATTTTTATCAGTTCATGACAAAGCTTTAGCCCGAGTCCTGTTCCCTTTTCATTCTCAGTTCCCGGCGTACTCTCAACCTCTTCAGAAAGAAAAAGTCTTGCCTGTTTCTTCTCAGGAATACCTATTCCATTGTCACAAATTTTCAGAAGCATACCTTCACCATTACTTGACTTATCCTTTAGCAGAATGCTTATACGTCCGCCTCTGTGAGTATACTTAACGGCATTGGACAAAAGATTTCTTATAATAATATCGAGGAGATCTTTATCAAAGAATGCACACGAATTGCCAACCTGGGTGAAGTTTACAGAAATTTCCTTTTCATCTGCTGTAGCTTTGAAGATACTCAGGTTAGTAAGAATTATATCTGCCATGTCACGTTTTTCGGGCGAAAAATTAATCTTATCCTCTTGCCCTCTTCCCCATACCAGCATGTTTTCAAGCAGTGTGATAACGAGCTGTGCATACTGAATACTTGAATTAGCCAGAGTGTCATATTTCTCTTTAAAGTCTTTCTCTTTAAGGAGGTTGAGCATGTAAAGGATGTTTACCACCGGACTTCTCAGATCGTGGGCAATTACAGAAAAGATCCTGTTTTTTACCTGAATAGTTTCAGATAATTGCTTGTTTTGCAGAGCAATCATGTTGTTTTGACTTTCAATTTCTTTATTTCTTTTCTGCAATTCACTTGTCCGGTCCTGTATCATAATCTCCAGATTTCTGTTTAAGTATTCAAGCTTATTACTGAGTATTTCTTTTTCACGGTTTTCCCTCACCCACTTATATAATAATAACGCTACCTGGATAAAGACAAAAACAACAATTATATATGAAAGCAAGTATCCGGATGAACTGTCGGATCTTCCGGAAGCAACAATAGTGTCATTTATACCTCCGTATAAAAGTAGAATAAATGCTGCAAGATATATCATGTCGAGAATATTCCCGTTTACTGATCCTCTGATACTGCAATAGAAAACGTATGCAACCAATACAAACATTGTTGGATAATAGAGGGCGGTAGCGTGACTGAAAATACTGACGGGAAGAAATAAAACAAGTAAAGAGCTTGTACTGAAAAGAATTGTAATTACCCATGATACTATTTTGATGAATCGCGAATGGTAGAGCTTTCCTACAAACCAGCTCCATCCTATGATTACAATGAAAAGTGATAAATATTCAAATCTGACAATCCAGTTCCAGTCCATTTGCATTAAATTGAGAATAAGGTAGTTGGATGTAAATAGCGGTCTTAGTGCCAGTCCTGTTGTTGTCAGGCTGAAATAAAAAAGAATAGCCTCTTTTCTGTTAATTATAAAAAAGAACATGCAGAATATTGAAAAGCCCAGAAGAAGGCTCATTACCGCCCAGTCACCAGCCCAGTTATGAGCCAGATGTTGCTGTACTACATTGAAGGTTCCAAATTTGACAGGAAGCCAAAATCCTCCCTTTCTGTGATGAAAGTTCGACACATTTATAATGATATCCAAAGAATCGGTGTCGTGATTTATTCTGTAAAAATTTCTTTTGTATTCCGGCTTTGTTTCAGCCTCTGACTTTCCGGGGATGCCATTTCCGCCATAATATCTTCCGTTTATATAAATATCATATGATGAATCAAAGACCGGAAGGTCGATACCAAAGGAAGAAGTGTTTTTGCCGGGTAGAAGTACCTTAAGCCTGTATGTTGCATATCCGATGCTGTAATTATTTCTACTCCTGACCGCGGTGTTATTGTAATCAGACCAGTAGGAAGGAACCAAGCCATAAATGTCAGGCTTAATGCTGGTGTTAATAAAATCATGCGGGTGAAGGCTTTTTTTCCAGTAGAACTCCCATTCACCGTTGAGCAGTACTGAAAAGCGATCAGGATCAGCGATATTTCTCAGATCAATTACACCTTTTACAGCAACAGGATCTGCTGCCTCAGACCTTAGGTTTAATGTAAATGCGAAAAGTAATATTAATGATTTCAGTAAGCAGACTTTCATTTCCCAAATGCAGAATGTTAATCAAAGATATAATTTTAAAATATAAAAACCACCCCGTATTTTACAGGGTGGTAATTTAAATTTGAATCAGGTAATCGTTAAACCGATTATTTAAGTCCTCTGTTTTTCAGCAGGGCATCAATCCCCGGTTCTTTGCCCCTGAAGGCTATATACATATCAAGCGGATCTCTTGTTCCTCCGCGTGAAAGAATCTCTTTTTCAAATCGGGCAGCCACCTCCTTATTAAAGATGTTACCAGTCTCTTTAAATGCCTGAAATGCATCTGCATCCAGTATTTCGCACCAGATGTAGCCATAATAGCCGGCTGAGTATCCGCCTGCCCATATATGATTAAAGTATGTTGATCTGTATCTTGGCTTAATCTCAGGGATGAGACCGTATTTATCCATAGCACTTTTTTCGAAGGCGCGAATATCCAGTTCAACAGGTTCCTTTATAGTATGATATTCCATATCGAGAAGCGCTGCAGCAAGGTATTCTACAGTTACAAATCCGGTGTTGAATTTACCCGAGTTAACAAGTTTATCTACAAGTTCAACAGGTATTATCTCGTTTGTCTGGTAATGTTTTGCATAAACTTTAAGCACTTCAGGTTCAAGTACCCAATGCTCCATTATCTGTGAAGGCAGCTCAACAAAATCGCGTGGTAATGAACTACCCGTATATGTTTTATTTGAGAGAAGATTATGAAGTGCATGACCAAATTCGTGGAAAAGAGTGCTGGCTTCGTCTGAAGTAAGGAGTGAAGGTTTGTCAGCTGTTGGAGGTGTTGAATTGGTAACCATTGTAACAACAGGATAGATCATCTTCCCATCTATGTCACGTCTCTGTCCTCTGAATGCTCCGCACCATGCACCACCTCTTTTTGAGGCACGTGGATAGTTATCGATCATAAGGATCCCAACATGCTTTCCTTCGCGTGTAACCTCAAATGTGTTTACATCGGGATGATATTTCGGAATATCAGTTCTTTTGGTGAAGGTGAGTCCGTAGAGCTGATTTGCAACATAAAACATGCCCTCCATTACATTGTCAATCTTGAAATATGGCCTTGTAGCTTCATCGTCAAGATCAAACTTCGCTTTCTTGATCTTTTCAGTATAGTACCACCAGTCCCATGGCTCAAGTTTAAATTTTCCACCTTCACTCTTAATAAGTTCCTGCTGTGCAGCAGCTTCTGCTTTTGCAACTGGCAGAGCTGCATCCCAAACCTGGTTCAGGAAGGTGAATACTTTTTCAGGGGTTTTAGCCATTGTTCTTTCAAGAACAAAACCGGCAAAATCATCATAGCCAAGTAAATGTGATCTCTCAACTCTCAGGCTGGCTATTCTGGCAATTATTGCTTTATTATCTTTGCCATTATCGTTATCTCCTCTCATAAAATAGCCTGTGAAGAGTTTTTCTCTCAGATCGCGGCGATCGGAATACTGAAGGAATGGAGTCATGCTCGGAACCTGAAGAGTGAAAACCCATTTGTCATCAAGCTTCATCGATTTGGCCATAGTGGAAGCCTGTGCAATTACACCCTCGGGTAAGCCGGAAAGGTCCTCTTTCTTATCAATAACAAGCTTAAATCCATTGGTTTCGGTCAGGAGGTTCTGTCCAAACTGTACTGAAAGCATGGAAAGTTCTTCATTTAACTTACGTAGTTTATCCTTATCTTCAGGTGAGAGGGGGGCTCCGTTTCTTACAAAGTTTTTATATGTATCATCGAGAACTTTTTTCTCCTCTTCTGTAAGTTTAAACTTTTCTTTATTCTCGTATACTGATTTAACTTTCTGAAAAAGAGTATCATTCAGACTGATATCATCTCTGTGTTTTGATGAGAGAGGGGATAGCTCCCTGTTTATTGCCTGCAGTGTATCGTTTGTATTGGCTGAATTTAATGCACCAAAAACGCTGCTTACTTTCTGCAGCAGATCCCCACTGTATTCATAAGCTTTTATTGTGTTTTCGAAAGTTGGTTCATCAGTGTTGCTGATGATAGCTTTAATCTCTTTTTTCTGCTCTTCAAATCCTTTCAGAAATGCCGGCATGTAATGTGCATTCTTAATCAGGTCAAAAGGAGGCACTTCGAACGGAGTTTCATATTTATTAAGAAAAGGATTATCACTTTTCTCAACTTTCTTGCAGCCATTAAATACTATGGCGGCAAGCAAGATCATAAAAAGGTAGTTTTTCATGTCAGATTTATTTGGTTTAAGATTTGTTTTCGGTTTGCAAAGTACAAAAATTGTCATTAGGGATTATTTTATCCCTTTAGTTTTTTTGACTCTTTTTTCAATTCCCTTTGGTGTCTGTATCTCTTTTATTCTGAAAAGAATATCACCCTTTGAAACATCAGCTCCCTGCCTTACAACTATTTCACTCACCTCACCATCATATGGTGATGTAATCTCGCTGATATATGAATTTGTCTGCAGGTAACACAGCCTGTCACCTGTACTTACCGGATCTCCTGCTGAGGATGGTTCAGTCAGCTCCCTGAAAAGGTTATAGTAAACTTTTCCTCTGGCTGGTGATATAATTATCCTGATATCTGTTTCAATCTTTTCTTCAGTTTTCGTGATCACTGCTGCTGTGCTTGTCTTTTCGGCATTAACTGGATGGGCAACTTTAAGAGTCTGTTCTCTGGCTTTTTCAAGCTCATTTTCAAATCTCGTCCGTGCCATCCCTGATTTGTAATCCCTGTATTGCCTGTCGTGCATTGCCAGTTCGAACAACTCTTCATCGTCCTTTCCGCAATCCCATTTATTTGTCTTCATTTCCTCGCGATAAACGTCGAGCTGGTCAGGGCATGCATCCTGTGGTACACCTGTGTAGAATTCCTTAGACTGGTTATTTGCAAGATCAAGAATTTCCTTATCCAATGGACCTGGCAGTTTTCCGGCTTTCCCAAGTATCATGTCCCATGTATTATTATCTATCATAGAATATCTCTCTCTGCCACTTGTCAGCTGGATAATATTCATAAGTGCCACATTCTTTACATACTGACTGAAAGGTGTTACAAGGGGAGGATAACCCAGTTTTGGCCAGATAAATTCAACTTCATTGAAGAGCTTAACAACAAGCTCATCTTCAGTGAGCTGTGGCAAACCTTTGCTTTTTAGTGTAGTATTTATTCCCTGATGTACTCCTTTAAGATCTGCCATCATGCTTCCCATCATTCCCCCCGGAAGTCCGCTGCTGATTAAAAGGGATGAGATCTGCTTATTCCTGGGATCAATAAAATAGCCCAGAAATTCGTCAATGAAATTCTGTGTCAGTGATCTTACTTTCATGTAAGCATCCATGTTTATCTCAGGCACATCAAAACCTGCGTCTTTCATTATCGCCTGTATTGCAATAACATCGGGGTGTATCATTCCCCAGCTCAATGGCTCCATTGCAACATCGAGATAATCAGCTCCTGCTCTGGCAACTTCAAGCATTGATGCCACCGACATACCCGGACCCGAATGACCGTGGTACTGAACGATTATTCCCGGGTATTTTGATTTGATCTTTTTTACCAGTTCGCCAAGCATTGCAGGCCGTCCCACACCAGCCATGTCTTTTAAACAGATCTCATCAGCACCATATTCAAGCATATGACCTGCGACCTCCATATAATAATCAACAGTATGCACAGGGGAATGTGTTATTGAGAGGGCTGCCTGTGATATCATTCCTGCTTCCTTTGCATATTTTACCGAAAGCTCGAGGTTCCGGTGGTCGTTAAGTCCGCAGAATGATCTGGCAATGTCAACGCCCTGTGCCTTTTTTACTTTGAACATCAGACGGCGAACATCGGCGGGAACAGGATACATTCTTATGCCGTTCAGAGCTCTTTCAAGCATATGTGTCTGAATACCTGCTACGTTAAAAGGTTTTGTCCATTCACGTACTGCCTTATTAGGATCTTCTCCGCACATTAGCTGTACCTGTTCGAATGCTCCCCCATTGGTTTCTACCCTGTCGAAACATCCCATCTCAATTATATGTGGTGCCACCTCTTTTAGCTGGTCGATTCGGGGCTGATATTTGCCCGATGACTGCCACATATCGCGGTAAACAAGTGAGAACTTAATCTTTTTCTTCATTGAGATGCAGGTTTGTATTGTATATTAAAAGGGAAGAATCAAAACTTACTTTTTTGGAATCAACGAATTTAGTAATTCCGGCAACAAAAAAATATGATTTAAATCGTGTATAAAAAAAGAAAGACATCTGGGAGATGTCTTTCTGCGATTTACCTAAACCTGATCGTAATCTGCCGAATGGCGATTGTAGAGAAATTCGAAATTTGTTAAATTAAACCTTTCATGGCTGCCGACAGATCAATAATAAAACCTGCTGTCCAAATATTTAATATTGTCTTTTGTCTTCATCCACTATATAGACGTTTGGAAACAGCTAATGTTGCATCTGATTTGGTTAATGATTTGTTAATCATTTGTTAAAGTTTTATAGTATACAGATAAACAGGAGGTTGCTAAATGAAAGCGAATGATTATTTGTACTTTATTACAACAGAATCTACGGTGTATGAAGTGAAAATTCCTGAACCTCCGTTGATATTTGAATATACTGGTGATGACTCAGTAAATGGATTTTCACCATCGTTATAGTCGGCGAGGGATTTATGAAACAGATAATATGATTTTTCAGTGTTATACAGGTAAACTTTAAAAATCATAGAATCACACTCCTGTGAGAAAAAAGTGTTGTACTCATTATATGTGTTGCCTGTTTTAAGTGTAAATATCTTCCCGTCAGTACCTTTATCACTAAAAAATTCTTTGTCAAATGGGATGAAACTGCTAGAAACATACTTCTGAATACGATTTCCGTACTGGTATGTAAAATATGCAGTTGTAATTCCAAAAATTCTATAATAATTTTCTTCTCCGGTGACATCTGTAAAGTTAGCTTTGAGTTCAATTTTCCTGTAATATTCTCCGGGATGCCGAAGATCATACTCACTATATCTGGATTTTAAGGAAAAAGTGTCTGCTACAATGGAGAAATTATTTTTGAAAGGAACAGTGCAGCTTGCCTCGGCACTTAAGCCGTTGCTGCTTCTGATTTTAAGCAGGTAGGTTAAACCATGCAATATCTGCATTTTATCATGGCCTATTTTTAATCCTTTGCTGCTTTGTTCAAGGCTCACTTCTGTTGTCCCATCTGATATTGTACCAGTCAGTAGTCCCGGCTCTTCCTCAGTATTTAATTCACCGAATATTTTTTTATTAGTAGTCACATCGAAATAAGATACTGAATCTGAAGGCGAAATGAAGCCACTGATAATTAGTTTTTGCATAAAAGGAGGTTCATTTCCCAAGTCAACATCCGATTCACATGATATTGCTGAAACCAGTAAAATCATTATTAATAATTGTGTCGCTTTTAATAGTTTCATGCTTAAAATTTGAAGGAGTAAGTGAAAGAAGGAATAATGGGGAAGAGACTTACCTGCCGTAGAAGGCCGTATTGTTTCCCTGTATTCTTATCCAACCTGTAATCCATATAGTTATAAAACGGGTTTTTTCTGCTATACACATTATATACTGAGATCTCCCAGGTTCTCTCTCCCCACTTTTTTTCTTTATGAAACTGAATACCTATATCCAGCCGATGATAGGGTTTCATTATGAAGTTATTCTTTTCGCCAAAATCATTTACCATCCGGTTATAGAAAAAGAGGGTGTTCTCATTTAAATACATATTTGTACCTGCCTGTGGTGCCATGTGCTGAGAAATCTGGTATTCCGACTGAGGAAGAGTAACAGAGTTGCCGGTTCCGTAAACCCAGGTTCCCGAGAAAGTAATTCTGTCACTTAGCTTGTATGTGCCAACAACAGAAATATCGTGTCTGCGATCATATCTTGCAAAATATTTTTTACCGAAATTGAGTGAATCAAACTGCATTTGTGTCCATGAGAGCGTATAGCCAACCCACCCTGTAAACCTGCCCTCCTTTTTCTGGAGAAGAAATTCGATCCCGTATGACCAGGCCTTTCCTGAGGTCACATTATCTTCCCAGTTGATCCCGACAGCCGAACTTGTCTCATCGAGACTGATAAATGAGGCACCCTCTTTGTAACCTATTACATGATTCATAGATTTATAATAACCTTCGAGGGAAATAGTGAATTCCGGCTTTGTAAGGTCCTTTACAATACCCAGTGCCACCTGCCTTGATTGCTGCGGCTTTACCCTGTCAGTTGTCGGGACCCAGAGATCGGTTGGAAGACTTATTCCGGTTCCGGAAAGCATGTGGATAAACTGATTCATCGAAGCATAAGAACTTTTAATTGCGATATCATTTTTTAACCTCCATGCAACTGAGAGCCTTGGTTCTAAGAAATGGTATGTGTTATTATCAGCAATGAAATGGCTGAACCTGAGTCCCCCGTTGATCTTGACAGGCTGAACAGGTTGCCATGTATCTTCGGCGTAGATTCCTGATTCGATGCCATCTATATTCCTTATATCTCTTATGTTTATTTGGTTTGGTACATCAAGTTCGACATAGGCGTGTGGTTTAAACCTGTGAAAAATTGATATGGCACCTAACTTAATCCAATGGTTTGGATTTGGAAGATAATCAATGTCATATTTAAGTGAGAAATCCCGTATCCCTGAAGAATATTCAGCATAATAGTCTTTATTTTCCTCGATAACCCTGTACTTGTCATACAACCCGAGTTTGTAGTTGCTGTATATTGCAGATGCATTGGCAAATAGTTTATTATTAAATAAGTGGTTCCATCTTAACGTACCGGTGGTATTTCCCCACTGAAATCCGATATTCTCCCTGACATATTCTGAATTTTGCTTCATATAGAACTTGTCCTTTCCAAAATATCCGCTTAGATAGAGTTTGTTTTTCCTTCCAAAATCATAATTGACCTTTGCGTTGAAGTCGTAAAAAAAGTATCCTACTTTTTCTGAGTATGCTTTTTGAAACGGTATCAGCAGGAGATCGGCATAGGTCCTTCTTCCCGATAAAAGTATTGAGGATTTTCCTTTTTTCAGAGGTCCTTCAACGGTAAGTCGCGAAGATATCAGACCAATGCCTCCTTCGCCATGCCACTTTTCCTTATTTCCCTCTTTCAAATTCATATCCAGAACAGATGAGAGACGACCTCCATATCTTGCTGGGAAACCTCCTTTAGTAAGTTCAACACTCTTGAGTGCGTCGCCGTTAAAAAGTGAAAAGAATCCGAAGAGGTGACTGGCATTATAAACAATGGCATCATCGAGAATAATGAGGTTCTGATCGGGCCCTCCACCGCGTACATACAATCCGCTGCTCCCTTCAGCACCTTTCTGTACACCCGGCATAAGCTGCAGTACTTTCAAAACATCCTTTTCGCCCAGCAGGGATGGCACGTTTTTTACTTGTGCTGCCTGGAGGGAGACAGTGCTCATCTTCACTGACCCGCTCTGTTTTTCAGTCCGTTCTGCTGTAATGGTAACCTCCTTAAGGATGATGCTTGGTTTAAGATCAATATTCAGTTCTATATCATTCTTAAGTGATATTTTTATAGACTGGGAAGCGAATCCTACGTAGGAAATTATCAGTTCAACTGAATCGGCAGATTGAAGTGTGATGGAATAAAATCCATATGTATTTGTTGTAGTTCCTGTTTTATGATCTGAAAGATAGATGTTTACACCTATCAGCGATTCGCCGCTCACAGCTTCTTTTACGTAACCGCTTATTGTATGTCGCTCAGTTGGCTGTCCGTTCAGACAAATAAAGCAAAGAGAAAAAACAAAAGGGAAAAAATACAACTTCATAACATCACATCTGTTCTGTTAATAAATTAACGGTTCTGTTTCAGAAATATTATTGATTGTGTAATTTATTGAAAAAATATTTATCTTGCAACATCTTTATAACAAGATGATAGCAAAACTCAGATATCGTTTTATGATGCGCCGCCTCGGCAGAAGGCTATACAGCTGTCTGATGTTCTATAACAGGTAACATTCTCCTTTCAGCTTCCTTTTCAGGAAGCAGCTATTCTTTTCACTCATCCTTATTTTTACACTGTTTCCTTATGAAAGGATTAATTTTCAGCGTTAAGAGATATTCGATACACGATGGACCAGGGATTCGGGTGACAATCTTTATGAAGGGATGTCCTCTAAGTTGTCTGTGGTGCCATAATCCGGAGGGTATATCTCCTGATTCTGAAACTGTTATGACCACAAAAAAGGTGGGTGAGCGGGAATTCAGCTTTACTGAAGAGGTCGGAAAGTACTACTCAGCTGAGGATATTCTTGAGATACTTGAAAAGGAGAAAGTATTTATTAATCAGTCAAAAGGCGGTGTCACATTCTCAGGCGGAGAACCAATGCTTCAGTCCAGTTTCCTGGTTGAAGTTCTTAAGGAATGCAAAAATCATGGCTTTCATACTGCCGTTGACACTTCAGGTTATTCCTCATCTGAGAATTATAGGGCAGTTATCCCATATACCGACCTTTTTCTGTTTGACATTAAACACCTCGATGAGAAGAAACACATAGCATTAACAGGGGTGTCGAATGTAAGTATCCTCCAAAGCTTGCGGATTTTACTTGACAGCGGGAAGGACTTAATACTAAGGATTCCTGTAATTCCGGGATACAATGATGATCAGGAGTATTTAATGCAGTTGAGACAATTTATTTCATCATTTGCTCCCGAATCAATCAGTAAGATCAATCTTTTGCCTTATCACAGTATTGGGTCATCGAAGTATAAGCGATTTAATATTCCAAACCGGATAGAGGGATTGGTCCCTCCTTCCAAAGAGAGGATGGAAGAGCTGAAGAAGTTGTTTTCTGAGGCTCGGATTAAAGTGAAAATTGGTGGTTAATAATTAAATTACAGAATGATATGATTTTGTCTGAAAGAGTTAAAACGCTCAGAGAACAAAGCCTTGGTGCGATTGAAAAGCTTAGTGCCGAACGTGCATTACTCATGACTCATTTCTATAAAAGTGCAGAGGCTGACACTTTATCAGCTCCTGTTAAAAGGGCCAGAGCTTTTGAATATCTGTTAAAAAACAAGCAGATATGCATTAACGAAGGTGAACTGATAGTAGGAGAGAGGGGGCCTGCCCCGAAAGAGACTCCAACCTATCCTGAAATAAGTCTCCATTCGATGAAGGATCTGGAAATACTTAATACCAGAGAGAAGGTGTTTTTCAGGGTTGATGAGGCTGTAAGGATAGCCTATGAAAGTGAGATAATTCCATTCTGGAAGGGTAAAAGCAACCGTGACAAAATAATGAGTCTCATGACCCCGCAATGGCTTGAATCCTATGATGCAGGTCTGTTTACCGAGTTTCAGGAACAGAGAGCACCCGGACATACTGTCCTTGGATACAGGATGTTCCAGACAGGTTTTTTTCAGTTAAAGGAAGAGATCAGACTTTCATCTGAATCACCTGAAGTATTGAATGACCCAAAGGTAGCCGAAAAGCTGGAGGAGCTTAAAGCCATGGATATCGCTTGTGACGCAATAATAATGTATGCAGTGCGTCATGCCGAAAAACTTGAAGATATGGCTGAAGCTGAATCAGACATTAAGCGTAAGAGCGAGCTTCAGAAGATGGCAGCAGTTTGCCGTAGAGTGCCTGCCTATGCTCCGGAAACCGTTCATGAAATGCTTCAGCATTACTGGTTCATTCATCTGGGTGTAATAACTGAATTGAATCCCTGGGATTCATTCAATCCCGGAAGACTTGATCAGCATTTATTTCGGGTATATAATAAAGAGAAGAATGCAGGATTACTGCCTGATGACGAATTATACGATCTGCTGGGTTCATTCTGGGTGAAATTCAATAATCATCCGTCACCACCTAAAATGGGTGTTACAGCAAGCGAGAGCAATACATATACTGACTTTTGTCTTATCAATCTCGGAGGAGTTAAACCTGATGGAACAGATGCTGTGAATGAGATGTCATATATTCTTCTCGATGTGATTAAGACGATGAGGATACTTCAGCCAGGTTCAATGGTTCAGATAAGTGAAAAGAGTCCTGATCTGTTTATTCACAAGACTCTCGATATTATCCGAACCGGTTTCGGACAGCCATCATGTTTTAATACTGAAGCTATTATTGAGGAATTGCTGAGACAGGGTAAGGGCATTGTTGACGCCAGGAACGGAGGTGCTTCCGGTTGTGTTGAAACAGGAGCTTTCGGAACAGAGGCTTACTGGCTGACAGGTTATTTCAATCTGCCCATGGTACTTGAACTTACGCTTAATAATGGTTTTGATAAAAGAACCGGAAAAAAGGTGGGATTGCAAACAGGTTTTGCTTCGGGATATAAAAGCTATGAACAACTGATGGATGCATTCAGGTTGCAGGTAAAGTATTTCGCAGACATTAAGATAGCAGGAAATAATGCTATAGAAAAAGTATTTTCAGACTCGCTGCCTGTTCCTTTTCTATCGCTTCTTGTTGAGGATTGTATAGCCAAAGCAACAGACTATAATAGTGGTGGTGCCCGATATAATACAACATATATACAAGGTGTGGGGCTTGGCAGCATTACTGATATGCTTACCTCGATAAAGTACAATATCTATGATAAAAAGAGGTATAACTGGCAGGAGCTGATATCTGCACTTACCGAGAATTTTTCGGGTTATGATCAGATGCGGTACGAACTTATATACAACACTCCGAAATATGGCAATGATGATGACTATGCTGATCAGCAGGCTGTTGATGTATTTGAGATATATTACGATGCAGTTAATGGACGTCCAAATACACGGGGAGGGGTTCACCGGATCAACATGCTGCCAACTACATGTCATGTTTATTTCGGAAGTGTTATTGGTGCCACAGCTGACGGAAGAGGCAGTGGCAAGCCTTTGTCAGAAGGGATTTCGCCATGTCAGGGTGTAGATTCTCAGGGACCAACATCCGTTATTAAGTCAGCGTCGAAGATCGATCATCTGAGAACAGGAGGTACACTGTTGAATCAGAAATTTTCGCCTCATTTTTTTGAAGATGAGGATAGTTATGCCTCACTTACTACCCTGATACGTAGTTACTTTAGTCTCCATGGCCATCATATTCAGTTCAATGTAGTAAACGCAGAGACCTTGAAGGAAGCGCAGAAACATCCCGAATTGTACAGGGACCTGATTGTCAGGGTTGCAGGGTACAGTGATTACTTCAATGATCTGGGGGGGGATCTGCAGAATGAAATCATTTGCCGCACTGAACATGAAGAGGGGTAAAAAAATAGGGACATGCGATGGCATGTCCCTATTTTATAATTAAAAACTCGGTTTGATTATTTTGTTTTCTTATCCTTAACCTCATTGAATACCGATGTTGCTGTAGCTATTACACCGGCAATATCTGTAAGGTTTGAAGGAATAATCATTGAATTTGTTGTTTTTGCCATCTTGCCGAACTCTATCAGATACTGTTCTGCAACACGAAGGTTAACGGCATTGAGACCATTTTCCTCAGAGATAGCAGATGCGATAGCTCTAAGTCCGTTTGCAGTTGCATTCGCAAGTTGTTCGATCTCTGAAGCACGACCTGTAGCCTCGTTGATACGTTTCTGCATTTCCCCTTCTGATTTTTTTATCAATTCCTGCTTGTCACCTTCGGCGTTATTTATCTTGGCCTGTTTTGTTCCTTCAGATTCAGCAATGACAGCTCTTTTTTCTCTTTCAGCCCTCATCTGTTTCTCCATGGCATCTTTGATACTCTGTGGAGGGGATATGTTTTTTACTTCATAGCGGGTTACTTTAACACCCCACGGTTCGCTTGCCTTGTCAACTGCTTCAACGATTGTAACGTTTATTGTTTCTCTCTCTTCAAATGTTCTGTCGAGTTCGAGTTTCCCAATAACGCTCCTCATTGTTGTCTGGGCAATCTGAATTGATGCAAATCTGTAATTATCAATTCCGTATGATGCTTTTTGAGGATCCAGCACCTGCAGGTACAGAATTCCGTCAACCTCAACAGCAATGTTATCGCGGGTTATACAGATCTGAGGGGCGACATCAATAGCCTGTTCCTTCAGAGTATGCCTGTATCTTACCTTGTCGAAAAAGGGGATAAGTATCTGGAAACCTGCTGTAAATGTTGCCCTGTATTTTCCAAGTCGTTCAACGATAATGGCTGTTCGCTGTGGAACAATCTTGATCATTGACGCTATCAGGATAAATCCCAGAAAGATTATCCCGATAAGAATAAAAGTAGTGCTTGATCCTTCCATGTAATTTAATTTTTTGGTTCAACTATTAATTTAAAACTCTCTTTTTCAATAATTACGACTTTTTGACCTTCTTTTATTTCTGAATTTGATTCAGCTCTCCAGGTTGTGCCCTTGAACTCAACCTTACCTGTCTGGTTGGGGCCAAATCCGACCATTGCAAATGCCTCTTTTCCTGTAAATTCATCTTCAACTTCTTCAGATAGTGTTCCCTTGTTAAAGAATTTCTTCTGAATAATTTTTCTTAGTCCAACGAGAGTTATTACAGATGTAACAGCAAAAATAATCATCTGAAAGTTGGTAATCTCTTCCGGATTGCCAATAAGGCATACCAGTGCAGTAACCCAGGCGCCGAGTCCAAAGAAGAAGATAAAAAAGCCGGGTATAACCAATTCGGCAAGAAACAGAACAAGTCCGATAATGAACCAGAATAGTTCTGGCCTCGATAAGATGTTTGAAATCATGACAAATACGTTTTAATGATGCGAGAATATTGATTAGTCTGAAGTAAAGATATAATAAAATCCTTAGAATTATCATATTCAGGACAGAATGAGAATAAATATTTTGTTTGAACTACCAGTCTGACCGTCAAATTAGTTTATCTGACGTTTATGGAAGAATATACATTTTTAAGCCAGATGGCAACTTTTTTCGAATAAAAGTTTAATTTCTCACTCGAAAAATCGCTCTCAGTTTTAATTATCGAACCCTTACATACAGAGGAGTTTTCATCGAAATGATAACACAGTTTTTGTTGCGGGATGTTAACCGGTAAAAAAATTATTAATAATAAAAGTGACCCTCCATTTTTCCATAAATAAATTTCTCCATGTTATTTATTTTTTGTAAATTATATCGTTAATAATTCCTCGGGAATTGCGCAGAGACACTCATTGTCTCATCCGTTCATAAAAGCGGTATAAGTGGCTGATCTATTGGCTATAATATGTTATGTGTTTAACGATTTTTACTAACCAGTAATAAAATCAGATTTTCAAATGGAAAATTTTTTTGACTATTTTGATGACAGATACAGAGAATCTGTGCTTAATAAGCCTCCTGCAGATGACGGACCGGTTATTACATTATCGAGGCTGACCGGGTGCGATGCCCGACAGGTAGCTGCACTTCTGGTTGATGAACTGAACCATAAGTATAGTACTACCAGGTGGAAATGGATTGATAAAGATATTATCTATGCCATAGCTAAGGAGTTGGATACAGATACTCAAAGGGTTGAAAATTTCTATAAGGGAATTGAGCTTTCCAATTTGTCGGAGATGATAATGGCCTTTTCCGGTGGATTTGTCAGCGATATGAGAGTGAAAAAGGCAATCAGGGATGTCGTTTTGTCAATGTGTAAGGAAGGATTCATTATCCTTGTTGGCAGGGGAGGAGTCTCAATTACCCATGAAATTGAAGACGCCCTTCATGTGAGACTGATAGCCCCGTTTTATTGGAGAGTCGAAAATGTTATGAAGAAAAAAAGCATGGATATCGAAACAGCCGAGGAATATGTGGTTGATACTGACGAAAAGAGATTCAACCTCATTCAGGCTTTCCTTGACAAAAAGCCACTTAACCTCGATTACCTGTTTGATGCAACTATTAACCGGAGTGCTTTCACTATCAAGGAGACTGCCGACCTTATTCTTTCAATGTATGAGAAAAAGGTATGCACAAAAATTAACGAACGGAAAATCTCGCACAGAATCTGCTAGTCACTACTGCATTTGCTGACCCGGTATATATGTTCACTCAGCCTTTTGTCGAGACTGACTTTGTATGCATCCCAATCGGTAATCGGGTATTTAGCCACACCGCTTTCCATTGCCGCTCTAGCAACAGCCGGAGCAACTGTTGAAATAAGACGGGGATCAAGTGGTTTTGGAATTATATATTCTCTGCCGAATTCAAGTTTATCGACTTTATAAGCCTTGAGAACGCACTTAGGAACTTTAAGTCTCGCAAGTTCAGCCAGTGCCTTTGAGGCAGCAAGTTTCATCTCTTCATTTATTGTAGAAGCTCGTACATCGAGGGCTCCCCTGAAAATAAACGGAAAGCCAAGTACATTATTAATCTGGTTCGGATAATCAGATCTTCCTGTCGCAAAAATGAGGTCTTTACGGGTGGCCAAGGCATCCTCGTATGCAATTTCAGGATTAGGATTAGCCATCGCAAATACTATCGGATCAGGAGCCATCGAGGCCAGCATCTCCCTGGTCATCATATCAGCTGCAGAGAGCCCCAGGAAAAGATCCGCATCTATTAAAGCATCAGCAAGAGTATCAATATTTCTTTCTGTTATAAATTCCTGCTTGTATTTATTAAGGTCTTTTCTTTTTTTATTAATTACTCCTTTGGAATCAACCATTACTATGTTCTCTTTTCTGATGCCAAGTGAAAGGTATAATCTTGAGCATGAAATTGCTGCGGCACCGGCACCGCAGACAACCATCCTGACATCACCGATTTTCTTACCCGAGATTTCTAGCGCATTAATTAGTCCGGCAGCGGAGATAATAGCTGTTCCATGCTGGTCGTCATGGAATACTGGTATATCAAGCATCTTTTTCAATTCTGTTTCTACCTCAAAACATTCAGGAGCTTTTATATCTTCAAGGTTAATCCCTCCAAAGGTTGGAGCGATTTGCCTGCAAAATTCAATAAGCTTGGCGGGATCTTTTTCATCTACCTCAATGTCAAAAACATCTACATCTGCAAAGATCTTGAAAAGGAGGCCCTTCCCCTCCATTACGGGTTTTCCTGCCATTGCTCCTATATCACCAAGTCCGAGAACAGCGGTTCCGTTAGAAATTACTGCTACAAGATTTCCTTTTGCAGTGTATTTATATGCATCTTCAGGTGTTTTTTCAATCTCAAGGCAGGGATATGCTACTCCCGGAGTGTAAGCCAGGCTAAGATCAGTCTGGGTGCTATAAGGTTTTGTTGGTATAACCTCAATTTTTCCATGACGCCCCCTGCTGTGATACAGAAGTGCATCTTCTTTAGTTATTTTAGCCATGGGATAAGTTATTGATTTGTAATGCGAAATTACTGCTAATTAATAACATTTATTATGAGAAATGTCAGGATGTTCTACTCGCAACAGATTTATTCCGGATTTATTTTGGATTAACAACAAATTTGAATATTTTCAACGTCAATTTAACAGACAATTTTTGATCTGATTCTAATAACAGGTTTATGAAAAAATCTATCGCAATTGGAACTGATATAGGCGGAAGTCATATCAGCTGTGCTGCTGTTGACCTTGAAACAGGGAAAATTATACGCGAGACCCTTACAGAACGAGAGGTAAATAATCAGGCTTCAGCTGCTGAGATAATCTCAGTTTGGGCAGAAGCTCTCTCAGCAGTCATTGGGAAAGTTCACATTGGAAGAATTAAAGGAATAGGTTTTGCAATGCCCGGTCCTTTTGATTACGTAAAAGGAATCTGTTATATTAAAGGTGTGGCAAAGTATGAAAATCTATATGGTTTCAATATTACTGATGCTATTTCCAGCAGCCTTGGTGTACAGGAAGGGTTCCTTATCAGATTTATGAATGATGCATCTTCTTTTGCTGTGGGTGAGGCATGGGCCGGAAGTGCTTCCAGGGTGAACAGGTCACTATCAATAACATTCGGTACTGGTTTTGGATCAGCATTTATAAGCAATAAAATTCCTATTGTTGACGGAAATGAAGTCCCGAGGCTGGGATGTATATACCATATTCCCTATAAAGACGGAATAGCTGATGATTATTTTTCAACCCGGTGGTTTCTGGGCCAGTATAAGAAGTTGAAAGGCAAAGAACTTAAAGGTGTAAAAGAACTTGCTGATCTTGCTGCAACTGACAAAGCTGTTATGGACCTTTTTACAGAGTTTGGTGACGGGGCAGCTGCTTTTCTTGCACCGTGGCTCAAGAAGTTCAACGCCGAGGTACTTGTTGTTGGCGGTAATATCTCACATGCCTATAGTCTTTTTGGTGAAGTATTTGAATCACGCCTCAAAAAAGAAAATTGCCAGTGCAAAGTTGTAATCTCAAAACTGAAAGAAGATGCTGCCTTGCTCGGAAGCGCTTACCTGCTTGATGATGACTTCTGGAAATCTGTTCAGCATGCTTTACCGCTTATGTAGGACTCAAGACTGCATGACTGCATGACTGCATGACAACCTTAAACCTTAAACTTTAAACTTCAAACTAAACCAAATGACTACTCAAAAAATAAACATCTCAAAAATACTTCCTGTTGTAATTGGATTTTTTGTCATGGGTTTTGTCGATCTGGTAGGCATTGCTACAAATTATGTTAAAGCCGATTTTCAACTGTCGGATACATTGGCAAATCTATTGCCATCTATGGTTTTTTTCTGGTTTCTTGTTCTTTCAGTTCCTACCGGGTTACTAATGAATAAAATAGGAAGAAAAAACACTGTTCTTATCAGTTTGTTAATAACACTGCCTGCTTTGCTCATTCCAATATTGAGTTACACATTCCTGTCAATGCTTATTTCATTTACATTATTAGGTATAGGCAATACAATGATGCAGGTTTCATTAAATCCACTGCTTGCTAATATTGTAGATGAGAAAAAGATAGCAAGTACTCTTACATTTGGCCAGTTCGTAAAAGCCATCGCCTCTTTCGTTGCTCCGATTTTTGCTGCTTGGGCGGTTATTAAGTTTTCTGACTGGAGAATGATCATATTCCCGGTTTTTTTGGCAGTATGCGCTATTGTCCTTACTTACCTGTTTTTTACCAAGGTCGAAGAAAAGAATATTGAAACCAAAGCCGCATCATTTAAATATTGCTTCTCATTGCTTGGCGACAGTACAATTCTTCTTCTGTTCTTAGGAATCATGACACATGTTGGTCTCGATGTAGGTATAAACACTACTGCTCCAAAATTACTTATGGAGAAGCTTAATATCAGCCTTGCAGATGCAGGTTATGCGACCAGCTTCTATTTTATTTTCAGAACTGCAGGATGCCTGCTTGGATCAGCAATCCTTGCCAGATTCTCACTTAAAAAAGTGTTTTTGACAAGTGTGATAATGATTCTGATCGCTATATTATGTCTGTTTACATCCGATAAAACTATAATCTACATTGGTCTTGCTCTATTTGGACTTGGTAATTCAAATATTTTCTCTGTGATGTTTTCACAAGCTCTGATAAACAAACCCTTATTTAACAACCAGGTTTCAGGCTTAATGATAATGGGTGTTTTTGGTGGCGCTGTTTTTCCTCTGATTATGGGTGTTTCATCTGATTTGCTTGGCGGACAGACCGGCGCGGTAATTGTGCTCCTGATCTTGGTGGCATATCTGCTGACATTCGTTGCACCTAAAATTAAAGGTGACACTTCAGCCAGCTAAACAATATCTATAAAAGCTGTGTCAGGCAAAGTTGAATCATTTTCACTTTGTCAGACCGGCTTTTTCAGCTAAACATCAGTCATTCATCCACTCCTTACTGCTTTTAGTACATTAAAGTCTGCTGTTCGTACAATACCGGTAATTATCGCTTATTTATACCATAAGTTCAGGTTAACTTAGAGCTTTAAAATAATCTTTTCAGTCAATGTAGATTATGTGTATCGAAAATAGTAAGCTTGTTAAGTTTTGTAATTTAATTTTGGTTGCGATAGTTCTTTTTAGTTCATTTAATTGTTCAGGCAATCATAACAATGATGAGCCAGCAGATTTAAAAGGCACCATTGATGCTCAGGAAATCTCAGGATATGTGAAATATATCACATTTCAGAATTCTGATTCAACCTGGGGGTTCACGATGTTTGTGAAGAGCAGGCCCTATCTTCATTACAAACAGATGCCATATCACGGCGCCAGATGTGGTTTTTCCACGCGCAGTGATGCTGAAAAAATTGCCGGTGTCTTTACAGCCATGATCAGAAAGGGAGATATTTCTCCGGAATTGAACAAGGCTGCGATTGACACACTTAAGAAATCAGTGAAAAACAAAAAGTAGTTTTTAGGTTGTTTAGGTTTATAATCACCTCTGTCCCGGAATACCCCGATTCCCATCTTTCCCTAGCTCCGGGACAATTTATCCCCTTCAGCCAATAGACTCCCCTTCCTGAGGAGCACTGGCTGGAGGGTTTCTTTTTTTTGTTATATTTGTTTGAGCTTTGATTAATCCAAATAACTAATTTGAAACTTTTTACACACAAATTAAGAGTAGTATTGCCTGAGGCAGGAAGAAGTATTAAAGGAATTTTCTTCTTCTTCTTCTTCTTCTTATTATTATTACTACCCGGCTCTGTTTATTGCCAGAATTACCCCTTCCGGCAGTACAGCGTTCTCGACGGTCTTCCACAGAGCCAGGTGTCAAGTATTATGCAGGATAGCAGAGGCTTTTTATGGATCACAACAAAAAACGGATTATCAAGGTTTGACGGAATTGAGTTTGTAAACTATTTTAGAAAAGACGGTCTGCTTTCAAATTCTGTTAACAAGGTGCTTGAAGACAAATCGGGGACTATCTGGGTGATTTCATCTTTCGGAATTTCAAAATTTACGGGGAACAGATTTGTGAGTTTCCTTCTACCCTCCCAATATGACGGATGGTTTATTACTCAGACTTGCGCCCTCGGTAAAAGTAATAGTCTGATATTGAGTGTCACTTTTCCCCATGATTCTGCTTTTAAGGTATTGTCCTTTTCGAAAGGAGCTTATTCTGATTATCCCAATAAGGTGCCTGACATTAATACACTGAAGATTTTCAATATGGAATATGATAGTTCTGAGGAGCTATTGTGGGTACTTGATCAGCAGAATAAGCTTTGGATAATCAAAGATTCAATTCCTGTTCTGGTACCTGACAAGCAATTTAATAATTTGAAAACTAACAGGGGAAAGGTTTTTTTTGTTGAGGGAAAAACTACTTTTCAATATAAGGATGGTAAATTCTTTCCATATAATTTCAGTTTAAACAAGGAAAGAGCGGATGTCTGGTATGATATTTATTCCCCGGATGGAACTGTTGAATTTTTTGATGGTAATTCCTCGTTTTTAATCTCAAAGTCTTTTTCGCATATAGATATTTATATTGACAATGAGAATGTCTTGTGGTTTGCCTCTGAGGGAAATCTGTACAAATTATTATCTACTGCCTTTATTGTCTTTCCGGAGGATGAAACAGGCATGAGAAATATATGGGCAATGATTGATGACAAAAACGGCCATATCTGGTTCGGATCTCTCTATAATAAGTTATACGAACATGACGGACTCATTTTTAAAGAGAGAGAGGAATTCAAATCCTTATACCCGGGAGCAATCAGTTTCTATAAAGGAAGCAGGAGGATGTCAGGCGGAGATGTTTGGTTTTCAACTAATAATGGTGTGCTGATCTGGAATGGAACTACCTTTTCAAGGTTAAAAGGAATACCTGAGAATACACAGATCTGTTACATATTTGAAGACCTTGAAAACAGAATGTCTCTGATGGGAACAGAAAAAGGGCTCTTCTGCTTCAGAGATAGTAAAATGACACTTTTTCCTGAATTTAATGATAGCGAACTTGGGGTTATTGAAGGCATTGCAAAAGAAGAATCAGGAAACTATCTTTTGTCAGGACATCGCGGAGTTTTAAATTTCGACATGGTTAACTCCGAACCTGTAAAGGAAAAGGATCTGCCTGATTTATATACATATACTGTTGCAAAAGATCTCTCCGGCGGATTGTGGGTAACATCGGAGGAAGGACTCTTTTTCAGAGATAATCCTGATAAAAGGTTCACCCAGGTTCTTCCTCCGGAATACAACAGACCTGCAAACTCTGTACTTTTAATTGATAATAACACTCTCCTCGTCGGAAGAGTCTCAGATATCGTTTTGATAGACATCGACAAGTATAAGAAAAATGAAAAATATTATTTCAGGATTTACGATGCTACAGACGGATTTCTGGGTAGCGACTGTATCGATAATGGTATTATAAAAGATATAAATGGAAAAATATGGATCCTTACATCAGATAAGGTTATAAAGTTCGATCATAATCAATTGAAGAAAAATCTTAATCCACCCTCGCTTAATCTTACCGGGTTTTATTATATGAATGATAGTCTCGACTGGATTCCGGTCGATTCAACTCAGTTTTTTTACAGAATCCCGGATCTTATTAAGTTGGACAGATTTCAGAATAACATCAGAATAGATTTTACCGGGATATCAACAACTAATCCTGAAAAGGTGAGATACCGCTACAGGCTGACAGGTTATCATGATAAATGGTCACTGCCAACTGAAAAAAGATCTGCTTTATATGAAAGGCTTTCTCCGGGTAATTATCATTTTCAGGTAATAGCAATAAATGCCGATGGAATAGAAAGTGAGACGTCGCTTGATTTAAAATTCAGGATAATGCCTGCATTCTGGCAGACAAAAGTTGCGCTGGGATTGTTTCTGGTAATATTCTTAAGCCTGGCAGTATTTATCCCATATAATATTGTAAGACAAAGGCAAAGGAAGCGTATAGAACTTGAAAACCAGAAGGCTGAGCTCTCAAGGCTTCAGATGAGCTCGGTTATTAAACAGTTTGATCCCCATTTTACTTTTAATGTTATCTCTTCGGTAGGATCAATGATAATGAAAGGTGAAAAGGAAGCAGCTTATGATTATATTACAAAACTGTCATCCTTGCTCAGAACAGTTCTGAGCGATGGATCGCTCATAATAGGACCATTGTCTGATGAGGTGGATTTTTTAAGAAAATACTGCGATTTGCAGAAGCTGAGATTTAAAGAGCGGTTTAGCTTTGAGATAGAAATAGGAGCAGATGTGAATCTGTTCAGGGAGATTCCCAAAATGACAATCCAGACCTTTGTCGAGAATGCCATCAAACATGGATTCGAGAGCAGAGCCAAAGGTGGAAATGTGAAAATTAAGATTAGTAATTCTGATAATGATTTGCTTATTAAGATTATAGATAATGGTATTGGCAGGATTGAGGCTTCAAAGCAGCAAGCAGCCGGCACCGGGTCAGGAATTCGAATTGTCAGTAATCTGTTTGACCTTATGAACAAGACTAATTCTACTAAAGCAACTATCGAAATTATTGATAATTCAGTGAACGGAAAATCATCAGGAACAGAGGTTATTGTCAAAATTCCTCATAAATTCAATTTCGAAAATAGCAATAACAACAATAGGAGGGTAATTGAAAACAGAAAACATTTCAATTAGCAAAGGTGAGCTGAAATTAGAAATGAATTGTACAAAAAATGAATTCTAAAATACTGAGGGCTGTAATTGTTGAAGATGAGACTGACTCACTTCAACTTCTTGAAAAGCTTATTGATAACAGCAAACTTGCCAGGGTGATTGGTTCAACAACAGATCCGGGAAATGCTCTGGAGCTTATAGTGGAACTACAACCCGACATATTGTTTCTTGACATAAAAATGCCTGAGAAAAGCGGTTTCGATATTCTTGATGACCTGAGCAGGTTAAAAACAGTAAAAACACACGTGGTATTTACAACTGCTTATGATGAATATGCTGTGAAGGCATTTGAATATGCCGCATTTGATTATCTGCTGAAACCTGTTGAGCCTCAGAGGCTGATTGCTACAATCCTCAGGTGCATCGATAACATGAAATCGGGGACTAGCCAGCCGACTGATGTTTTTCTGAAAACCTACCGCAAACTTCAGTTCAGAAACACTTCAGGAGTTGCTTTTATTGACCCGGCAGAGATTGTATGGGTTAAAGCCGGCGGCAATTATTCTGTTTTTCATCTCGACAATAATAAAACTGAAACAGTAACAATGCTCCTTGGAAAGGTCGAAGAACAATTACCCTCAGATACTTTTTTCAGAACAGGCAGATCCGGCATAATTAATCTTGACTATCTTAAGAAAATAAATACCAGGCAATTACAGTGTATTCTTGTAAAGAATGGTATTGAATTCAAATGCGATATTTCAAGAGACAGGATAGGAGAGCTATTGGACAGAATGAGGAATAAATAATGTATCTGTCATTATCCTTATTCGTATTTGATCACTTGTATCTAATCAGTCGTAAGCCCGAAGTCGCCCGACTGCCGGCAAGCAGGGGAGTCCGGCTTCTGTCTTCCGGCTTCTGTCTTCTGTCTGACTCATCTCTCACCCCTCATACCTCACCCCTCATACCTCACCCCTCATCTCTCTCCGCTCAACTCTCATGCATGCCTTTTTTTAGCGCCGGTGCCAACAACCGGTTTCTATAATATTTCTACTCCGGCGCCATTTATGTATGGTATCCGTTTTCTACAAATAGGTCGCCACGCTGTGGCTTGAAAGCCTCTGATTATGAGTATAATAGTTTTACTTCTCAGCTCTCTACGCTCTACGCTCTACGCTCACCTCTCATTCCTCACCCCTCATTCCTCACCCCTCAACTCTCATTCCTCACCTCTCTCCGCTATTTATGCTGAGTGAAGCCGAAGCACGCTTTCCTCTACTTCCCCTTCCTCCAGTTCCTGAGAATATTGCTGAACCCGATAAAGGCATTCTGTTTTTGGGGTGGGAAGATACCTTCATTGACAGCCCTTATATCTTCAATAGTGTAGAAGGCTTTGGGATTAAAGCTGTTAATTACCCCAATAACTTTGCTTAATTCATTTCTATTGACAACTGAATAGATAAGATGGATATTCTCCCTTGCTCCATGAGCCTCAACAGAAGTGGCACCAAAACCGTTAGTATTAAGAGATTGAACCAGTTCCGGACCTCTCTCATTCGCAAAAACTCTTATTAGCTGGACCCCCATTGCCAGTTTTTCCTCAATAATCATTCCAACAAGGTTTCCTGTGGCAAAGCCTGCCGCATATGCTATATAATTGACATAGTTGTCGAGGTTCTGCATTATCTTGCTTATGGCAACAATCCATATGAGAACTTCAAAAAAACCAAGTATCGGCGCTATGTTGCGCTTCCCTTTTGATACAAAAATAATCCTCATTGTACCAATCGACTGATCGCAGATTCTTGCCAGAAATATCAGCAGCGGCATTATAACATAGGTAAAGAGGTTTGAATCAACAAATGACGTTTCCATTTCAGATTGAATTAGATGTGAGCAAATATAGAAAAAACAGTAAACCTTTTCCTGTTTAAGTTGTTAACTTAATTAACGATACATTAAGTATCGGCTAAATTACTATTTTTGATAACTATTATAAACCAAAACAAATTTATCTATGAAATTGAGCAAATTTACCATTCCTGCAATTCTGACATTAGTTATCGGGATTGCTGTTTCTTCATGTACAGGAAAATCAACTGTAAAGAACGGACACTCCGGCGTAGAGTATTACAGAAGCTTACAGTTCACCGAAACCCCTTATGATATCGAGAAAGGAACTCATGCACTTACAGCAGATGAGTCCAAAACGATAAATAATTACAAATTTACATATGATGAAGCTGGTAAACTTTTATCAGTTGAATTCAATCGCAACAATGTTCTTCTTGCTTATTCTTCAATGCAGGGTGCTGCAAAGGTTACTTATGAGTATACTGCAGCTAATAAGCAGATTAAGCGGTTTTTCAATAAAGATAACGAGCAGATCGAATCATCAGGCATATTCACAGCTGAGTATTCGCTCGATGAAAAAGGTATCCGTACCGGACTTAAATATTTTGGGAAAGACGGCGCAGCGGCAGAAAACAGAAATAAAATTCATACATGGACATGGAGCATTCTTCCTGATGGCATGGTAAGAGAACTAAGATATAATCTGGCTGGAGTTGAAACAGTTATGAATGCAAACTGCCCCTTCTTCGAACTCAGGTTTACCTATAACGAAAAGGGTTATGTAACCAGACTTGCAAATTACATGGCCGACACACTTTATAACTGTACCGCTGAAAATTGTGGTGATATAGGCGTTTCTTATTTTTTATTCGATGTAAACGAAACAGGCGACCTTCTCGGCTTTTCTGTATTCAATGTTTATGGTCAGATGTCTAATCTTTCAGGAGGATGGTCAAAACGCATTAATAAGGTTGATGAGAATGGCTACAGTATTGAAACTGCAGTTCTTGATCAGGATAATGAGTATGTTAGCGGCAAGCAAATACCGGTAACACAGACTGTTTATAATGTAAATGGTGCAGTTGCTGAGGTTAAAAACATGGACAAAGACAGGAATTTAATAAATCATCCTGAGTCAGGTGTTGCAATTACTGAATATAAATTTGATGAACTTGGTAATCGTACCGAGACTCTCAGGTATGACAAGGACAGGGTTCCTGTAAAATTGTAACCGGTAGCTTATTAGCATATGAAACGGCAATTATTCTTTCCGGTAATACTGATACTTCTTTTATATCACCTTGTTTCCGGTTGTTCCGGAAATATGGCGGATAAAAAGGCGCTAACGAAAGAAACTCCAAAAACAGTTACTGCTGTTCCGGTAGTCATTGGCAATGAAACTACAGTTCTGTTAAAAGATCTTCAGGAGACTGGTGATTATGTTAACAGCAAGGAGTATCCATCATTAATTAAGGCATCCATTGTGCATGAAAGCCTTGGAAACAATCTTCATATTATTGACCTGCGTGCAGCTTCTGATTATAAGGAAGGGCATATAAAAGGTGCTGTTAATAAGCGATTTGAAGATCTTCCTTCTTATTTTGAAAAAGGTATCAAACCTTATATGTTTGAAAAGATAGTTATTGTTTGTGACGATGGCCAGCTGTCGACGTATACCACATGCCTGCTTCGAATGATGGGATATGGAAACGTTTTTGCAATGAGATGGGGAATGAGTTCATGGAATAAATCTTACGCTGATAAAGGTTGGTTAAGCGGGATCTCATCCAGGTTTGAAGATAAACTTGAAACTATTCCGCACGAGAGACCTGTTCCAACTGCTATGCCTGAACTTAAGACAGGAAAGGCAATAGGAGAGGAGATAGCTTTTGCGCGCTTCTTAAAACTCTTTGAAGAGGGTATTACAGGAGTTGAAGTTACTGCCGAAGAGGTCTTCAGCGATCCTTCAAAATATTTTATAATAAACATGGAGCGCAAAGACAAGTATGAAGACGGACATATCCCGGGGGCCTACAGATATAAGCCTGACGCAACACTCGGCTATACTGAGGAAATGGCCTCTATTCCTTTCGACAAAACTGTTGTTGTTTATTGCGGCACCGGGCATAACTCAGCATCTGCTACAGCTTATCTCAGACTTTTCGGATATGATGCCAGAACTTTAAAGTATGGAAACAATAGTTTTATGTACGACAAAATGATTAAACAAAAGGTAGCTCTGTCATGGCTTCCTTTCTCTGCAGCTGATGTGAATAATTTTGAGATTGTAAAATAGTAAGTGATATTTAACACTATAATTCCGGTCTGGCCATCGTGTCGGACCGGAATTCGTATTTCTGAGATTCATTATTCTTATCATCGGTCAGCACCAGAATATTAGTCATTCCCATCTGACTCAGTATCATCCATACTCCGGAGGATATACTTATGTCGGAAGAATAGATTAAAATACTTCCTTCAAAATCGTGCATTCTTTCCAGAATATCCTTGTTCAATATGGCATCAGGAGTGGATGTGAGTATTTCATAAGCTGCCGGAAATGACTTCTTGTCAGAATCAAGATTAACAATCAGAAATTTGCCTGCCAGAGTTTCAACTTTTTCAGAGGTGATGATATTTGCACCTGAAAATGTGGGTTCAGCCCACCTTTTTGCATCAGGTTTAAAATGATTTGTGCCCAATAACCTTAGTATTACCAGTAGAATTACGGGTACAAGGATCAGGATCACTATTTTATACTTCTTTAAGAGTTCCATATATTAAATTATCAGTTTATATCATACCAACGAGACGCAAAGCATTGCGTCTTTACACTTGTTATCATACCAGCGAGACGCAAAGCATTGCGTCTTTACATCTGTCCACTCTGAGCTCTGAGCTCTGCGCTCTGAGCCCTTTGCCCTGCGCTCTGAGCCCTTTGCCCTTACTCACATCCTCCATCAAGCTTCTTTGCATCTCCGAGTCTTGCCTGCATATACTTCATTTTCATAGAGTCAGGCAGAAGATTGAATTCTGTGAACATCCTCTTTGCTTTTGTTCTGGCCTCGAAAAGAGCATTTTCGCGGGCCGAAATTGCATCGCCTGAGAAGCTGGTGTTCATGACTTTTGCGAACCACTCGTTCAGTCCACCCTTCATAATAAAGGTGTTGTTGTATTTCATGCCTTTCGCGATTGCCAGAGCATATCCTGAGTGGAGATCCCCATTGGAATAAAATACATACTTCATATTGTTGTCACTTAGGATTAGTCCGGGATCGTTGTTAAGAAAATCTGTATATGGGAAATTTACAGAACCCGGGATGTTCATCTTTGCAAATTCAGCAGCCGGTCGGAGATCAATAAGCTGCAGGGTGCTGTCTTCAATTGAAATTAATCTTGCTACCTGATCAACCGTAAAAGTTCTGTTAGCATCAATAACTTCATTCAGGAGGTTTTTTGGTTTTGCAGTGAATGAGCTGTTCGATGTCAGCGGAATAATTGCAAGTATCAGACCCAGTCCGATTAAAATTGCCGAAAGTTTTTCTCGTGTATTCATCTTCAGATTATCAGATCTCGTTAGTAATATCAGGACGTGCAAATTTCTTTTCAGCAGCTTCAGCAATCCAGAACATGATGGCTGCAGCTACAATAAGTACGAGGATAAACATCCCTGTCGACATTCCCAGAGCTTCATTTATCTTTACAGGACCTTTATAGCCACTGTTTGCAAGCTTTTCAATCATTGGGTAGGTTTCTGCGAACAGAAAAGCTCCGGCGAGTCCTCCGGCAAAGAATACTATTGCATCAATTTTCCCGATCGACATGGCGCTTAGTCCTGTTCCGGGACAAAATCCTCCCATTATGAATCCTGCGCCCATTATAACACCTCCGACTATTGATGCTGAGACGTAGTACTCATTAACAAAAACCTGGTTCAGGTTAAGAAGTCCAAAGAAACTAAGCAGCTGCGAACCTACAAGTGCTACAATCGCTGCAGTAAAAAATACCTTGATAACCGTTGTATCGTATCCGTAAAACATACCGGCAAGTTTCCTGCTTGATGAGAATCCAGCCTGTTCAAGCGCAAATCCGAAGCCGATTCCAATCAGTAGTCCTATCAGCAGATCGAGCCATTCCGGCATTGCTATAAGTGATGATATTGGTCCCATATTATTTCGTCTAAGTGTCTGTTAATCTAATTAATAAATTGTCTTGCAGTCTTGCGGTCTTGCAGTCTTGCAGTCATGAGGTCTGTTGTAATTCCTGCCCTGAGCCCTGCGCTCTGAGCTCTGCGCCCTTCGCCCTGAGCCCTGAGCTCTGCGCCCTTCGCCCTTCGCCCTTCGCTCTGAGCCCTTCAGATCCAGTTCTTTCTGAAAAACCAGGCGAAGATGTAGGCCGAACCGAAAATAGCAATCATTGTAACAAATCCTGCAAGAGAAAGGACCGCCATTCCTGAGAGGGCCGCACCACTGGTACATCCACGGGCCAGCTGTGCTCCGTATACAAAAAAGAGACCGCCCATGAAGGCAAATATTAACCTTCTAGTATTCGATATTGCAGGTGATTTCTCGATTTTGAATTTCAGCCTGCCTGAGACGGCTCCTGATATAAAACCTCCGGCAACAACCCCCAGAATCTCAAGAACGAGCCAGTTTTTCAGTGGTTTCTTTCCGTCTTCAAAGTATTTACTGTAGTAGATTGATGAGTCAGCGTGCTTCTGATCAACTGCCCCTACAACTGAAACAACGCAGTATTTAAGTCCTCCGCTGGCACCAAGTCCTCTTCCCGAGAGGAACATAGCGAGCAAAAGTACTATCCCGAGCATAGTACCTGCCAGGTAAGGATTCATGTATGGTTTCTTAATTATCATGAAATTCAGTTTTTATTTAATATCCTATAAATACAAAAATAGTAAAAGTGTCATACAGTTCATAACATATGGCTAAGGTATATAGTTCAACAAAGAAGCCCCGGCTTTCCGATTAGGGAGGGTTGCCGGGGCTTCAGTTTTTAAGAAACTATGTGATTCTGTTCACTAATAGTTTGAGCTGTTTTCATCCATCCATTCGTTGACACCATCACGCATCCTGTTACGGAAGGTTAGGGTATCAGTACAATGGTAGGTATAACCGGTAACAGTATTAGTGAAAGTGTATTTCATAAAAATCTTTCTGTTCTGGAGCAGTTTTGCTCTGTTAAAAGTGCTGGCACCTTCAGGAGCAAATGTCCATGTTGAACCTGCTGCAGGAGTGATTGTAATGTTGTTACCGTTAAGTGTGAGCAACATTTCATTCTTTCCCGTAACCTGATCGAAATAGGCAGATGCATAGAGTGAATTGGGACTTGCTGTTTTTAAAGCCCATATTTTAGCCTCCGATACCGGTATTGTGGTAAAGTAATTCAGAGTGGTATCAGCTTTTGCAGGTCTGTTTACAAGTGCCGAACCTCCATGCCAGTAGTTACCAAAAAGCATGTTTTCATATTTTACACCAATAACTTCAGTATTGTTATTCTGAAGTATTGAGTCAGCATCGGCTGTAAGTATCCTTATCCCAATCGCATAAGTTGGAACAAGAGTTGCCGCGTCTGAGAGAAATGCAGTTGAGTCGGGTCTGACAGTAACTTTTCCCTGATGTTCGCCCTTCTTGATAACAAACTGACTTGAATTGGTCAGTGTGTAATAACTTGCCGGCAATGGCAGCAGGGTTACCACAGAAGCACTTGGTGCACTCATGTAGGTTGGGCCACCCTTGAATTTTGCCAGCATGGATGGTGTGATAAGTGAATTATCAATCTGGTAAGTCACAACCCTGTCCCTGGTATTGTCCCTGAGGCCGCCGATTTCAACTCCAAAGTCAAATTTCATTCCTTCTCCGACAACAAATGTGCGAACATCTGCCTGAAGAGGTATATAAACTGCATTGTAATCGAAATCATTAACATATTCATCATAGCATGAGGAAAATGCTGCAGTCAGTAATAGAAATAATATTATCTTTTTCATCCTTATAAATTTTTTCATGTTAAAATTATCTCCACTGATCCCAACCTTCATTCTGAACCATCTTATTCATGCGGAGGATATCATCATACGGAATTGGCATATATGCTGATTTATAGTTGCGGTTTTCAACTTCCCATGTCAGATCATAAGTATATACAGTTCCGTTTTTTATAGTTTTAACACCATGTACAGGTTTATTGTAAAGTGCGTCAAATTCCGTGTCGTTTGTCCAGCGCGACATATCGTGGAAACGGTCACCCTCGAAAGCGAGTTCAATTCTACGTTCGTTTTTGATCAGATCATAGAATGCAGCTGTTCCAAGTGAGGCAACACTGTTAAGATATGGGTCAGCAGCAGGAATACCTGCAGTGCCTTCATAAGTAGCCATTGAACGGAGCTGACCAATTACTGCTTTAGGTGAATATCCGTATTTGGTGCCGTTTGGACCTACCAGCTGATTGGCTGCCTCTGCAAATGCCAGCGCCATGTGCGCATACCTTATATTGAACCTGCTCCTTGGTCTTCTGCCAAAACTGCTTTGTTTCCAGTTAATTCCGTAGCAGAATTTTTTTACGTAGATATTTGTTCTGACATTGTTTCCAACACCGGCCCTGTCTTTTCCGCCATTTAATCCATCCACATCAGGTTCCCATGTTTCAAATGTATAGATTACAGTTGAGGAACCTGCAGGGGTATAAGTTCTTGTGTTGTAGTTTATATATGCATTAAAACGAGGATCCCTGTTGGTAAATGGTTTTGCAGGATCATAGAGTACGCTACTTGATATAGGATAACCGTTTTTGTCACCAAAGGCATTCAGAAACTCGCTTGTTGCTCCTATGTCACCATAAGCATCAAATCCGTTTCCGTTGGCATTTGCCGGGAAAAAGATCCGTTCCATTGTAATGTCATTTTCAATAACCCTTGATGCCCATATAATACTTCTGTCATAAACATCATTGAAATCAACTTTTGTTGCCGGATTATATCCGTCGCCAACAGGCGCAGCAGCTCTTTTGAAATCCATTACTTTAGCAGCGTATCTGGCTGCTGAATCCCAGCGTGCCATATCGTTTGCAGGATTGAATCTCTTGCTTGCCCATGTAAGATATGTCATGGCCTTGATAGCGTACATTGTCATTCCGTCTACCCTTCCCCAGTTTACTGAACCAAGAAAATCCTTTTTGTCAGCGAGATACAGTGCATTATACATATAGTCGCGATGAGCCAGTGGAAGATATTTTAGTGCTGAATCACAGTCACTTATTATCTGTGCAACACATTCGTCGTAGGTATTTCTGGCCAGGTTGATTTCATTAAAAGCATCAAGAGGTTCTGTAACTATCGGGAAACCTAATAGCTGAGTTCCTCCAATTTCCATTCCGCCGAATTTTTTCAGAAGATCACGCTCAGCCCATGCGCGAAGACCAAATGCTTCACCCTGGAGTCTGCGTGTCACAATTGTATTCAGTTCTGGCTTAATCAGGATAGTAGTGTTTATTCCTCTTCTGTCTTTAAGGAAAAGGTTTATAAGAAACATTGCATTGTAATCCCTTGTCCAGAAATCTCTTACAAATGCCTGGTTTCCGGTGGTAAGTTCGCCTTTTGCAAACTGAACAACGGCATCAGTAGTTGATCTTCTCACAGCGTTATCTGTAGCACACTCGAGGTATGCAGTTTCGTTGCTGCTGTAGTTCTTTGATGAATAGTCGCTGACCAGGTAGTCGTAGCTTCTTCCTATCAGCCCCTGAGTCATCTCAACATATTTAAAGGCATCATCTCTGGTTCTGTCACCGTTCGGATACGATTCCAGCATATCGGAACATGAACCGGAGAGAAATGCGATTAAAACAAGAATTAAATATCTGTATTTCATGTCAGTTATGTTTAAAAGGTTAGTTTTACTCCGCCTGAAAGAGTTCTGTTTAACGGATAGACAAAAATGCCTGCATTTATGTTCTCAGGTTCTACATCTTTAATTTTTGATAGTGTGAAAACATTCGCACCGCGTGCAAATATTCTCATACCTCTTATCCCTTTCATGAAAGCGATCTTCTGAACAGGAACATTATAAGCAAACTCAACATTCTGTATTTTGAAGAAGCCGCCGTCGGCGAGTCTGAAACTTGATGTCTTGAAGTTGTTTGGTATCTGATAGTAGGTCAATCTTGGATATGCTCCTCCGAGTCCGTTTGCATCAATATTTTCAAGAACAAATTTAGAGTAGTTATTATCACCTGAACCGCCTGTGAAATACTTGTTATTCAGCATAATATCATAAAATGCACGTCCTACACCAATTACAGTAAGATCAAAGTTTTTGTAAGAAAGATTCAGATTCAGTGCATAGTATAATTTAGGTGTTGTATGTCCGATAAGCTGGTTATCGTTATCATCAACAACTCCGTCACCATTTTTGTCTTCATATTTAAGGTCGCCTGCATGAAGGGTTTCGCCAAACTGTGGAATAAGTTCTGCTTCAGCATCGGTCTCGAAACGTCCGAGGTACTTCAAGCCACGTATACCGTCAGATGGGCCGTTAACTGTTTTCTGATATTCGTTCCTATAGTTAGGTTCGTCAATCTGCTCAATAACAGGTTTCTGTGTGAATGCATTAACACCAACTGAATAGCGGAGATCACCTGCTTTATCACTGTAAGTTAAACCAAGCTCAACACCTTTATATGAATATGAGTTGTAATTCGTTGCAGGAAGTGTACTTGTTGTTCCTGAAATAACAGGAGTAGTATTTGGTCGGGTACCGATTACATTGTACCTTAATACGCTGTAATAGTTCAGCTCAAGTGAGAGTTTGTTTTTAAGCATAACAGCATCAAGACCTACATTGTATTCTTTCCTGCGTTCAAGTTCGATAATAGGGTTTCCGATACGGTTCGGATATGTACGGTAGTTATTTGCCGATTGCTTATAAACTCCGATCCAGTTGCCTGTGGTGCCATAATAAGTACCGAATTTGTCAGTATTACCTGTGTTTGTGTCGATATTCCAGCGGTCTCTGTAAAGGAATGGTGATCTGAATTCATCACTTGTTGTCTGGCCCATTTCACCCCTGAATTTCATGTAATTGATAAAACCGAGGTTTTTCATGAAATCTTCTTCAGAAACTATCCAGGAAAATCCGACAGAGGGAGAGGGAGAATATTCCTGACCTGCGGGCAGACCGCTTGTACCACCGTAATTCAGAACACCCTGGACTGTATATTTGTCTTTGAATGAATACATTCCGGTTAAAATGCCGGCCTGCTCACGCTGTGGCTCCTCAAATCCATTTCTCTTGATCGACGACATCCTGTATGTGGCTGTTGCCATGATGTAGTTCTCGCCAAACTTCTTGTCGTAGCTCAGACTCTCGTATGCAGCATAATTCTGGAAATAGAAATCGTGCAGGTTGGCATAATTTGTAGCGTCAATACCATCAAATGCCTTAGTTAATGATCCAATTCCTGCAACCGGGTCATAGGTCAGAGGATTAATTCTGTAAGCTGTATAGTTCTCAGCTTTTCCGATCCTTAACAGGTTATATGTATTGAAATCAACAAATGTCTTTGATTTTAATCCGGGAAGAATGCTTTCCATGTTCCATGTAAACATTGAAGTGATTCCACCGTTTCTTCCTGATTCTGTGTAGTAACCATTTTTAACCAGGTTACCTACAGGGTTGGTTCCATATGATGATGAGATCCCGAACCATGGTGATTTTAATGCCGGATCATTGTTGATATAGATTGGAAATGCGTTCGGAGGAGTGTTGGTAATATCGTTAAGCAGGTTAGGCATTTCAAGTAATCCCATTGCTCCACCGCCTTCACCAATTGTACTGTTGTACCCGTAATTAGGAGAATCACGAAGTGAGAGTCCTGCCGAAAAGTTGACCTGCACATTCAGATATTTATTGATTTTGATATCAAGATTCGAGCGTGCATTTATTCTTTTATATCCGGCATCAGCACCTATTGCGTAATTGTCACCTTCTCCGTTATAACCTATGTATGCGCTGTACTGCATTGCATCTGTTCCACCTGATGTCGATACATTGGCTCGCGTGAATGAACGTGATTTTGTTATTGTCTGATCGAACCAGTTTACACTCGGATGGTTCATATCGTATGGATCATTCAGAGCATATGCTTCGATATCAGTATCAGAATAAAGCCCGGTAGTAATTCCGCTGTTCGTTTTTGCGATATTGTTAAGACGGGCATAATCAGCACCTGAAACCCATTCAGGCAGGCGGTCGATTGTAGTTACGCCCTGTTCGAGATTAACATTCAGCAGCCTTTCATTCGCTTTCCCGCGTTTTGTTTTAATAAATACAATACCATTTGCTGCGCCGGGTCCGTACATTGTTTTTGAAACGATGTCACGAACAAGGGAAACTGATTCAATTTCACCCGGATCGAGTGGCATCTCAGTAATATCCATGCGTACATCATCAATAATGTACATCAGACTTGTACCTCTGGAGTATAATCCAACTTTTTCAGAGGCGCCGTATGAGCCCAGTTTTTCTTCGGCGCTCATGCCGGGAGATCCGTCTCTTTCGTAAACTTCCATCCCTGTAACAAGTCCGGTGAGGGCATTGCGGATATCAGTCGATGGGTACCTGTCAAGTGTAACAGCATCAAAAACGCTTGTACTTCCTGTTAAATGTCTTTTCTTCATTGTGATATATGGAAGATTGACATCATCATCAGTTGTCATAAACATCTTTGATTTTACAAGTTGAATAACAGGCGTGGCAGTCAGTTCATTAACCAGCAGTACCTGAGGCTCATAACCCGGAGTTGAAATTGTTACATACTCCTGGTTTGTATTTATAGTTAGTGCAACAGTGCCTGCTTCATCAGTCTCTGTATGTAACAGTCCTTCTCCGAGTACAATTGCAACACCCGGAAAAGCTTCATTGTTTTCATTTGTTACTTTAAGTGTAACTATAGAAGTCTTTTGCCTCTTCTCCTCATTTCTCTTCTGAGCATTCAGGCTTGTTACCGGAAGTATCAGCAGAACTGCGATGAGAATCAGGAAGTACCTTATATATCTTTCTTTATTTAGTAGTTTCATGAGAGCAATTTTAAATATTATTGAATTACCAAATCGGATTTGGAGTGAAATTCCTCATCTTGTAGTTGTCTTCCGTTGTGAAAGGGAAGGTGTACATCTCATCTTTCCATGCAGGCTGACGGTCAGCCGCTAACGGAAGTCTTGTGTATCTGAATCCTTTAGGGTAGGCAGGAGATACGGTGACTTTTTCAATATCCATACCATAGAGTACCTGACTATATGCTGCAGGTGCATCAAGCCATCTCCGGATATCAAAGAAATATTGACCTTCGAAGCACAACTCAACAATTCTTTCATTCTTGAGCCTTGTCAAAAATGCAGATGAACTAAGCCCTGTAGGAAGAATTGGCATCCCAACCCTGGTTCTGACAACGTTAACAGCCTGTGTTGCATTAAGTATTGCCCCAGGGGCACTGCCTGTTTCGCCTCCATAACCCTGTGATGCTGCTTCTGCATAGTTCAGATATA
>JBBQZN010000031.1:0-41726 GCA_038207725.1 Bacteroidales bacterium | reverse complement strand
AGACTATTATACTCATAATCAGAGGCTTTTAAGCCACAGAGTGGCGACCTATTTGTAGAAAACGGATACCACACATAAAGAGCGCCGGAGTAGAAATATTATAGAAACCGGTTGTTGGCACCGGCGCTAAAAATAGAGGTGTGCGGAGAGCGTAGAGAGACTTAGAGACGAGAAAGACATAATTTGAAATTTTAATAAACTATTTTTTATCTTATTGCTTTTATCTTTTTACTTTTGTCTTTTATCTAAAAAATCAAATCAATGGCAATCAATCTTCACAACCGTCATTTCCTGAAGCTTCTGGATTTTACTCCTGCTGAAATAAAATATCTTCTGGACTTATCTGCTGAACTCAAAAAAGCTAAATATGATGGTACTGAGAAACAGTATCTTACGGGAAAGAATATCGCCCTGATTTTTGAAAAAGCATCAACCCGCACACGCTGTGCTTTCGAAGTTGCAGCTTATGATCAGGGTGCACATGTCACATATCTCGGACCAACCGGTTCACAGATCGGCCAGAAGGAATCAATGAAAGATACTGCCAGGGTACTTGGCGGAATGTATGACGGAATTGAATACCGTGGATTCGGCCAGGCTATTGTCGAGGAGCTTGCAAAGTATGCCGGAGTTCCGGTATGGAATGGACTTACAAATGAGTACCATCCCACACAGATCCTGGCCGATTTTCTTACAATGATCGAGCATTCTGAGAAGCCTCTGAATGAAATGGTTTTCTGCTATCTTGGCGATGCACGTTATAATATGGGTAACTCACTCATGGTGGGTTCTGCCAAAATGGGAATAGACTTCAGGATTGCAGCACCGAAAGCTTGTCAGCCTGCTGCTGAACTCGTTGAACAGTGCCGGCAGATTGCAAAAGAGACTGGTGCAAAACTGACTATTACCGGGGATGTTGCAGAGGCAGTCAGGAACGCTGACTTCCTTTATACTGATGTTTGGGTATCGATGGGAGAACCTGATTCTGTGTGGGCAGAAAGAATTTCTTTACTTAAACCTTATCAGGTTAATAGTAATGTCATTAGTCTTACAGGAAATAAAAATGTTAAGTTCCTTCATTGCCTGCCGGCTTTCCATAATAGAGACACCAAGGTTGGAGAAGAGATTTTTAATAAATACGGCCTTGATGGTCTGGAGGTAACAGAAGATGTATTTGAGTCACCAAATTCAATAGTATTTGATGAAGCTGAAAACAGGCTTCATACAATCAAAGCTGTTATGGTGGCTACCCTGGGATACTGAAAGAAGGGCTCAGGGCTCAGGGCATGCTTCGAATCAGCTCAGCATCAGGCAATCCACTCCTTTACAAAATAGAATGTGAGTACTAATGAAGCAGCGAGCTTCAGCCCTATACCCGTAAGGAAACCGAGAAGACTTCCGAATCCGGCCTTAAGTGCATACGACATATCATCCCTGAAAATCATCTCTCCGACAAATGCACCTATAAAAGGACCAATAATTATCCCGAGAGGACCAAGGAATATGCCAACTACCAATCCTACAGTGGCGCCGCGTGTTCCATATTTTGATCCCCCGAACTTTTTTGTACCCCATACCGGAACTATATAGTCAAGAAGAGTTACAACAACGGCTATTGCTCCTAATGTTATGAGTACTGGATATGTAAAATGACCGAATCGTGAAAAGTGAAGAAGAATAACTCCTAAATAACTGAATGGAGGACCGGGTAAGACAGGAACCAGGCAACCAATTATTCCAAGAATCATCAAAAGGATACCTGATATAAGAAGTATATAATCAGACATTTACAAGTGTTAACTACTTTTTCCCAAGATCATCAAACTCAACATCAGTGAAACCAACAGTTGATAAAACATCGCTCTCTTCTCTGGTTTCTGCGTCTCTGGTTATTCCGGGGACTGTAACTGAGTTTGCCCCTTTTTCTATATATGTCACAGCATCCTTCAAACCCTCTGTGAACTTCTCAAAATCTTCTTTGTAGAGAAAAATTTTATGCTTTTCATAAAATATTTTGCCCTCTCTTCCAAGACGCTTCTTACTCTCTGTGATAGTCAGATAGTAATCATCTTTCCTTGTTGCCTTAACATCAAAAAAGTAGGTTCTTTTTCCTGCCCGCACAATCTTTGAAAAAATCTCATCTTTTGTTCCCTTTTCATCATGCTCATTATTGACTTCCTTTAATCCTGCTTCTTCTTCCATTTCCAAGTCAGTTAGTGTTAAGGTTTTCTTTTGTATTGTCAAATGTAATAATTATTTTATCAAATCAAAACGGCCCTCAATAAATGTGGTTATACGGTATTCTGACGCCCTTATTTTTGAAAGTTGTTTTGAGGGTAATTTAAAAAGAGTATTTTTGCATCGGAAATCCGAGGTTCTTTATAAATGATAAGCAGAAGATTACTACGTATAAAAGCTTTAATTGCTCTTTATGCTTTTAACCGCAGGGAGGATGAAAGTCTTACCCATGCCGAAACAGAACTGATGTTCAGCATTGGTAAGACATACGATCTTTATCATTACCTGTTGCTGCTAGTACTTGAAGTTGCCGATATTGCCAGTGAAAGGATTGATATGGCTCTTCAGAAACACATGCCAACTCAGACTGACCTTAATCCCAAAAGACGCTTTGTTGATAATATGGTCATCGGACAATTGCGCAAAAACAAAGCCTTCAATACATATATTGGCCAAAAGAAGCTTTCATGGGTGCACTATTCACATATTCCCCGACTCATGTACACCAAAATGATGGCATGGGATATGTACGAGGAATACATGAATTCAGAAACTAACAACTATGCTTCAGATAAGAAATTCATTCTGAAGCTCATAAGCGTTATGTTTGCTGAATCGGAAGATCTGCATTCAAATCTTGAGGAACAAAGTATCTACTGGAATGATGATCTGGAGTATGTTACATCAATGGTTGAAAAAACACTCAAGAAATTTAAAAGTGATTCAGGAGAAAATGTGCCTCTCATGCCACTCTTTAAAAATGAGGAAGATGAAGAGTTTGTGAAAATTTTATTCAGGAAAGCCGTGCTTAACTCAGAAAAGTGTTCGGCACTTATTGACAAAAATACAACTAACTGGGAGGTTGAACGTATTGCACTCATGGATATTCTTGTTATGCAGCTGGCTATCACTGAAATAATAGAATTTCCCGAGATTCCGGTGAAGGTTACCCTGAACGAATATATTGAAATATCAAAATACTATTGTACTTCAAAAAGCAGTACCTTTGTCAACGGAATCCTCGATAATATTGTGAAGGAGATCAGGGAAGAGGGCCTTTTTAATAAGTTCGGAAGAGGCCTTGTAGGAGAATCATTATCCGATAGTTAGCGCTCCCTTTGAATACAGACAAATGAAAAAGTTTATAATATCAGCATTGCTAGTGATTGGTTTTCTGGTAAGCTCCTGTGGAAACAGAAATGCCGGCACATCAGGTATTAATGGGAAACTTGAAACTGATACGGGACGTGTTGAAATTTCATTCAGAGAATATGAACATGATTTTGGCATTGTGACGGAGGGTGAGAAAGTCTCATATGTCTTTTCATTTGAGAACAAAGGAAGCACCAATCTTGTAGTTACTTCAGTTTCTACAAGCTGCGGATGTACTGCACCGAAATATGATACAAAACCTATACCCCCCGGAGGATCAGGAAATGTAGAGGTTGTTTATAATGCATCAGGCATGAGCGGGAAACAGACCAAGACCGTTTCAGTAAAATCAAATGCCTCTGTCCCTGTGGTTTTATTAAGAATCACAGCTGAAGTAGTAGAACAGTAATTTAATAATAACTAACATTTAATTTTTGAAAACATGACCAATTTTGCTTATTCATTATTAATGGCCTCACCTACAGGTTCTGCAGGTCAGACAAATCCACTCGTTACATTTCTCCCTTTAATTCTGGTTTTTGTTGTTTTCTACTTTTTCATGATCAGACCGCAAATGAAAAAACAGAAAGAAATGAATAACTACAGAAGTTCACTCACAAGAGGCGATAAGGTTGTAACTACTGGCGGAATTTACGGCAGAGTATATGAAGTAAAAGACAACTACATAACTATGGATGTCGGCGGTGATGTAAAACTTAAGATTGATAAAAACGCAGTTCTTAAAGATCCTTCTGCTGAAGAGTAGAAAATAGGTTATAATTACCCGGTGAAGGGAATTAATGGAATACCGAAGGAAAACCTTGTGAGGAAGAGGGTAAAGGCAATTAACAGAGATTTCTTTGTTTTTGCTTTCTTCCTCCTTCTTTCTTTTATGTTCTGGTATCTCAATTCACTTGGTAAAGAGGTTGAAGCCGTTATAAAATACCCCTTTCAGTATATAAACATCCCAAAAGAGAGGGAAATTGTCGGGGAATCTCCCGGAAAGATTGACCTGTTTCTGAAAGGACCCGGCTATTCTGTTCTTAAATTGAAGCTATCGGGCAACAAGCCTCATGTTCTGATCGATATTTCGAAAGTCAGCTACAAACGTTTACCCGGAAGTGAACCTCTCAGATATTATATAATTACTTCCGGACTTGCGAAAAGCCTTACGGTGCAGATTAGATCAGGATGTGAGATAACTTCAATCAAACCTGACACACTGTTCTTCACTCTTGATAAAACATCATTGAAACCAGTATCTGTTAGCAGCGGGAAAAAGGTACAACGATAAAAATCAATTAATTTATTGAGTAACCAGATGGAAGCAGTCAGAAAGTCCTTGTTTAAGCTTGGAGTAACCGGCGGTATCGGGAGTGGAAAATCCTCAGTATGCAAGGTGTTTAAACTTCTGGGTGTTCCTGTTTTTTCTGCCGATGAAAAGGCAAGATTAATAATGGAAAATGACAATGGCTTAATGCTTAGACTTAACTCGATTACTGAGAGGAATATATACTCATCAGGGAGTCTTGACAGGGTGCTGCTCGCTTCACTGATCTTTAATGATAGCAAATTGCTTGAAAAGGTAAACTCTCTTGTTCATCCAATCGTTTTCGAACATTTTAATAAATGGGTCGAAGAACAAGACGCAGCTTATGTTATTATGGAGGCTGCAATATTACTGGAAAGTGGTGCATCTTCACTGGTCGACAGGATAGCAGTTGTTGTGGCGCCGGTGGAGGAGAGAATAGAAAGAGTAATACAGCGAAATGACCTTACACGTGAGCAGGTACTCGAAAGAATGAGAAACCAGATGGATGATGAAATCAGAATTAAATTATCTCATTATGTTATAAATAATTCTGAAAATGATATGCTGATTCCGGCAGTTTTGCGTTTAAACGAAGAAATATTAGAACATATAAATACCCTTAACTGATTATGGGAATTTTTGGAAAATGGCTTGGTGGCGGACTTGGCTTTGTAATGGGAGGTCCGATAGGAGGGATTCTGGGCTTTCTTGTAGGTTCCGTAATTGACAGTACTACAGTATATACCTCCGCACAGCCCGGCAGATCAGTTCGTACCACCCAGGGCGATTTCGGAATGAGTCTTCTGGTTCTGGTGGCTGCAGTAATGAAAGCTGACGGGTCAGTTGTAAAATCGGAACTTGATTATGTAAAACAGTTCTTTATACGGCAGTTTGGACAGGACTCAGCCAAAGAGGCACTTCTTATGCTGAAAGATATTCTCAAACAGGAAATCCCCGTCAGGGATGTCTGCCTCCAGATCAGCAACAATATGGATTACTCCTCGAGACTTCAGTTGCTGCACCTTCTTTTCAATGTTTCGCAGGCAGATAAAAGCATTCATCCTTCCGAAGTTGAAATACTGGGAAGAATTTCAGGATACCTTGGAGTAACTTCATCAGACTATCTCTCCATTAAAAACATGTTTATTCCTGAAACAGACTCTTCATATAAAATTCTTGAAATAGAGCAATCTGTAACAAATGAAGATGTTAAGAAGGCATACCGGCGTATGGCAATGAAATACCACCCCGATAAAGTCAGTCATCTGGGCGACGAGTACAGGAAGAGTGCCGATGAGAAATTCAAGAAAGTTAATGAGGCATACAACCGTATAAAAAAGGAGAGAAACATGGTATAATAAAAATGATTTGAAAAAAAGGTCATTAATCTGTCATACTTTACATTACAAGAATTAAATTTGCAATCAAATAATTAAAAAATGAATCTAAAGGATATTCTGTCAATTTCAGGCGAACCAGGGCTTTTCAGATTTATAGCTCAGGGAAAAAACGCAATTATTATCGAACATCTCGAAACAAAGAAGAGAAGCAGCGCCCATGGTTCGTCCAAGGTGAGCTCTCTTGAAGATATAGCAATCTTCACAACAACTGAAGATATGCCACTCGGGAAAGTATTCGATCTCATTTATGAAAAGAGTAATGGCGGTACTGCTGTTGATTCGAAGTCTGATACAAATGTTCTTAAGAAGTGGTTTGAGGGTATTCTCCCCGAATATTCTAAGGATAAAGTTTATTCCAGCGATATAAAAAAGGTGGCCCAATGGTATAATATTCTTCATAAACTGGATCTTCTCATTAAGGATGAGCCTGAAGCTGAAGCAGCTGAAGAAAAGGAAGTTACGCAAGCTGAAGCTCCGAAAAAACCTAAGAAAGCAACAGCAAAAAAGAAAGCTGAGTAATTTAAATCTTTCCTGACATGCATTTTGGAGGAGAAGAAGTAGTATACGGCTACAAGGAGTCAAAAATTATTATTCTTCCTGTTCCGTACGATGAAACCAGTACCTGGATTAAAGGTGCAGACAAGGGTCCGGAAGCAATTCTTAATGCATCACCCAATCTCGAGTTCTACGATATTGAAACAGAGTCGGAGGCTCATCTTGCAGGAATTCATACTATAGCTCCGATTCTTGAGAAAGAAACTCCTGAGAGCATGGTTAATGCTGTTCATGACAAAATTTCTGAACTTTTATCGGATAATAAATTCCCCGTACTTATTGGCGGAAATCATTCTGTTTCAATAGGATCGATAAAAGCTTTTTCTGATAAATTTAAAGACCTCTCTGTCCTGCAACTCGATGCTCATGGCGACCTTCGTATGGAGTATGAGGGATCACCATTCAACCATGCCTGTGCAATGGCAAGAGCCCGCGAGTGCGCAGACGTTGTTCAGGTAGGGATCCGCAGCATGTCGCTTTCAGAGTTACCTTATGTTCAGCGTGACAGGATCTTTTATTCACATGAACTTTATTATGACAAAAATCTGTATTCCAGGGCAAAAGAAAAGCTTACTGAGAATGTTTACATTACAATAGATCTTGATGTTTTTGATCCCTCAGTAATGCCATCAACCGGAACTCCTGAACCAGGAGGCCCTGATTATTTTGAGCTTATGCATTTTCTGCGCGATGTAATTATGGAGAAGAATGTAGTTGGCTTTGATGTTGTTGAATTATGCCCGTCAGAAACCAATAAGGCTCCCGATTTCATGGCTGCAAAAATCATTTACCAATTGCTATCATACAGGTTTGGCAGACACTGATTTTTAACCCCCCTTCAGAGGGGATGGGGGGCAATCCTCCTTTTTCGCCTCTTCCCATATAACATTCATCTCATCGAGCGACATGTCGTGCAAAGACCTGCCTTTTATAAGTGTCTCTTTTTCAAGGTAATTGAACCTTTTGATGAATTTTCTGTTCGTTTTTTCAAGCGCAGCCTCAGGATCTATGCCGTATAACCTTGATGCATTTATGATTGAGAATAATACATCGCCAAGTTCAGATTCGATTTTATCTGTATCCAGGTTTTCAACCTCCACTTTTAACTCACCGATCTCCTCCATCACCTTATCCCAGATCTGCTCTCTTTTCTCCCAGTCGAACCCGACACCTCTCACTTTCTCCTGAATCCTGTTTGCTTTTATTATGGCAGGCAATGCAGCAGGCACTCCTGAAAGAACAGGTTTGTAACCATTGCTCTCCCTTATTTTGAGCTGCTCCCAGTTTTCTTCAACCTGGGAAGCCCCGTTTACTTTGACATCTCCAAAAACATGCGGATGTCTGTATGTCAGTTTTGTATTTATTCCTTCAAGCACATCAGTCATTGTAAAAGTGCCTCTCTCCGCACCAATACGGGCATAAAATACCATGTGGAGCATTAAGTCACCCAGCTCCTTCTTAATCCCGTCATCGCTCCCCTCCATAATCGACTCGGCAAGTTCGTAGGTCTCTTCAATTGTTAATTTTCTGAGGCTTTCGAAAGTCTGTTTCATATCCCATGGACACTTAACTCTAAGTTCATCAATTATATCCAGAAGTTTACCGAACTCTTCGAGACTTTTTTTCCGGTCATTCATTTTCAGTTATTTTAAAAAAGTTGGTTTGGTGAAGCAGCCCGGGTTGGGGAATCTATTCTGATTGCCGAGCCAACAGAGATCCCCAGCAATTCAGAAACGTCAGCTCCGTTGATCGATATCTCAAGCAGATCGAGGGCGTTAAACCTTGCAAGCATTTCGCCCACCGGCACATCGCTGTATCTTTCTGATATTTGCTCAGTATGGTTTTTATTGCTCTGTATTAGTATTCTGTATTTCTTGTTTTCAAATACCCTGTAAAAAACCTCCCTGGTTATGTTTGATATGGCATTACCGTAAGAATCGATGAAAAGAATGCTGCCAATAATAACATCCTTATCAATAGTTGCCCTGAGCGGCATCCTCTCAGAAATTGTTTTTACGCTTTCACCTAATTCAGATGGTTTTCTGCCGGAAATTATTTCAGAAGCAGCTTTTGCAAAAATTTCCAGCTCATCTGATACACCTTTTGTAGCAATCTTTACAGCTTCCTCAGGCTCTGAGTTCAGAATAAGGTTGAAAATTCCATTATCTGTTCCTATGAAATAGTGATCTTTTGATTTGACAATCAGATAATCCTGTCCCTTATGTGCTTCTGAATGCACGCAAATGATATGAACCGAGCCTGCCGGATAATTACTGAAGGTATTTCTTATAATGAATGATGCCTGCGATATATTGAAGGCCGGAATGCTACCTGCATTGTCAATAATCAGAGTGCCGGGTGACATGCTGCTGATCTTGCCTTTAATGATACCCCAGTAGATATCATCGGGCCTCCATTCTGTAGTTAGTGTAATTACCGGCATAGGAAAAAACTTATGACAAAGATAATCTTCTAGGAAAAAATAACCTTACTTTGTACTGATCAAACTGTAATATTATAAACTATTCCCTCCGAGGTGTTCAGAACACGTCAGGAAGGTAGTAAAAGAGTTAAAATTTTGGATACTTAATGACAGAAATTTTAATATTTCTTGAGGACATTGATCCGATAGTTTTTTTCGGTACTAATAATTCGCTGCTTGATAAAATCCGTAGTTTTTTCCCTAAAATTAAGATCATGGCCAGAGGCAATGAGATTAAGTGCATGGGGGAAGAGGCTGAAATAGCAATCTTTGCCGAAAAGTTCAATGACCTCATTGAGTATTACCAGAAGTATAACCGGCTTGATGAGCAGGATCTTGAAAAATACTTTTTCGACGCCGAACACATGAAGTCGGCATCAAACGGTGAATTTGAAAACGTAATAGTTTTCGGTATCAGCGGAAAACCTGTCAGGGCAAGAACTGTTAACCAGCTGCAACTTGTAAGCGACTATAAGATCAACGATCTCATAATAGCAGAAGGACCGGCTGGAACCGGTAAAACATACACTTCCATTGCACTTGCAGTCAGAGCACTTAAAGAGCGCGAGGTTAAAAAGATAATACTTACCAGACCTGCTGTTGAAGCGGGTGAAAAACTTGGGTTCCTCCCCGGAGATATGAAGGAGAAACTCGATCCTTATCTGCAACCTTTATATGACGCTCTTCATGATATGCTTCCGGCAAAGAAGCTCGAGACATTGATCGATGATGGCACTGTACAGATCGCACCCCTTGCTTTTATGCGCGGACGAACACTTGAGAATGCTTTTGTTATTCTTGATGAAGCCCAGAATGCCACAATTAGTCAGCTTAAAATGTTCCTTACAAGGATGGGTGTAAGTTCCAAATTTATAATTACCGGCGACACAACTCAGATAGACCTGCCGCGTAAAACTGATTCAGGCCTGCCTCAGGCTATGAGAATATTAGATGGTGTTGAAGGGATCTCTATTATCAGATTTGATGAGAGGGATATTGTCAGGCATAAACTTGTAAAGAGAATTGTGCGGGCATACGATAAGGAGGAAAATAGCCAAACAACTGTCAGGAAGAGCGTAGAGCGGAAAGCGTAGAGAGAATAATATTCAACTGTTAATAATATAACAACATGGCAAAGACAATTTTGAGTTCAAATTACAATTTTCCGGGTCAGAAAAGTGTTTATAAGGGAAAGGTCAGAGATGTTTACAATATTGAAGATAAGTATCTTCTTATGGTTGTATCAGACAGAATATCTGCTTTTGATGTGGTACTCCCAAAAGGAATTCCTTATAAAGGCCAGGTTCTTAATCAGATAGCAGCAAAGTTTCTGGATGCAACAAAAGATATTGTCCCTAACTGGAAAATTGCAACTCCTGATCCGACAGTTACCTTCGGACATAAGTGTGAGACATATCCCGTTGAAATGATTGTAAGAGCTTATCTGACAGGTAGTTCATGGAGGTCGTATAAGGCAGGCTCACGTGAAATATGCGGAGTAAAGATTCCTGATGGAATGAAAGAGCATCAGAAGTTTTTATCTCCTATAATAACACCAACAACCAAAGCGGAACAGGGGAGTCATGATGAAGATATTTCTCGTGAGGAGATTATCGGAAAAGGACTGGTTTCTGAGAAAGAGTATTCCCTGATTGAAAAATATACAATGGAAGTATTCCTCAGGGGATCAGAGATTGCAGCCAGCCATGGCCTGATTCTTGTTGATACAAAATATGAATTTGGAAAGAAGGGCGGAAAAATCTACCTTATTGATGAAATAAATACCCCTGACTCGTCACGTTATTTTTATGCTGATGAATACCAGGAGAGGTTTGATAAGGGGCTGGCTCAGAAACAGCTTTCAAAGGAATTCGTTCGCGAGTGGCTTATGGATAACGGATTTCAGGGAAAAGACGGGCAGAAAGTACCGGAAATGTCAGATTCTTTCGTAAATGAAGTATCGGAAAGATATATTGAACTTTATGAAATGATAACGGGAGAGAAGTTCGTGAAAGCAGATATTTCGAACGTTACCGACAGGATTGAAAGAAACTGTACATCCTTTCTGAAATCATTGTAATATAAAGAACGAACCTCCGACTCCGCATGTGGAATATAAATTGTTCTTACTTTTGCGCAGTATCAGAAAAAGCGATAAAATAATGAGAATAACATTGAATATAAAAACCCTGATAATATCAATTACTCTATTATGTATTTGTGTTACTTCTTATTCTCAGGTTGTTGTCGAAAAATCTAAGGATAAAGTTATAATATCAGGAGTTGCTTATTACATCCATCCTGTAAAGAAGGGGGAAACAGCTTATTCAATATCAAAAGCTTATGGAATATCTGTTGAGGAACTTACAAAGGAGAATCCTCCTGCTCTGTACGGAGTCAAAGAGGGACAGTCACTACGGATTCCTTTTAAACAGACAAGCGAAACCCTTACCTCCACACCACAAAGTACTAAAAGAGTTAAGGATGAAACAAAATTTATATACCATAGTCTGAAACCAGGGGAGACAGTATATTCACTCTCAAAGTCTTATGGTGTGTCGGAGAATGAAATTATTCAGAGTAACCAGGGTATCGAAATTAACAAACTGTCAGTTGGATCTGAGATTGCTGTTCCAAAGAGAGATTTTATGACTGACCGTCAGAAGTTTGATGACCAGTCGAAAAAATATATTTTCCATAAAGTAGTAAAAGGTGAAACACTGGCATCAATTGCCGACAAATACGGACTTACACTAAGGGAATTAAGAAGGGAAAACAGGGATCTTCGTTTTCCACAGGTCGGCGATTTTGTGAGGGTGCCGGCAACTGATATTGCTGATATCGCCGCGCTTGATAATGTTATTCCCGATACCATCCCTGCTGTTATTGCAGCACCGGAAGTTAAGATTGTGAAAAGATCGGGATTTACACCGGTCACGAATCTTCAGGGATCGATGGATGTTGCTGTTCTTCTTCCATTTTACCTTAGAGAGAACTCAATCAGGAGTGAGAAGGACTCTTCAAAAATGGCGAATGGTAAAAGGACTCCCAAGACTATTTATAAGCCGGATGACTGGATTTATGATGGGAGTTTTGATTTTCTTGAAATGTATGAAGGGATTCTTCTTGCGGCGGACACTCTGAGATCAATGGGTCTCGACATAAATATTCATCCCTTTGATATACGAAGAGATACGGTTGAGATAACGAAGCTAATAAACTCCGGAACACTTAACAAAATGGACCTTATTATCGGTCCGGTTTATTCATATAATCTTACTGCTGTTGCAGTTTATGCAAAGAACCTTGGAATTCCTGTTGTTTCACCGGTTCCTCTTTTTAATAACAGTGTTCTTGCCGGAAACAGTACTCTCTTCATGGCCAGTTCATCGCTGGAGGTGGCTCAGCGCAAACTTTCAAAAAAAGTAGCTGAATATCCCGATCACAATATTGTTTTCATACATGCCGACAGCGCAGGTTTTGACCCTGATGTTACTAGATTCAAGAATATGATATTCAGCGATCTCAGTGCTGTTCGTCCCTATGATGAAATAAGGTTTAAAGAGTTCAGATTTTACAACAGATCAATGTTCGATAACGACTCCATTAACAGACTCGGTCATGCCCTTTCTGACAAGTTAAAGAATATAGTTATAATTGCTTCCGAAGATCCGCCGGTAATCAGCGAATTGGTGCAGGAAATACATGGCCTATCTCGGAAATTCGATATTAAAGTGCTTGGATATCCTGCCATGGTTGATATCGATAATCTTGAACCGAAGTACTTTTTTGATCTGGGTATTAAGATGTATTATCCAACTTGGGTCGATTATTCCAAACCGGATATTAAAGCCTTTAATGCTGATTTCCGAAAGAAATTCCTTACTGAACCAACTGAAAAAAGTTTCGCATGGCAGGGCTATGATATTACTTATTATTTTCTCAGCGGACTTGCTCTTTTCGGAAAAGAATTTATCATGCACCCTGAGATGCATTACCCCGATCTTTTGCAGACAGAATACGAATTTGTAAGGAGAACAGCAGATGATGGCTTCGAAAATCAAAAATTATTTTTTATCGAATATACCAAAGAATATAAGGTTAAGTTGCTGGAGGAAAGCGTTTTGCCTGAAATATTCTGATTTTGGGCTGAGAAAAATCCATCAGTATTTAAATTTGTGTTAATAAAAATTAACAATCGGGAATATTCCCACATTACCAATTGTCTATATGTTGTATAATGCTTAATGAATCGTACAATGTAAGCAATGAGATTGAACTGGTTAAGGCATCACTGGCAGGGGACAAGAAGGCATTTGGTCTTATTGTAAACCGATACCAGAAAATGGTTGCACGTACGGTAAAAGGAATGCTTGGTGATTCGGTTTTTGCGGAGGATATAGGGCAGGAGGTCTTTATAAAGTTGTATTATTCGCTTTCAGAGTTCAGGGGAGATGCAAAACTTTCAACATATATTCAGAAAATTGCAGTTAACCTCACGCTTAATGAGATAAAAAGAAGAAAAAGATTCTTTTCAATGTTTTCCTCAAAGGGAAATAACGAAATGTATGAATTTGAAGTTGCAGATATTGACACTGAAGAAAGAAGAGAGGCATCTGAAATTGTAAACAAAGCGCTTTTAGCGATGGATCCAAAGTTCAGAATAATTATTACAATGAGAATGCTACAGGGTTATTCGACAAAGGAAACTGCGGAAATTCTTGATCTGCCTCTCGGAACAGTTCTCTCAAGGTTGTCAAGGGCACAGGAACAGTTAAGAACTATATTGGAAAAATTATGAATAAATCAACATCATCAGAACTTAAAGACTTGATCATCACTTCCCTTAATGCGGATGCTGATGCTGAAGATGTTTCCTCAAAAATTGAGGAAGCAGGAGTCTCTTTCGATTTTAAGGAAGGATTTGGTGAAAAAGTCCTCGACAGAATATTTGCTGCGAGAGCTGTTGTAACAAGAGAGGTAGATTTCGTCAGGTCATTTAATCTGGCATTCTACAGAATTGCTTTAACAGGTGTTGCTGCAATTGTTGTTCTGCTTGTTTCCATTTTCCTTATGGAGGGTTCGCTCTCATTCAACTCCTTCATCGGGCTTAGTAATAGCTATGATGAAAGTATCGTTTGTCTTTTAACAGGAAATTAATTATAAATGAAAGCAAAACCCATAATACTTGTAGTAGCAACTCTGATAATCGGATTTGTTCTTGGCATGCTTGCATCAGCCCAGATCAGGTATCATAAACTGAAACCTGTCAGCCTCTATTTTTCTGAAGAACGATTTAGAGAAGGTTTTTATCGTGCAATACAACCAGATGAACAGCAGAAGGCAAAGATTGATCTGGTTCTCGATAAATATGCTAAAATAAATAGTGATCTGCAGGGTAATTTCAGAAAGGAACTCGATGCAAGCATGAAGGATCTCATAAAAGAACTCGACGCAAACCTGAGTAAAGAACAGGTTGCAAGGCTAAAAGAGATGGATGACAGGCGTCAGGAAATGAGCAAGCATAACCGCATGAACAAAGGTGATTCAACAAGATTCAGAGATGATAGGCGCCGTACTCCAGGCGGTACTCCTCAGAGACCATTTCCCGGACACGATTCATTAAGGGTCAACCGGTAATAAATAACAGATAGTCAAGCAGAATTGGAAGATCATCGGGATTAACTCCCAATGAAACAAGTATATTCCTGTCCTCTGCAAATACTGCCATAAAATTTTCTTTCGACAGGTCGCCTGTAATTATACTTCGCCTGTATAGTTCAACAGACTCTTTTTTCTTCCCCTGGCACAGAGCAAGATGGCCCATGTTTATCAGATCATGGGCCGTAAGTTTCCCTTCTGAAAGCCTGTCATAATACTTTTCTGAATTGCTGAACCGGCCCAGAGCAAAATAACAATAGGCAATAGGCCTTAATATTTTCAGGTTCCCCGGATCCTGATATTCTACCCTGAAATATGATTTCAAAGCCTGATCATACTCTTTAAGATCGAGATAGCAGTGAGCTGTCATTATAACGGAGTGAATATTTTCAGGCTCCATGTCGCAGGCCTGAAGATAATTCTCAAGTGCTTCCTCATTTCTACCAAGCCTTCGCTGACAAAGTCCGATTTTTTTGAGCGTCCATGCTTTCCTGTCAATTAACTCAGCCCTCTGATAATATTTCAATGCTTCAGCAAAATCACCTGTCTCCTGGTAACAATATCCTATCTTCTCATGTAATTGAGACTCCGATGGTTTCTCGTTTACCTGTTTAAGGAACAACTGAAGGGCATCTTCATAGAAATTCTTTGAGAAAAAATAGTCAGCAAGTCCTGCCTCAGCTTCCGAAGCATTACATGTCATTCTGAAAAACTCTGAGTTATAAATGTCGAGCTTTCCAATAAAGAGATCCTCAAACTCCTTTCTGTATGGTGACAGTTTGAAGAATCTGTAAAGATCCTGCAGGTACTGTGTTACATTTGTCCTGAAACTCTTATAGGGGTCAAGTGCCGATTCTTCATCATTCATCTGCTGTAATCCTTCCAGTTCCATCCTGAAGACTTTCAGCATCATGCTTTTCTGAGCCGATGGAAGATATTTAAGGTTGAGCAGAAGTGAATACTTGTCTGAATTACATATGAATGGTGTCTTATATAATGCCTCTGCAAGCTCGTTGGTTCCCGGACCAAGAATCTCGTCACGATAAATTTCGTTAACTGTTTCATGATCAGGATGAAATGGAACAAACCAGTTCTGGAAATCCTTAAAAAAATCAAAGTGTTTCATGTTGGCAAACGCCGACATGTAAACATCAGCACCCTCCATCTGAAGTTTTGTCAGCTCTTCCATCGTTTTGAATATCTCCTCCGAGTCGCTGAACATTTCAGCCCAGTCGGGATTCTTTTCATCATAGATATCCTTTGGAAGAATATTATCAAGATCGAGTTTCTCCTCAATTCTGGGTTTAAGTTTTGCAACCTGGGGAAGTATTTCATCATGGAGCTTCTTGCTAAGTGATTCTGTCTCACGTGACCTGATTGTCTGCAGCACAATAATCCGGCAATGTTCCCTGAACTGATTGTTGCTACTCATCTTTTCAATTCTTTCAGTAAGATCGGGATAGAGCAAGAGCCTGCTGTTATAATAATGCAGGTTCAGAATAAGACCTGAAAGGGCCCTCTCCATAACCTGTTGCTGACCTGATTCATATAAATCAACCAATGCCAATAGCTTTTCTGTCTGCCATGTACGGAGTGAACTCAGAGTAACGGCACTTGTAAAAAGACTTGATTCATGCCATCTGAATTTTCCGGATTTCAGTATTATGCCGATAAGGCTTGACTCTGCCTCACCATAATAGTCAGTCAGCCACAGATGATTGAAAATGCTTTTAATCAGCTGACTGTGCTTTCGTGAGATCTCAGATTCAGGATCAGGATTAAATTCATTGCTAAGTTTAAGCCATTCATCAAGCTCAGACTTAAACATAAGATCATCGACGTTTTCAACAATCGACTTGCCACTTAGTTTCATTTCTTTTTCAGCCTGTTGCTTAACCCAGTAGGTGTTCCATCCGGAATTATGTGACAATATGTCCTGTCGTGCCTTGTCTGAAAGTCCAAGTATCGATTGAATGAGCTTTGTATAGATCTTATTGCGCTGCGGATCGCTGATGCCTTCAATTGTGTAAGTGAGCATATTTTTGTATGTCATTACAATATTATCATACTCGACATGTAAATCGCCACGCATGGTTCCGGCAATCATATCTGCCAGTATATCAAGACTTTGTTTTAATTTTTTCTCTGATACAAGTGCGCTTAGTTTTTTATGCTGTTGTATCACCTTAGTTGCTTCCATTCTTTTTGGCTTTGATATGAAATATGAAATGATCACTTCATAATACGGTAATCATATCTGCAACAATCAGGCCGTAATATTTAATCCACATGTAGTTATATCTAGTGTGAAACATTCAGTACTTTTGCTTTTTATTCTGAGGAATGAGAATCTGATAATTTTAAATTTTTAAGTTTGGCGGAAAAATACGATTTACTTAACTGGCTTCCCATATCAGCAAAAGAGATAGAGCTGCGTGAATGGGATGAGGTCGATGTTGTTCTTTTCAGCGGCGATGCCTACGTTGATCATCCATCATTTGGTGCTGCTGTTATTGGCAGAATAATTGAAAACGAGGGATTCAGAGTGGCGATTGTCCCGCAACCTAACTGGAAAGACGATCTCCGTGATTTCAAAAAGTTCGGTAAACCAAGACTCTTTTTCGGAGTAACAGCAGGCAATATGGATTCAATGGTTAATCATTATACCGCTGCCCGCCGCCTTCGCTCAGATGATGCCTATACTCCGGGCGGAAAGGCTGGCTTCAGACCCGATTACCCTACAATAGTTTACACAAAAATACTAAAGAGCATTTTTCCTGAGGTACCTGTTGTGATAGGCGGTATTGAGGCTTCAATGCGCCGGCTTACCCATTATGATTACTGGAAAGATATTCTCGAGCCATCCATCATTGTCAGCAGTGGCGCTGACCTGCTTGTTTATGGAATGGGAGAACAGCCCCTGCGAGAAATTATGAAGCTTCTGGCTAAAGGAGTACCTTTTACCTCTCTTAAGACAGTGCCACAAACAGCATTTTTGAGCAAGCTGGAAGAGAGACTTCCTTCTCAGAATTTGTGGAAGGATATCACTCTGCATTCACATGAAATGTGTCTGAAAGACAAAAAATTATTCTCTGAAAACTTTGTGAAGTTCGAAAGGGAGTCAAACAGGATTGAATCAGCACGTCTGAATGAGCCTTATGGTGATGAAACTGTAATTGTAAATCCTCCATTTCCTCCAATGACTGAGTCGGAAGCTGACGGAACATTTGATCTGCCGTATATGTATTTGCCTCACCCTAAGTATAATAAAAGAGATGATATACCGGCATACGAGATGATTAAGTTCTCTGTTAATATCCACAGGGGCTGTTTTGGTGGTTGCAGCTTCTGTGCAATAGCTGCGCATCAGGGTAAACAGATAATAAGCCGTTCTGAAAAATCAATTCTGAATGAGGTGAAAAAGATCTCACAGTTGCCTGATTTTAAGGGCAATCTATCGGATCTTGGCGGGCCATCTGCAAATATGTACAGGATGAAAGGTAAGGACATGAAACTTTGTATGTCATGTTCCCGACCTTCATGTATCTGGCCGGGTGTGTGTAAAAATCTTCAGACAAGTCATAAGCAACTCACTGAACTCTACCGAAAGGTTGACAGCTTGCCCGGTATTAAAAAATCATTTGTTGGAAGCGGTGTAAGGTATGATCTTCTTTTTGCCGAATGGAATAAAAATGCAGGTGCTGAGGAGGGCGAATACCTCGAGGAACTAATAACAAAGCATGTGTCGGGAAGGCTAAAGGTGGCACCCGAACATACAGCCCCGGGTGTCCTCGCTCATATGCGTAAAGCCCCTTTTGATCTCTTCAGAAAGCTTGGTAAAAGGTTCGGCACAATAACTGCAAAGAATGATCTGAAGTATGAGATTATGCCATATTTTATATCATCGCACCCCGGTTGTACTGATGACGATATGAAGGATCTTGTTGCGGAAGTCAAAAGCCTGGGAATAAAACCAGAGCAGGTTCAGGATTTTACTCCAACGCCGATGACACTCTCAACACTTATGTACTATACCGGTTTTGATCCGTTTACAGGAAAAAAAGTCTATGTTGCCAAAAGCAGTGATGATAAAAAACGACAGAAGGAGTTCTTCTTCTGGTACAAAAAGCCGGAAAGAAAAAGTGTCACTGCACCTCATGATAAGAAGGGGAGAAGGGGAGATTGGGAGACTGGGAGAGGAAAATCAGGAAGGTGATTCTAAGTATCTGACAGGTTTATTTGTCATTTTCGCGTAGTCAATTTCACTTCTTGTAGAGGATCCGATATATCCACCTATATTTATAACAAAGATCTCATCAGCCAGATCAATTTTTCTTTTGTGCATATCGTCGAGCATCGGTTTGGTATACTCAGCCCATACCTCTTCATCGCCTGAATGGCCGAAAAGTCCGACACTTATTACAATATTTCCCTCGAGAGTAAGTCTCTTTTGCTGGGCAATGAAGTCTTCCTTGAATTTTGTGCTGCCGCAAAGTGTAATTATTTTGTAGTTCCCGATCATACTATGGTTTATCTGAAATTTAGTCAAAAAAATGAATGCTAAAGTAGTTAATAAATGGAATATGATTTTGTCTTAGAATAGCTTTCTAAAATCATGAAAACGATTTTGTATGCAATTAATCGAATGACTGAAATATTCTTAAAATTCTCAATTTTAATGTAAAATGTTAAGTTTATTATAATTTTTGGCCCCGAGCTAGCATAAATTGCAATGAGTATTAATTTAAAAAAGATAAAGTCATGAGTAAAAAATTAAAAGTAGCAATTTTAACTGCTTTATTATTAGTAGTTTTTGGTACGAGCACAATCGTTTTTATCGCTTGCTCTAAAGAAAAGGAATTTGTTGTGGAAAGTGATTCTGAATTTGTAAATCCAATGAATATTGTGGGGGAATACCATAATAAGGGATTAGAATATTTAATAAATAAATTCCCTTACTCCGGTTTCACAAATAAAAGCATTCAGGATACAATTGCAATGGTCACCACTTTAGTAACAAATTTCAGAAATTCATTACCTTCAGGTCATATTTTCAACAACGGTTTAGTTAATTACAAAGATATTGATGAGAAAGTTTCAAAACAGATTATTGATTATAGAATCAATCCTGGAAAATCGGCAAGAAATAAACTTTCAGAAAAGCAACAAATATTTCTAAAAAGGTTGGAAGACATATTAAGAAATAAAAATGAAGTGGATTCTGTCAAGGTTATAAAAAATGTTTTAGTGCTTGAAATTGAGATATATAAGTCTGATATGACAAATGAAGAAAAGAATTCTACTTTATTAGCAGTCGCAGTTGGCAAATATAGTTGGAAGTTTTGGTCTCAGAATAGATTTTCAAAAACTAAATCAGGGCTTGGAATGGATGGCCCATTTAGGGATACCGTAGTTAGATGTGACATTGAAGCTGCGATAGGAGGTGCAATAATAGGATGTATTGGTGGAGCCATCGGCGGGTCTATGATAATGCCCGGAGTTGGTACCTTATCAGCATGTATGGTAGAAGCAGTTAGTGCTGGCTTTCAGGCAGCAATCGTAGGTTCTTTTATTGGTGCTTTATCCTATTTAATCTTTGACTAGAAATTTAAAAATTAATTATGAATAAAGAGACAACTAAAATCAGTTTTAAAGCTCTTATTATAAGAGGAGTTATTCAGTTTTTTTTTATAGGAATCCTTTTTTCGATAATTGATGATGAATACGTTTTAAAATATTTCTTGAAAGCAAAAACAATACTTCAAGTTTTACTATTTGCATTGCTTGGAGGACTTCTTTATTGCTTTGTCACATATAAGATAAGGGAAAAGTTAAATAAGAAGAATGAAAATGAATCAATTTCTGATAAATAAAGTATTTGCTTAAATGAGTGTTCGGAATGAGATTGCTTTTAGGGGCATAAAGGAGGGAAGAAGGGGCGTTTCGTTGAAGTATTTTCAACATATAATCTTTTTCTCGAAAACGCCCCTGCTTTCCTCCCCTCCTGTGCCAAACAGCCGTACCGTCATCCCGAATGAAGCGCAGCGTAATGAGGGATCTCATTGAATCAGCAGGATTATTTTCAATCGGTTTGGTATGCTCAGCCCAGACTTCTTCATCACCTGAATGGCCGAAAAGTCCGACGCTGATTACAATATTTCCCCCGAGGGTAAGTCGCTTTTGCTGAGCAATGAACTCTTCCTTGAATTTTGTGCTGCCGCAGAGTGTAATTATTTTGTAGTTTCCGATCATAGTAATAAGTATTTGAAAAACAGAATACCGGTATTTGTAAAAATAGCAAATTCATTAACATAGTCTGGAAGTGGTCCTGAAAAAGAGAAAACCGGGGCCAAAATGCGGACCCGGTCTTAACCATTACTTATAAACCAAAACTTAAACTAGAAACTAATTTTTAAACAAAATTGCAATAGGACATGCCGTGGCATGTCCCTACAATTATTATAACTATTCGTATTCCTTAAGTATGTTTTTAACATCATCAGGAGCCACCCTGCCGTAGGTTTTGTCTCCTACAAGAACTACAGGGGCAAGTCCGCAGGCGCCAACGCAGCGGAGGCTTGACAATGAAAATTTGTTATCCTTTGTTGATTCACCGACGTTTATCTTGAGCTCCTTTTTGAATTCATCAAGGACTTTTTCAGCACCTCTCACATAGCAGGCAGTTCCCAGACAGATGCTTATAGGATGTTTGCCTTTTGGTGTCATTGTGAAGAAGGAGTAGAATGTTACTACACCGTAGGTTTTTGCTATCGGCACGTTCAGACCTTCCGAAACAACCTCCTGTACCTCAGCAGGGAGGTATCCGAAGTGTTCCTGACAGGAGTGGAGAACGTTTATGAGTTCCTGAGGATCATTTTTAAAAGTAGCACATACTCCTTTTATAAAGTCCACATCTTCATTTCTTAATTCTATTTTTATACTAGACATAACCGTGATTTTTTTTATTGATCAATACTTAAATACTATTTTTTAATAATGATCTTTTTCTTTTTATCAAAATAATGAGTATGAAGCAGATGGTGAGCTTTTTCGCTTCCCGGTTTCCCAAGAAACTCATCATAAAGTTTAATTATGAACGGGTTTTCATGCGATTTTCTGAGAGGTTTTCTCTTGTCTTCCGCATAGATAGCTGCTGCTCTTGCTTTAATTATATCAGAATTGCCATGGTGTAAAGGTTGTCCGCCGCCACCAATACATCCGCCGGGACAAGCCATAACTTCGATAGCATGGAACTGAGATTTTCCTGATCTTACATCATCCAGAAGTTTCCTGGCATTTCCAAGTCCGTGTGCAATACCAATATTAACAGGCAAGCCGTTAAAGTCGATTGTTGCAGAACGTACGCCATCCATACCTCTTAGCTCAGTGAAATCTATTCTTTCGAGTTTTTTACCGGTGAACACTTCATATGCAGTACGGCATGCAGCTTCAATTACACCACCGGTAGCGCCGAAAATAACACCTGCTCCTGTTGATTCTCCCAAAGGACTATCAAACTCCTCATCATGAAGGTTTTTAATGTCAATGTTTGCCTGTTTGATGAAGTTTGCAAGTTCCCTTGTTGAAATTGAATAATCAACATCAGGATTACCATCAACTGAAAACTCATCTCTCTGACACTCATATTTTTTAGCAAGGCAAGGCATTATGGAAACAACGACCATATCCTTGCGGTCAATTCCGATTTTTTCTGCAAAATATGATTTTGCAATTGCACCGAACATCTGCTGCGGTGATTTGGCTGTTGATGGTACATCCTTCAGATCAGGAAAGTAGTGTTCAAAGAAGTTTACCCAGCCGGGGCAGCATGAGGTAAGGATAGGAATCCTTGCTGTTTTATCGCCTTTAAGATGCCTTGTCAGCCTGTCAAGAAGTTCAGTTCCTTCTTCCATAATAGTCAGGTCGGCAGCAAAGTCAGTATCAAATACATAGTCAAATCCAAGTGCTCTGAGGGCAGCTGTCATCTTGCCGGTTACAATCGTTCCCGGTGCAAGGCCGAATTCCTCGCCGAGAGCAACGCGAACTGCAGGTGCAGTTTGAACTACAACTGTTTTTGTCGGATCGTTGAGCGCTCTAAGTACCTGTGGAACATGGTTAACTTCAGTTAGAGCTCCTGTAGGACATACAGAAACGCACTGACCGCAATATGTACAAGTTGAATATTCAAGATTCTGTTCGAATGCAGGCGCTACAGTTGCCATGAAGCCTCTGTTAACCGCTGAAAGAGCACCTACTGTCTGTACGTCATTACACATCATCTCACAACGACGGCACATAATGCACTTGTCAAGATCCCTTATAATTGAAGGGGAAGTATCTTTTCTGTAAGTCGATGTTGCAGCATATTCCTGACCGGGAATCTCTCTGATACCTAACCTGTGAGCCATATCCTGCAGTTCGCAACTGCCTGATTTGGTGCAGACGAGGCAATCTTTAGGATGGTCGGAGAGGATAAATTCCATTACAGTCCTGCGGGCATTAAGAACCCTTGTTGTATGTGTTTTCACAACCATCCCGGGCTCACAATTTGTTGAGCATGTAGGAGCGAGGTTTCTTCTTCCCTGAACTTCAGCAACGCAAATACGGCAACCTGCAGGTTTGTTTTCAATTCCCATATCGTGCAGTTCCATATAGCACAGGGTTGGGATATCTATGCCCAGCTCCTTTGCAGCTTTATATATTGTAGTACCCCTTGGTACATCAATCTCTTTATTATCAATAGTAAGCTTTATTGTTTCCATTATTTCTTTGATTATCTGATAAATATTGCATCAAACTTACATTTCTCCATACATGCACCGCACTTTATGCATATTGCGGCATTTATAAGATGAGCCTCTTTTCTTTCACCTGTGATTGCATTAACAGGGCAAACCCTGACGCATGCTGTACATCCGACGCAATTTTCTGCATTGATAACATATTCCATAAGACTCTTGCACTGACCGGCCGGACATTTCTTGTCGGTAACATGTGCAACATATTCATCCCTGAAATTATCCATCATGGAGAGTACCGGGTTGGGAGACGTCTGACCAAGACCGCAAAGCGATGTGTCTTTTATAACAAGACTCATATTCTTAAGTCTGTCGAGGTCTTCAAGTGAGCCTTTTCCTTCACAGATCTGGCCCAGAAGTTCGTGAAGTCTCTTGTTTCCGATACGGCATGGAGCACATTTTCCGCATGATTCCTCAACAGTAAATTCGAGGAAGTATTTTGCCATTGATACCATGCAGTCATCTTCATCAAGAACGATCATAGCTCCAGAACCCATCATTGATCCTACTGATATCAGGTTATCGAAATCGATAGGGGTGTCGAGATGTTTTTCTGTAAGACAGCCTCCCGAAGGTCCGCCAGTCTGTACACCTTTAAATTTCTTGCCGTTTCTTATTCCTCCTCCGATTTCGAAGATTACTTCGCGGAGAGTTGTTCCCATTGGTACTTCGATTAGACCGACGTTATTGATTTTACCGGCGAGGGCAAATACCTTGGTGCCTTTTGATTTTTCGGTTCCTATAGCGCTGAACCATTTTGCTCCTTTAAGAATAATCACAGGAATTGCCGCAAAAGTCTCAACGTTATTCACGTTGGTTGGTTTTCCACGAAAACCTGATTCAGCAGGGAAAGGTGGTTTTACTGTCGGCTCACCGCGAAGACCTTCCATTGAGTGAATAAGAGCTGTTTCTTCGCCGCAGACAAATGCACCTGCACCATATCTTAGAGTGATATCGAAATTGAATCCTGTTCCAAAAATATTGTTTCCAAGCAAGCCGTATTCCTGTGCCTGTCTGATGGCTATTTTTAACCTTTCGATAGCCAGCGGGTATTCGGCGCGGATGTAAATAAGTCCGCTTGATGCACCGATGCTGTAACCGCAAATGGCCATAGCTTCAAGTACTGAATGCGGGTCGCCTTCGAGCACCGACCTGTCCATAAATGCGCCCGGGTCGCCTTCGTCAGCATTACAAACAACATATTTTTCGTCACCAGCACTCTTGCGTGCAAGTTCCCATTTGAGACCGGTTGAGAAACCGCCTCCACCGCGCCCTCTCTGACCTGAATCCTTAACAACTTTGATAACTTCTTCAGGACTCATTTCTGTAAGTACCTTACCAAGAGCCTGATATCCGTCGCGTGCTATATATTCATCAATGTTCTCAGGATTGATGAAACCGCAGTTGCGAAGCACAATTCTGAGCTGTTTCTTAAAGAAACCCATGTGTTTGGAATCAGAGACTGATTCTTTTGTTACAGGGTCTTTATATAGCAGATGGGTTACTTTTCTTCCTTTAATAACGTGTTCTTCAACGATTGTCTGGGCATCCTCTGGTTTTACCTGAACATAGAATGTATTGTCGGGCATTACTTTCACTATAGGTCCTTTTTCGCAGAAGCCGAAACATCCTGTAAGTATTACCTGTACAGAATCGACAAGTCCTTTTGCTTCAAGTTCATCCCTGAGATTGCAGACAATAGCATCGCTTTCCGAGGCATGGCAACCTGTGCCACCGCAAACCAGAAGATGCATACTGTATTTTGACATAATTTTTCCTCCTTATTCTTTTAAGTCAATTGTTTCATAATTTACAGGGATGATGCCATCGACAAGTTCACCTGTTTTGATATATTTCTCAATGATCTGGTCAGCCCTTTTGAGGTCGACAAAACCAAAAACTACCGGATCCTGCCCTGGGAGTTTTACCTCAATGGTAGGTTCTGCATAGCAATATCCCATGCAACCTGTCTGGGTTACTATTCCTGCAATATTCCTTCTGTCGAGCTGCTCAAGGAAAAACTCCATGATGGTTTTTGCCCCTGAGGCAATTCCACATGTAGCCATAGCAACTTTTACCTGTACTACTTCGTCAGGATTCATTGCCTTTACCCGGATATCCAGCCCGCTCTTTAATTCTTCGCGTTTCTTTTTGAGATCCGCAAGTGACGTGATTTTTGACATGCTTTTATCTGTTTAATTTGTTTCTGTTTATGAGTAATCCCTTTGACAGGTTTACTTCTTAAATTTATTCATTTTATTTCTTATAACTGCCTTAATGCAGTAATACATTTCATTTTATTTCTAAACCTGATACCTCAAGCTCCTTAAGATTCTCATTTATCATATTTGCAAGATCTTTAAGCAGATCCTGTTCGTATAGCGATTCAACTCCCAGGTATTGTTTTGTTTCTGCTGCTGAAAAATAATATTCTCCCTTATCTGTTAAATGTTTATAGCGAAAATCGATTCCCTGATTCGCTGCAATAAGTATCATCAAAACGCCTGCAATATCGCCCAGCGGCTGCCTGTCGAGATGAAGATTAGCAAATGTGGCAGTTATCTTTGTTCCCTTTTTTTGTTCTGAAATTATTTCAAGCCTGCCACCTGTTAACTCAGCATGATATTTAAGCAGAGGAAGTCCGAGTCCCATCCTTCTTTTTGTTCTCGTTGTTATGAAAGGGTCGGTAACTTTTTCCAGGATCTCTGAAGGTATGCCCGACCCGTTATCTGTTATCGAAATCCTGTAAAAATCATACTTAACTGATTCCGATATTTCGATATAAATCTCTGTCGCCAGCGCCCTTATGGAGTTCTGCGCTATATCGAGAATATTTAATGACAGCGATTTCATACTATTATCATTCTGCCGTTAATCGCCTTAATTGCCATTTGAATCTCAGCAAAAGACGCCTCCTCAATCTGAAAAACCGTGCTTGCGGCTCCAATATCTTCAATCCTGTGTGCATCGGAAGATCGGAGGACTGCGAACTTTTTTACTTCCGGATTTTTTGCTGCAAAATCCAAAACTGAACTTGCCCTGGAGATCTCCATGGCATCAGCTTTCAGATCTGAAGGAAGGAAGCCGAGCTGACTATAGATGCTATTCTTCTTTCTGTCGATATGAGCCGGAATAAAGAGACCTTTTAATGAATGGACAAATGATTCAACTTCATTCAGGTTCTTAGTCAATGCATTAATCAGAAGTTTCTTCTCTTCATAAAGAATAATTTCATTTTCATCAACCTCTACCTGATAACCGAATTTCGATGGATCATTCATTATTTCTGGCAGATTATCATCAAGAAATGCCTGAAATATTTTGAGTGTATCAGTATTTTCAAAGAACGCGAGGCAATGAACCTCCTCTTTTGTTGTTACTTCGGCGCCCTGCATCACAAATATTCCCTTTTCTGCAGCCATTTTTGATGTCAGACTGCAATGGCGGGTTGAGTTGTGATCGGTAATTCCGATTATATCAAGACCTTTTCTTTCGGCTTCAGCAACAATTCTCACCGGGCTCATTTCCAGATCACCGCAGGGTGAGAGGACAGTGTGAGTATGAAGATCAGCCTTAAAAAGTCTCATTCTTTTTTCAATAGTTCATATAAACGTCCGGCAATTGTGAAAGTATCCAGTTCAGTTACAAGAACCGGAACGTTTTCAATATTGCTTTTTTCAATTGTATCAGCCTCAGGAGTAGCTCCCTTAACAATAATTATTGCTGCGATATCCTTTAAGGAAGCCACGGCAATTATGTTCTGGTGCGTCTGGAGTGTTATCCATACTTGTCCCTCCTTTGCATTACCCATAACGTCGCTTAGAAGATCGGACACATATCCGCCTGTTATCTCATTCGAAAGACCAGCTTGTCCGGAAAGGACTTTCAGTCCGAGTGCCTGTACAATATCAGTTATTTTCATCTTCAGCTCCGAGTTTATTACAGTTTTTTTCAAGTCTCTCTTTTCCCCATATGTTGCTGGTGATCCTCACCGCCTGATCCTGACTAAGCAGATTCTGACTTGTCATTTGCTGCTGCATGAAGATGCAATGGGATATCTGTGCATCGCCCTGTACAATGTCTTCAGCAAGTGTCTGGCAATCAGGTGCGCCGCAGCCTGCGCAGTCGAACCCAGGTAAATAACACATCAGCCTGCGTTTCCGCTCCATCTTTTTAAGAGCAGCTGATATATCTTCATCAAGCTTTCCTATAGGGCGCGGTTCTATGTTGCCAAGAAATCCATGTTCGTTAAGGTTAAGAAATCCGTCAAGCGGTTTGCGTGTTTTGTCATCCTCGCGTGCCCTGTATTCAGCAGCCCTGTTTTTAAGTCTCTCGACAGTCAGGAAACGGTTACCGCTTATGAGTATACCTCCGGCGCAACTCTCGTCACATGCTCTCAGTTCAAGAAAATCGATATTGTCAAATTTTTCGTTTTCAATATTTTCGAGAAATTCATTCACGTTTTTTATCCCGTCAATTGCCAGAGCTCTGCCATTTGCATGAACAAGTTCACCCCGTGTAAGGCTCCATAAGATCCCTTTCGAGCTCAGCAGGTCGTCAGTCTCAGGAGGTTCTGACTCAGTGTATTTTCTCTGAAGGAAGTTTAAGATCCTGTTATACAAAAAGTTAATGTTAATTACTCCGGTTACGGCAGATTCCACTTCACCGACAGGACTCTTCACTGCAGCTATTTTCGCGGCACATGGAGTGGCATAGAAAAGGCCAATCTCAGCTTCCGGAATACCGCTGCTTTTAAGTTTTTCCCTGTAATACATTGCCGACATGTCGATAGGAGGGTTGACCTTCATTATATTACCGACAAGGGAGGGGTATTTTACCTGAATGAGTCTTACAATAGCGGGGCAATATGATGAAATAAGCGGACGCTCTTTGTTATCGTGCATATACTGCCTGTTTGCTTCAAGAACCATATCGACGGTATTTTCAACCTCATAGATATGGGTAAAGCCAATGTTTTTCAGAGCATTATATATGCTTGTTGCCATTATTCTGCGTGGAAACTGACCAATAAGCACACTTGGAATTAATATTACCCTGACAGGATATTTGAAGATCATCTCAAGGTCATCCTGTTCAACACCAATTGCAGAAACTGGGCAGGCCTTGTAGCATTCACCGCAATCGACGCACTTGTTGGCGATTATCAGAGCCTTTCCGTTTCTGACCCTGATAGCCTTTGTGGGACAAACTACCATACAGTGAGTGCACCCGATACACAGATCGTTATCTACGTATAGAGCATGATGAAAATCCCTGTTCTGATTTTTATCTTGCATCGGGTTTGAAATATGTTATAAGTTCCACAATAGTTCCTTCACCGGGGGTGCTTGAAATTTTCATTGAGTCGCTGTTCTTTTTCATATTTGCCAGCCCCATTCCTGCACCAAAGCCCATTTCTCTCACCTGAGGAGTGGCTGTTGAATAACCTTCTTCCATGGCCTTCGCAATGTCGGTTATGCCCGGACCTTTATCAGTTATCGTTATTTTTATTTTTTCATTATCGATATCCACTTCAATCACTCCTGAATAAGCATGCGCCACAACATTAACTTCACCCTCATACAATGCAATGACTATACGTTTTGCAATGGTATGGTCAACATTGAGTTCACGCAGAGTTTTCTTTACTGAACTGGCAACATTCCCTGCTTTGGCAAAATCGCCACCGGCTATTTTGTGCCTGAACTGCATTTTTTAATAAATTGATTTCACGCCAGCCTGATAAAGCACACCCGAGATATGGAATAATGAATGAGGACTCTCAAGGAGGATCATATTATTCTCTCTCGCCAGTGAAATTATTTCCTCGCCGATCTTTTTATCACGTGCAAATATTATACAAGTGATGTCAGACATCTCAGCTGTTCTTATCGTCTGAAGGTTTGCCAGCCCTGTTATAAGAACCATATTCTCCTTTTCCACTGTCAGAACATCGCTCATCAGATCAGAGGCAAATGCATATTCAACTGAAGCAGAAATCTTCTCTCCACAACAAATTACCTTCCCGTCAATAAGCTCTGCAATCTTTTCAATCGTCATTTTGTGTTGTAATATACTGAATATTAATATTTAAAGTGCCCAATGCACTCTTTTTTCTCTTTACGGTGCAAAAGTACAACATTAACTGTTAATAAAATAACAATGTTAATAAAATAACATAAATTTAAAATAATTCTAAATAGATTGCCGGGAAAGGCTATTCAACCGAAACTTCATTTTGTTGTGGATAGCCAATCATATGGGACAAAGATACACGAAGGTTATCACGAAGGTTCACTAAGGACTTTTTCAACAGCTCCCGGGCAAGCTTTTACATTTTCAGATTATTGTTCTATTTTCTGATATTTTTGAACTCAGAGTTCTCACTCCATTGCGGGAGCATATCTGATGTTACAAGCTGGTAACCTACGTAGAATTGCAGCCGGGCATCTTCAATTATGCCATCCATATTCCATTTTTCAGGTTCGTAATTATCAGATGGACGGTGATATTTATTGTCGATATAATCTTTCTCCATTTTTGCTGCCCACTCTTTGCCGAATTCCCTGCTATCGGTATTTCCCCTGGCGAAAGCAGAAGGTACCCCTTTTTTTGCGAATGGGAAATGGTCAGATCTGAAATACATTCCTGTTTGCGGATTAGGATCTTTTACTACATAGCGATCCTGTCTTAAGGCAGCTTCAGTTATCATATCGTCGAGTGATGATTGTCCGTATCCTGTTATCATAACATCTTTCATTCGTCCGATTGGAAGCATAAGGTCGTTATTGAAGCAGGCTATAGTTTTGTCGATTGACAGCGGAGGGTTTTCTGCATAATACTGTGAACCAAGCAGTCCCTGTTCCTCAGCTGTAGGAAAGAAAAGAACTACCGATCTTTCAGGTCTGTTTTTAAGACCGGAAAAAGCTTCTCCTATTTCAAATACCCAGGCCATCGATGTCCCATTATCTACAGCTCCGTTATAAATCGAATCACCGTTCTCTTTCTCACCTGTACCGAAATGGTCCCAGTGAGCAGAATAAACAATACTTTCTTCGGGTCGGGCTGAACCCCTCAGGATTCCGGCCACATTTGTTGATGTGTTGAATCTGAAAGTATTGCTGATTTTAAGAGTGATATTGGAGTTCATGGCAAATCCTTTGTAATCTTTTTTGCATGCCTCCAGTCTGAGATCGGCAACTTTGATGTTCATAGTGCTGAAAAGATTTTCAGCTGATGCGGCAGAGATCCATCCTGTAAATGCGCACAGGGTTTTGTTACTGTCGGCACTCTGCATATACAATCTTGGTGATAATGAACTTTTCCTCGGAATTGTATACTGATAACCTGCTCCCTCTGTCTCATGAATTATCATTAAGCCTTCAGCTCCCTGTCGTGCAGCCTCTTCAAATTTATACGTCCAGCGGCCATAATATGTCATCTCCCTTCCTTTGAAATATGTAGTATCTCCTGTATAGAGACCCGGGTCATTTACCATTACAACAACTGTTTTTCCCTTTACATCAAGACCTTCATAATCATTACGGTTATACTCCGGAGCAACAATTCCGAATCCGGCAAATACCATCTCAGACCCTTTAACGGAGATTTCTCCGGAAAGTCTTGGAGAAGTTACTGCAATATCGTCGGGAGCAGACAGGTCGAGAGTTTTTCCGGCAGATACTACAGTTGCATTTCCCTGAATAAGTGAAGTTATTTCAACCATCGGAACAGGCTGAAAATAGCTGCCGTTGAATGCCGGTTCAAATCCGATTTTCTTAAGCTCTTCAGCAAGATAATTCACAGTTATTTTTTCCCCTTCAGTAAAGGGTTTTCTTCCCATGAATTCATCTGATCCGAGATTCTTCACGTATTCCGACAGCTCCGGACCTGTGATACTTTCCTCAGCTTTTTGTAGTTCAGAATTGCTGCACGATGTAAGTGAAGCAATTATTGCAAAAGTGTAAATGTATTTCTTCATAATATATGGTTTTCTATAATCTGCCCCTATATCCCCCCGCCTAAGCGGGGCAAGCTTAAAATTACTTTGCTCCCCGCTCTCCGCTCTACGCTCTCTGCTTTTTACCTGAGCACAGTGTTCCCCAGCAGCACTCTTCCGCTTTTCCAGAATGCCCTGAAATATGGATTGTCGGAAATATATATTACTTCGCCTTTCCCGATATTTTCTGAACCCAATACTAGGGTATTTTTAATCTTATCCTTGTATTTGAATCCTGCAAATCCTGCAACCGGTTCTTTTTCAAGAATGTAGCCAATGTTACTACCTGTGGTAAGGTAGGGGTAGCCGGCACTCCTCTTCATAATGAACCACTCTTTCCCCATTCCGAAAGCATATGGATTTGTATCATCGAGTTTTACCCTGTAGATGCTTCCGGCAGATCTATCAGAAAGTGTGTACCTGCGTTCATTTTCAAATTTTCTGAGATATGTTGTGTCGTCACTTTTAACTTTTTTCTCAGCTGCTTTCAGTTCAGCTGTCTTAGTCTCCATGGCTTTGAAAAGAGATGTGCTTTTTTCTGCAGAAAAGATTGAAATGGCATTCTCAAGGGCTACTACTCTTCCGCCTCTCTTTGCGAAATCAATTATTGTATCTTTTAGTTTTGTATAGCTTCCCGATGTAAGTATGAGAACATCATAGACTGAAAAGTCTGTACTCTCGGCATCAGTAGTTGTAATAAGCGATACCGGATATTCAAGTTCCCTCTCAAAGAAATACCATAGTTCACCCACTGAGCTTGTAGATGTACCTTCTCCGCATAGAAGTGCAATATTTTTCTTTTTCAGAAGAGGAGAGTAGGCTGATCCAAAATCTTTTCCGGTATCAACCATTCCTGTGGCAGATGGTATGAGTGCAACCTGACATTTATCAGCTGCATTCCTGACAGTTTTATCAAAATCACCTTCAAACTGCTTATTGTCGCCACGGGCAATAATTATGCTTCCCCTGTTGAAACTCTTTCCATTTAGTGTAAATGGCTTAACCGAGTACCTTATTTTTATTTTTGCGTTGTAAAGTGCAGCCATTAATCTGAGTTCATCAAATCCTGAAAAATTGGCCAGATAGGCATAAGGTTTATCAGCGGAAATTTTATTTACTATCTTCCTGAATGCAACAAGCCCTGTATCTGCGGAAATTTTATCAGTAACAGCGTATGCTTTGAGGTTGAAAACATAAGGAAAAGCCCATGCCGTAAGGTCATAAGTTATTGAGTCTTTAGCCTTGCTGTCAGGTTCAAACAGAACCTGAAAGAAACGCGACTGGGGCTGGTAAGCGCTGATGAGTATATCTCCCTTTTCAACAGTTACTTCACCTTCCTTGTTGAGGGAATAGTCAAAGCCTTTGAATTTTTTACCTGTACTTCCGGCATAACTGTATTTTATCTGATTCTTATCAAAGATATCGAGCATGCTCTTGACATTCGATTTTTCACCCGTACCCTTTATGATTACTGATTTATACTGAAAAGCAGGCTTCTGCATATTATCTTCAAAGTACTTATTGAATTCCGATACCAGCTTTTCGCGGTTTTCATAAGATATTTTAATTGTTGCCATCGAAGCAGTGAAATGTCCGTCAATCCTCTCTTTAAGTGTCAGGGTATCACCTGTCTCAAGTTCGTAAGCCAATCCTGATCCGCCACCTCCAGCCTGTTCATAGGTGAATCCCATAGCACCATTGAAGAGAGGCCATGTATCGCCATAACTCGGGTAAAACAGATCGAAACTTTCTTTTGTAAAATAGAGTCTGTATTTTTCATTGAAAAGAGTAGCGTTGCCATTGCCCATCAGTTTGTGAAATTCGTGCTGCCATGATGTAATAAGCTCGTGCCATGGATCAGCACCGGGCGCAAAGAAGAATGTTGATTCGGGTCCCATTTCATGAAAATCGGCGTGGACCTGTGGCATAAACTGATTATATAAGGCAATTCTCTGCTGAGTTTCGATCTGTGTTTCCCAGGTCCAGTCGCGGTTTAGATCAAACATATAATGGTTCGATCGTGCGCCCGGCCATCCCTGGTTGTGTTCCCATGAGTTTCCATCGGGATTGATAACAAAATTCATCGAGTTCCTGTACCTGTTTGTATATAATTCGTGGCCATCTGGATTCTGGCAGGGATCGATAATTATAATACACTCTTTAAGGTAGTCGGATATGCTGCCATAAGATCCTGTGGCGATTGTATAAAGTGTCTTAAGGGCAGCCTCCATTCCAACAGCCTCATTTCCATGAACATTATATCCCATCCATATTATAGGTATTTGTTTTCCGGTGAAGCTTCCCTTTAAGATACCTGTCTTTATCAGGTTGTTTGTTCTGTATTCTTCAAGTTTTGCAAGATTCTCTTCACTTGAAATAATGCAAACTCCGAGTGGACGTCCTTCATATGTGCTCCCATATTCACGATACTCGGCGAGCGGGGAGATCTCTGCAACGTATTTGAAATATTCAACAGCTTTATGGTGGTAAGTGAATTGTGTACCCAGTTCGTAGCCCAGAAATTCAGCTGGTGTTTTAATCGTTTGGGCATCTGTTGCCGAAATAATCAATAATAATGTAAGCGTAGTAAGAAAAATCCTTTTCATCAGAATCAGTTTGGTTTTAGAGGGATAAATATAGCATTTTTTGTAAATAATCAGTGGTGGTAGAATTGGAAACGGAAGAAAGAGCGTAGAGCGTAGAGTGTAGAGCGTAGAGCGTAGAGTGTAGAGCATAGAGCATAGAGCATAGAGCATAGAGTGTAGAGCATAGAGCGTAGAGCATAGAGCGGAATTCCGACTGATTAGATACAATATTTCTTCAGCCCAGTATGGGCGACATATCGGTAGAAAAAGAGGCAAAAGAAATGTGACGCCGGAGCAGAATTATTATAGAAACCAGTGTTTGGCACCGGCGCTAAAAATAGAGCCGTGCGGGAAGCGGAGATGTTCCTGAACAACAGGGTTGAATTCAAATTAAAATTTATATTTTTGCCTCTCTGTTTATTTCACATTTTAAATAAGATACTTATGAGAAGATCAGCTTTTATGCATGTTTTGATTTGTCTTTTTATATTTCAGGTTTTATCGGTAAACACCGCTACTGCCCAGATGCCTCCGCGCGGGAATAACCAGCCCGGAGTTGTCGGGTGGAAAGATGATACACATTATCTCTTCAGGGACTACGATGCCGGCAAAGTGCTTGTTGTAAGCAGTGTAGATATTAAAACCGGAAAAGGTGTTGTCATTCAGCCTGAGAAAACTGCAAGAGAACTGCTTGTTCAGTCTCTACCGAAAGGAATTTCACTTTCGATGAATGATGTTGTGAGTCCCGACATGAAAAGCGCTGTTATTATTAAGGATAATGACCTTTTCTATTTTGAAGCCGGAGCAAAAGAGCTTAAAAGACTCACTAATGACAAAACAGAAGAAGTCAACACCCGCTTTTCTCCCGACGGAAAAAAACTTGCATATACTAAAAACAAGGATCTATATGTATTTGATCTGCTGTTGAATAAAGAGATCAGGCTGACAACTGATGCCAGTGACAAGGTGTATAACGGTTATTCGGCATGGGTATATATGGAAGAGATTCTTGGCCGGGCAAGCCGTTATGCTGCTTTCTGGTTCTCGCCCGACGGAAACAGCATTGCATATCTTCGCACCGACGAGACTGATGTTCCTGTTTTTACACTGAACAGACTCGACGAAGCTGATGGTATTCACGGACTTATCGAGGCAGTACATTACCCGAAACCGGGAGACCCTAATCCAAAAGTGAAAATGGGAATTGCAGATATTGCTTCAGGAAAAACCGTTTGGGTGAAAACAGATTATTCAATTGACCAGTATATTGCATGGCCATTCTGGACGCCTGACAGTAAAAAACTTGCAATTCAGGTAGTTAATCGCGATCAGAACGATCTTAAAATAATTCTTGCCAATCCGGCAACCGGCGATTTTGTTAATGTTTATGATGAATCAAGAAAAAGCTGGGTAGAATTTTTCGAGGACATTTACGTGTTGGATAACGGCACAGGATTCATAGTAAGAAGTTACAGAAATGACTGGGAAAATCTTTATTACTATAGCTGGACCGGACAACTGATTGCACAACTCACCAATTTTAATTTCAGGGTAACAGCAATAGAAAAGGTTGATGAGGCACTCAACCGGGTATGGTTTTATGCGACAGGTGAGGAATCGACCGATAAGCACTTTTTCAGTGTTGGTCTCGATGGAAAGAACCTGGTTAAGTACACAACAGGCAGCGGATCACATACTGTAAGCATTTCTCCTAAAGGAACTTACTATATTGATACATGGAACAGTATAGAAAGTGCAGGATCAATAATTGCAATCGATAAGAAGGCAAAACAGATCCGCGAGATTTACAAACCTGAGCAGACAGCTTACGACCCTTCGGTACATTCAAAGACTGAATTTGTTAAGATCATGACATCGGACGGACTTTTCAATATGCCGGCGACAATAACATATCCTGTTAACTTTGATCCTGCCAAAAAATATCCTGTGATTTTTGCAATTTACGGAGGACCAAACTCAGCCAACATAAGTAATAGATGGGCTGGCAACACCCCCGGCTGGAATTCTCAAAATGGTATTATAACATTTTCTGTTGACCACAGAGGCTCAGGGCAGTTTGGAAAAAAGGGACTAGATTACCTGTACCGCTCGCTTGGGAAATGGGAAATACTCGACTATGCAGATGCAGTGAAATGGTTAAAATCAAAGCAGTTTGTTGACGGAACAAAAATTGGAATTACAGGCAGCTCTTACGGAGGTTACATGACCTGTCTGGCTCTTACAAAGGGAGCCGAGTACTGGACACATGGTTTTGCAGGATCATCGGTTACTGACTGGCGTTTGTATGATAATGTTTATACCGAGAGATATATGGATACCCCACAGGATAACCCTGAGGGTTATAAGGATGGATCAACACTCACATTTGTAAGTAGATACAAGGGTAAACTCTTTATAGCTCATGGCGATATGGACGATAACGTGCATATGCAGAATTCCATATATCTTATTTCAAGGCTTCAGGATGCCGGCAAATCATTTGAATTGATGCTATACCCCAATGGGCGTCACGGATGGGGAGGAGCGAAGGCAGTTCATTCAAGAAATGAGGCAAATAATTTCTGGCTGAGTAATTTTTTCGGGAAGTAGAATTCTTGTTAATTTTCAGATACCGGGTGAGACGCTTATAATTGAGCTTACTCTTCATAAGTTTTAAACTCATAGTGAAGTAATAAGTTATTCTTTATTATATTGGGCACGATTTATTTTTTAAACTTTAGGCACTCCAAACTCTAAACTAATAACTAATGATAATAGGTATACTTAAAGAGTCAGGTGCAGAAAACAGAGTAGCAATACTGCCTGGTGAAGTATCTGTTCTTAAAAAGATGGGCATTGAGGTACTGGTTGAATTTCATGCCGGAGAAAGTGCTTTTGCTGATGATAAGTTATATCAGGCAGCCGGAGCTCTTACCCTCTCGCGGAAAGAGGTTATTGCCCGTTCGGAAATGCTGCTAGCTGTTAATCCTCCACTTAATGATGATATAACATTATTCAGGGAAGGGCAGGTAATATGTCTGATACTGAATCCTGTTGAGAACAGAAAGTGGCTTGAAGAGGCCAGGAAGAGAGGTCTGTCAGTTCTCGCACTCGATCTGGTTCCCAGAACAACAAGGGCACAGTCGATGGATATTCTATCATCAATGGCAACTGTTTCAGGGTATAAGGCTGTGCTGGAAGCAGCATCTATGTTACCAAAATTTTTCCCAATGTTCATGTCGGCTGCCGGCACTATTAAACCTGCAAGGGTGCTTATTTTGGGAGCCGGTGTTGCGGGTCTGCAGTCTATTGCTGTTGCGCGCAAACTCGGTGCGATAGTGGAAGTGTTTGATGTAAGATCAGCTGTAAAAGAGGAAGTTAAGAGTCTGGGTGGAAAGTTTATTGAGGTTGAAGGGGCTAAAGAGGATGCCGCCGCCGGAGGGTACGCTGTTGAACAGACTGAAGATTTTAAGAAGAAACAGCAGGAACTGATTCAACAGAGAGCTATTGCTGCAGATGTTGTTATTTGTACAGCCCAGATTCCCGGACGAAAAGCACCGGTACTGCTTTTGGGCGAAACAATAAATTCGATGAAACCCGGATCAGTAATTGTCGATCTTGCTGCATCAACAGGAGGTAACTGTGAGCTTACTCAAAACGGAAAAAACGTTGTTGTGAACGGGGTAAACATTATCGGCAAATCTGATTATCCGTCAGATATGCCTACTGATGCCAGCAAGATGTATGGCTGTAATATAATCAATCTGCTGAAAATTATGGTTGATAAGAATGGCAACCTTGTACTGAATATGATGGATGATATAATTCATGGCACAACAGCTGTTCATGGAAAAGAGTATATAAGTAAGCGCGTAAAACAGATGTTAAATATTAACTAAGCCGATTATGGAAAACATACTGAGCTTTTTCTTGTCAAACAGAGAGATAATTTTCGTTGTCATCCTCTCAATATTTCTGGGAATTGAAGTCATCAGCCACGTCCCTGCAATTCTCCATACCCCTCTTATGTCGGGGGCCAATGCTATTCACGGGGTTGTTATAATAGGCGCAATTATAGTAATGGGGCATGCTGAAACTACAGGATCTATGATTCTGGGTTTTCTTGCTGTTGTACTTGGAACTCTGAACGTTGTCGGCGGTTTTGTAGTCACCGACAGGATGCTTGAGATGTTCAGGAAAAAGAAGTAACTATATTATTAAAACGATAAAGATCAACGGAATGAACGATATATCTCAATTTTCATTTGGAATCTCAATACTTGAGATAGTATATATAATTGCTTCAGTTCTTTTCATAATCGGATTGAAAAAGCTTAGCCATCCGCTTACTGCCCGTCGTGGTAACATTCTGGCTGCCATTGGTATGGTACTGGCAATAATTGCTACTATCCTTTTTCATCAGAAAGACGGTAAACCGATCGGAAATATCGGATGGATCGTTGCTGCAATATTAACAGGTACAGTTATCGGCTGGATAATTGCCAGAAAAGTGAAGATGACTGCCATGCCACAGCTGGTATCGTTCTTTAATGGTATGGGTGGTGCGGCAGCTGCTTTGATTTCCATGATGGAGTTTCCGCATATCAGACCGGAACTGATAGCTGAAAGCGGAATGGCAAATGGCCAGGTGCTTGCAATTCTTATCGGGCTTCTTATTGGTACGGTTTCATGGGCAGGCAGTATGATAGCCTTTGGAAAACTTGATGGATGGATAGGGGATATGAGGATTAAGGCAATGAAGTATGTCAACCTTGCAATTCTTGCCTTTCTTATCGGTTTCATCGCATATATTATGACACGTAATGTACAAGCCAGCAGTGAACTTACACATCTTATATATATTATGTTTGCTGTATCTGTTGTTTATGGTGTACTCTTCGTGATGCCGATCGGCGGAGCTGACATGCCTGTTGTGATTTCGCTTTTGAATTCATTTACCGGAGTCGCGGCGGCTATGGGTGGATTTCTCTACAATAACCAGGCAATGCTTACCGGTGGTATTCTTGTCGGATCTGCCGGAACAATACTCACGATACTTATGTGCAAGGCGATGAACCGTTCGCTGCTGAATGTAATTGTGGGCGTATTTGGTGGCGGAGGACAGGCACCTACAGGTGAATTTGGCACAGTAAAAGAGATCTCTCTGACGGATGCAGCCGTTCTTCTGAGTTATTCTAAAAAAGTTGTCATAGTTCCGGGTTATGGTCTGGCAGTAGCGCAGGCTCAGCATATATGTCATGAACTCGACAAGTTGCTTGAAGAAAAAGGTGTTGAGGTGAAATATGCCATTCATCCTGTGGCGGGTCGGATGCCGGGCCACATGAATGTTCTGCTTGCTGAGGCGGATGTGCCGTATGAGCAGCTTATTGAGAGCGATGAAATAAATCCTGATCTGCCAAACACCGACGTACTGGTTGTCATTGGTGCCAATGATGTTGTAAATCCTGCTGCAGAGGATGATCCGTCGAGCCCGATTTACGGTATGCCTATTATTAAAGCCCGCGATGCCAGAAACATCATTGTAATGAAAAGGGGCATGGGAAAAGGCTATGCAGCCATCGAGAATATGCTATTCTTTAATGATAAGACGCGGATGTTGTTCGGCGATGCAAAAGGAACTTTGCAAAGCCTTGTGAATGAGGTGAAAAGCCTTTAATACAAACCTGTGATTGGGAGAAAAATTGTATAAAAATATTTATAAGTCAGGAAGCTAAGTAATGAACCTTTCCTGATTCCGTTTCATAAGTAAAAATGCAGGGAACCAAAGCTGCTACACAATCGAGTCTTTGTGGTAACAGGCCAAAGGAGCCTTCGCTGGTTTCAGCTACTATGCTGATAACATTTTTAATTTCAGCGAAAATGCGGTACGGAAGAAGTACTTTTAAGTCCATTGTTCTGTTTATTATTTTTTTGGAGTGTTTGATTTGCCGGCCTTTTCAGCCTTTTTCTTAGAAGAAGTAAATGTTTCATCCTGATTCACATCCGGAGTTCCTTTATTATTAGCTTCGTCTATGGTTCCAATCATGTAAAAAGCACTCTCCGGTAAATCTTTAAACTCATCTGTAAGAATACGTTCACATCCGTCAAGTGCATCGTCCAACCCAACCTCTTTCCCCTTCAAACCACTAAATTGTTCGGTAGTAAAGAAGGGTTGAGTGAAGAACCGTTCCAAACGCCTGGCACGATTTACTAAGTTGCGGTCATCGACAGATAATTGTTCCAAACCAAGCATAGCGATAATATCTTTAAGTTCTTCATGTGAAAGATTTATTCTGAGTCGCAATTACTTTAGTATGTAAGTTCATCTTATTCATAGTTCCCGGTTTTACCCTCCTCTTGGTAGTATTTCCTGCGAATGTTGTTGATATTCACAGTCGGTTCAGGAGTCTCGATGCCGAGCTTCTCCAATTTGTCCACGATAATCTTTGAAATGGCAAGATTACGAAACCATTTGTGATCTGAAGGAATCACATACCAGGGAGCCTCCTCAGTGCTACATCTGGTTATGGCTTCTTCATAAGCAGCCTCATAATCAGTCCATAATTTCCTTTCCGAATAATCCGCTTCGCTTATTTTCCACCATCTTGCAGGATCATCGAGCCGCTGGGCGAAGCGATGAAGTTGCTCTTCCTTGCTGATGTGCAGAAAGAATTTCAGAATATGAGTACCGTTAGCTGTAAGACGCCGTTCAAATTCATTTATCTGTTCGTAACGCTTTGACCATATTTTTTTTGGAACAAGGTTGTGAACGCGCACAATAAGAACATCCTCATAGTGTGACCTGTTGAAAACCACCACTTCTCCATGCCTGGGTGTTGGGTGTTCAATACGCCAGAGAAAATCGTGAGCAAGTTCCTCATGTGAAGGTTGTTTAAAACCAACTACACGACACCCTTGCGGGTTCATGGGACCAATAACATGTCGTATAACACCATCTTTGCCACCTGCATCGAGTGCCTGTTGGGTTATAATCCAAAGCTATCAATACCATTTTCAATTTATTTGTTTTCATGCTATTTATTTATTATTTAGCATATTGGGTTCTTCAATTATCATGCAATAGAGCGTCTGTGGTAAAATTATTTTAAATCCTTTAAATTATTTTCTTCAGATTTAATTAATTCTTCCTTTTTCTCAGCTTCTTCTCTGGCTTTCTTTTTAAAATAACCTCTGAAAAGAAAATTATGTTTAGCTGCATTCATGTTTTCATCTAATCCTTTGGAACTCTTTCTTAGGTTTATCATGGTCTGATTCAGATTCTCTGCAAAGGTTGAATCTCTTATTAACCGTCCAAGTGTTCCATTTCCTTTGTTAATTTCATGCATCATTTTTGTAAGTTGTCCCGAGATAATCTCTGCATTACCGGCAGTAACATTCAATTTGGCCATAATGGAATCTGTTCCACGCAATCCTTGTGAACTCTTTTTCAAATTCAATATAGACTGGTTTAAATTATCAGCTATAGTTGAATCCCGAATCAGCCGACCAAGTGTTCCATCTCCCTTGTTTATTTTATTCATAAT
>JBBQZN010000030.1:0-42632 GCA_038207725.1 Bacteroidales bacterium | reverse complement strand
CGGGCTGCTTTAATAACGGCTCCAGCACATTCATCAACTGTTTTAACTGCCTTTTCAATCGCCTCGTAAACGCCGGTATGACCAACCATATCGCCATTTGCAAAATTGAGACAAATAAAATCGTTCCTTTCAGATTCGATCTCCTTTATCACCGCGTCCCTAACACCATAAGCACTCATCTCAGGCTGAAGGTCATATGTTGCAACCTTCGGAGATGCTATCATTATCCTCTCTTCATTTTTAAATTTCTCTTCCCTTCCTCCCGAGAAAAAGAATGTAACATGGGCATATTTTTCAGTCTCAGCTATTCTGAGCTGTTTTTTCCCGGCAGCTGCAAGTACCTCGCCAATAGTATTTCCGGCATTCTCTTTTGGATAAATTATATGAAGACCCTGAAAAGTAGCATCATAGGGTGTCATGGTACAATAATACAGAGGTATGGTCTTCATCCCTTCTTCAGGCATCTCTTTCTGAGTCAGCACAATTGTAAGTTCCTTTGCCCTGTCGTTCCTGTAGTTAAAGAACACAATTACATCGCCCTCTTTAACAGTGCCCAGCGGAACGCCTTTACTGTCTGTAACAACAATTGGCTTCATAAACTCATCAGTAACTCCTTCATTGTATGAATTCTGCATTGCCGTTATAACATCAGTTGTGGCAGATCCTGTTCCGTTCACAAGCAGGTCATAAGCAACTTTAACTCTTTCCCATCTTTTATCTCTGTCCATGGCATAGTACCTTCCGATAAAAGATGCCACCTTCGCGTTTGACTTCTTAAGGTGCTCAAGCAGGCTTTTCATGTATCCGATACCGCTTCTGGGATCAGTGTCCCTTCCGTCGCCAAAGGCATGAATGAAAACATTTTTCAGACCATAATCCATTGTCATGTCGCACAGCGAATAGAGATGCTTATCGAGTGAATGTACGCCACCGTCAGACATAAGACCGAAAAAATGAACCTGTTTGTTATTATCGCGTGCATAAGAGAATGCATCAACCAGAACCTTATTCTTTTTGATTTCTCCGGTCTTGCACTCTTTATTTATCTTAACCAGATCCTGATAAATTACCCTTCCTGCACCTATATTAAGGTGACCAACTTCCGAGTTTCCCATCTGCCCGTCAGGTAGTCCTACGTCCTCACCAGATGCATGAAGTATCGAATTTGGAAAGTTGTTTTTATAGTAAGTAAGATTAGGAGTGGGCACCTGGCTTATTACATCTGATATGGAACCATCGCCTATTCCCCAACCGTCGAGTATCATTAGTAAAGTTTTTCTGTTGTTCATTGTAATAAATATCTTGATTATTTGAATAACATAAATAAGTCTTGCTGTTCAGGGTGCAAATTTAATTAAAATTTGAATACTTGCCTCTCCCAAATCCCTCCATCAGGCGGGAATGGCTAAGAATCTGATAACCAGCAAATCAACATCCCCCGCTCTTCAGGGAGCGGGGGATGTGACAGGCTTAGGTAAACCTGAGTTAATTTCCAGAAATTATAAGCTTTCTGAAACCATAATCAATTCCTCCGGAGGAAACTCGCACAAGATAAATCCCGTCATGAAGCCCAAGTCCGTCAACAGTGAACTCCGACTCACCTGATCCGGCTCTGAAAGACCTCACAATTGTACCCTGGATGTCGTAAATCCTGATATCTGTTTCTGATTTAAGACTTTCGCCGAAACTTACGCTTAGCCTGTTGCTTGCAGGATTTGGGTAAAGAGAAAAATCAATTCCATGTTCGGCACTGAGATCCTTAATACCAACAATCAGGTCTTCCTCCAGCTGTGATGTTGCCTGAAACATTTCTTTTGTGACACTATTCTGGATAAAAGCTATGACTTCAATATCAGAAGTATTGAGGGCTTTTTCTATGATCCATGTTTTATCTGAAATATTGAATGTTTCACCTTTGATCCAGCTTCTTTTTACTGAGATACCACCTGCATCAGGTATAAATTTTCTGAATATGTTATAGAATTTCACACCGCCTGCACCAGGATACTTATCATTCGCCTTCTCTGTAACAGCGAGATAGAGCGTAAGGTTATCACTTGTAATATCCTCGAGGGCCGTAAGTTGTCCGTTTACAGTAAGCACGCCGCCTGTTACGGAAGAGTTGATGGCGATACTGAACTTTGGATTAATAAGACTTCTCCTTGTCACATCATTGCTGTCGATATCCGACAAATTGTAGTCGTATCTGTTTGCAAATTCAGGTTTATTGCTTCCGCCGTCGATAAAAGTATATGGGGTCTTTATGAGACCATAGTAGAGTGTACGGGCACCAGATTCTCCGGGATTCATATTATAGAACGGATCATCGCTGCCGGGGAAGTTTGTATGATACTGAATATTTATTACGTCTTTTTTCCTGGCAGATACAATTTCATTAACCATACCTGTAGGTAAGTTGCTCGACGCAGAAGTGCTGTTGACAAAATGCTCAATGAGAACATTTCTTGTTCTTTCACCTATACGGATATCATCAAAGGCAATACCGTCAGACTCGGTAGAAGTACCGTCGGAACCATAAGCTATACGGAATTTAACATTTTTCTGACCCTTTAGCTCATCCATCGTATGTTTAGATTCAGTCCATTTTGTATCAGGAGCTCCTTTGATTGTCCATCCAACCTGTTGTCCTCCGGGATTACCTTTGATAAGAGTGGAATTGTACCATAATATTCCATCATCGAGGGAACCTATAGGCAGCCATCCTGGTTCATCTCCGATTTTATATTGCAGAACTGCCCCATCCCTGTCTCTTTCAAACCGTTTGAAAAGCTTCATACTTATCATAGGTCGTTGAGAAACTGTAAAATCAAAGCATGGTGATACAATTGATGACTGTACCTTCTGGGATGTAAGGCTTGCCGGAGTATACCATGCATTATTACCTGATGAGGCTGAATTTATGACGGCCCTGTTTGGCTTTCCAAATGACCAGTTTGTAACACTCTCATCATATATTACCCAGCCTCCATTTCCCGATTCAAAGTTTTCATAGTAATCATCGGCAGAAAGCGAAATTGTTGGTCTAATATAGATACTCTTTGTAACTGTGTCGGAACATCCTGTATAGCTTGTGTTTACAATATACTGAACATTAATATACCCTGTTGTCTTTTTAGGGTATTTTGCAATTTCAGAAGTCAGAAGCGGCCCTCCGTCAAAGAAATTCCAGGTTCTTGATGCTACTGAAGCAGCTGGTAGAGTATTATCAAACAACGTCAGAGAGTCTGTAGTTGAAAGACATTCCTTTTTCCAGAAGAAATCCGCAACCGGTTTAAGGCCAAGGTCGAATGAAGTAGTTTTGGTGACAACACAATTGTTTGTTGTTTTTGCTGTAAGAGTTACAAAATGAATTCCTCCGGTTTTATAGAGATATGAAGGATCTTTCATATTACTGAATTTAGATCCTCCTATATCTGAAAATTCCCATAGCCAGTCATTTATAAGTCCGGCAGAAGTAGTTGCGTTAATGAATTGTGTGGAATCAGAAGCTCCTTTGATACAATTGTTTGCCAGGCTGTATGAAATTGTTGGTGCAGCAATGATTGAGAACGGAATGTTGATAGATGTTGAACATCCGGTTTTCTGATTTGTGTATTTATATGATACAGCTGTCGACCCTGTTGCTTTTGTTGGATCGAGGTAACCACCCACTACCGGTCCGGTAAAGAAACCGTTCTGGTATGAAGTGAAGAGTTCAAATGGTGCACGGTTATTACAAACCACATCACCGGGTGAGAGGTTTCCGATTGTCACCTGGCCAAGAGAGTCAATATTTACAATCTTATATACTTTATAATCAACATTTTCAAATTTATAGGAGAAGAAAATAGTATCAATGCCGGCTCCTGCTGCAGGTATATTATAATCAGCATTCTTTGCTCCTGCCACATGAACAATAGATTTCTTAGAACTCCTAAAACTGTTAACGGTTGAGGGTTCAAAGAGGTTGGTCATTTTGATGTTGAAAGTAGTGTCTTTGTAACAAATCACGGAAGGCAGATCGTTGAATGTACCTTTTGCTTTTCTTACTTTTGTTGGTTGCTTCAGACTATCGATACAGCCATTTACATCTTTAATAATGTATTTAATAATATGATCTCCCTCCCCGGATATGTCAGGGAAGATTCTTGATCCCAGAACTCCACTTCCAGAAAAGGTACCTCCTCCCTGAACAGGAGCAAGAGGTTTTGAACCACCATCAAAATTATATGATGCGTCGATTGTAAATGAAGGATCCGGCAATGGATTAATCTTCACCATTTCCGTAACCGGAAGACTTAAACAACCGCCTGCAGACTGATACTGATAAGTGACCGGATAAGTTGTACCGGCTGTTCCTGACTTTGGATTGAGGTCTGCCGATGCAGTAGTTTTATCAGACAATAAAGTTCCTGTCCATGTTCCGGTTCCTCCTGCAGGAAAAAGATTTATAACTGAAATTGTTTTCTTCGGATCCTCCTTGCAGTATGCCGGATTCAGATTAATAATCTTAATACTGGTACTTACTGATTCTACAACCAGAGGCTGGCTTATGCCATATCTATAGCCACCATATATATAATAGAAGTACAGAATATCAACATTGTTACCGGGACTCATCTTTTTGGGATCGATAGTAACCGTCCATGCAGTCTGTGACACAATTGCATCAGGGTCTGTCATGGAGAATCCATCACTTGTTGCCAGAGCAGGCACTCCGGTTACTGTAATAACATCAAGTGGACCATCCTGACAATAAACAGGATTTACATCAACGAACGCAGTTGTATTTACAACAACCCTTACGCTTTCTGTTGCCTCCTGCGAACAAGTAGTGGCTGAATTAACAATATTTAGCAGGTAATTAATCGTGTATGGACTTCCGGTTGTTCCGGCAGAGCTTGGTGAAAACTTACCATTAGTAACGGCAGGTCCTGAGAAGACTCCTCCCGGCTGATTAGCTGTAATATCTACTTCGCTCACAGCCACACTGTATTCCGCCTGCGGCAGGGTAATACGGGCCAGCGGATTACTTACAACAGCTGTGCCGCTGCGTGGAATTATGCTTGCTGATACCGGGCTTACCTCAAAAGTAATTTCTGCCTTGCTATCTATATCATCTATCTGGGAAAGTGTATATTGTAGCCCTGTTTGAGAAGCAATAAGAGTTCCGTTCCTGAGCCATCTGTAAGTTGATGCTCCTTCAGCTTTATTAGGATATGTATACCTGTATTTTCCTTTTAAAACTTTTCCTCCCCCTCTTATTCCCTCGATACATACCTGGTCAGCCACAGGGGAACCGGAAAGGTCCTCAACTGGCAGGGTCTGTGTACTCATTACCGGAGTCCCTGCATAAGGAGGTCCGGTTAATGATACAGGAGTTACCTCGAAGGTAAGCGAATTGTTAAGATCTGCAGCTACCGGGGTATAGGTTATCAGGGTTGCTCCGGCAATGGGTGTTCCGTTTCTGAGCCATCTGAATGTTGTTGCGCCTTCAGAGAATATATCATTATAGGTATAACTACCTGTTAAAAGATATCCGATTGCTGCCGTACCACTTATCTGTACATTACTTACAGCAGGTAAAGCCTTAACCGAAACCGGAAATGATACAGGAGCTGCTGCAGTACAAAGGTTTGTATTTCTGTAAGAAACACTAAGCGATTGATTTCCGGATATATTCCATGTTACCGTGACAGAATTATCTGAAGAGCCTCCACCGCCTGTAATTGAGCCTCCGCCTGATACTGTCCATATATAAGTATCCATCCCTGACTGGGTTAAATAAGCATTACCTGTCGATCCGATTCGTGGTGATGCAATACCAGATATAAAAGCCGGAACAGGCAAAGGATTTACTGTTATTGGTTTAACAACAGGTACTGATGCCGGGCATCCGCTTGTATTTGTATAGGTTAAAGTAACACTCTGAGGGCCTGAAGCATTCCAGTTTACCAGAATAACATTCCCGTCATCTGCCGAGCTAATGGATCCTCCGGCGGAGACTGTCCAGGTATAAGAAAGCATTCCGGGAGTTGTAGAATAAACATTGCCTGTTGAATTAACACATGCAGCTGCCGATCCGGTAATTGCCGGAACGGGTAAGTCACTTGCAAAAACTGTTTTTATTGTTGGAGATGTTGCAGTACACGAATTGCTGTTTGTATAATTTACACTTACATTCTTCGAACCTGAAGTTGTCCAAGTAACTGTTACCGTATTGAAACCATCTCCACCTGAGCTTACTGATCCTCCTGCCGGGATAGTCCATTCATACGACGACATGCCGGGTTCAGTGGTATATACATTGCTTGAATTAACACAGGCAGTAGCATTGCCGTTAATAGTAGGAATAGTGGCTGAGTTAACAATAAGAGTAAGGTCCCTTGCGAAAGTTGCAGAACAGGTTGGTGATGAACCGGTAGAAACAGTTGTTATCCTGAAAGTCTTGCCATTGTTTGCTGCCGCCATTGCCGGAGTCGTAAAGCTCGCAGTTCCATCAGCAAGTGAATTAACTCCTGAAATGGGTGTCTGAGGAGTTCCTTCAATTGAGTAAGCTATCGAGGAATTTGTTGATGCAAGCAGGCCTGTGAGATTTATCTGGGCTCCGAGCCCGGAACAAATCTGGCCAAACTGGGAGGCGCCTGCCAGAGTAATTTGCGGACGAACAGCAACATTAATTGTTGTTGTGTTAGCTGTTCCACACGAACCTGCACTTGTAACAGCACAATAATAACCTATATCTGAAGTAAGTTGGGGTGGTGTATAGGTAGAATTGGTTTCGCTTATCAGTATACCTGATGTATTGTACCACTGATAAGTATAGGGAGTATTGCCTCCTGTACCCGCTGCAGTGAGCATTCCAGGAGAGGTATTATAACAAACTGCTGATGCCCCTCCGCTGAGGGCCGAGGTAAAGTTATCATATACAGTAATTGTTGCATCAACTGAATTTACAGCCATACATGAACCGCTCTGAACAACAGCGCGGTATTCTGTTGTGGTTGTCAGATCTGTTGCTGTATAAATATCTGTAGTATTTATTATATTGGATGAACCGACCCAGTTGTTTGTTGATGACTGCCATCTCACTATACTACCAGTATAACCAGTAAGGGTAAGTACAGTGCTGTTTGTTCCCGTACAGACTGAGGTACTGCCTGATATCGAGCCGGCTACCGTGGCCGGGCTAACTGTAACAACAACAGGGAGAGTCTGCGGACAACTTGCATCTCCGGCTCCCAGAATATAGTATGTTCCTGCACCTACAGCAGTGGGATTGGATAATGAAGAAGTTGCTGCTGCATCAGTCCAGTATGTGAATGAAGTTGCCATCGATCCGGCTGTAACTGAAGCAACTGTAATATCGACAGTTGATGGAGAACAGACTGCAGGAGGATTTGTTATGACAAGACATTGCCCTTCCAGATTCCAGACAGAATATGTCAGAAAGAATATCAGAATTATAGCTTGCTTTTTCATTTTAGTTCTTTTTCCGGAGTTAACCCGGTATTTCTTTTTTATACGTGCTTAAAACCTGAACTTAACCAGACTGATCATGGAATTATTCTCATAACTGTTTTTCCCGACACCAATGATATTATTACTTTCATCGGATGTAACATCATAAGCGACCTGGCTACCAGTTCCACCAAATACTTTCTTAGTGCCATCAATATATTTCCCATTTGCATCAGCTACGAAAAAAAGCATTCTTCCTGATGATCCGGATCCGAATTGTCCTGCTATTATAAAAGAGTTGGTTTTATAACGGCATATAGCTTTCAGAGAAACCGAAGTCTTTATTGGTAATTCGGGTTCAAGATCAATAAAATCACTGAATGCCGGAACAGCATAAATATCTGATGAAAGACCCCAGGCGTATGGCTGCTGAGCAGTTCCTTCAGCGCCTATTGTTCCTGCAATAATGTACCCGTCATTCAGAACTTCAAAATCTGCAGCATACTCATCGTTTTTACCTCCAAGAATCCGGGGTTGAATTGTGCTTCCATCGGAATTGATTCTGACGAGTAAAATATTGTTCCCTGCCTGCTGGCCCGGATTCTGATCTGACCTGTCGGTTGTACCCACAACAATGTACCCGCCATTAATATCGTTTTTTATGGAAGCTCCATAATCATTACCTGGAAATCCTACAGCAAGTGGTGCACCTGTTTGGTCGAGGTTACTGTTTATTCTGAGAAGAAGAATATCCTTTTTGCCGGCTGCGTTACCTGTCGATTCAGTTACTGGTTCCCTGACAACATCAGTAGTGGCAAGGACCATAAAGCCTCCCCCGGGCATCTGAATAATATCTGTAGCTGTCTGATTACCAGTAAGTTTAAAAATTTTCTCAACAGTATTTAAACCGTCGGCACCGGTTTTTACAACAAAAATGTTTTTCTGAAATGTTATTGTATCAGTGACAAATCCTGTAGCTATAAAGGATCCGTCATCGAGAGCCAGAACCTTTGATGCATTCCCGGTCATTCTCTTACCATAGCTCTTTTTCCAGATCTCCTCACCATTAAAATTTGTCCTGACTATACCCGTTTGCTTTACAGAGGCTGGGATGTCGATATAATTTGATTCACGACGGCTAACCTTCGTAAGCTGACCTCCGATAATATATCCGTCGCCTGTTGGGACAATACTGTAACCAATGTCTTCAAGGGCATCGCCATAGTACTTAATAACAATATCATTCTGATCCTGACTTTTCTCGCAGGCTGAAAGAAGTACCAGCAGAATTACGATAATAAATTTTCTGTCCATCTTCTACTCCGTTCTTTTTGTTGGGTTATAGAATATCTGGGTGTAGCCGAAGCTGAAATTCACTGCATTAAGGTGGAAATCATCATCAACGAATTTATAATTTGATCTAAGTTCCCAGTCATTTGTTCCGCCAACCTTAGACTGGTTTAATAAGCCGGTATTAGATCTTATCTCAGCAGTAATGAATCCTCCTCTTGTTTTCAATTTAACTCCACCTCCTAATTGCATAAAGATATCCATTGCAGGCCGGGCATCCTTTCTGTCGAGTTCCTGCTCAGGATGATTGGTTCCATTAACATCAAGTGCATCAATTGAGGCTTTTACCAATGATCCGAGCGTAAGGGCCGGTCCGGCTCCGAACCTGCCATACGGGGTTAATTTTCCAAAACTTTTGAAATTGTATGTTACGGAGACTGGCAGTTCAATCCGCTTCTGGCTTTCAGTATAGTTTATCATTTCGATACCCATGTAATTCTCGGTATTTGTAAATGCTATCTGCGAATAGCCTGCCTCAATGTTAAGATCAAGCTTTTTACTCAGTTCAAATTTGGCCTCCCCTGATATGTAAATGTTTAACGGTTTAGTTGAATATGAATTCTTTCCTTTTTCGCCTGAAGTTGTTTTAAACCTAACAAATGAAACAAATGGCATATTTGATCCAATATGGAAAGCGAGCTTTACAACAGGCTTCACATTAAAACTATTGAAGAGTGTAACAAAACTTGAATGGTCAGTCGCACTTATCTCATACTCGGGATTCTTCTTCAGAAATGCCAGCATCGCAGAATCTGCCTTTTCAATTTTCTCTTCAAAAAGAAATGATTGTATAAGAAGCTTGTAGGCAGAAAGAGACTCTTCCCTTGTAAATCCGGATTTCATACACTCTCCGAGCATTGAGGGGACTTGTTCCACCTGCCCTTTGTCAAATAGTGACTGGGCCGATTTTAGTTTTTCGGCACAACTGGTGCTCTCCTGCGAATAGCTTAACAGAGGCAGAAATACCGGAATTATGAAAAACAGAATTTTTAATCGCATAAGAACTTTATGTTAAGTAATCCTTCAGTTAAGGACTCTATTTGATAGCATCCATTTTAATACTGTAACTCTTATCTGTGCATGTCTTCTCCAGCGGAATATCCTTGCCAACGTATGTATTCCATTCGTCCTGACTCATATTCCTTGTGAGATTGTTACAAATATCCTTAACAAGGCAGTCAACATGTGTCGGACGGCTTACAAGGTTCTTTTCTCCTTCATAGGCTCCTGTTACAATAAGCTGGCCATCGGGACTGAACTGAATAACAAGAACAAAGCTTTCAGTATCATTGAATGTGATAGGAAGTTCCGTCAGGTCATCGGTATTGAAAATCTTGATTGTCTTATCACTGCTGACCGTAGCCATTTGTTTTAGCGTAGTATTAAACCTGATATCATTTACCTGTGCTGCATGGGCTTTTATCTCAGATATTTTTACACGCTTGCTTACATCCCATAGTTCAATATTTCCGTTAATGTCTCCCATTGCCAGCATGCTGTTATCAGTATTAAACCTGATGACTTTGATATTTTTAAGCGAGGTCTGAGGTCTGAAACTGTCTGAATTACTGTCGGGGTTCCAGACCAATACGTTTCCATCGGTACTGATACCGGCGATATAACTTCCGTTTGATGCAATATCAATAGACGTTATCGCCATTGCCCCGGTTGTAATGTTTGTACTTGTTCGTGCGGCAAGGTCCCATTTCAGAACCTTTCCGTCGAGTGAAGCGGAATACAGATAATTGCCATCGTATGAGAAGATGAGTGATTTGATTTTCCCCTTATGCCCGGTCAAGTCAAAACCAGCAGCATTGCCTTTTAAAGGAACCATCTTAATAACTGAATTGTTGCCACCAAGTGCCAGCCACGATGCGTCGGGACTAACGGCGAGCACCTCAATAATATCTGTTCCTGAATAAACAACCTGAAGAGTCTGATCTTTTGAATCGAGCGACCATCTGAGCACCTGACGGTCCGATCCTGATGTGAAAAATTCTCTTTTCCCGGGTACAAAGGCCACACTTTTTACCTCTCCGTTATGTCCTTTATATGTCTTGTAATTGACATTCCCATAAAGAGTTGCAATATTATATAACCCTGCATAGATATCGGCATCATTCTCCAGTCCACCGTGTTTTTTATTGAACAGGTATGCCTGGTATGCGAGAAGAGTCTGAAGTTCTTTATTTCCTACAGAATGAATCGATTTAACAGACATTGCTTTTCCAATTGACAACATCCTTAGCCGCAGCGCATTCTCTTTTGCAAGGGTAGCATCTTTTTCATTTTTAATTGCCAGCTCTTTTGCCCTTGTAGCTGAATCGGTCTGTGCTTCAGCAATCTGAGTCTGAGTACGTGCGATATTTGCATTTCTAACGGCGACCAGTCTTTGTGCATCAGCTTCTAATTTCTGTCTTTCAGCTTCCGCTGCACTCAGTATAGCCCTGGTGGCACTCGAGTCAGCAAGTACACGTTGTTCATTAGCTTCGACAGTCTTTAAGTCGGCAATCATTTTTTGATCTTCTGCCTCTTTCTTTCTTTCTTCTGCAAGGATTGTCTGTCTGTCGGCCTGAATCTTCTGGACAAATGCAAATAGCATGAATCCCATCGATATTATTGCTGCAGTTCCAAGGATTATTGCAACAATCCGTGCTCTTTTCATCTGCCGTTTCTGGAGTCTGATCTTGTTCTCCTCCTCTTCCACATATTCTTTTTCACTTGTACGCAGATATACCATTGCCCTTTCGAAGGCCGGATTATAACGCAGAGCCCATGTAAGAGTCGGTTTATGCTGATCGCGCCAGTTTATTGCAAGCTGAAGATCAGGCGGCCTCCACAGGCTGGTCTTTCCCTGCTGATACATAGCAGATGACTCTGATAGCCGCTGATACATCTGAACAGACGACGACTCATCATTAACCCACTCTCTCAATCGGTCCCATAACCTCATAAGACTCTCATGTGAAAGGTCTATTATTGAATCATCAGAGAGAGGTATATTCTCGCGTGGAGTAATAAATGAGCGTGAGGCTATCCTGAATTTTTCGACTACATCAAAAAGCTCTTCACTTGTGCAACCTGCAATAGATTTTATCGTATTTACACCAGAAGGATGTCTAAGTCCTTTATTATCAGATCCTTTTTCAGTGAGTGTCTTAAACATCACCTCACAGATCTCTTTTCCCCTGATACTTAGCTCTTCATAAGCTTCGTTGGCATGAAGTGACATGGCGTCAACCATAGTCCCTACCGAATCATAGTCAGTTTTTCCAATTGGTCTTTCAGAATCGTCAAGTTCTCTCCAGTGCGACCAGGTTCTCATCATTGCATGCTGAAGAACAGGCAGTTGGTCGGTTCTGTCACCTATATCATTAAGAAGTATTTCAACGAGTACAGGATCTATTTTTGCACCGGCGTATTTTACCGGACCCTCAATTGCCTCTCTGTAATTCTCCCTTCCCATGTGGGGAACAAGATAGTTACTGTTATTGATCAATTGAGTAAGTCCCTGATAATGTGCACATTCTCCGATGAAGTCGGAGCGCATTGTTACGATTGTAAAAATATCAACTCCCGTTTGATTAACGGCATTTACCATAAAATCGACAAAACGGGCTGCAGGCGAAATAACCGCATCTGCCCTTCCCAGAGCACTGTATCTGAATAATTCCTCAAACTGGTCAACAACAACAAGAGCCTTCTCTTCAGGTGTAATTAAAAACTTCTTTATTGCTGCCGCAATACCGGCAGGGTTATTGCGCAGTTCAGTAAGAATAATATTTTTATCAACCGGCATTTTTCCGGAAAGGGCAATGTCATCAGAGATTGCTTCAGCAAGGTTTCCAAAAGGATCATTCCCGGGGCGAAATGAGATTATTCTCCAGGTATTTGTCTCCTTTGCTTTCTGGTTTCTGACCCTGGGTAAAACACCGCAATATATCAGTGATGACTTTCCTGATCCGGAAGCGCCAATTACTGTAACAAACCTGTTTTTCAACAATTTTCCGAGGACCGCCTCGCTCTCTCCTTCCCTTCCGAAGAACAAATCACTCTCGTCAGGAGCGAATGGCCGCAGTCCGGGAAACGGATTGAAATTCTTGTTGTCTGTCTTTGGTCCCATATTGATAATTTACCTTTCTAAACTTTTATACCTATAACCAGGATATCATCAACCTGATCATTTTTCCCTCTCCACTCGCTAAACCTGTTATACAAGATCTCTTTTTGCTTTTCCAGTGATAATGAATGAACCTCCAGCAGTAGTTCCTCATATCTTCTGAACATAAATTTTTTGTTATCAGGCCCCCCAAACTGGTCAGCATATCCGTCAGACGAAAGATACAGGCAATCACCTTCCACAAGGTCAATCTCAGTATTTCTGAAGAGCTGCTGTGCATTCCCTTCAAAGGCACCGATCGGAAAACGGTCGCCCTTGTATTTAATCACAGTATTATCCCTTATAAGTATGAGAGGATTGTTTGCTCCGGCAAATTCGACTTTTTTTGCCTTAAAGTCGAAAACGCATAGTGCCATATCCATGCCATCCTTAATTGAACTGTCGTTTTTATTTTCATTAAGGGTTGAGATAACTCCCTGATTCAGTTCATCCAGTATTGTTCCCGCTTTTCTGGCTTTTTTAACATTCACGGCATAGTTGAGCTGATTATTCCCCACAATAGACATAAATGCACCCGGAACACCATGGCCTGTACAATCAACTGCGGCCATCATAAAGAGACCGTCACACTCATTCATCCAGTAAAAGTCGCCGCTGACAATATCTTTTGGCAAATAAAGGATAAAATAATTCTTTAAATGTTTTTCAATCTGGCTGAAGGCAGGCAGAATGGCATTCTGTATCCTCCTTGCATAGTAGATACTGTCCATTATATGTTTTTTCTGCTCTTCAATCTCTTCTTTCTGCTTTTCGATCCTTAATGTTCTCTCTTTTACTTTTTCTTCCAGCTCATAATAATAACTTTCAAGCTGGGCGATCATCATATTAAATTTTTCTGAAAGTTTGGTGATCTCATTATTTCCCGATACTTCAGCCCTTTCGCGCAGGTTTCCGTTTGTAATCCTGTCAACATTTTCAACAAGCTTGATTATTGGAAGTGTTATCACCTTAGTCTTACGATAGATAACTACAGTCAGAAGCAACATCGTAAAAATAAAAATGAGTATAAAGCGCTTAGCTTCAACACGAAACAACGCCTGTTGTGCCGTCCGGTCAGAAATAATTCTTATAACCGAGCCCTTATATAAGCCTGAATTTGGTTTATCCTTTGAGGTCGACCTTTCCATGTATATATACTGGTAATGATACCATGAATCACCTTCGCGCTCCATGAAACTGGTTGTATCTTTATTCTGAAAAGTCATAAAAAGAGTATCTTTCTGGCTATCAATAATTTTTGCACTTTTATTCATGCTGAAAGGGAAATCAGCCATCAGGAATAACTCAACATCGACAATACCCTCTGTCTCATTTTTTAATTCATTTTTTGTCTCCTCAATTGCCTGTATAACATCTTCCACCTGCTTTGAGTACGCACCGATTTCAATAATGTATTTCCCGTCGCGGGTTGGCTGGTAAGTGTATTTTTTTGGTCGGTGGGTTGTATGTTCGATTGCAATAAGGTCTGCTACAAATTCCCGTTTGTTAAATACGTCGAGCAGGTAAATTTTCATTTTATCTCCCAGACTGAAAAGATCGAGGCCAAGGTCTTGTTTAAAAGTTGTATTGACAATAATCCCGTCAGAAGATACCACATAAATATCTTCATTAAGCGGATCCATGCCGATCTCGTTCGCAATAGTTCTTAAGTCAAGCTCCTTTATCTTATCGGTATTTGCAAAATATTTGTCAACCAGAAGTGAGCTTAATCCTTTAAATCTGCTGTTCAATTCGCCGTCAATAAGATTAAAAGCTATATCCTGAAATTTCAGGATCTTAGTCACCTCATTTGAAATCAGTCTGTTTTTTTCTTCTGTTCCTGAGATAAGAGTTGCCCTTGTACGCTGAAAATTAATGCCTGCAAAAAGCAGAAGTGCAATAAGGGTAGGTATTGCGATATTAAAGATAAGTTGCCGGAATATTGTCGTTTTGCGTGAAGCCATGCTTATATGTTTAATCTTCATTTCTGTCAATAAACTTCATAATATCAGTTGATCGTTCAGGGAATTGATAAATAAACTCTTCCACGGCACTAAATGGAAGAATGTAAACCAATTGATCTTTAGCAGGGAATTTCTTTTCAATCAGCTCTGCCGGCGTTCCATTATATGCTGCAAGGACTGTATGCCCCTGATTTACGTCAGAAACACTCCATATCAGACATCCTTCATCTAATTGATTTATAGCCGTATCCGTATTCCTCTTACTCGTAATTGCAGATGCAAGTAAAACAAGCTCTTCCTCAGGAATCCCTGCAATATCAGCAGAAATGAATTTTGTTTTATTGAACAGTAATTCATTCTCCTCAACAATTCCCTCAACAATTTTATCCAGCCTTGATTTTGTTGCTTCCGGTATTCGTTGTGAGGCAGCCCTGTACAGCTCGCGGCTCGATCGTGCAATTAGTTTGGCAGATTCTTCCTGAATAAGTATATCAGGACTAAACAGAAGAGCAACAACTGATTCAGCCAGATCGTCGCCCTCTATCTCCTTTAAACTCCTGAGAGTGCAGGCTTTTGTCCAAACGCTGACCAAGTTGTAATCCCTGTTAATTATATCTTCAATAACCTTGCTGTAAGCAGGAATTTCACCCGGGGAAAAATGATACAGAGCTTTAACCTTGTCCTCGTCGGGTAATGCGTCAAGAAGAGCAATTAATTTAGGTTTTATTGAATCATCAATCACAATATCAATCATTTCAAGGGCGTAATTTACGCTCTCAACGGTTTCACTTTCAAGATTTTGTCTGATCTTTGTAATTGACCCCGAATCGTAAGTAATTGATAGAATATTGAAAAGGAAGCTGTTCCATCTGTGGATCTCTCTTTTAATAGCTTCCAGGATAACTATGTCATTATTCTTCTCAAGCGAAATTTTTGCTGAGAGGTTCCATGTCATAACACCAACTATATCAGAAATATACTGATGAAGCCTGTCTTTTTCTTCATTTGATGGAGTAAACTCCCTGTCGATGAGGCAGCTCAATGCAAGCTCTTTTAGCTGACGTGAATTTGACCATAACCTTGAGAATAGAAATCCATCGCTAAGAGGACTAGCTGATTTTCCCAGCAGCCTGAGTATAGTTTTGCTTGTTTTTGTATTGCCCGATGACACCATGTAGAAACGGATGAGTTCATTAGCAGCTTCACTCCCGAATGAATTCAGCACAACCTTAGCATCTGTTTCGAGCTCCTGAATATTAAGACATTCACATACTTCAGGCAACAAATCGGTAATCCTGAATTTCCCGATCATAAAGATTGCCATCCTTTTTGATTCATATGAACTATCCCGTAGAAGCCTGAGAATCTCAGTTGTCTGCGGGGTTCTGTTTCCAGAAAGAATCTTTTGAGCAAAGAGCAACTTTTCGTCCTGATTACTCTCTGTTGCCAATTTCTCTTCGATTCTGCCAGCCATCTCTGCTGCAGCTCTTCGAATATCATCAACAAGCCGTGCATCAGACGATATTTTTCTGAGCACAGGTATAAGGTTCAAATCTTTTTTGGAGGATGCAAAATCAATTATGCTTTTAAAATACCACTCACTGGAGTTTTTTTCAACGGCTGAATAATCGCCGGTAACCAGATTAAAATAATCTGTGCGGAATGCCCTCTCTGCCGAATATCTGCTTTTGAAGTCTTTCAGATCAGTAATCCCTTTTTCATCTGAATTACCACTGTTATCTGCCTCCAGGGCTTTTATTATAGATTTACGATATTCAGTATAGAGCCGGATTGCAACAAAAATCCAGATAACTATTATGAAGAAAAGCACAAACGAAAAGTGGATAAGCTTTACGAAACTCAAAATACCGAGTCCGGCAAGTATAAGTCCTGAAGCGAGAGCTGCAATTTCATTGACCGTACCATCCATTCCTGACTGAATCTCATACCTTATTTTTTCATCAATTGTCTGATAAATAACTTTGAATGAAGGTGATTCAATTGAGTCTTTGAGAGCTTTTGAAAATAATCTGCTTAATGCAAGAAGCAGAAAGAAAATGAGGAATCCGCTGGTCGCTTCAGGTGTATATCCCATTAACATTCCTACAGCTATCGCAATTGCCGTAAATACTGCAACAAGTACCGGTGATATTGCAAGACAGGTTTTGAGACCATAATTTCTGATGAGGTAGGAGAAAACCAGCAATTTGACGAGCAGAGTAAAGATCATCATACTACCGGTAAATATACCGAGGAAACGGGCCATGTCTTCCTCTGAAGGATACTGTTCCCTGGTAACAGCCATGAATGAATACTGGACGAAAAAAGCAGTTACAACTGAAAGGGCAATAAATATTGCCATTGTTCTGGTATATGGATCATCACAGAAAACCTTAAGAACCGATTTCTTTTCTTCTTTCGTCTCAGATTTCTGTTCACCACCTCCTGATGAGAGTTTGAATTTTGAACCGATCATTATCTGGATCACTGCCGCAATCAGAACTGACGAAACACTTACAAGCAATATGTTGTGCGATTCGAAGCTAAATGACAGAAGTACAGGAATTGCATAACAACTCACGATTACTCCGATAATTATTCCCACATCGACAAGTCCGAATAACCTTTTGCCCTGCCTTAAGGTAAAGAGACGTCCGGTGGTTCCCCAGAATCCGAGCATTGCAAGAATATTCAGAGGACCAAGCATAATAAATACCATGAAAACTACCCATTTGGATGGAGATAAGATTAATGCAAGCCACAACAGAAAAGTAAGGGTTGTAACTGCAATTAGATTTATTATGGCAAAATTTCTGAACTTCATCCTGGTCTGTAACCAGGTGTACAAGGTTGTGAGTAATATTCCGGCAAAACCCGAAACAACATAACCCCGGGCCATCATCTTTTCATCAAAAATAGAGAGAAACAGTGAATGCGCACTTATATCAAAAGCTCCGAAAAATATCCCCAGAAACACCGACTGAGTCAAAAGCATTGATACCATAGATTCCTCCCCGGACTCAATTCCCAGGAGAGAAAACAACTTATCTTTCATATTTTTCCCCTTTACAAATTCAAGCTCACTAAAGTAATAATATAAAACTAACAGCGAAATCAAAATTGTTTTTTTTTGACGAAAAAAGTTGCACAGAATTAACAATATATGAACGGAATAAAATAACAGTTATTTTGGCTTTAGAAGCAGGCTGTCATATTTAGCTTAAGAGATGAAGTTTAATTATGATCAGACTGTAATTGAATTCCTGATCAGAAGACCTGTTTGTATAATATCTGCACTAAAACCATCAACAGTCAGATCTGCAATATCATACCATTTTTCTCTGAACTCAAGTTTGTCTTCTATGAATTGAAGGAGAGCATCATCATCTAAATTTTTCAAAAGAGGCCGCTCTGCCTTAGTTCCAACTAAACGACTCTTCAACTGACCGGGAGTGAGCTTAAGATAAACCGTTAATCCTGTCCGGTTCATATACTCCATATTATCACCGAAACAGGGTGTTCCGCCGCCGGTTGATAAGACAATACTTGTCTGGTTTTCAAACTCTTTCAGAACTTCAGACTCCAGTTTTCTGAAATACTTCTCGCCATGATCTGAAAAAATGTCGTTAATAGTCTGTCCTGCACGGTGTTCAATTTTATCATCAAGATCAATAAAACGCCAACCAAGATGTGAAGCCAGTTTACTACCGAAGGTGGACTTTCCGCCTCCCATAAATCCTATTAAATATACTATATGATTCGCAGGAATCATAGCCCGAGCTTCATCTGTGCCGGATCATCATCATCGACAAGAGGCGGCTGAGGTATAGTTGTTTCTTCAGGTTCTTCTGCTTCACCGGGTTCTTCAGATTCTTCGTTTTCAAAAACAGGTGCTAACTCATCCTTTATAAGTGGCTCAAGCTCCTTAATTTCAGCTACAACGTGGCCTGAAATCCTCTTTCCTTTTGCCTTATAACCCTTTATTCCAATGAATTCCGCAACATCAATTATTTCATTTTCACGCTCTTTATGTTTTCCTCCGAAGCTTATCTCAAATCGCGGATGCTGAAATTCCGTAAGCGCTATTAATTTAGACTCAGGGTCTTCATTTATAAAACACTGAAGCTTTTCAGAATCCTCAATCTCAAATCGCTTGACATAATAAAACTGCTGCTCTGAATCCCAATAGATAGCCGAATAAACAATGCCGGGTCTGAATTTTTCAATTTTCAGAATGTTCTCCTCAAAATGATTTGAGAGATCAAATCCCGTATTACGGTAAAATCCGTTTTTCGTTATAAGAAGAATCTTGTCGTCGGAGCTGAATTCACCAAGGTATAAGCCACGGCCATCAGCGTTAAGCCTCAGAACTGCTTCATCGAACCATATCTTCCTTCCACCAAGGGTTGATAATCCTTTTTCGAGAAGTGTTACTTTATGAACAGCATTTTTTGTAAGGATATTACCCATCGAAGATTTGCCCTTGATTGCCATCTGCCCGAAATCAAAGTCAAAAATGAGCTTTTTAAGTCTTGCTTTTGGCTTATGATGAACTTTAATAACCTCAGCCTCTCCATTCGGGTTAGCGCTGAGATATACAATTTTTGAACCCGTTGTTCCGCGGGTAAGATTATACTCTTTATCGCGGGTAAGTCCTGAAATAGCACAGCGCTTAGCTAAAATTGGTCCGTCTTTACCATCCTGATAAACAATATTATAGATTGTCCTTTCGTCGTTTTTGAGGAAGATCTGGGCATAGAGGATATCGTTTCCCACAAAAACCTTATCAGCGACTTTTGTTAGCAGATATACTCCATCCTTTCTAATTACAATCACATCATCTATATCCGAACAGTCGCAGATGAACTCGTCTTTTTTCAGTCCTGTACCGATAAATCCCTCTTTATAGTTTATGTATAATTTTGCATTATTTGCAACAACCTTTGTGGCTTCAATTGTATCAAAACTTCTTAATTCAGTCTTCCTCTCCCTGCCTTTACCATATTTCTTCTTAATCTGTTTATAATAGTTAATGGCGTAAGGAATAATGTTATTGAGGTGATTCTTAACCTCTTCCAGTTCTGTCTCGATTCCCCTGATATGTTCATCAGCTTTCTTGACATCAAATTTTGAGATCCTCTTGATTTTTATTTCTGTAAGCTGAATAATATCTTCACGTGTTACCTCTCTCAGCAAGATTTTCTTATAAGGTTTAAGTCCTTTGTCTATGTCGGCTATAACAGCTTCCCATGTCTCACTCTCTTCAATGTCGCGGTAAATTTTCTTCTCAATAAATATTTTTTCGAGCGACGACATATGCCACTCCTCCTGAAGTTCTCCTTTCCTTATCTCAAGCTCAAGCTTAAGGAGTTCCACTGTTTTGTCAGCTGTGTGTTTCAGTATTGAACTTACACCCATGAAGGAAGGCTTGTCATCAACAATCACACAGGTATTTGGTGATATTGAATACTCACAATCGGTAAAAGCATAAAGCGCATCTATCGTCTTATCAGGCGACACACCGGGAACGAGTTGTATTACAATTTCAACATTTGCCGATGTATTGTCATCGATCTTTTTGATCTTTATTTTTCCCTTATCATTTGCTTTGATAATCGATTCAATAAGAGTAGATGTTGTCTTTCCAAAAGGAATTTCAGTTATTACAAGCTCTTTTTTGTCGCCTTTTTCAATTTTTGCCCTGACCTTTATTGATCCGCCTCTCTGTCCGTCGTTGTATTTCGATATATCAACCATTCCTCCTGTCGGGAAATCGGGATAGAGAACAAAATCCTTTCCCTGCAGATAGTCTATTGATGCGTCGATAAGTTCAATAAAGTTATGCGGAAGAATCTTTGAAGCAAGACCAACTGCAATTCCTTCTACGCCAAGCGCCAGCAACAATGGAAACTTTACAGGAAGGGTGACCGGTTCTTTGTTTCTTCCGTCATACGACAATTTCCACTCAGTCGTCTTGTGGTTAAAAACAACATCGAGTGCAAATTTTGATAGTCGTGCTTCAATATAACGTGGAGCGGCGGCACCATCTCCTGTAAGCAGGTTACCCCAGTTACCCTGAGTATCTACAAGAAGATCTTTCTGTCCCAGCTGAACCAGAGCATCGCCAATTGAAGCGTCGCCATGAGGGTGAAACTGCATTGTATGGCCGATTATATTGGCCACTTTATTGTAGCGCCCGTCATCCATCCTTTTCATTGAATGGAGAATCCTTCTCTGAACAGGTTTCAGTCCGTCATGAAGGTGAGGAACAGCCCTTTCGAGAATAACGTATGAGGCATAATCAAGAAACCAGTCCTGATACATACCCGATAAGGCTGTAACAGAATGAAGTGCTATCGGGCCATTTTTCTCCTCCCCATCACCTTCAGCACCGGTTAATTCAATATCTGTCTCTTCCATAAAACAACATTAATCTCTTTTTAAATATCTATTGCTCTTCAATTTTATCTTCTTCTATTCTCAGATTCTCAATTATAAAATCCTGCCTGTCAGGTGTGTTTTTACCCATATAGAATTCGAGGAAGGCATTTACCGAGTCTGCCTTGGTCATTCTTACAGGCTCAAGCCTCATATCTTTTCCGATGAAGTGCTGAAACTCATCGGGCGAAATTTCTCCAAGTCCCTTGAACCTTGTTATCTCCGGCGAAGGTCCGAGAGCTGAAATTGCTCTTGCCTTCTCTTCGGGAGAATAACAGTAACGTGTCTCTTTTTTATTCCTTACCCTGAAAAGTGGTGTCTGCAGTATATAAACATGTCCTTTTCTTACAAGATCAGGAAAAAACTGAAGAAAGAATGTAAGCAGAAGCAGTCTGATGTGCATTCCATCTACGTCCGCATCAGTTGCTACTACAACATTATTATATCTCAGGTTCTCTATTCCGTCTTCAATATTCAACGCTGCCTGCAGCAGGTTAAACTCCTCATTCTCATATACAATTTTCTTTGTAAGGCCATACGAGTTAAGGGGTTTGCCCCTGAGGCTGAATACTGCCTGGGTTTCAACATTTCTCGATTTGGTTATTGATCCGCTTGCCGAATCACCCTCAGTTATGAAAAGTGTTGAATCAAGTTTATTGGTGTCATTCGAATTATAGTGAGCTCTGCAGTCGCGGAGTTTTTTGTTATGCAGACTTACCTTCTTAGCCCTGTCCCTGGCCATCTTCTGAATTGAGGAGATCGCTTTCCTTTCCTTCTCTGAATCCTGTATTTTCTTCAGGATTATCCTTGCTGTCTCTGGATTCTTATGCAGGTAATCGTCAAGCTGTTTTTTGATGAATTCGCCAATAAAGTTTCTCACTGAAGGCCCTTCCGGTCCCATATCCTTTGAACCCAGTTTGGTCTTTGTCTGCGATTCAAAGATTGGTTCCTCAACCTTAATGCTTACTGCTGCAATTATCGATGATCGTATATCTGAAGGATCAAAATCTTTTTTATAAAAATCCCTTATTGTCTTTACAATAGATTCTTTGAATGCTATGAGATGTGTTCCTCCCTGTGATGTATTCTGTCCGTTTACAAAACTGTAGTAATCTTCGCCATACTGCAAGCCATGGGTAAAGGCGATCTCTATATCTTCTCCTCTTAGATGAATAATCGGGTAAAGACCCTCCTTGCTCATGTTATCATTAAGAAGATCGGAAAGACCGTTTTTAGACAAAAACTTATTCCCGTTGAAGTTGATTACTAATCCTGCATTCAGGTAGACATAGTTTCTGAGCATTGTGTCGACATACTCTGAAATGAAGTAGAAGTTCCCGAACATGCTTGCATCGGGTTTAAATATTACCTCAACTCCGTTTTCTTCGACTGTTGGCATAAGCGGATAATCGATAACAGTTCTCCCGTGCTCAAATTCACTTGACTTAACCTGTCCCTCGCGTATTGACCTGATTACAAAGTTGCTGGAGAGAGCATTGACAGCCTTTACCCCAACACCGTTAAGTCCAACTGACTTCTTAAACGCTTTCGAATCATACTTTGCACCGGTATTCATCCTGGAGACAGCATCGGTGACTTTTCCCAGTGGTATTCCTCTTCCGTAGTCGCGGATCCTTACCTCCTGGCCATTAATTGTGACATCGATCTTTTTGCCGTACCCCATCATGTATTCATCGACGGCGTTGTCCATAACCTCTTTCAGCAGTACATAGACGCCATCATCCTGCGATGACCCGTCGCCCAGCTTACCAATATACATACCGGGCCTTAGCCTGATATGCTCTCTCCACTCGAGGGTTTTAATATGTTCTTCTGAATATGCTACTGACATTTTGCAGAATTTTGGGCAAATATAACAATTTAGAAGCCCCCTTTTTCGCCAATTTTTCAACAATCGGCAGGAATTTCAACAGCCAAAGTGGCATAAAGGCTTTGGCTTTAAAATATTTAGCTGAATAAATGGCAATAAAAAAAATGTTAAAAATGTTGATAAAAGCCCGGGATTAGTCCAGAATACCCATCTGTTTCATCAGCAAAGCTGCATTCATCCGGAATGCTATACCATCTCTCAGCTTATAATCAAACTTAATCAACTCACCCTCTATTTCAATCTCAAAACATTTATTCACTATCGATCGGGGGTACTCTTTTTCCATCTCCCCTACTGAAATATCATGTGTAGCTATAAAGCCCGTACCTCCCATTTCAACAAGCCGTTTCAGGAAGAGATGGGAACCAAGGCTCTTATCGGCAGAGTTGGTTCCTTTAAGGATCTCGTCGAGAATAAAAAGAATCTCTTCCGCTGAGCTTATTCTGAGTTTAAGCTGTTTCAGCCTTTTCAGTTCGGCATAAAAATATGATTCATTATGTGAAAGCGAATCAGTTGTACGCATACTTGTGAAGAGTTTCATCGGCCTGAAAATCATTTCAGTGGCACATACCGGGGCCGCGGTCATAGCCAGAATAAAATTGACAGCAACTGTTCTCAGAAAAGTGCTTTTGCCGGCCATGTTTGCACCGGTAATAATGCTGATTGTTCCTGAATGTGAAATAGAAAAATCGTTGTTCACTCTTTTGCTGCCTTCAATAAGCGGATGTCCCATTTCAGTTGCTGAAAAAACGATCTGTGATTCTGATTTAAGCGGGAAAGTAAATCCACTGTTATTTGCAGAGTAATTCCCAAGCGATATAAACGCATCAACTTCGCCAGCCATCTCAAGCCATTGAGGAAATTGTTTTCCGTACAGTAATTTCCACTTTTCCAGTCTTATAACTGTATGAAAATCCCATAATAAGAGCCCGTTAAGAACAAAACTGACAAGAATATTCATCCTGCTGTCGAAAGGCTGAATAAGCCGGTTAAGCTTATGAAGTGAAACTGCTGCTGAAACATCACCTTCCGATAAGTTCTGTTTGATACTTTTCAGAACTGCTGATTCGAAGCGCTCTTTGTGAAAAACTTCAAGAAGCCGGCTAATCGTTGAGAGGTAATTATGCTTCTTTGACAGCACATTATGTATCTCATTGATTTTCTTTAAATACAGAGTAATAAAAAGAAGATTCAGCAGGAAGAAGAAAACAAAAACTGAATAATGAAAAATTCCCGCTACAAGAAGGATGAGTGACGTGACAGTAAGCACGGGAAGAAGAATTATAAGGAACTTCATAAGGCGGGAAGCACTTAAAAAATTCTTTTCATTAAGCCACTTGTATAATTCGGCAATATGACTTTTCTCAAGAGGCTTATTCATCCCATGAGCCATAAACTCATGCCTCCAGCCCTCCTTAATAGCCAGCTCTTTAATAACTTCCTGCCTCAGCACCAGGTCAGATGAAACGGCAAAAGGATCAGAGAGCCATTTTGCAAGAATATCCTTTCCGATCGATGTAACAGTTCTGTTCAGATACTGAAAAAGCGAGTAACTTCCGAAAACGTCAACATCATTAGAAAAATCATGGTCGGCGCTGATGTACTCATTACCTTCATCAAACGGAGTAAGGTTGCCTGACAATGCAGATATTTCATTATTGTTGATAATAACCATATTATCAAGGAACTCTTTCCTTTGAGAATGAAATGAATATTTCTTAAGCAGGAACAGAAATAGTACGACTGCAGCTATTAATATCAATATGCCTGCCATCAAACTGGCCCCGAAACCATACCATATCAGGGCCAATCCACCAATGAAGGAAACAAGCCTCATGAGCGAAAGCATAATCATTGTCTTCTCCTCCTTAGCTGACAATGCTAAATATGCGGCAGCAGCAGAAACATATTTTAATTTCAGGTTTTCAACACTCATTTCAGAAGGTTTTTGCAATAACTTTCATAAGGCTGGTTCTGTTATAGTTATCAGCACCCTGCAGGTCGAAATTCCAGGTCCATTCTTCACTGAAACTACTCTCAGGCAGGGGTGTCAGAAGTGTTGGAACAATCTTTGTCTCACCCAGCCGGGAGGTAAATATTTCCTCATAATCGGTAATCAGAACCGATCTTTGTTTCATAAGGAATTCAAGGTGTTTTTTCTGAATCTCAGTCCTGAAAGTCAGATACTCCTCTTCAGTGGCCTTTATTCTTTTTTTGAGAAAATCAACAAGCAGAGATTCAAGTTGTGTAATAAGGTTCAGCGAGATTACCATTCCTTGGTCAGTTTCCGATTTATAGTCCGGTACAAGTAACTCTTTAATATTTACAGGTTTTCTGAAAAATGAGATTCCGCCTGCCTTTTTCCAGACTTCTTCTATAACTCCGCCGGTCAGATCAGCTTCGATTAGGGTGACATTCTTATATGCTCCTGCCTGTTTTACAACTTCAGGAGGGTGAACTATATCGACAAGAGTGAGGTTTCCGGTTTGTTCTATAATCTCGGCTACCGGCAGCTCAAGTAACCACCCGCTGCCGAGAACAGTTACCTTTTCGGGCTTATAATGATCAATCATCCTCATTATATAAGCCCTGCTTTTTTCCAGATGCGAATCCCAGCCACCTTCCTGATTAAGATGTCGGTAAATAAGGCCGCTCTGGTAATCATAATAACCAAGGCGTGCCAGTATTCTGCGATATTCTGCGCTATGTGCCATCAGCTCTTACTGTGTCTAATTCTTTTCAACTCCTCCTTCATCAGCTTCCTGATATCTTCTGCAAGAATATCAGGGTTTTGCGATGAAAAATCTTGTGGCATCACCGGATCAAGCACTCTGATAGTGATATCGTAGTGGCTTCCCAGTTTAAGTCCATGCTTTGGAAGTACGTCGCCACTGCCATCAAGAACTACAGGCAGCAGGGGCACGCCAGCCTCAATTGCCAGATGAAAGGCACCTCTTTTATAAAGGCCGATTTCATTATTAAATGAGCGGGTGCCCTCGGGAAATATCATAATGGAAGTCCCTCTTTTAAGACAATTCAGTGATTTTTCCAGCATTTCAACTTTACTCTCCTCATTTCCCCTGTCAACTGTAATATAATCAGCCATTTTCAGATACCATCCAAGAACAGGAACCTTAACATTTTCGATTTTTGAGACCCATTTGTAAGTGTATCTCAGATTACACAGCAGCAGAACATCAAGAATTGACTGGTGATTTGAAACAATTACATAAGTGCTGCCTTTTACAATTTTTTCTTTTCCTTCGGTTTTTATTGTCCATATCGGAAGGATTCCTGAAAGTGCAATTCCCTGGTAAACAAGTATCCGGTGGGTAACAACACGGTTCATGTCGAATGGCAGAAGCAGAAGCCATATTATAAAGGTAAGCGGAAAAAGAATTACCAGAAATAAGATTGCAATTGTCCAGACCAATGCTGATTTTAAGATATCCATAGAGCCAAATTAGAAAAATTTAAAGATCTCCTCATCCTGAAATGAAACATTTTCCTTTTTGAACACTTTAATCATTTCATCTGGCATATGTCTGCAACCTATAAGTTTCCCGGAGTTGCGTGATAGTTCCGGAGAACCTTCAGTGAAAAATTCACTAATAGTACCATCCTTCACAAAAATCCGGCATGAGGTTTCTCTTCCTGAAAACTCAAAGGTATGGGTGTACTGATATTCCGGTCCATAGGCATAGTTCCATTCCCATGTGCTGTATTTCATTTTGGCAAGAAGCTCAGCCTCCCTGATATCAGATGAAGTCAGCTCATACAGTTTACTCCCGGGGAAATAGTCAAGAAAAAAACTACTCATTGCCTTACTCAGATCAGCAGAGGTATTGAAATTCTTCAGACGGTCAGCAAGGTTCATAACATGCGACGGATTAGAATCTACTGCCCTTGTTGTGTAGCATGAGGTATCCTTGCGGAGTGTATTTCGCAAAACATCAAGGGAGGCATTGAACAAAAGAGTACCATGATGAAGCACCCTGTTCCTGAAAACATGTTCCGCATTTCCGGAAATCTTGAAGCCATCGGTTTTAAGATCGTTCTTACCTTCGAATTTTGCTTCAACACCAACAGAACTGAGAAAATCAATTACCGGCGTAGTATATAATCTGAAATTGACCTGCCTGCCGCTCTCACTCTGTCGGATAAACGAGAAATTGAGGTTTCCGTGATCGTGATAAACTGTTCCACCGCCGCTTATTCTTCGTATGACAGGTATTTGATTTTCATAAAGATAGCGGGTATTGACCTCTCTGTGAGGAGACTGATGTTTTCCGAGAATGACCGAAGGTTTGTTTATGCAAAGAATAATGAACTCATCACTGCTGTTCTTCAGCAGGTACTCTTCGAGAGCAAGGTTGAAGAAGGGGTTGTCAGTATCAGAAATTATGATTCTAACCAAAATAAGGCTTATTTACGAGTATTTTTTTATCTGTCAGCATATATAGCCTGTACATACTCCATCCTACCGTTGCTCCAAGCATTGATCCGCAGATAACATCACCCGGATAATGAACACCCAGATAGATCCTGCTGTAGCCGATTAGCAAAGCCCAGGTAACAATGCTTATCGTATACCATCTTTTGCGGATAAACAGAAGGCTGATAAGTGCAACATTAAATGAATTTGTGGCATGCGAAGATACGAATCCATAGAGGCCACCACATTCTCCGTTGACAAGATGAACTAAGCCATCAAGGGCAGGTTCATGACAGGGCCTTAAGCGCTGAACTGTATTTTTGAATACCTGCACTGAAATCTGATCGGCGAGTGCAACTCCAAGAATGATGAATAACAGAATTATAATGAATTTTCTTTTGTAAGTAATTCCGAGATAAACAAGTATCGCAAGGTAAAGAGGTGCCCAGATAACTTTTCCGCTTATCGCATGCATTATCTGATCCCAGAAAGGTGAATTGATCGAATTGAGAAACAGAAACAGTTGCTGGTCGAGACGTTCAATCATAAAAAGATATTATGTATTAGTAAGTTCTTTCCAGATCATATCCTTCAGTGTAACAATCCCGTCACCTGTCAGAGATGAAATGAAAACCCTTGGAATATCGGGCAGGTCTTTCCTTATCTCTTTAATAAGCTCTTCATCGAGCATATCAGATTTGGAAATGGCCATAACACGCTTTTTGTCAAGCAACTCCGGGTTGTACATCCTCAGTTCATTGACAAGAATCTCATACTCCTCCCTTATATTTTTACTGTCGGCCGGGACCATGAAGAGCAGCATCGAGTTCCTTTCGATATGCCTTAAAAATCTTATTCCGAGTCCTTTGCCCTCATGTGCACCCTCAATAATTCCGGGTATATCAGCCATAACAAATGACCTGTTATCGCGGTATCCTACAATGCCAAGGTTTGGCACGAGGGTAGTAAAAGGATAATCTGCAATTTTTGGTTTTGCTGCCGACACAACTGAAAGGAGTGTTGATTTGCCCGCATTAGGAAAACCAACTAGCCCTACGTCAGCGAGAATTTTTAGCTCAAGTATAAACTCCTCATCAACTCCTGCTTCTCCGGGCTGTGCATACCGTGGTGTCTGATTTGTAGGTGATTTGAAGTGAACATTACCCTGTCCTCCCCTTCCTCCTCTGGCTAGAATCTTCTCTTCACCATGAACAGTGATTTCGAAGAGCACCTCGCCTGTTTCGGCACTTTTAGCAATTGTTCCCAGCGGTACCTGAACAGTAATATCCTTACCATCGGCACCTGTTGACTGCTGTTTACTTCCGCCAACACCGTGACCTGCAAAGATATGTCGCTGGAATTTCAGGTGGAGCAGAGTCCACATCTGGTTGTTGCCGCAAAGTATTATATGGCCACCGCGGCCGCCATCGCCGCCGTCGGGACCACCTTTAGGTTCAAATTTCTCTCTGCGGAAATGTGCCGAGCCTGCACCACCGCTACCTGAGCGGCAGTAAATTTTGATATAATCAACAAAGTTTGATCCGGACATTTCCTATAAGATTAAGAACAAATAAATATATAAAAATCAGAACATTACAGTTCTTTCCTGCTTTTTTACCCCTTTGGGGATGTTGAAAAAGTCTGAATCCTATTCAAACCCCCTTGTTTTTTTGCCCCCGACAAGACTTTTACTTTCCACCCCACTGCCCCCAAACCCCCTGAAGAGGGCTTTGAATCCTAATCAATTAGATTTCTCTTTATCTTATTGATAATCAATATGTTCCCTTTAGGGGATTTAGGGGCAAAAAAGCTAGGGAAGTACTTTTTAAACAGCCCTCCAAACCCCTTCTCATAATTATTTCTGCATGCCTGTTAGGGGGTCAAATTAGCCGGTTTTGTTAAACCAGCTTCTTCATAAATCCACAAAGTCTGTTGAAGATATCATCTATTGTTCCCATACCTTCAACAGGCTGGTAGATACCTCTTTCCCTGCAATAACTAATAATAGGCTCGGTCTTTTCCTTATATACATCAATCCTGTTTTCGATTACAGCAGGATCTTTATCATCGGGTCTGCCTGAGAGTTCTGCCCTGGCGATCAGCCTTTTAACAAGTTCATCATGATCAACATCAAGAACGAGCATCTGGTCGATCTTCATCTTTCTGTCATTCAGCATCTTCTCAAGTGAGGCAGTCTGGGCAACTGTACGTGGAAATCCGTCAAAAAGGAATCCTGCCGAACCCTTGCTGTTATCAATTTTATAAGCAATCATTTCAATGACAACTTCATCGGGAACAAGTTCTCCCTTCGACATGATAAGACTCATTTTTTTACCAAGCTCTGTGCCTGCAGTAATTTCTGCACGCAGCATATCGCCTGTTGACAGATGAATAAGATTAAATTTCTCTGCGAGTCTAACCGACTGTGTTCCCTTGCCTGATCCGGGAGGGCCAAAAATTAAAAAATTAACCATAGTGCAAAAAGAATTACGAATTACGAATTACGAATTACGAATTAAGAATTAAGAATTATGAATTATTTTATTAACGTGTAAACGGAAGGGATGTTACGGCCAAAACCATCGTAGTCGAGGCCATATCCAACGACAAAATTATTTGGAATTTCGAAACCAATGTAATCAAGTTTATAACTCTTCTTATATGCCTCAGGCTTATACAGTGCCGCAGCAATTTTTATCTCTGCAGCATTTCTTATAACAAGTTCTCCGACAATCCTTTCAAGGGTATTACCGGTATCAACTATATCTTCAATTACAACTACTGTTTTACCTTTTATATCTTCATTCCAGCCGATAAGTTCCTTAATCGATCCTGAGGATTTTGTTCCTTCGTAAGATGCAAGTTTTACAAAAGAGATTCTTGCCTCAAGGTTAATTCTCCTGAAAAGGTCGGCGGCAAAAAGAAATGCACCATTAAGAATTCCAAGGAAGACGACATCTTGTCCTACAAGATCAGTATTTATCTGAGCTGCAATCTCTTCAACTCTTTTTTGTATCTGTTCTTCAGTGATCATCTCGCTGAAGGTTTTATCTAAGATCCGGATTTCTTTCATGATGGCAATTTTGATATTTAAGCCGCTGCGAAAATATGAAAAAAATGCCTTATTTTTGTCCTTATCAACAAGTTAAATTAAATTATTTTAAATGGAGCCGATTGTAAGTATAATAATGGGAAGCACATCTGACCTGCCTGTTATGGAAAAAACAGCAGAGATTCTTAATGACTTCCACATACCGTTTGAGATAAACGCACTCTCAGCACACCGCACCCCTGATGAGGTTGAGAAATTTGCAAAAAATGCAGCCGGAAGAGGTATAAAAGTTATAATAGCCGCGGCAGGAATGGCTGCACACCTGCCGGGTGTAATCGCTGCAATGACGCCACTGCCGGTGATTGGCGTGCCTATAAAAGCCTCCCTCGAAGGACTCGATTCCATATTCTCAATATTACAGATGCCTCCCGGAATTCCTGTAGCTACAGTTGGCGTAAATGCAGCACAGAATGCTGGAATTCTTGCTGCACAGATAATTGCAGTAGGTGATCCTGAGATTATGAAGGAAGTTCTTAAGTTCAAAGAGGGCCTTAAAAAGAAAATAGTTCAGGCAAACGAGGAACTCAAGAAGGTAAAATACACCTACAAAACGAACTGATATTCAGTAGAGAAACACTTTGGGTATCAAAAAAAGCCCGGTTTATTAGGTTTGATCCTGATTCTTTAATAATTTTAGGGTCAGGAAACTTTAAAAATTGAGCTCGCTGCTTAAAATATTTGCTTCCGTTTTATGTATAACTCTGAATCTTGCGGCCTACGGCAACGATCCCCTTCGTTCTGCTGTGAGTGCAAAAGAGGCAGGGATGGGTGTAGTATGTCTGACAGAAAGCAGTTTCTGGGGCTCATTCCGTAACCAGGCACTTTTATCAGAAAACAGAAACTTTTCAGCCGGATTAAACTATGAGAACAGGTTTTCACTTAAAGAACTGGGAACCCGTACTGTTGCTTTAAAGATTCCTTCAGGGAAAACATCATTTGGAATCATCTGGTCTGATTTCGGTTATTCAGTGTTCAGACGAAATTTCACGGGTGTTTCATGCGGATTGAAATTATCGGAAAAAGTATCAGGAGGAATACAGATTGACTACTTAACGGATAGAGGAGCAGATGATTACGCTGTACATCATACTGTTACTTACGAGACTGGATTCATTGTTAAGCCTTCAGAAAAAACCGCGATAGGCATACATATCATAAATGCTGTCCCCGGCTCACTGCGGAAGCGGTTTCTTCCATCCATGCTTACAATCGGTGCCGGAACAAAACTCAGTGATGTTTTATATGCAGGAGCAGAAGCTGATATGAGTTCAGCTTCAGGACTCACACTCAGAACAGGTTTCGAATATTCCACGGCAAAAAACCTTTGGCTCAGGGGAGGCTACTCCAGTGAAAACAACGCATTCTGTTTCGGTATCGGATACCTCACAAAAATCGTACAGACTGATCTGTCATTCGTAACACATGAAAAACTTGGTGTTACAACTTCGGTTTCGATGGTGTTTAAAATCAGGTGAAATCCATTAAACGCCGAGAACGCAGAGTTTTTCGCAGAACCGCAGAGAAGAATAAAATAGGAAACAGGCAGAGAATGAAGAGTTTTTACCGCCGAGAACGCAGAGTTTTTCGCAGAGAACCGCAGAGAAGAATAAAATAGGATTGCTAGAAAGTGCATATAAAGAATGTTTGTATTTCATATAAAAAGAATTGCAAACTTTATTGAAGATTGATCAAACCTTATGAATACATTAAATCCTTACAGTCAATCCTTTGTGACCTTTGCGGTTAAAAAAAATCAGCTTAATAAATGCATTTTAATATGTTTACTTTTTTTTTCGGGTATTAAAGGATTGAGCCAGTCAGAAAAAACACCTGATATTATATTGACAATCTCAGAAGAGCTTGCGTCTAACGAATCAGACCCGGAGGCAGTTGCAGAATTTATTGAACGGCTTAGTGAACTTTCGGAGAATCCGGTGATTCTCAACTCTGCTTCTGAATCAGAAATCTCGCGGCTATTTTTTCTGTCTGACTTTCAAATCAAGTCATTAATTGATTATGTCCACTCAACCGGTAAAATTCTCTCAGTATTCGAAATCGCCGGCATACCCGGATTCGACAGGCAAAGTGTTGAGATGATGATCCCCTTTATAACTCTTGAAGGTAGTCCGGCACAAAAGAAAGACAATGTAAGATGGAATAATAATCTCCTTGCCAATCTATCATTCAAACCCTCAGAGAACGACACAATATCTATTGGCTCTCCTTTCAAATTATTAACCAAATACCGATTCAGGGCAGGAGGATTCTCAGGTGGGCTTACACTCGAAAAAGACCAGGGAGAAAAATTGATATCAGGCATTCCTCCTCTCCCTGAATTTCTTTCAGCACATATTTCCTACTCAGGCAGCGGAATACTCAGAAAAGTAATAATAGGCGATTATTCAGCCCGCTTCGGACTCGGGACCAACACAAATTCGGGGATAAGAACTGGTTTGTCTCTCTCTGCACCCGGATTCATTTCTTCGCGCAATGAAATAAAACCATATACTTCAGCAGATGAAAATAATTTTTTCAGAGGGGTATCCGCCTCGTTTTCATATAAATATATTGATCTTGCCCTGTTCTATTCAAAAAACAATATTGATGCTTCCTATAATGACACTGACTCAAGCGCCGACAGGTCAGTAAAGACATTCCTTTCAGGTGGAATTCACAATACAAATTCGCTGCTTGCTAAAAAAGATGCAGTTACTGATGAAGCATTTGGCATTAATCTCTCTGCGAATTACAAAAACATAAGGCTGGGATTCACCTGGTCGGAGGACAGGTTTTCCCTTCCTGTTAAAACAGATAAAAGTTCAACTGAATCGCTGTTTGATTTTGAAGGAACAATAAACAACGTATACTCATTATCATATAACATGCTCATTAAGAGAACCATGCTTTTCGGCGAACTTTCACTAAATGATTCAAAAAAGAGTGCATTCGTACAGGGAATATCACTTCGTCCGGCCGACAGACTCTCATTAAACTTTATTTTCAGGAACTATGATGCCGGATTCTTTAGTTTTCACGGTAAAGGTCCGGGCACTGGCTCAAAGTCTGAAAATGAACATGGTATAACAGGTACCTTTACGTTTGAAGCAGCAAAACACCTTTTTCTGAGCGGCGGATGCGATATCTACAGGTTTGAATGGCTGCGATACAGGAACAGCGGACCTTCCGCAGGAATAAAGAAAGAGATAAAACTTAAATTTTCACCAAAAGAAACGATAGCTTTCGACCTTTCATATAATTACAGAATGCTGATGTCAGATGGAGAGGGAACAAAAGGAATTCCTGTCCAGTCAGAGACAGTTACCAGACATGGCAGGCTCTCATTCCGCTTTCTTCTGAACGAAAATATCACTCTCACATCCAGACTGGATTATAATATTGTTAAGCCATCGGGAAGCAGAGGAGTAATGCTGCTTCAGGATCTTAGTTACCGGTTCAGGAATATACCCTTGTCGGTTTGGTTAAGATATTGTCTCTTCACTACCGATGACTGGGAATCGAGAATATATTGTTATGAAAATGACCTTCTGTACAGTTTTTCAATTCCTGCTCTATCCGGAAAAGGGAGCAGGAGTTACATTATGCTTAAATATGAAATCAGCAAACATACTGACTTAAGAATTAAATTTGGATTAACTTCTTTCGAGTCGAGCCATGAAATATTCGAAGAAAAAAGTGAAATAAAAACTCAGTTCAGAATCTGGTTTTGATCTCAATTCACCCAGCGCCCTTTGCCCTGAGCCCTGAGCCCCTTACCCTACCGGAGTCTTAATATCCTTAATATTCAACTGAAGGTTCTTATTTCCTCTGAACTCATTCATTTCCAGCGAATAACATATATCGAAAGAATTTCCTCCCCTTATATATTCAAAATGGTTAGCCTGACCAAAGGCTATTGCAGAAAAGCTTTTTTGTCCTGATGACTCCTGGCAAAGATCAAGTTTCAGATGCTCTCCGCTCGATCCCACCATTCTTCCGGAACCCGTATCAAACACATTCCGCGAGACAAACAGAGGCGACATATTTTCAGGACCAAAAGGCTGGAACTGACTCATTACCTTAAAGAAATCTTCATTAACCTCAGAAAAGAGAAGGTCGGTATCTATGAAAACCCTGGGTGTTAACTGTTCCTCAGTAATTGTACTGTGAACAAACTGCTCAAAGCGATCCATAAACGGCCTGATATTCTCCTTTTTAAGGGTAAGTCCTGCCGCAAACATATGTCCGCCGAAACTTTCCAGAAGGTCACTGCAGGCCTCAATTGCTTGGTAAAGATCATATCCCTGCACAGATCTTGCAGAACCTGTGGCAAAACCATTTGATTCGGTAAGAATTACTGTTGGCCGGTAATATGTTTCAATAAGCCTTGATGCTACAATGCCAATAACACCCTTTTTCCAAGTAGGATTATAAAGCACTGTAGTTCTTGAATTTACAGTTCTCTGATCTTCCGAGATCATCCTCATTGCCTCTGCGGTGATTATCCGGTCGACACTTCTTCTCTCAATATTAAAGTTATTTATCTCCTTGCTTATACCTGTTGCCAGACGGCTATCGCATGAAACCAGCAGGTCTACAGCCTTGCTTCCGGTTTCCATTCTGCCGGCTGCATTTATTCTCGGACCTATTTTAAATACAACATCCTCAATTGTGAGCGCCCGTGAAACTTCCGATTCGCGTATTATTTCTTTCAGGCCCATCCTTGGTGATTCATTCAGCTGTTTCAGTCCGAAGTAAGCGAGTACTCTGTTCTCACCGGTTAAAGGAACAATATCGGATGCTATACTAACAGCAACAAGGTCGAGATAATTGTAAATATTGCTGAATGGAATGCCATGCACCCTCGAATATGCCTGTATTAATTTGAACCCGACGCCGCAACCTGAGAGTTCTTTATATGGGTAGTTACATGATGGTTGCTTCGGGTCGAGAACAGCAACTGCTTTCGGGATTTCATCGCCTGGATAATGATGATCGCAGATTATGACATCGAGCCCTTTTGTGCGGGCATATTTTACTTTTTCAACTGCCTTGATACCGCAGTCGAGTGTTATTACAACCTTGCAATTCTGCTGATATGCATAATCGAGTCCCTGAAAAGAAACTCCGTATCCCTCTTTATATCTGTCAGGTATATAATATTCAACATTTGAATACTGGTCCTTAAGGAATGAGTACATCAATGCAACAGCAGTTGTACCATCAACATCATAATCGCCGTAAACAAGGATTCTCTCATTCTTCTTGATTGCAGTTGAGATTCGGTCAACCGCAATATTCATATCCTTCATCAGGAAAGGATCGTGAAGGTAATCAAGGCTTGGTGTGAAGAAAGCTTTTGCTTCCTCGCGTGATGTTATATTTCTTTGAACCATAAGGTTGGCAAGAGACTCCGATACACCAAGGGATACTGCCAGCTGTTTTACAACTGCAATATCGCCTTTTTCCTTCACAACCCATCTCTTTTCCATCCTGCACTTTTAGTTAATCAACTTCAGATCAAACACATCCAGAAGATTCTTTTTTACAATATTTTTAATATTCTCCATATCCTGTTTACTCCCCAGCTCCTGTTCAAGTGAAGTAACACCTTTATCGGTAAATCCGCATGGATTTATGTGATTAAAATATGCCAGGTTAGTATTTACATTGAAAGCAAATCCATGCATTGTCACATACTTGCTGGCTTTCACTCCTATTGCACATAATTTCCTTGCCCTTCCCGGAACTTCCGGATCAAGCCATACTCCGGTGCCTCCTTCAAGCCTGCATGCAGAGATCCCAAGTTCTGCAACACTTTTTATAATTGCCTCTTCAAGCCTGTATATATACTCTTTCAGACCAATCTGAATCTTCTCAAGATCAAATATCGGATATCCCACTATCTGACCGGGACCATGGTAAGTAATATCGCCTCCCCGGTCTATCTTGTAGAAAGAGGCATCCTTTGCCTGTAACTGGATATAGTCGAGCAGAAGATTGTTTTCCGACCCGCTTTTCCCAAGTGTGTAAACATGAGGGTGTTCAACGAAAATGAGTGTTCCCGGAAGATCTTCCTTATCTGTCAACGGTATATCTTTACCACTCTTTTTGCTTTCTACAAGCTTTGAAAAGATTTCCGTCTGATAATCCCAGGTTTCCTTATAATCTTTTTGTCCAATATCCTTATATACAACCTTATAACTCAATACTCAAAATATTGTTAAGAGATGACAATATAATGAATTTTAATGAGCCATAACATGATTTTCTGCATGAAAAGAGGACCTCACGAGCGGACTGCTTTCAACAAATGAAAAACCGGTTTCAAGTGCCAGTAGCCGATACTCCTCAAACTTCTCAGGTGTTATATACTCAAGCACTTCCATATAGTCTTTGCCGGGTTTAAGATATTGTCCTATAGTGAGGATTTTACAACCGGTTTCATAAATATCCTTTATTGTCTCAATAACCTCTTCCTCTTTCTCACCCAGTCCAAGCATGAATCCCGATTTGGCAACCTTCCCGTTTTCAGAAATATATCTCAGCACCCCCAGACTCGTATCGTATTTCGCTTTTGTCCTGATAATTGCTGTCAGACGCCTTACTGTTTCAACATTATGCGAAACAACATCAGGACCTGCATCGATTATCTTCTGAATATTCTCATTTTTTCCGTCAAAATCGGGAATCAGTGTCTCCATTGTTGTTCGCGGATTCACCTCTTTAATCCTCATTATTGTTTCAGCCCAGAACGAAGCACCTCCATCGGGAAGATCATCACGATCGACAGAAGTAATTACACAATGCTTTAGTTTCATCGCTTTTATTGATTCAGCGAGTCTGTTTGCTTCCTGAGTGTCGGGAGGAAGCGGCCTGCCGGTTTTTGTGGCACAAAATTTACATGCCCTTGTACAAATTTCACCAAGTATCATAAAGGTTGCAGTACCAGCATTCCAGCATTCACCAATGTTCGGACAATTACCGCTGGTGCAGATTGTATGCAGATGGTTTTCCACTACAACATGTTTTACCATTGAGTAATTTTCTCCGCTGGCCCTCTGCATTTTAAGCCATGGCGGCAAACGTCGTGCTTTTTGCATCGATATGAATGTTTTATGAAGCCCCAAAGGTATAAAAAAGGGAGCTTAAAAACCTACAGAGACATCGTCAGAATAAAATTTTGAATTTTAGAGTTTCTTACAAGTACCTGTAAACGTATATATCAGGTAATCAAGTTCTTGTTTGTCATCAATCTGATTAAAGAATTCCCCCAGGAAACCGGTTATATCCTTTTTCGCTCTCTGATTTAAATATTGAAAATCATTAATCGTACTGTAGAGTTCTTCCTTCTTGCTCAGGAAAAATTTAAGATCCTTACGAAAAACATCCTCGCTCCTGCAAATTCCAAGAAAGATCCGGTCACGTGAAGTAGTTAAGCCGTATTCTGGTGGCACTGTACCATAAGTTACATTAACCAGACCACTCAGGTCGAAATCATAAGGTACTGCCAGTCCAAGTGAGTAGTTCGCAGTAACCCGTGGTTTAATAATTATAACATTCTGCAGATAGGGTATATTCCAATCCCAGTTTGCTATCATATAATTAAATATCGAGACCTTATCCATCATTTCGGGGAAAATATGTTTCTGAGTGAGATTCTTTGTTTTCACAACAGTGCAATTTAACCGCTCAGCAAGAAGCTCATCAGGTTCAATCATAAAACCGTATTGTGTAATTGTCTTTCTCTTTTGTTGAGTATCAATATAGGTTATCTTCACTAATCTGACTTTGAAACTTGTATCGCTAAGAACATTAAAAAGCTTGTATACAAGATACTCCCTTAACACATAGTTATTGCTTATTTCGCCATTTGCACAATGAGTTACAAGCTTGACCTTTTTAATATAATCGGAATCGGAATAAGCATGTATCTGCTTTTTAAAACTTAGTTCCATAGGAGGAAAACTGCAGTTATCATATCGGAAATTTCCCCTGGCCTTTACCTTTATTTTATTGAAAATAGAATCCGTTTTATTAAGGTGAATTGTGAATTCAGCATCAATAAATGAACGGTTTAAGTTTTTCCTGATAAAACTGGTCAGATCGAGCCTCATTGTAATTTCAAGCAGATCTTCGCTTGCGAAAAGGGCAAATTTATCATTCAGAGGATCCGAAAGCGTATTCTTCTTTTCACCATTATCATCCTGCCCAGATAACGGAATAATTATAAAGAGTGTTAGAAAAATCAGCCAGGTAATTTGTTTTTTCATAGTGGTTCAATTTTACTTTTAACCCATTTTCGATCAAAATTCATTTTGACTTGATTTTATAAAGTTAAAGCAGATAACACTTACAAACAAACAAAACTATAAGAGTTTGGTTGATCTAACCTATTATATTCATAAACCTTTGTGAATACCTTAGTGTACCTTTGTGTTAGGGAATTTAAAATTTCCAATCGCCTGAACAAGATAGCGAACATGTCATTTTATATTTAAAAAAACTTATATTTGTTATGCTTCAAATCAGAATAAATATTATTAAAATTTAATATAATGACTAAAGGTGAATTAAAGGTAAATACTAATTACCAGACAGTTATCGGTGCTTACCCCAAAGTGGGAATTCGTCCCGCAATCGACGGAAGAATGAATGGTGTACGCGAATCACTTGAAGATCAGACTATGAACATGGCGAAGAGTGCCGCAAAACTGATCTCAAAAAACCTCAGATATCCTGACGGGAAGCCGGTTGAATGTGTGATTGCCGATACCTGCATTGGGGGCGTGGCGGAGGCTGCCATGTGTGCCGAAAAATTCAGCAGGCTTGGTGTTGGTGTTAGCCTCACCGTAACTCCATGCTGGTGTTATGGCAGCGAAACAATCGATATGAATCCCGATATACCTAAGGCAATCTGGGGTTTCAACGGTACCGAACGGCCAGGGGCAGTCTACCTTGCCGCTGCACTTGCAGGTCACGCAATGAAGGGGATTCCGGCATTCGGAATATACGGACACGATGTACAGGATTCAGGCGACCAGTCAATTCCCGATGATGTTAGCGAAAAGGTTCTGAGGTTTGTAAAAGCCGCTCTCGCTGCTTCATTTATGAAGGAAAAGTCATATCTCTCAATGGGCTCTGTATCAATGGGTATTGCAGGATCAATAGTACGAGAGGACTTTTTCCAGGAATACCTTGGGATGAGAAATGAATACGTCGACATGAGCGAATTCAACCGCCGTCTTAACGAAGAGATTTTCGATAAAACTGAATTCGTTAGAGCCCTTGAGTGGACAAAAAAACATTGCAAAGAAGGAAAGGATACAAACAAAACACCTAAATCGAGAAAACAAAAGGATAAGGAGTGGGAAACAGTAGTAAAAATGACACTCATAGCCCGCGATCTTATGGTGGGCAACCCGAAACTTAAGAAACTGGGATTCGGGGAAGAAGCGCTCGGACATAATGCAATTCTCTCAGGATTCCAGGGACAAAGACAGTGGACTGACCATATGCCTAACGGTGATTTTCTTGAAGCTATACTCTGCTCATCATTCGATTGGAACGGCATCAGGCCTCCATATCTTGTTGCAACTGAGAATGATGCGATGAACGGAGTTCCAATGCTCTTTGGCTACCTGCTCACTAATACATCACAGATGTTCTCCGATATACGTACCTACTGGAGTCCGAAAGCAATCAAAAGGGTTACAAAGATGAAACCTGAAGGACTGGCTGCCAATGGCGTTATTCATCTTATAAATTCAGGTGCTTCATCTCTTGATTTTTCAGGAAGACAGGAAAAGAAAGGTGAAGCATGCATTAAGCCTTTCTGGGATATTACCTCAAAAGATGCTGAAGCATGCCTTGAAGCAACAACCTGGGAACCGGCTGATACAGGATATTTCAGGGGCGGAGGATTCTCTTCACAGTTCGACACGAAAGGGACTATGCCAATAACCATTTCAAGGGTAAACCTTGTAAAAGGTCTCGGACCTGTGCTTCAGCTTGCCGAAGGCTGGACAGTTGAGCTTCCTGAAAAAATGAATAAAATACTTACCGACAGAACAAATCCTACATGGCCAACAACATGGTTCGCACCACGACTTACCGGCAAAGGCCCTTTCACTGATGTATATTCTGTAATGGCCAACTGGGGTGCGAACCACAGTGCCTCGAGTTACGGCCATATCGGAGCCGACCTTATAACCCTTGCTTCAATCCTGAGAATACCGGTTTGCATGCATAACGTTGCTGAAGAGAAAATCTTCAGACCAAGTTCATGGAATGCCTTCGGAATGGATAAAGAGGGATCGGATTACAGGGCATGTGCAACCTACGGGGCGACATATAAATAGAGATTGAGCTTGAGGAAATAAAAGAACGCAAAGCCAAAGCTAATAAAGGCTATGCAATACCTCAGTTGGACATAGAAAAGATATCTATAAATAAAACAATAACCCAGTGATGAGCCGGGTTTTGTATTTAAGGGCTGCTTATAAGATTGCGCAGTTCCTTTTCGCCTTAATGCATTTGGAATTCTCCTGATTTACGAATAAATTGGACCTTTATTCTTTTCTACACTTATCCTGAAAAAACATATTCGAATATGGAAAACATCACTGAAATCAAAACAATAGAAATAGAACAGGAGAGCTTAGGTCACCTGAATACAATCAGAAAATGGGCAATGTTTATGTCAATCCTGGGCTTTATTCTGCTGGGATTATTGATTATTATCGGACTGATAATGGGTACATTCCTGACAGCTTTTAATTCAGGCAAAGCCGGGCCAGGATTACCTGAATCGCTGATAATAATATTATTTATTCTTATGGCAGCAGTATATTTTTTCCCGGTTTTGTATCTGTTCCGCTTCTCAAAACATACAGCAAAAGCAGTTGAAACCCTGAATAAAGAGGAACTTAAGAAAGCAATAAAGAATCTGAAATCTTACTTTGTGTATCTGGGAGTACTGATTGTAATAGGACTTGTATTCTATCTTATTGCCCTTATAGCAGCAGGAGCCTCCATGTCATTTCTTAAAGGGATCGGTTGATGAGTAAAGGTGATATTGTAATCGTATTCGATTGTGGCGCAACAAATGTGAGGGCAGTTGCAATTAACAGCAAGGGAGAGATCCTTTCCTCAGAATCCTATTCAAATAATACACAGCCCGATCCGTTTAATCCTGCTTACAGAATATGGGATGTAAATGAGATCTGGGAAAAGATGTGCCGCGCTTCAAAGAAAGTTATCTCACAAATTGATAAAAATAAAATTGCCGGTGTAACTGTCACAACATTCGGGGTCGACGGAACCCTTTTCGACAAATCAGGAAAGATGCTGTATCCCGTTATTTCGTGGCAGTGTGAAAGGACACATCCTGTAATGGCAAATATTGATAAGTATATTTCTCTCAATGACTTATATAGAGAAGCAGGTGTTCTTCCCTTCACATTCAATACTATTAACAAACTCATCTGGTTTGTCGAAAATAAACCGGAAATAGTCGAAAAGAGTCACAGATTCCTTTTCATTCCCTCCATATTTTCTTTCATGCTCACCGGCGACATGGTGAATGATACAACAATGGCCGGAACATCGATGCTTACAAATCTCTCAACCCGGGGATTTTCAGAGAACATAATAAACAAAATAAATTTTCCGATAGAAAAACTGGGAAAACCTGTTGAAGCGGGTACTATAACCGGTAAAATAAATGAGAAAGCATCGGGAGAAACCGGTATTCCTGTGGGGATCCCTGTTGTTGCAACCGGACACGACACTCAGTTTGCAGTTTTCGGGTCGGGCGCCGAAAA
>JBBQZN010000029.1:0-45568 GCA_038207725.1 Bacteroidales bacterium | reverse complement strand
TGATTGAAGCAGTTCACTGTTCTGAACAATATTAACTGTCTGCATTGTAAGCTGTTTCTGCTGATGATCAAGCTGACTCCTCAATAGTTCCTTCTCCTTCTCATCCAGATTCTTTTCCTGCTTATTAATGATCTCCTGCTGGGCAGTCGATTTCCTGTAAATCTCAATCTGCCTTATCTGGGTGCGTATCCTCGATATTAGTTCAACTGAATTGTAGGGCTTATTTATGAAATCTATTGCCCCTGCATCAAGCGCTTCTCTGAGCTTTTCAGTCTCACCATGTGTGCCTGTAATCATAATAATTGGTATCGACATAGTTTCGTCGAGCGATTTCAGTTGCCTGATCGCATCGAGTCCGTTCATTACAGGCATCTCCCAGTCCATGAGTATAAGATCAGGTCTGTTTTTAAGCGCCACCTCGATACCTGCCTTACCATTTGTAGCTATAAGCAGCTTGTAATCAGGATTATACTCAATAAGATGCCCGGTAAGTATTTTAAGCTGTTTCGGATCATCATCTACAATCAGTATCTGGTATTCGTTCATTGTTGATGCTTATAATTAGCAGTCAATCACTATATTTATGACGCTGTGAAATTATAAATAAAAGTAGTAAAAATCTTTAACTAAACTATATAAATGCGTTCATAAATAACAAATAATTTGCTACATTACACAGTTGATTTATAACATGTTCTGTTAACTTTTTATATAATGCCAGAAAAGGTCATTTTAATAGTTATTATATTATCGCTCATATTACTTTGTGCCGGATCTGCATTTTATTTTTTCAGGCTTTACAGGAATTTATTATCCGAAAACATGCAGATTATGAGCCAGATAGAAGATATGGATAAGCTTGTTGAACAGAAGGTGAAGGAGCGTACAAGGCATCTTGAAAGTATGAGAGATTCAATTTCAGGTTATGCAGTTCAGAAATTTGAGCTGGCACAGGAGCTTGGAATTAAAAACAGGGAAATACTCGAACAGAAGGACTTTAATGCCAAACAATCTGAAAAACTCCGTATAGCGTACGATGAGATTCAAAAGCTCCATGCCTTTCACCAGCAAATGGTTAGGATGATGATACACGACCTTAAAAATCCGTTGAATGTTATTCTCAACCTTACCGATTCTGAAAACTTCCCTTCAACCCCCAAAAAGATAATACGGCAGATTTCATTTGAGATGCTCGATCTGATACTCAATATGCTTGAGGTCCATAAATTTGAATCACAGACTATGAGAATTGAGTTGGAAAATGCCAAGCTTGGGTCACTGGTAAATAAATCTGTTGAAAAGTTTTCCCCGCTTCTGGCAGGTTCCTCAATAAATCTTACTACTGATATCTCTTCATCATGCTGGATCAATGCTGACAGGCATATTGTGAACAGGGTTCTTGCCAACTTACTGAGCAATGCGGTTAAATATACATCTTCAGGTGGCATAATTCAGATATCAGCAGCAAGAAAAGATGAAATGGTTTTGATCAGTATTAAAGATAATGGTAGCGGTATTCCGAAGGAGCATCTTGAAAACCTTTTCAAAATGGGTAATCAAGGCACACGGAAAGAGACTCTCTATAACAGCTCAACAGGTATTGGCCTGGCATATTGTGAACTTGCTGTTACGGCGATGGGAGGGGAGATTGGCATAGATTCGGAAGAGGGAAAGGGTACCAATGTCTGGTTTACTTTAAAAGAAGGGGAAGGAGTCTTATCTTCTGATATTGAAACCGGAACTGAAAACCTGAATGTAATAGTCCCTGAGTTTGTTCTTTCCGGTCACGACAGGGAATTTCTAAAATTATTTATTCTTGATCTGCAATCAGCGAATATCTGCGAGGTTACAAGGATTATTTCACTTACTGCGAAAATTGATTGTCCTGATAATTTGATGATTACGAGGTGGAAAGATTTGGTTGAAGAGACCATCTTTTCTGCAAACGAAAAGAGATTCAGGGAATTGTTGGAGGCCGGCAGTCTGCAGCAGGCAATTCCAGGTAAATAGCAGACATTAATAAACCAAAAGAATATTTAGATTATGGGTTATTATAAATATATAGTCAGACATGTGCATAAAGACCTGTTGTTTATTGCCCGCAGGATTTTAATCGTTTTTATTCTTTTTACAACAGGTTTTGTATCAAGTGCACAGTCAAAACAGATTCTTAATTTTGATGAATTAATGCAATCATTGAATTCAGGCGAAAAAGTAAGGGTTGTTATGCATTATGCTCAATGCAAGTTATTTATTGATAATAAGGAACAATCTTCTGCTCCTGATGCCGTTTCGGGAATGGAAATAAATACTTACGAATATTTTGCACCCGGCGCTGCCAGAAACAAACTGGCATTTGTGGTTTTTTCAGATTCTAAGCTGATAAGTAATCCAAAGGGAAAGGGATATGTTTACAACTATGGGAAGGTGCGGATCAATTCCGATAACTCAGTAAAAATCACAGCACGGTATCTGAATCCGAAAAATTTCAAAGTACTTATGGATGAATATTTTGAATCAGAGATAAATGACGGAAAGAACAATGGTGGCGTATATTTGTATAAATGAGCCACATTGCGGTGAATTAATTAATATAATGGATCGAATGTATAGAATAATAGGTCGCCGCTATGCGGCTTTGATTAAATCTTTACTAGGTTTCCTACAAATAGGTCGCTGCTCTGCAGCTAACTGTTTGTAGAAAAGATGACAAAATTTGTTTTTAGCCGTATCGCGGCGACCTATTTGTAGAAGATATGGCAACATTTGTTTTTAGCCGTATCGCGGCGACCTATTTGTAGTAAATATGACGAAATTTGTTTTTAGCCGCATCGCGGCGACCTATTTGTAGAAGATATGGCAACATTTGTTTTTAGCCGCATCGCGGCGACCTATTTGTAGAAAATATGACGAAATTTGTTTCTAGCCGCTTCGCGGCGGCCTATTTGTAGAAAATATGACGAAATTTGTTTCTAGCCGCATCGCGGCGACCTATTTGTAGAAGATATGGCAACATTTGTTTTTAGCCGCATCGCGGCGACCTATTTGTAGAAGATATGGCAACATTTGTTTTTAGCCGTATCGCGGCGACCTATTTGTAGAAAGATATGACGAAATTTGTTTTTAGCCGCATCGCGGCGACCTATTTGTAGAAGATATGACGAAATTTGTTTTTAGCCGCATCGCGGCGACCTATTTGTAGAAGAATATGGCGAAATTTGTTTTTAGCCGCTTCGCGGCGGCCTATTTGTAGAAAATATGACGAAATTTGTTTTTAGCCGCATCGCGGCGACCTATTTGTAGAAAGATATGACAACATTTGTTTTTAGCCGTATCGCGGCGGCCTATTTGTAGTAAATATGACGAAATTTGTTTTTAGCCGTATCGCGGCGACCTATTTGTAGAAGATATGACGAAATTTGTTTCTAGCCGCATCGCGGCGACCTATTTGTAGTAAAGATGGCGAAATTTGTTTTTAGCCGCATAGCGGCGACCTATTTGTAGGAAAATATGACGAATTTTGTTTTTAGCCGCATCTCGGCGACCTATTTGTAGAAGATATGGCAACATTTGTTTTTAGCCGCATCGCGGCGACCTATTAAAAATATTGGTTATGGCAAACACATACAGTCAGGTATATTTACATTTTGTTTTTACCGTCAAAGGAAAGCAAAACCTCCTCTTGCCAAAACATAACGATGAACTCCAAAAATACATTACAGGAATTGTTCAAAACCGGAATCAAAAATTGCTGGCAATAAATAATGTCACCGACCATATGCATTTATTCGTAGGATTTGGAACAACAATAACTATGGCAGATTTTATGGAAGAAGTTAAGGCTATATCCTCAAAATTCATCAATACAAAAGGTTGGGTAAAAGGTAGATTTGAATGGCAAAGAGGGTATGGTGTATTTTCATATTCACGTTCTCAGATTGATGATGTGATCAAATATATTATAAATCAGCAGGAACATCATAAGAAACAATCCTTTAAGGAAGAATATATTGATTTGCTGAAAAAATTTGAAATTGAATATGATGAAAAATATTTGTTTGACTGGATTGAAAATTAATAGGTCGCCGCTATGCGGCTTTAACTAAATAGATACTTCGTTTACTACAAATAGATCGCTGCTCTGCAGCTAATGGAATAGGCAAATAGAATGACAACCGAATAACAACCAAATGACAATTGAATTACAATGAATGACGTCCACCAGCCGCAGGCCAAATGACAAGAAGTGAATGACAGCGAAGCAAATGACGCCCGAAGGGCAAATGACACGGAGTAAATGACAACCGAATTACGGCCGAAGGACAAATGACGCGAAGCAAATGACACCCAATACAATTGAAGTTTTTAGTAATATGTAAGAATTATGGAAGACTTAAAAACAAAACTCGAGCTCCACATCTCAATGAGAAGCCAGGTGCTTTCAGAGAAGATTGTCGATAAACAGTATTCTATGCAGCCAGAATCGTGGAAACGATATGGTGACCGGGGCAGGAGTATTAGCATAAGGGATGCCGGATATCACCTTCCATTCCTTACTGAAGCAGTTCTTGCTGACGATCCACAGATATTCCGCGATTATGTGGCATGGGTTAAATTACTGTTCGCAGGTCTTAAATTGCCTGACGATGCAACGCTCAGGACTCTTGAATGCACCGATGCCGTTTTGCGCGATGAATGTCCTGATGATGTTTATAAAGCTGTATCACGGATGATTGTCGAAGGAATAGACCAGCTGAAACAGCCGGTAAAAAGCGACGAAAGTTATATTGATGAACGGACAGCAATTGGTAAAATTGCAAAAGAATATATCTCTTTTTTATTACAGGGAGATCGTAATTCGGCAAGCAGGCTGATTCTATCTGAAGCAGAGAAAGGAACACCGATTAAAGATTTATATATCGATGTGTTTCAGAAATCGCAGTATGAGATCGGCAGGTTGTGGCTCTCGAATCAGATCAGCGTGGCAAAAGAACACTTCTGTTCTGCAGCAACCCAACTGATAATGTCGCAACTTTATCCGTATCTGTTTACTACTGAACGTGTTGGTCATAAGCTTGTAAGTGCATGTGTCGGTGGTGAATTACATGAAATCGGAATGCGCATGGTTACAGATTTTTTTGAAATGGAGGGGTGGGATACCTATTATCTGGGAGCTAATACTCCGGGATCAATAATACTTAAAGCTATTGAAGAGAATGGTGCGGAAGTTGTTGGGCTTTCTATAGCTATGCCTTATCATCGCAGCATACTTAAAAATATTGTACATGAGATAAAGCATAGTGATACAGGAAGAAATACTAAAATTCTGATTGGTGGTAATGCAATAAATGGAAAGACAACATCATGGGAATGGTTTGGTGCCGACGGTTATGCTCCAAATGCCAGGTTAGCCGTTGAAAAAGCAAAACAAATGATTTCAGCATAGATATAATGGATATTACAGATCAGAATCACGGTTTTACTATCCTTTGTGACCAGAAAGGAGTGGTAACGAAAGTGTTGAGAGACAGTATTGGGCTGTCAGGATTATCTCCTGAAGGAAAGCTCCTTTTCAGCTTAATAGGTCAGCATTCACGACAGCGATTCCTTGATTTTCTTCAGCAGGTCAAAGAAAAACATATGGCATTCCTGTACCAGATCGACATTACTATCGATAAAGCATTGGTTCCATTTGTTTTCGGCGGAGTATTTTCAGATCCCGATTTATTAATTGTAGCATCCAGAAATAAGACTGAATTATTCGAGCTAATTAACCAGATTCAGGAAATCAATAATGAGCAAACCAATACTATCAGAAGATTAGTCAAGGAAAAATATGACAATGAGAAACTTAAAGTTGATGAAGACCACAGGATTTACAACGACATAACTGCTCTGAACAATGAACTAGTTAATCTGCAGCGCGAACTCGCTAGAAAAAATGCAGAACTCGTTCACTTGAATGATCTCAAAAATAAATTTCTTGGAATGGCAGCGCATGATCTCCGAAATCCTATCGGAATTATATCTTCCTATTCAGATTTCCTTATTGACGAAACGAAAACCATTTTGTCGGCAGAACATAAAGAATTTCTTGATATTATAAACTCTTCATCGCAATTCATGCTTGCACTTATCGATGATCTTCTCGACATTACCCGGATAGAATCAGGCAAGATTGATCTGAATCAGGAACATATTCCAATAGAAAAGTTAATGGCAAAAATTATTGGATTAAACAGAGTTCTTTCACATAAAAAGAACATTGAAATTGATCTTATTGATAAAAATCCGGGAACAATTGTTTTTGTTGATGCTCCCAAGATGGAGCAGGTTTTCAATAACCTGATTTCTAATGCAATCAAGTTCTCTCTGCCTTGGGCAACAGTGAAAGTTGAAATATCAAATATTGATAATTCTGTCGTTATTGCTGTACGCGACCAGGGACAAGGAATTCCGGAAACCGAACTGGATAAACTATTTAAACCATTTCAGAAAACCAGTGTTAAAAGCACCGGCGGAGAAAAATCAACCGGTCTGGGATTATCAATCGCAAAAAGAATTGTTGAAGCGCATAAAGGATCAATAACTGTTGAAAGCACCGCTGGAAAAGGAACGTCGATCTCTGTAAAATTGCCGTTGAATTAAATTTAGTCTTTTTTTGGACCAAACCCCCTTTCATTTTCCCCCAGGGGGGAAAGGTTTCCTTCCCACTTGGGGGAAGGCTAGGAAGGGGGTCAATAATTTCCCAAATGACGCAAAGCAAATGAAAATGAAAAATGAAAGTATAAAATGAAATCCGAAAAGACAATTCTCCTCGTTGACGACACAAAAGAGGTCAACGATGCTTCATCACGAGTTTTAAGATCAGCCGGTTATGAAGTTAATCTTCTGTTATGGGCAAGATCGCAGACAGGAAAAATTGAATTCAAACCTCAGATTGTACATCTAAAAAAATGTACCTTATCAACAATTGCGCTAATTGATAGTCAGGCTAAGATCAAAAACATAATTATTGCTTCAACAGAATATAGCGGTATGATTGAAATTTCTGTCACAGATTCAGGTGTCGGCATTGCAAGAGAGAATATTGATAAACTTTTCAGACTCGAAAATACATTGAGCACTGAAGGTACCGCCAGAGAAAAGGGAACAGGACTGGGACTTATTCTGTGTAAGGATTTTGTTGAAATTAATGGTGGAAAAATCTGGGTGGAGAGTGAGGTCGGCAAAGGAAGCAGGTTTATTTTTACTCTGCCCATCGCCTAGTGCCTAATGCCCAATGCACAATGCGTAACGCCTGTAATATTGCATATAGTAATTTAATTGAATATGGAAGGTAAACTGAAAATCCTGATTGTAGAAGACGTAGAAGTTGAAGCAGATCTTCTGGTTACACAGCTTCGTCGCACAGGACTTAAATTTGAGTTTTCGCTTGTAGATACGAAAGACGATTTTACCAGAGCCCTGACAGATTACGCACCTGATATAGTCCTTTCCGACTATAATCTCCCTCAATTCAATGGGATGATGGCATTGATTATTACACGCGACATTTCGCCTCTTGTTCCTTTCATTCTTGTAACCGGATCAGTTAATGAGGAGATTGCTGTGGAATGTATGAAGGCAGGAGCCGATGACTATATTCTGAAACAAAACCTCTCACGCCTGGATTCAGCGATCAAATCAGCCCTTCGGAAATCGGAGATACTGAAAGCTAAGGAGGAGGTGGAAAAGGCTCTGTTGCGCAGCGAAGCAATATTTACAGCATTCATGGAGCATAGTCCATACTTTGTGTTCTTTAAAGATAATGAAGTAAGACCTGTAAGGCTAAGCAGAAATTTTGAGAAAATGCTTGGAATGCCTGTGGAAGATGCAATTGGTAAAACAATGGATGAGTTGTTTCCCTCAGAGCTCTCCAAACAAATGATAAGCGATGATCTCAAAGTTTTGAACGAGAAAGTGCCGGTAAGGATTATTGAGGAATTGAACGGGAGAATTTATGAAACAATAAAATTTCCTATAGAAAGTCCTGATAATTTGCCAATGCTGGCTGGATTTACATCTGATATAACAGATCAGAAGGTGCTTGAAAAGCAGCTTATCCAAAGTAACAATAAAATATCTTCTATTATAAATAACCTTAATGGGGTAGTCTACAGATGTCGTAACGACCATGAATGGTCGATGGAATATCTGAGCGAAGGTATTACAGAACTGACCGGTTTTGATTTATCTGATTTTATAGATAATAGTGTCAGATCTTTCAATTCATTGATACATGTTAAAGATCAGTCATTTGTGTGGGGTGAAATTCAATCGGCAATTAGTGGAAAAAAGGCTTACCAAATAGAATACCGGATCGTAACTAGAGATGGTGAAATCAAGTGGGTATGGGAACGAGGCCGTGGTGTCTTTGATGAGTCGGGCCTGGTAGCACTGGAAGGATATGTTTCAGATATAACTCCCCGCAAAAAAATTGAGGAGGCACTTATACAGGCAAAGGAAAAAGCTGAAGAGAGTGACAGACTTAAATCTGCATTTCTGCATAATATTTCGCATGAGATCAGAACACCGATGAATGCAATAGTCGGGTTTTCAGCAATGCTGGAGGATCCGGCTACCTCCCCCGAAAATGCCAGAAATTTTAGTCAGATAATGTGCCAGAGCAGCGACCAGCTACTATCAATTATTACGCATATTGTTAACATTGCAACTATTGATGCCGGTCAGGAAAAGCTGAATATTAAAGAAGTGAATCTTAATAAAATAGTTGATCTTATTTACGAGCAATTCAGACTGAGGGCAGAAAAGATGAATTTGTCTCTGAGTCTAAATAAGGGATTGGAGAATAATAATGCAATTACAAAAATAGATGAAACCAAGCTCGAACAGATATTGTCGAACCTTCTTAATAATGCATTTAAATTTACAGAAAATGGGATGATCGATTTTGGCTATATTCTTAAAGGAGATTTCATTGAATTTTTTGTAAAAGATACAGGTATTGGAATTTCGAAAAAAGACCATGACAGAATTTTTGAGCGATTTTTTCAGGTCGATAATACTTTTACCAGAACCGGCGGTGGAACAGGTCTTGGCCTTTCTCTGTCAAAAGCCTATGTCGGATTGCTTGGTGGAAAAATCTGGATGGAATCTACTGAAGAGAAAGGGTCTGCATTTTACTTTACCGTTCCATATGATAGAGTAGAATCAGCACCTGTAATCAATCAAAAGGTTGACAGTGAGAGCATATTGCCTTTGCAAAAGAAAAAAACTATACTGATTGCCGAGGATGAGGAGAATAACTTTCTTTTACTGAAATATATTCTTAATCAGAGTAATATTGAAATTGTAAGAGCCATTGATGGTATTGAAGCTGTTGATTATGTAAAGACAGGCAAACACTTTGACCTGATAATTATGGATATAAAGATGCCAAGGATGGGCGGGATCGAAGCCACAAGAATTATTAAAGAGTTCAATAGTAAAATTCCTGTTTTGGCACTTACTGCCTATGCTCAGGATTCTGACAAAATCAGGATTATGTCTTCTGGATTTGATGATTATCTTTCAAAACCCATAAAGAAAGAGCTATTACTGTCGGTTGTGAATAAATATTTGTTGAAAAAAGAGATAGCTTTCTGAGTTATTGCAAATATTTTGTTGAAATGCATGGTAAATTTGGGTTGAAAGCGAAGCAGATTCATTTTAGGCCCTCGGTTCGGTAATTCTAAGTCATTCAATGGTCATTTAATGTTATAACCCCCTTCCCAACCCCCGCCAACAGTGAATCTCCTGTGAGTCATAAGGGACAGACCTGGGAACAGATAAAAAAGGAGCTTAGCCGGAAAGTAAGTGATTACCTGCGATAAATAGCTAATAATTTTTTTGTTTGAAATTCATCTCATAATTATTAACATTGTACTTAGTACTGAAACTATTCAGAATAATTGACTACTTCGAATTAACTATTTAATTATGAAAAACTTATTCATTAAAATCATGGTATTAACTGGTTTGATAAATCTTGCAGGATGCACAAGCTCCAACGACCCTGCGACATGGAACGATAAGAAAATTGATGTCTGGTTTGAAAAAGGGGATTGGCTTAACGGCTGGACAGTGACTCCTGATGCTTCCATAAACAGAAAAGAGTTCGCTGTTTCATATTTCAAAAACAAGGAAAGATGGGATAAGTCTTTTACATTTCTGAAAAGTAATGATCTATCAAAACTTGAGATAAAAAGATATGAAATTGACGGCGATAATGCTTTTGCCCCTGTAAGTGAGTATCTGAGTAAAAACGAGGAAGTTGCAAGATTTGAAGCCCATAAAAACTACATTGATATTCAATATGTTATAAGCGGTGTTGAACAGATGAGCGTGGCCCCCTTATCGGCCCTCGATTCAATTACTGTTCCCTATGATCCGGCAAAAGAGGTTGAATTTATGACTGTAAAAAAGAGCAACCATTTTAAAGCAACTCCTGAGAATTTCTTTATATTTTTCCCTTCGGATATTCACCGTCCGGGTGTAAAAGTTGGTGAGAATTCCCCGATTAAGAAGATTGTTGTTAAGGTGAAGGTTGAATAAAGGCAAATGTCATGCTTCAGCTCCGCTCAGCATGACTAGCCCAAGGCACAGGACTTAGACTGGGAGAATGGGAGACTGGGGGACTGGGAGAATGGGAGACTTCGTTAAGTTGTTGACTTGAAATGTTGACTACTCCGGACTCCGAACTCCGAACTTCGTCCGCCAGCTGGCGGACCGAACTCCGAACTTTTTTCACCTTCCTGAACTGAACATTTCTCTTAGTATTTGGTTTCTCTTATGTATTGAATATTTCTGATGACAACACTATATGATCTTGCTGAGGGCGAAGAGGGGATAATTCTGAAGATCAAGGGAAGAGGCCAGTTCAGGCAAAGACTATCAGAAATGGGCTTTGTTGTTGGCCAGAAGGTGTCTGTTATAAAAAAGGCTCCTTTAAGAGATCCTATTGAATACCTTATTATGGGTTATCACATCTCTCTGAGAAATAGTGAGGCTCAGCTTATTGAGGTCGACAGAGGAAACGTTTCAAAAGAGATTAATTCATCTCAGGGAGTTCTTTTCAGTGATGATGAGAATACCGGATGGCTCGAAAAAAGCAAACATATACAGATTGCTCTTGTTGGTAATCCGAATTCAGGAAAGACCACTCTATTTAACTACGCATCAGGTTCAAGAGAAAAGGTTGGTAATTATGCAGGTGTTACTGTTGACTCAAAAGAGGCACGCTACAAACAATCGGGTTATACATTTTCAATTGTAGACCTGCCAGGAACTTATTCTCTCAAGAGTTATTCTCCTGAAGAAATCTACCTTCGTAATTATATATTTGAAAATAAGCCTGATATAGTTGTAAATATAGTTGACGCTTCAAATCTTGAACGCAACCTTTACCTGACAACCCAGCTTATAGATATGGGAATTCAGGTGGTTATAGCCCTGAACATGTATGATGAACTGGAGAAAAAGGGAGATATGCTGGATTATGTCTCGCTAGGGAAACTATTTGGTGTTCCTATTATTCCGACTGTAAGTTCAAAAGGTAAAGGTATCAAGGATCTTTTCAATAAGCTTATTGAGGTTTATGAGAACAGGGAACCAATTGTTCGACATATTCATATAAACTACGGCACGGAAATAGAGAATTCTATCTGTGCCTTGCAGGCAAAAATAAAGATAGAAGAGAACAGGGCCTTTACAAACATTGTTTCAGCTCGTTACCTTGCTATCGAATTGCTGGAAAACGATAAAGAGTTTTCGAACAGCATCACCCGCTGTACCAACTCGATGGAAATTATCCAGACTGCCAGAAAGGAATACATCAAACTCGAAAAGTTGTTCACTGATCCTGTTGAGACAGTCATAACTGACCTACGCTACGGATTTATATCAGGAGCATTGAAGGAGACACTTAAAATTAATAAGGTTGAGCGCTTAAGAAAAACAAAAATTATAGATAACTATCTGACAAATAAGTATCTGGGGATTCCTCTTTTTGTTCTCTTTATGTGGCTGACATTTTATACTACCTTCAAATTGGGTGAGTATCCAAAGCATTGGATGGAACTTGGGACGTTAAAACTTGCAGAGCTTACAGCCTCCCTTTTGCCAGGTGGCATTTTCAGAGATTTTATTGTCGAGGGAATAATCGGAGGTGTTGGCGGGGTAATAGTTTTCCTTCCGAATATCGTTATCCTGTTTCTCTTCATTTCGTTCATGGAAGATACCGGTTATATGGCAAGAGCGGTATTTATTATGGATAAGTTGATGCATAGAATCGGCCTTCACGGAAAATCCTTTATTCCTCTATTTATGGGATTCGGGTGTAATGTACCGGCTATAATGGCAACAAGGATTATTGAGAGCCGGCGCGACCGGCTTATAACTATGCTCATTACTCCCTTCATGTCGTGTAGTGCAAGACTGCCTGTTTACATCCTTTTTATAAGTGCATTTTTCGCTGATAATCAGGGAACAGTACTTTTTCTACTCTATATACTGGGTGCTGTTTTTGCTATTCTTTCTGCACTTTTTCTTAAGAAAGTATTCTTTAAATCAGAAGAGATTCCATTTGTTATGGAACTGCCTCCGTATCGTGTACCGACATCAAGGAGCATCCTTAAACATGTCTGGTTCAGGACAGGTCTCTATCTGAAAAAGATCGGCGGGGTGATTCTTCTTGCTTCAATAATTGTCTGGATCCTGAGTTATTTTCCCCGGAATGTAAGTTATTCCAAGGATTATCCGGGTGAGATGGCAAAAGTTGAAATGTCAGAACTTCCTCCACAGATGAAGACTGAGCAGCTTAATAATTTAAGGCTGGAACAAGGTAGTGAAAAACAAAGCAAATCATTTATGGGATATATTGGCAAAGCAGTTGAACCGGTTATGAAACCACTCGGCTTTGACTGGAGACTAAGTGTAAGTATTTTGTCAGGTGTAGCTGCGAAAGAGGTTGTAGTGAGCACACTAGGTGTTATCTTCCAGGCCGACAGCAACTCCGGCAATACATCTCTGGTTCAGAAAATACAAACTCAGAAGGATGCAACAGGTAAAAACCTTTTCAATCCTCTGGTTGCCTTCTCCTTTATGCTGTTTATACTGACATATTTTCCATGTATTGGCGTAGTGGCTGCAATAAAAAGGGAATCAGGCAGTTGGAAGTGGGCTCTTTTTACAGTTGTTTATACAACAGTGATGGCATGGCTGCTCTCCTTCAGCGTTTATCAGATAGGTAGTTTTATTATAAAATAATTTTCTGTCATTCCGAGGCGAAGCGAGGAATCTTCCTATCTTTTAACAAATCTATTTGATAAGTAATTTTGGTCCTAGCTGAAAAGTGAACCTGCTGCCCTTAACAATATCTTCATGAGTGATAAACCATTCGGGGTATCTTCCGCCATCTTTTGTTATCGCCCTGATATATTTGTTGTCACTATCCTTCTTTACTGAACTTATCAGGAAAAACTTTCCTGCCGGAAGTAATATTTTAATTTCATCAAATGAAGGCGTGGTTATAATATACTGATTTGAAGTAGGACAAACAGGATAGAACCCCATCATTGAAAATGCGAGCCATGCTGACATTTGTCCGGCATCTTCATTACCGCTTAATCCGCCCGTACCGGTTCCATACTCTTCCTTAATTATCTTTTGTGTCCACTCCTGTGTTTTTTCAGGTTGGCCTGCCACCGCAAAGAGGTAAGGAGCCTGATGATCTGTCTCGTTACCATGCCAGTAATGCCCCTTATCAAAGAATTCGTTAAGTTTTGAGATAAACAAATCTTGACCTCCCATCTGTAAGATCAAACCCGGAATATCGTGAGGTACATACCAGGTGTACTGGTACGGAGTTCCTTCACAGATAAATGATGCTTTGCTGTAAGGATCAAAGGGTTCAATCCATCTGCCGTCAGCATGTCTTCCCCTTACAAATCCGGAACCGCTGTCAAATACATTCTTCCAGTTCTCCGATCTTTTAAAGAGAGTATTATAATCTTCACTCTTACCAAGCGCTTTTGCCACCATCGAAAGAGCATAGTCGTCAAATGCATATTCGAGAGTTCGTGATACCTGCTCTCTTCTGTGAAAAGCATCCCACACACTGTCTTCAAGTGGAATGTAACCGTACTTCAGATAGCTCTGAAGAGCACGTCTTCCTTTACCGTCGACATATTCCTCCCGGGAGGGACTGTCAAATGCGTTCTGCCTCATATATTTATAGGCTTTTTCGATGTCAAAATCCTTAATGCCCTTCATGTAAGCATCAGCAATTGTTGTACTTACATGATCACCAATCATTGCAGCGGTGTATTGCCCCCATGCTGGAAAGATGGGCATCCATCCGCCCTGCTCTGCTTTAAGAACTAGCGATTTTACCATGTCGAGACTTCTTTTTGGTTCGAGAATTGTCATTAAAGGATGAAGTGCCCTATATGTATCCCACATCGAAAAATCATCATAGTAATCAAATCCTGCTGTCTTATGAATCAGTGTATCCCGGGCAAATCCCTGATAGCTTCCGTCAACATCACTTGCAATCCTGGGGAGTTGATACGCATGGTAGAGCGCAGTATAAAACTTAACAAAATCTTCCTCACTTCCTCCCTTGACAATTACTTTACCGAGTGTCTGATTCCACACATCTTCGGTAGATTTTCTTACTGCTTCAAAATTCCAGTCCGGTATCTCCTTAGCCAGATTAGCCCTTGCAGCGTCAATACCTGTAAATGACGTGCCAATCCTGACGTTTATAACTTTTTCATTTGAGAAGCTGATAATCATTTGCTGATCATTGAGAAGCTGAGGAACCGGCTCAAAAGGTTTATCGAATTTTATTACGAAGTAGCCGCTGAATCCTGCTTTTTTACCCTTCCCCTGATATATACGATGGACAGGATTATAACCTGTTATCTCTGTTTTTTCAGGATTCATTGATATTTTTCCTTCCTTCTCATCACTGTTCATCCTGATCATAATAAAACTGCTGTTTTTCCCGGGAAATGTAAATCTCATCATTCCCGATCTGACTGATCCTGTCAGTTCTGCTATAATATCCGAATTGTCGAGCTGTAGCCTGTAATATGCCGGAGACGCAATCTCATTTTTATGATTGAATTTAGAAACCGGTGCCCGCTTAATTGTATCAGGTTTGGCTGTCGTAAATGGCATAAGTGTTGCACTTCCGTAATCCTGAGTGCAGCTTCCGCTCATCCAGTGACTTCCCCTGAATCCGGTAATGTATTTATCATTATAATAATATGGAGAAACGCACTTGTCCTCTGTTGTTCTCGTTTCCGGTGTCCATTGCGTCATCCCGAATGGCCTTCCGACGGCTGGGAAGTTCTGTCCCTTGTCTTCGCTGGCTGATTCGCTGTGTTTCAGGGCGCTGATAGTCCTTGCCGGCCCGGTACCTATTAACGGATCGACGTATTTTAATGGTACCTGTGCTGATAAAACAGCTGGTAGCAGAAGCAATAGAATGATAGGTTTCATAATTGTCTTTTCATTTTGCCACCAAGGCTCCAAGGTTCACCAGTTTTTTTACTCTGTGGAAGTAAACCTGGTATTTCTTAGTGTCTTGGTGGACTTGTTTTATTTCAGGTATTCAATCTTCATATTGTAATCCCATTTATCGAAGTAGAGATTCCCTCCACGCCATTCAGCCTCGCCTCTCTGAAAATCGTACGGTTCGCTTCGCATGAACTTCTTTGCAGGGTGCAGCGGTCCTGAAATGCCCTCATTTACAATGAGTCTGTATGAGTCAATGCCCGAATAGTAGAACTCCTTTACCTTTTGAATCTCAGATTTCTGAAGGTCATATGAAACATCAACAGGAACCCATCCTGTACCTTCAAAATATACCTCGCACCAGTCGTGAAGGTTTTCTGCACCCGGTGGTACCATCCATCCGCTTTGCCACTTAACAGGAATTCCCTTATACCTGAGCATCGAGATAAAAAGGAATGTCTGCATACCGCAGTCGCCTCTCCTGTTTTTGTATACATATTCAGGTATATTGGGCATAATTGAATATTCAAGAGCTCCTGTCCATGGTACCTTATCCTTAAACCAGGAATATATTTTCTGAACAATAACTAACGGACTATCACCCTCCAATGTAATGCTGTCTGCCAGGCTTCTTACATTTTCCGAGAAGTTAATCTGAGGGAGTTGTTGTTTCGTATATTGAATGAATACCGTGGAATTTGCATTGTACGGCAATGCTTTTATCTCAGCAGGATTAAAATATTGTCCGGAAGACACATATAAATAAACAACCTGAAATGATGCGGCAGTTCCTTTTTTAGATTCCATTTCCATATAAACCGACCTGTGAATGGCAGAGTCGGGCGCAATCTGATATTCTGGAAGCGAGGTGCTTATAATCTCTGTGAGTTTCTGTCTGGGATTATTCTCCTTTGGCCATGGCAGCCAGCAGCGGATAGTTTCTCCCTCTGGCACTGCATCAGGGTTGACTGTAAGTGTATATGTTATCTTCATCTTTACAGGAACAGCGGGTAAACTGTTTTCTTTCGATTCAATGAAGATTCGATTTGTGTGTTCTGATCTGAATTTCATTCTGGGATCATCGGCGATTGCCTGATTCCTTATATCCTTTTGTTCATAAAAACCTCTCAGGAGGGAAAGGTTCGATATAGCCCTGTTGAAATATCTCTTTTCTCCGTTTATTGTTCTCCATTCGAGCCAGCCTTTTTGTTCATAATATGATTTCTGATCATCTGTAAACCCAATAAACCGTTTTTCAAACTGCGTCAATACCTCTTCCTCATTTACAGAGAAGTCAAGCATAATTCTTTCTGCCATCTGCTGTAATGAATCAGCAAATTTGTATACTCTGGAATCCTCAGCATATGAGTTTTTAACAGAATCAGCCTGCCTGATTAAGGTGCTCAGGTTTCCTGAATCAAAATTCACCTGAAGTTCTTTTTTTACTACGATGCTATCTGTTGCTGGTCTGCAACCCGACATGAAAAATACCAGGATGATGGCAAGGATAGATTTCAGAATATTCATTGCTGAAAGATTTATTTTATAAAGGTAATTTTTCTTTTCTTATTGAAATGAACCGGGTTGTTTTATAGTCATTTACAGTTTATATTTCAGTATGAGAGTTTTTAACCAGGGAATTGCGCTGAATTACATGGAGGTAAACACGGAGGTAAACGGTCAGGTACCAGGCTCGATATGGGCAAAAGTTATATATGACGTAAGAAAATCGAAAAGATCCCTTATAGTCTGTTCGGTGAACTGGCTTCAAGAATTTCTGTCAGGCAGTGGATGGAAACTTACAAAATCAAGATAATTCGCTAATTATGAGATAGTTGAATTTTACTTAACAATTTTGCCGTCTTCCATAAGAACGCTATAGAAGTATCCGTAGCCGAAATCCTTGTCGAGGATTATTTTCCCCTCAAATGTAACAATGTCGCCAACAGATACAACTCTGTCTGTTGTAACTGTAAGGTCATATACTCCTTCAAATTCGGTTCCATCCTGAAGATGAATCCAGTTCTTACCCATTATTTCGGCATTGAACTTTGTTACACTACCCTTTATCTTAATTGCTTTTCCGGCAAAATCCTTTTTCCCGGCCAGGAGGTCAGCTATCTTAATGCATCCCTCACAAGGTACGACAGATACATTTGCCTTCTCGAGAGCAACCTTTGATCCTGCTGAAGACTGTCCCTGTCCCATTCCCATGCCCATTCCATTTTCTTTTGCCTGTTCTTTTTCTGCGGAATAATATTCTTCCTTCACAAGAGGTCCGGATTTAGGACCATTGCATGAGAATAATACCACAACTATTAATATTGGAAATACAAGCTTTTTCATCTGTTCTATATTTAGATTTAACATTTCATATTTGAGATGGCAAATGTACTATAAGGTATTAAAAGAACAAATCCTTTGACCTTATAAGAGTCAAAGGATATGTAAAGCTTTTATAATATGTACTATTTATCCTTTTTTTGCAGGATTCGGGTGCGCGATCTTTGCACTGAATGTTGCAAAATCAAATTCTTTGTGGAACGGGTTCTCTTTGTTATGACATTTTACGCAAAGTTCTTTTGTCGGAAGAACAAGACCATTCTTGATGGCCTGTGCCTGATTCTTCATAATAGCAGGTGATTTGTACATGCTGCCTGGTCCGTGGCATGATTCGCATGATACGCCTTCTTTTGCAAGAATTCCACCGCGAAGAGCTGCTCCGGCCTGTTCGTAAGTTGAATGGCATTTAAGACATTTTGCTTCTTTAGCCGGATCTGCAATGCCGTTCTTCTTGGCATAATCAAGTGAAGCCTGATTTGAAAGTGAAGCCAATGCTTTTGAATGTGGATCAGCCAGCCATTTTTTGTACTGGTCGCCGGTTTCTGCTTTATTATGGCACAATTTGCACTTGTCAGCACCGATATATTTAAATGTCTGGGCGTTTACTGAAACAGCCAGAAGCATGGTGAGACAAACGAGTATTAAGTTTCTTTTAGTCAGCATGATGTGTTATTTTTTAAGTTAGTAAGTATTTATTTATGAAAAATAACTATATGATTGCAAATATAATAAAATAGCAAAACGAAAATCAATAAAATGATATTGTCAATGGATTTTCATCCAGTCCGGCATAACTTGTTTCAATCCTGTTGGTATATACCTTAATAATCCTCATTCCTGAAGGTGCTTTTCCAAGTGGTTTTCCGACTGCGCTTGTTGTTATCATTTCCATTGCTCCTGCTTTTCCTTTACCGTTATTATGAAGATGACCTGCAAAAACAGCGCCAACTTTATATTTACTGAACAAATTTATATACATCTCACGTTTTTTGATCGCGATATTTGAATATGTTTCCTTCTCATCTTCTGTATTTATGAAGAAAGGGTAATGAGTAAAAATAATTATATGTTCCGCTCTTTTGCCTTTCGACAATTCCTTTTTAAGCCATGCAAGTTGTTTTTGTTCAGGTTCAGGTGCATCTCCCTTAATAAGAACCGAGTTTATGCCAATGAAAAGGCTCTTTTTATGGCGGAATGAGAATCTGTCGCTTCCATAATCAGACATATACTGGTCAATATCTTTTTCTGACGAGGGCATTCCGATGTCGTGGTTTCCGGGCGATAGATATACTGGTATGTCAGCTTTGATAAGTCGCTTTATTCTTTTAAATTCCTCAACCTGCGACCGGTTGTTTTTATCATTTACCAGATCGCCTGTGATAACAACAAAGTCAGGATTCAGGCGGTTAATTTCCTTAACAGCTTTTTCGAATAATTCAGTTTCTTTTTCGAAAGATCTGTTTTCTTCAAACATACCTAACTGCGGATCGGTAACCTGAATAAAGAAGTAAGGAGCAGATGAGTTGCCCTTTTGACTATTTGCAGTAATTATAGTTGCACCCAGAAAAAGAAGTACAATAGCCAGCTTTCTTATAATTCTATTCATATATAATTCAAACTTTTATAACAGTCAAATATATGCACTTATAATGAATTTAAGGTTTTTGCACGATTCATTTTTACCGCAGAACCGCAGAGAAGAACGAAAAAGGAACAGGCAGAGAATGAAGAGTTTTACCGCCGAGAACGCGGAGTTTTTCGAGAGCCGCAGAGTAGACGATGAGGACCGCAGAGACTTTATTTGTTTAAATATTCTCAGCGGTTCTCATCGTAAAACTTAGCTTACTGGGGTTAATGGATTTTTGTTTTTCTTGCATTTTCTTAAATTTTACTACTTTTGTCGCACTCAGAAAATCATGGATTTAAAAAGCGAAATAAAGAAACGGAGGACCTTTGCCATCATCAGTCACCCTGATGCCGGTAAGACAACACTAACAGAGAAGTTGCTTCTCTTTGGGGGAGCTATTCAGACTGCAGGTGCTGTCAGGAGCAATAAGATCAGGAAAACAACAACCTCCGATTTCATGGAGATTGAGAAGCAGAGAGGGATTTCCGTTTCAACTTCTGTTATGGCATTTGACTATAATGGTATTCGTGTTAATATCCTTGATACTCCGGGTCATAAGGATTTTGCCGAAGACACTTACCGGACCCTTTCAGCCGTTGACAGTGTTATTCTTGTTGTTGATTCTGTTAAAGGTGTTGAGGAGCAGACCCGCAAACTGATGGAGGTTTGTCGTCGGAGGAATACTCCAGTAATGATCTTTATAAACAAGATGGACAGGGAAGGTATTCAACCTTATGATATTGTAGATGAGCTTGAAAAAGAATTGAAAATTGCTGTTTGTCCATATACCTGGCCTATCGGTCATGGAAAACAATTTAAAGGTGTTTATAATCTCTTCAGGGAAGATGTACAGCTCTTTGCCCCTGATAAAACCAGTGTTTCAGAAAGCCTGATAAGCACCAGGGATATAAAAGATCCTAAACTGGTAAGTTTTGTAGGAGAGGATAATATATACAAGCTTTGGGAAGAACTTGATCTAGTGAACTCAATGTTCGAGACATTCAACATGTCACTATACAGGGAAGGATATCTGGCGCCTTTGTTCTTTGGAAGCGCCCTGAATAATTTTGGGGTTCTTGAACTCCTTGAGACTTTTCTTGAGATAGCTCCCTGTCCGGGTCCGATACAAACAATAGAGCGATTAGTACAGCCTGATGAGGAGCAGCTTACAGGTTTTGTTTTTAAAATTCATGCCAACCTTGATCCGAATCACCGCGACAGGATCGCCTTTCTCAGAATCTGTTCAGGCAGGTTTGAGAGGAACAAATTTTACTTTCATACGCGAAATGAAAAGAAAATGAGGTTTTCATCGCCGACAAGTTTCATGGCAAATGCCAAGAGCATTGTTGAAGAGGCTTTTCCGGGTGATGTTGTAGGGCTTTATGACAGCGGTAATTTTAAGATAGGAGATACCATGACAGAAGGAGAACTGCTTCATTTCAAAGGTGTTCCAAGTTTCTCTCCTGAAATACTCCGTGAAGTTGTAAACCTCGATCCGATGAAAACCAAGCAGCTGGAAAAAGGAGTATGGCAGATGACCGATGAGGGAGTTGCCCAGCTCTTTCTTCAGCAGCCCGGAAACAGGAAGATAATTGGAACGGTAGGAGAGCTACAATATGAAGTAATAAAATTCCGTCTTGAGCATGAGTATGGAGCTAAATGCCGGTTTGCACCTCTTCCATATGTCAAGGCATGCTGGCTTACAACAGAAAACAAGAGTGAGCTGGAAGCATTCACAAAGCGAAAATCGGGAGCAATGGCTTTTGATAAAGAGAATAATCCTGTCTTTTTTGCCGAAAGTGAATGGATGCTTAAACTCGCCAGAGAAAATTTCCCATCAATTACTTTTCACGAAACATCTGATTTCAAAATCAAAAAATCAACGACTTAATGGCGTAAAGGAAGGCTTGATATCGACTGCCCTTTTTAAATGCAAAAAATCACCTGTCATCTGCCTTTCGCATTTTTAAGAATTTAGAAATTAGCAGAAGCCAGAACGCCTGATGATGTGTGAATTATATAAATTATTCAAATAATTATATAACAGCCACCTGATATTTTAGTCATATATTTCAGAAAGGTTATAATATGATTTTATTACCTTTTGATTGTAATAATGATTTTAATATTTTATGTTATGTTTGATCTAATTCTAATTCAGGAAGCCATTAAGCGAAGCATATCTCACAAAACTCTGTCAGACGATCACGATAGTATCATTTCTCACTTGATCCATGATGTTTTCGGAGGTGAGATTCTTAAAACTCATAGAAAGAGAGGCTGGCACTTCTATAATCGGGTCGATGGTTTGCGAATCGATTTTACCAGATCAGAAAACGGTAAAGCTTCTTCTGGAAAAAGGTTCGAAGATATTCCTTCAACTCCGGATGAAACTTCTGCCTGTTTTGAGAATGAGCAATATTCAGTTTTTTTTATGAATTTTGTAAGATCATTTGAAGAGATTGTCGGATTGAGAAGTTATCAGCAGGGAATTGCAAGCTGATTGAGAAGTTCGATATTGAATAGATCCAGCCATCTGCACGGAAGTACCCCTGAAAACTATTTACTCCCGGCATTTCAGCCCTCTGGGCTTTGATTCAATTTGTTAAATCGGTTTCTACCGATATGCCAGCCTGCCCCGTTACGGCGGGGGCTGACATCCCGGTAGATAGGTTAGCCGAATAATGTAGTTTAAGCCCGTAGGGCTGACATAACGGTAAAACGTGTAATCAAAAATAGAATTAAAAGCCCGGAGGGCTGACATAACTTAACATTATTATTGAAGAAGGCGATTTTACTGATTCTATCCTCAGAACGTCAGAGGAACTTTATGCAAAGCAGAAGTAACTTATTTTATCGGACTCAGGCGGGTCTGATTTAATATAGAATTGTTAATTTGCGGGGATGAAGCACATTTCACTGGTTTCCCTTTTGTTTTTTATGCTTTCATGCACCGGAAGTATAAATGATAATTCAAAAGTTTCATATAAGGATCAGCTTTTTACAGATTACTTTAAGTGTACTGAAGGCTGGATAGCCGGTGATGGAGCTTATTCTATACCTGTGGGTGATGGTAAATCCCTCTGGACCTTCGGCGACAGCTACATCGATTCATTTGATTCATCGGCACAGAGCGTTCCTTGTCTTTTTCAGGCACGAAATGCTGCAATGCTTTTCAGTATAAATGATCCATCATTAAAATCCACTCTCCGTAACCCTGCCGGCAATCCAACACTCTTTACTTATGGAACTGACAATAAATACTGGTTCTGGCCATCTTCAGGATTCTGTAATGACGATACAGTATTCGTTTTTCTGACAAGGCTCAGAAATACAGGGGTAGGAGGTATGTGGGGATTCGCCGGAGTTGACACAAACTATGTGGCAAAATTGTCACGCGCCGATCTGTCAGTTATTGAATACAGAATCCTTCCGGCCACCGACAGCATAGTGTTTGGTGTTTCATTCATTGAACAATTAGATTACACATATATATATGGTATTAAGCCGAATGGATTTGGGAATGATCTCTTTGTTGCACGTTTCAGAAGGGCTGAGATTTATTCTCCATGGGAGTACTTTACAGGTGAGGAGTGGAACATAGATATCAAAAGTATTAAGAAGATCCATTCGGAGTTTACCGCATCTTTTTACCTGTGCAGAATAAGAGAAAAATATGTACTCATAACAACCGAATTCAGTGTAAACTGCGATCAGGGTAAGCATATATATGCTGCATCTGCTGGTTCGCCTTACGGTCCATTTGCAGATCAGCACTCTGTATGGCAGGTTGATGATACACTTAACGGGCATCTGCCATTTTTCTACATGGCAAATGCACATCCTGAATTCGATAATGGCAAGGATGAATTGCTGATAACATATTGCATTAATGGTTATGGCAGTTGTGTTGAGACATGTGTTGATAATAAAATGGATCCGGATGTCTACCGTCCAAAGGCAATCAGGGTTCCCTTCGAATTGATACTTAATTAACAATATTGTTTTTTACCGTGTTATAAATTTAAAAAATATTTTAAAATGAATCGCAGAAACTTTTCCAGAAATGTTGTAATGGCAGGTCTGGCTGTTCCGGCTATCGGACTTAATTCAAACTCCTACTCGTCAGGAGCAGAGATTTTTGTAGAAAATATCAAGGGCCTGCCTGTACGGGAATTTGATGTTATTGTCGCCGGAGCAGGTACTGCCGGTGTGGTAGCAGCTATAGCCTCAGCCCGACAGGGTGCAAAAACTGCCCTTATTGAGGCAAAGGGTTATCCGGGCGGAACCGTTGTGGAAGGAGGAACTGCTCTTCATAGCTATTTCAATCTTTGGAAAGCCTTTCCCGGTGTCGAGAAACGTCAGGTGGTGAAGGGGATACCCCAGGAGATCATTGACCGGCTTCTTCTCATTGGAGGAACATCAGGTCATGGAGATGTAACAGGAAGAATAGATTATGATAGTGTCTGCACAGCCATCGACACCGAACTATATAAACTTGTGGTTTTTGAAATGCTTGCAGAATCGGGTGTGAACATCTTTGTCAACACTCTGGTATCTGGTGTGGTTAAAAAGAAATCTTTAATTCAAGGAGTTATTGCACAAAGTCATAGCGGAAGAGAATACTTCAAAGGAAAGTGTTTTATCGATTCAACAGCTTATGGAGATCTATCAGCTTATGCAGGAGCAGCATTTGTTGAATTAAACGACCATGCGGTTTGTAACAGTATGGGTATTGGGAATGTGAATATCGAAAAACTATATACTTACCTGATGAAGCATAATGCATTAGGCGATATTGCCTGGGGCATTCGCGATGGTAAAGAGGACCAGATAATCAGAATGGGCAGCGAAGGTGGCGGTACTATAAAAGACAAACTCCCGAAAGAATTTGTCGAAGGAATTGTTAAATTGGGATCAGGCCTCATAACAACCACAGTTCATGACAATTATATGATGTTCATAAAAGTGAATTATAAATTGGCTATTAGCCCTACCAATCGGGATGAAGTGGCTAAAGCGGAGTTGATTATAAGGCAGAACCAGTTTAAGACACTTGAACTATTTAAAAAATACCTGCCAGGTTGCGAAAATGCATTTATTGCCCGTACAAGTCCGTCTCTTAATATAAGGAGAGGACGTACAATTACGTGCGATTATGACATCTCATCAACAGATGTTCTTGAAGCTAGACACTTTGAAGATGATATTATGGCATATGGTTTTCATGATGAGGCACCATCGCTGAAAATAAAAAACGGAGGTACATATGGTATTCCGTATAAAGCGCTAAGGGTTAAGAATATCGATAACCTGCTTGCAGCCGGAATGCTGATTACATCCGACCGTCATGCGCATATGTCAACAAGGAATACGGTTAGTTGTATGGGTCAGGGTCAGGCCGCTGGTACTGCAGCAGCCTTGTGTGCCGCAAAAAATATTGGTACACGTGCTTTGCCCTATTCCGAGCTTAGAACTGCTTTGTTAAAGTCGAATGTTTATCTGGAAGGATAATATGGGAGTTCGGAGTTCGGAGTGCCTTAATAAAGCTTTGGATGCTGAAAGAAGTTAGAAAAATGAAAAAACAAGTAAAAAAGATTTCAGGCTTTATTATTTTTACGATTATATCGTTTAAAAAAAGACTACATGAAGACATTATTTATTATAGTATTTGCATCTGTATTTTTTTCTGCGAATGCAGAAGATATAGGTTTATGTTATAAAAAAGATTCAGGAAAAGTGCAATTTGCAGTAACTGAAATAGAGAAGGTATTAAAAGAGAAAGATGTTGAAACCGTTTATTATTCTATTTCCGGACTTGATAGGATGCTGGCTGGTGAAATCAATATTGTATTGATTTGTAAAAACGATAATATCGCTTCGGATCTTATCAAAAAGCATGGTATTAGTAATGTTGCTGAGTTAAAAGAAGAAGGTTTCATTGTTCAAAAAACCGGAAAAAACCAAAAAACGATTTTGATATTGGGTAATGATGAAGCTGGGTTGATGTACGGTGGTCTTGAAATAGCCGAAATCATTAAAATCAGGGGAGTTGATGCCATTGAAAATCAATTGCAAAACCCGTATATGAGGGTCAGGGGGACCAAATTCAATATTCCGCTCGACGTTAGAACCCCAACCTACACCGAACCTTCTGATGCTGCCCAGAAAAACATAGCCGAAGTGTGGAGTTTTGAATTTTGGAAGGAGTATATAGATAATCTTGCCCGTTATCGTTACAATCTAATTTCGCTCTGGAACATGCATCCATTTCCATCGATGGTGAAGGTACCCGAATATCCTGATGTTGCTTTGGATGATGTTCGAAAGAGTACCGGTATCTGGAAGGAAAACTATTCACTTAATGGCTGGGGATTCGATGCACCGGAGATTATGAAAAGTTATGAAGTAATCAGGAAAATGAGTATCGACGAGAAAATTGAATTCTGGCGCAAAGTAATGGCTTATGGCAAACAACGAAATGTTCAGTTTTACATTGTTACCTGGAATATATTTGTTTATGGTACCGAAGGCAAATATGGTATTACCGACAAAATAGAAAATCAGGTTACTACCGACTATTTTCGAAAAAGCGTTAAACAAATGATACTCACATATCCCGATTTAGGCGGAATTGGACTAACAACCGGTGAAAATATGTACGATTATACAGCGACTCAGAAAGAAGAGTGGGCTTACGCAACTTATGGACAAGGTGTGCTCGATGCTTTGAAAGTACAGCCCGAACGGAAAATTGACTTTATACACCGTCAGCATCAAAGCAAAGCAAAAGAAATCACAAAAATTTTTAAAGGAATTACAGAAAACAGGAATATTAATTTTCTGTTCAGTTTTAAGTATGCACAGGCTCATGTTTACAGCTCGGTAAATCAGGTTTTTCATCAGGAGTTTGTAAAAGATATACAAAGCGAAAACCTGAAAACGTTGTGGACACTGCGCAACGATGATGTTTATTATTTCAGATGGGGAGCACCCGATTTTGTCAGGGATTTCATAAAAAACATGCCCCACGACGTATCAGAGGGTTTCTATTATGGTTCCGATCAATATGTTTGGGGACGGGAGTTCCTGACTAAAAATGTTACAGGAACGCCTGAAATTGAAATAGTAAAACATTGGTATCAATGGATGTGTTGGGGAAGACTTGGTTATAATCCCAACATGGGCAACGATCGTTTTATCGATGTCATTCAAGCCCGCTTCCCTTCGGTGAATGCAAAAGAGATGTTTGATGCCTGGCAAAGTGCATCAATGATTTACCCTCTTGTTACAGGCTTTCACTGGGGAGCGCTCGACTTTCAATGGTATATTGAATCTGGCCAATCACAACCATCTGTTGCTCAAACTCCAACAGGCTACCACGATGTAAACCGATTTATTACACTTCCCCCACATAAAGGTACGGGCGATGTGTCGATTCAGGATTACACCAAAGCCTATCTTGCCGGTTCTGATATTAAAGGTGAAACGCCGCTGCAAGTAGCCGATAAAATCATCCAGAATTCTGAACGGGCTCTAAACTGGGCCGATAAGCAAAGTATGGAAATGAATAAGGAGCTACGCATCACCATCGATGATATTAAAACCATGGCACGACTGGGAAAATATTATGGCCATAAAATCCGGGGTGCAACCTTCCTCGCCATTTTTCGGGAATCGTTGCAAAGAGAATGGTATGAAAAAGCGATTGAAGAGCTAAATACCTCAGCTGGTTACTGGAGACATTATACGGCAGGTGGCTTGGCCAATTATTATAATCCGCTTTGGACTAACCGTGTGGGTAATGTGGATTGGCGTAAAAATTTCGACTGGGCTTTATACGATGTCAATTGCAATGGAGGTAAGGTTGATCTGCCATCGATGAAACCTACAGGAGGAGGAACCATTTTAGAAGCTGAAGCTGCTGAATATAAGCAATCGGTTTTAAAGGCTGACGTGGCAGGCTTCACTGGAAAGGGGTACCTGGAAACCAGGGCGGGTGATGCCAGACACCAGGTTAAATGGACGTATAACGCTCCTGAATCGGGGAGCTATATTCTTGAATTCAGATATACACTCAAGCGTGAGCAGGTTTTCCCATCGCCTATAGAAATAAACGGGACAATAGCCGGCCAAATTGAATTTTGGAATACGGGAAATGCGGGCAACTGGGTATGGGAACGTGTTACTGTAAACCTTGAAAAAGAGGAAAACACTATCGGCATCTCGCCTGAGGGTTTTGTGCTTTTAGATCATTTGAACATTGTTAAAATATATAAGAATTGATAAAAACAAAAACTAAACCACTAAAAATACAGCCATGATTAAACTTATTCGAAAATTGACTTTGCGATAATTATTTAATTTGTAATATATTGTTAGTAAGTTTTTATGGACTTTGACAGGGCCCGGTCGTTAAGATCCAAAAATGGAATCCGGGAGATATTGAGTTCAGGATTATTAATATTCCACCTAACCCTTTTACAGTTAGCTTTTCTGCCGAAATTACCAGGTTCTGCAAATTATTTATATAAAAACAAAATACTCCATTCTGATATTGGAAATTAAAATTTGACATAATCAATAAATATACCTCAAATATGAAACTCGAACTAGTAACTAAATTCTTTTATTTATACCTGATTTTTGGTTTGATGATTTTTGGCTGCAAAAAAGAGAAGCATTTTTTGGTTGCTAGAAATACACAGTTCGAAATTGCTGTAACCGGCACCGACCAGTCTCTTTGGGAATATTCGGTATTAAAAACAGGTAAAACATTTTCGTTTCAGGCTCCTGAATTTGAAATTGATGGAAAACTTTGCCGATCAACGTTAACCGACATTAAAGTTTCGGAAACTCCTTTAAAACTAAAAAATGGGGTTACTGAATATTCTTTTGAAGGCAACCTGACCAACATGCCTGATGTGAAGCTTAGTGCTACATTTCAGGTTTCTGAAGACAATCCTATCGTTAAATTTCGCTACAATTTACTCAGTCAGGGGAATCATCAACTGACAAAATCAGAAGGTCGCGATCAGATCAATTATCTGAATGTTTCGTTGAATGGCTTTTCAGGAGTTAAAGAGATCAGGCTTTCCGAATTCAACGAAATGGTTCACAGTTTTTGCCTATCGGAACGAAATATAGAGGAAAAGCATTTTGCCGACAGCATTCAATTAATGGGGCCAATGGTGGTTGCTTCAGATGGTTCGAATTCATTGGTAATTGGTTATGAACATGGCTCACAGGCTCCCGATAAGTTTCTACAGTTTAGCCTGAAACCCGACCATTTTGTTATTCTTCAGGCTGTAAAAGGTAATTATTACGACGGGTATAAAATCAATAAAGATCAATCGTACCAAACCATCTGGTTCGAAGTTGGAGCCGTTGCCAGTGATGAAAATCTTTTGGCCGCCAATTTCCGTAGCTTTGTCTTACACCACATGAGCCAGAATAACGAAAGCCGCAAACCTTATATTTTTTACAATACCTGGAATTTTCAGGAACGAAACCGCAACTGGTATAAGAAACCGTATCTGGCCGATATGACCCTCGAGCGGATGATGAAAGAAATTGAAGTTGCCCACCAGATGGGAATTGAGGTTTTTGTGATCGATGCTGGCTGGTTCGAGAAAACCGGCGACTGGCAGCCTAGTCTGAAACGTTTCCCTGATGGTTTAAAAAGCATCAGCAAAAAACTGAAGGAGAATGGAATGAAACTTGGTTTATGGTTTAATCCAACCGTTGCTGCAGTTTCGAGTAATATGCTTAAAACCCACCGCGACTGTGTTCGAACCATGAACGGAAGTGAAGGAAAACCATGGCCAATTTGGGAAACCGAAGAAAGCTACGGTATGTGTCTGGTAAGTCCATATCGCGATGCCTTTGCCGACGAACTTATCAGGTTGAACAAGGAGCTTGGTGTAACCTATTTCAAATGGGATGCCATCGGCCAGTACGAATGCAACGACCCCCACCATTTTCACGGAAATGCTTCAAATACTCCTCAGGAACGTATGGAATCGTATGCTTTCGAGATCGGCAAATCGATGTGCTATGTTGTTGATAAACTTTGTAAGGAATGCCCTGAAGCCATTGTTGATTTTGATATCACAGAAGGCGGACGATCGGTTGGATTGGGCTTTTTGAGTTCAGGAAAATATTTTCTTATTAACAATGGACCTTACTTCTTTAATTACGACATTCCTTTCGACCGCAAGAATGGGCAGTGGAACATTTTCTTTTACCCGGGGCCGGCTCGCACCTGGATTTGCCGCACTCCGCTTACATTCGACAAATGGATTCCAACATCGGTTTTCCTGACCCATTATTTGCCAGACGATCCTTACGAAAACCAGTCGATTGCTGTTGGATCACTTATTCTTGGACAAAATGGAATCTGGGGCGACCTGCCAAAAGTTTCTCCTGATGGAGTTGCATTCTTTGCCAAGACACTTGGAATGTATAAACAAGTTCGCAACGACATGACGGAAACGGCCATGATTCGAGATGGAGCAGTTGGCGGAAGTCCTGAAGTGTACGAAAAAATTAATCCGGAAACAGGACGAGGATCCATCGTAATTTTCTCGAGCCATGCCGGAACTTACAGCTACATTTCTAAAACGAAAGTTGATCCAAATCATTGGGAAACACGCGATACCGAGGTGGAAATTCTGCCAAATGGATTGGTAAGGATAGATGTGAAATTCACCGCCGCCGAGGCCAAAATAATTTTCTTCGGAGTGAACAAGTAAAAAATACATCTAAAACCAATTATAGCTTTATGATTTGAACTCAACTTCACATTTGTATTTTGATTCATTCAAATAGGCTTAAAACAGAATAAAACAGACTCGTAAAAAATTGCTGGGATAGGAAAAATATCCATACAATAATGATGAATAATTGTAAATAAAATTAAGTAATTCAAAGAAAATGAATAAAATTCTGATCTCACTTATTGCTTGCATTCTTATACAAGTCTCAACCTGTATTACAATTGATGCTCAACGCGATCCTCTCAAATGGCCATTTTCAGAGAAATCGATCTGGAACATGCCAATTGGATCGGAGGCCGTTTACATTCATGCACATATTGAAAGTGCAACGACGAAAGGAATGACAATTGATGAAGATTATATTGTTATGACACCCGATGCTCCTCTGATGGAAATTGCAGAAAATTATGCAGGATGGGACCGCAACAAAAGTCGTTGTCCTGTTGAAGGCAAAGTTATTTTCTCTGCACCCGTTCCTCAGACCTTTAAAGTCAGCCCCGAAACCTGGGATGGAGTGACCCCCAATGCCGGGCTTGCTGTACTCATGCCTGATAAACGAACTATCAAACAAACTCAGCCATTTGCCCATTGCACAATGGATCAACCGGGAACGTCGCGGTATATGTTCGGTGATGTAGATATTTACGGGGAAGGAATGTATGGCGCACACGGAGGATCAGGTTTGTCTGCAATTGGAGGCGCTCTTCGGGTTGGAGAGCTGACACCTGCATCAGGACCATTAAGACATGTTTTGAAAGTAAATATCTTCGCAAAGAAGAACGTTTATTATGATGATGAAACAAAAGGGTTCAGGTGGCCGGCAAAAAGAGCCGACGGTTACGCTAAGGGCAATTACTACACACAGCGAACGCTGGAAGTTGTAAAAGCCTGCAGGATGGGCGCTCTGCTGGCGCTTCCACAAAAGATGAATCTCGATACAATGGGATTTGAGACTAAACCCGGACGCATTCTTGCTGAAGCCTTTCAGGACTACGGAGCCTATCTTGTTGATGACACTGCCTAGGATGTTTATGCGATTATGACTGAATGGGGACCTGCCGGAAGATTTACCGATGATTTTGAGAAAAACTGGGGATTCCCTATTGCTCAAAGCAGTAAGGATACTCCATGGAGCAGGGATATGGATCGCATATTTTTAAATCTTCATGTTGTAGAGAATAATTCAGCCCAGACCATTGGAGGAGGCGGGAAGCCTGTAGCTCTGCCGGCCCCTCCTCTGCAATAGGCAATGAAAACAATGGTTTTAACTGATATATCTGGTATGAGAAACTTTATAGCCGGAAACAAAAAAATGCAAACCTGTTAAATATCAAATTCATCAGTTTTAGAGTTATTTTAAACGAGCCATAACATCTGATGGTAAAAAAACTCCGGGTGATGTATTCTTAGAAGTAGTTTCCATTAAGTAAAGGACGGCAATAATCTGTTTCCCTTTCGCTGCGGGCAATAATTCAGCCTTTATCAAAGTGTTTTTTAATAATATTTCAGAATCAGTAACCTTTGACCATTTACACTCACCAACAAGTATGTGTTTTTTGTCAATTGATTCCGCGACTACGTCCAGTTCCATCTTTTCTTTTTTAACATTTGTTCCCCACCATCGTGATGCAATATCAAAATTGATTCCGCAAACCGGATTCATAGGGACACTTCGTCTGCAAAGGTTTTCCCATTCAAAGGAAACAAAACCTGGGAGTCGGGATTCAAAATTATTATAGACATGTTCTGTTAATCCTAATTCAAGGCGAGACAGATTAGGGACCATGAAAGTAAAATAGAAGTTTATGAATGGGTCAGAAATTCTATAGATTCCTTTTTTACTATTTTTTTCATATTCGCCAAATGGTACTTCGCGTTTAAGGTATCCAAGCTGAATAAGATTGTCGATGGGACGTGACAGGTGAGTGGCAGGTTTATTTAGTTTTCCTGCAATTTCCGACAGCCTGTTGCTTCCACTGCCAATGATTGAAAGAATTGAAAAGGCCTGAACAGATTCCCTCATATCATCAAAAAACAATCTTGCTGGTTCATCATGAAGTACTCCATAGCGATCGAGAATTATGTTTTTTACTGCTTTTTCAAAGGATTCCTCTGCTGATCTTAATTCCCAATAACGAGGCACTCCACCCCATACGGAATATTCTTTTATTGATTGAAGTGCTTCACAGTTTAATGCAACGTTTAGCCAGCCTGCTTCCAAAGGGCCTATCTTCATTATTTCGTCAGCTCGTCCATATAACGGTGATGAACTATCGAGAACCAATCCCTGCATCATTTGCTGTGATGAACCACACAAAATCAGATGGTATTTTCTTTCAGAGTTATTATCAACGATTTTTTGAATCAGAGCGGGAAGGTCAGGAGATCCTTTAACAAGATATGGAAATTCATCAATGCATAAAGTCAAGGGCTCTTTCATTACATTTCCGAGATTTATGAAGAGCGATTCCCAGTCGGGGTAAACTGCAGAATCAAAGCCTTTTATCTTTTCTGCTATTGTATTGGCAAACTGAATTCGCTGAACTGATTCGTCAGTTTGCTGTGATACAAAATAAATATCTTTCCTGGAAAGTGTGTTCTTGATCAATGTAGATTTTCCGCACCGACGTCGCCCATAAATTATTATTAGTTTGGCTTTTTTGGTTCCAAGTGCTTTTATGAGACGTTGCTTCTCTCTTTCCCTATCTAAGAATTCCATTATTTTATAATTATGTTTCACAAAAATAATGTTTTATAAACATAATAGAAAATAATTATAAAGAATTTAATAATTAATCCGAACTCCAAACTACTGATTACCGATCACTGATCACTGATTACCGATTACCGATCACTGATTATAGCTTAGCTGAAACAAAGAATTGTGGAGAGATTAACTTCGTTGATCTCTTAGGGTGGGGCCTAAAAGAAAAAGCCCGATTCGCTTCGCTCATCCGGGTATTGTTTTTTCAAGGCTTATGACAGCGAGCTGTCAATTCCTTGAAAAAACAATACCCGGCACTGACGTGCCGGGCTTTTTCTTTTGTCGGGGTGGAGAGATTCGAACTCCCGACCCTCTGGTCCCAAACCAGATGCGCTAACCGGACTGCGCTACACCCCGTAAGAGCGTTTTTAAGAGTCGCAAAAATAGAACGTTTTTTTTAATTATCACTGTAATTACGACAATAATTTGCATCTAAATTATATGTCGCTGTTTCTCAGAGGTATAAAAGGAGAGGGACCTCTTTCTAATTGTTAACCTTAATGACAATTCCGCTGAGAGGATTCTTCCCTTTTGTATTTATACTGGCGGGTTTTGTAAGTTCTGACTTATCAGTGTAGATGTGAATGTAGTATAATCCTTCTTTTGAAAAAGTAAGAGGGATCTTATATGTGTTTCCGCTTCTGAACTTTGCCAGATCCCACGCAGGAATGGTAAGGTAATCTTCGTTTGTGTAATCATCATAGCTTCCCCTGGACTTCAGTTGATTGACAGTCAACGGCTGCGGAAATTTCTCGCGGTATACAATCATGTAATATAGGTAACTCCCTGATGTTGTTTTAACAGTAATACTGAACTTCTCACCTGACTTGACATTGGAAGGAATATTCTCAAATTCAAGATAACGGTCAAGAAATTCTTCATAATACCGGAACTGCTTACCCTGCAGGTAATACCCTATACCAACAAAGTTATGTGTTTTTTCAATTATGTTTTTCTTATGTCCGTCAGCTGGCGCTCTCTCTGCCATGAATTTCCCATGAGCGGTCATCATCAATGATCTTATTGTTGCATTTGTGATCTCATAATTGTCAGATGACCATTCGCCAAAAGCGTTTTCAGACACATGATCATACCCGCCTGCAAAGGCATAACGGTGATAAGGTTTCTCCCCTGCAAGGTTCCAGTGACCTGTATATCCATTTTCGGCAGCCTCTGTACTCATTTTATTCGCAACCCTCGATGCAAGTATATCGAGCTTTACAGGTCCTGCTTTGAATTTTTTACGACTGGCATTTATTAAATCAAGCTGTTCAAGTTTCATTTTCAGAGCAGTTTCACTATCTTTGTATTCAATAAGCCTCAGCTCCCTGTCGTTAAGAAAAAGATAACTCTCAAGAGATTCTGTAGATTTATCTGCACCATTTGTAGGCAGGAAAGAACGAGGAATAATGATAATTAGTACGCCTAGTATTAAAAATATTCTTATAGTTTTCCAGATTTTTCTGAACATATTTACGCTGACTTTGTTTAACTTGCAAATAAACCAATAAATTATGAAAACACTTAAGATTAACTTTCTCTTTTTTTTAATGCTGGCATTAATACCTGCAGCAGCTTTCTCTCAGGGTATTTATGATTTTAAGGTAAAAACACTCGAAGGTGCCGATTTCGATTTCAGCACACTCAAAGGAAAAAAGATAATGATTGTCAATACAGCCTCAAAGTGTGGCTATACCCCTCAATATAAAGATCTTGAAGAGGTTTATGTTAACAATCAGGACAACCTTGTTATAATCGGCTTCCCGGCTAATAATTTCATGAATCAGGAGCCTGGCTCAGCAACCGATATCCGCAAGTTCTGTTCTGAAAATTATGGTGTTACCTTTCCTTTAATGGAGAAAATTTCTGTAAAGGGTGATGATATGCATCCTCTCTATAAATGGCTGACATCTAAAGAGAAGAATGGAGTTATGGACTCTAATGTAACCTGGAATTTCCAGAAGTATCTTATCGATGAAAAGGGAAATCTTGTTGATGTTATATACCCAAAGGAGAAACCGAATTCAGAAAAAGTTCTGGCCTGGATCTCTTCAAAGTAGCCGTCTTATACCTTATTAGTATTAAAAAGGTTGCTTCTATTCTGAGGCAACCTTTTTTTATTACTCTCCCATCCTGATACCCTAATAAGAATATTATCTGCCTGCAGATTATAAAGTAATAGTAAGTATATTATTTGTTTTGCTTACCTGATAAGAGGCAAGCGATGCTGTTGCAGGGCCATTTATAACGCCACCTGATTTTGAGAATTTTGAACCATGACAGCCACATTGAATATTATCCGCAGAATTGACATAATCAACTGTACATGATTGATGAGTGCAAATACTTGAGAGAGCCATGAATGTAGAGCCTGTATTGAAGACAAGCAGAGTTTGTACAACTTTTGATCCGCCTGCCGTATTTAGAACAACATTTTCTGGTAGCGAAAGATCTAAAGTAATCTTACTACCACCAGTGCCTCCACCTGGAGCCGGATTGTTGCCAGGTAACGGATCCGGTGCCGCATCTTTTGTGCAACTCGTGAAGGCTGAAGGAATAACAATCAGTGCAGTTGTGCCAAGCACAACCCTTTGTATTAAATCTCTCCTGTTCATGACGTTATTATTTAGTTACTATCTCTTATTAAGGAAGAGTCTAAGTAGGGTTTTGTTTAATAATTACTTAATTATCTGTACGACCTGCACGACCTGCATGACCTGCACGACCTGCACGACCTGCACAACCTACATAACTCTCAAACTATAAAAGGTATAAACATTTTAGTCTCCTTCATATATGCGGTGTAGGCCGGTCCGAATTTTGCCTTCATTTCGCCTTCCTCAATTCTGGCAGTGATATAAACGGCAATAAGGTTAATTACCGACAATAATAACTGAACCCTTCCGGGATTCTTTAGCATGATTCCGGTGCCAAGAAGAAAGACAGATAAATATAATGGGTGTCTGATATACTTGTAGATCCCTGCTTTAACCAGTTGCGACGTGTTTTCAAAATTACTTTCGGGTTTGCCAACTCTTTTTAGGAGAAGATAACCTGTTATAACAGCATATAGTGATATAATCAAAAGGATCCATGACAATAACTGAAGAGGGGAGAAGGGATTTATAAACCAGACTCTGTAATTGAGAAGAGTAAGAATGAAGACACTTTCAAAAGCAAAAAACCTCGCAATACCGTGGTATCTCTTGTATCTTATTGAAAGAAACCATGAGAAAAGAATAATAGAAAATGTGCCGGCAATAAGCGCAATAACATTCATGTTTGATTTATAAATTAATTGCCTGTTGGCTTTTCATTTATCTTTTTGATGTGATTATAAACCTCTATCTGTGACTGAATCATTTTCTTCCCTGGTTTCACAAATTCATTTGACTGTGCATAATTATAGATTCTTGCCTTTACATTATCTTCCCACTGGATATCAAATATTTCACGGATCTCAGACCTGATGCTCTTGTCGAATATCGGGCATGTAACCTCAATCCTGTGGTCGAGGTTTCTGGGCATAAGGTCGGCCGAAGAGATATAAATCTGCTCATCACCGTCGTTGCAGAATATCATATACCTCGAATGTTCAAGGAAGCGGTCGACAATTCCGATGGCTTTAATGTGCTCACTTATTTTTTTTATTCCGGGCACTAGGGAAAGCATACCTCTTATTATCAGTTTTATTTTCACTCCGGCATCGCTGGCTTCATACAAGTAATTGATTATTTCAGTATCTGTCAGGTTGTTTAGCTTCAAATATATATATGCCTTCTTGCCTAGTTTGGCATTTTTAATCTCATTTTCTATGAGAAGTACAGTCTTGTTTCTCAGGAAAAAAGGAGAAAGGACAAGATGATAGAAGTTATCCTTCTTGTAGTTTACTCTGAAGAAGTTGAATGCCTTAAACACCTCATTTGTTATTTTTTTGTTGGTTGTTAACAAAAGATGATCAGTGTAGACCCTTGCAGTATCTTCATTGAAGTTACCTGTTCCTACTGCTGCATATCTTTCTGTTACATCTTTTACTACCCTTGTAATAAGGCATAGCTTTGAATGCACTTTCAGTCCGGGTACGCCATATATCACCTTAACACCTTCGTCCAGAAGTTTATTTCCCCAGTGGATATTGGCCTCCTCATCGAATCGGGCCTGTAGTTCGACGACAGTAGTTACATGCTTGCCATTTCTAACCGCATTCAGAAGAGCATTTATTACACTTGAGTTCCTGGCTAGCCTGTAGAGTGTTATTTGAATCGATGTAACTGCCGGATCTATTGATGCTTCGCGAAGCATGTCAATAAACTGATCGAATGGATGATACGGGAAGAATAGCAGTATATCCTTATTCTTTACAGCTGCCAGAATACTCTTTCCCAGAGCTATGTTGCGGTGTGGCACAGGTACAAGCTCCTCGTTATAAAATTCCTTTTTCCCGAGATTCGGAAATTTCATGAAATCCTTGAAATTATGATACCTGTTGCTAGGTATAATAACGTCATCGGGTCCGAGGTGAAGTTTTTTAGTAATTATTTTCAGCAAATCTTCAGGAATACATCTGTCATAAATAAATCTTACAGGAGTCCCTTTCTTCCTTTGCTGCAGACTCCTCGAAAGTTTGTCTATATAGCTTTCAGAGATATCATCTGCAATCTCAAATTCGGCATCTTTGGTTAGTTTAATTGTGTAAGCGGTTATCTCATCAAAATCGAAGATGAAGAAAATGTCTTTAAGACCATACCTGATAATATCATCGAGAAAAATAATGTATTGCTCATCTTTCTTTCCGGGAAGAACAATAAACCTTGGGAGGACGTTTGTAGGTACCTCTAGCAGCGCATATTTTCTTTTAGGAGAATCTTTCTTTGACAGATGAATTGCAAGATAGATAGCATCATCAGTTAGGTTGGGCAGTTCAGAATCTTTTGTAATAAGATAGGGCATGAGCCTCGATCTTACCTCTTTATGAAAATAGTTGTTTACGAAATCAGATTGCTCCTGGTTTAGTTGCCTTTCATTGATAATATGAACATTATGGCTTTCAAGTTCTTTGAGAAGTTTTGTATAATTCTTTTCAAACCGGGTATTTTGTGAAAGAACAATCTCCTGTACCTTTTTTAGTGTTGCCTTTGTGTTGTATCCCAGTATGTTTTTTGATTTTGATTCGAACATAGAGATCCTTTTAAGGGTAGCAACCCTTACCCTGAAGTATTCATCGAGGTTGTTCGAATAAATCCCCATGAATTTAAATCGTTCAATCAACGGAACACTTTTATTCTCTGCTTCCTGAAGTACCCGTTCATTGAAGGAAAGCCAGCTAATCTCTTTTGGAATATATGTTTTACTCATAATGCTTTTTCGGGTTTAAGAAGAAACTCCAGTTTACCTTTCGACCTTAAGACCTCTGTCCATTTTTTAACATTGAAATATAGTACCGCGATTCCACATTTGGGCATATAGTCGCACCCTTCATTACTCATCGCATTTGCTATTTCTGAAAAGGCAGGGTTATGTCCGAATATTGTTATCGTATCAATGTCATCGGATGTTACTGAAAAGATCTCATCAAGTGCGCGGGTATTCATTCTCAGATACATTTTACTGTTCAGAGTTATCTGTTCGTGTTTAATATTGAATTCCTCTGCAAAGATAAGAGCTGTTTCGAGAGCCCTGAATGCAGGACTCGTTATCAGTACTCCTATTCTCTTCTCCTTTGCCTTAAGTACATTTGCCATCAGCCTGGCAATACTCTTGCCTTTTCCGGTAAGCGACCGTTCAAAATCAGTAAACTCATGAGTCTGATCCTCTGCTCTGCTGTGTCTGACGATAATGAGTTTTTTCATGTCAGTTTTTTTTGACAATAGGGTTAAGTTAAAAGTATACAATCAATTAAATTCCAAAACTGGTTCCCATGCCTTTTGCCTGAAGAACAAGCTTATCGTCGGGCTGTACAAGCTTAAGTTTTCCCGATACTTCTGCAAGGGGTACTGATACTATTTCAGTATTTCTAAGGGCCACCATCTTGCCATAGTCGCGGTTTGCAATCATCTCAGCAGCCGCTGCACCGTATCTTGTTGCAAGCACACGGTCCATTGGTGAGGGTGTTCCTCCTCTTTGTAAATAACCAAGAACAGTTTCCCTTGTCTCCAATCCGGTCATCTCAGTTATCTTTTTCCCAAGGTACTGGGCTGCTGATCTGTCTTTAACAGGATTCTTGATTCCTTCTGCTACAACAACTATAGAATATGGTTTGTTCTCTGATACTCTGTGCAATAAATATTCAGCCACCTTTTCCTCATTATATTCTATTTCAGGTATGAGTATCACATCACCACCACCTGCAATACCTGAATAGAGGGCTATCCATCCCGCATTATGGCCCATTAGTTCGATAATCATAATTCTTTTGTGCGAGTTGGCAGTTGAGTGAAGTCTGTCGATTGCCTCAGTAGCAATATTTACAGCAGAATCAAATCCGAATGTAAGGTCAGTGCCCCAAACATCATTATCAATTGTCTTTGGTATTCCGACAACATTCAAGCCCTCCATTGCGAGAAGATGAGCTGTTTTTAAAGTGCCATTACCTCCTATACATACGAGGCAGTCAAGTCCCATCTGTTCATAGTGATCCCTTATAAGAACAGGTTTACTTAATTCAGGTTTACCTTTTCCGGCGCCTTTGAAAGGTTTTTCTCTTGAGGTTCCGAGAATAGTGCCTCCCAGTGTAAGAATACCGGAAAGATCATTTTCAGTAAGCTGCCGGTACTCCTTATTAATCATACCTGTGAAACCGTCACTTATACCGATAAGCTTCATGCCATACTCAACAATAGCTGTTTTTCCAACACCTCTGATGGCCGCATTTATGCCCGGACAATCACCTCCTGCAGTCAGAATTCCAATACGCTGCCCCCTGGTAATTTTACCCATTATTATCTTTATGAATTGATAAGCCGCAAATTTAACTTATAATAGTTACATTAAAAAGAACAAAATGTTTAACTTTAAGATGTTATGAGTTTAAATTATTGTTACAAAATGAAGTCTGAATTTGTAAAACTGAAAGATATTAAACCTGCACTAACAGGATATATAAAGGATTCTCAGGTCTTGTTAAAAAGGTCAGTTGTGCCTGATGATGAAGCAATTCACGATATCAGGGTACTCATGAAAAAAGCCCGGTCTGTACTAAAACTTGTGTCAAACCAGGTTACTAAGGATTATTGTGCGAAAAGCCTGACCGATTTAAGAGAAGTTGGAAGAAATATGTCATCGCTACGCGAGATTGCTGTTCGGAGGAGAACGATTAAGGAATTAAAGAAGGAAAACCCTTCACTTTTTGTTCAGCTTGAAAACGATGAAAGAATAAAGGAACTGCTTAAGAAACCTGAGTTAATTGTTGAAGCTTCACCACAAGCTGCAGAAATGATTGCAAAAAATGAAGAACTTCTTAAAAATTCTGCGTTCAGGATCAGGTTTGAGCAGATGGATAAAATTGATCCTCACCTTCTGTTAAAGGAATTGGAAAGTACCTATACTGATGTTTGCGGAATTTATCTGTTTTGCAGAAACAGGCCAAAACCAGGTAAATTGCATGAATTCAGAAAAATGGCAAAATGTTTTCTTTATCAGCTGAGTTTTTTCCGCCCGCTTAATCCCGATGCAATAAAGAAAGTTGAGAAATTGCTGGATGGCATAACACAAAATCTAGGAAAATATAACGATCAGAATCAGCTTGTCAAGGCACTTGGTTACAGCTACCGGAATGGATCAAATTCTACAGCACTGAATGAACTTGTTTTATTAATAAGGGAAAAACAGGAGATTCATCTTTCAGAAGTATGGCCTTCTGCGCATAAGCTGTTTTGTCCGGGTAAAAAGCTTGTAAATATTCTTGGGTTCAAATTGCTGGTTATTTAAGAAAATTTGTCAGCGAAAAGCTCCCAATCAGCACTCTCCAGAATAGCTGGAAGTAATTTATAACGATTCTAAATAAGTATAAATAACAGACTGTTAATTTGTTAACAGCACTCCGGAATTGAGCTTATTTTATATACATGTATTTATCTAAATATCTAGATACAAGACCTTTTATTTTTTTCTAAGTTTGCCTTGATTTTATACCAGATAAATGACCAGCAGAAGAGATTTTATTAAAATTTCAGCGATGGGAGCCGGTGTTTTACTTGCCGGTACCGCAGCATATAAAGTTATCAAATCACTCTCTTCTCCGGAAGAGGTTAAGAAACTTGTTGTCGATCTGACCCGTACGCCAACATATTGCGAAGTGTGTTTCTGGAAGTGCGCAGGCTGGGTTTACAAAACTTCTGAAGGGAAGATCTGGAAGATTATTGGTAATGAGGAGGATCAGAACTGCAATGGCAGGTTTTGTCCACGAGGTACGGGCGGAGTTGGCATGTACTATGATGAAGATCGTTTGAAGACTCCTCTTATGCGCGTTGAGGAACGTGGAAAACAGGTTTTTAAGGAAGTATCATGGGATGATGCGTTTACATATATTGCAGACAAGCTGCGTGTGATAGCAAAAGAACATGGCCCTGAATGTGTTGCCCTCTTTACACACGGATCAGGCGGGAAATATTTTGGCGATCTTCTGAAAGCTTATGGATCAACAAATATTGCTGCCCCATCATATGCTCAATGCCGCGGTCCCCGCGAAGTAGCTTTTATTGCAACATTCGGAGAGGGTCTCGATTCACCTGAACCTACTGACATAAGAGATACAAAGTGCCTGGTTCTTATAGGTTCTCATATTGGTGAAAATATGCACAACGGTCAGGTTCAGGAAATGTCTGATGCTATTGACAAGGGTGCAACTATCATTACTGTCGATCCGCGTTTTTCTACAGCTGCATCTAAATCAAAATTCTGGCTTCCGATTAAACCGGCTACTGATATGGCACTTCTTTTATCATGGATCCATGTGATAATTACTGAGGAACTATATGATAAAAAATATGTTGAAAAATATACATACGGATTTTCAGAGCTTTCGCAAGCTGTAAAGAATTATACTCCTGAGTGGGCATACGGAATTACAACAATAAAGCCCGATATTATAAGAAAGACTGCAAAAGAGATGGCTAATGCTTCTCCGGCTGTAATTGTCCACCCGGGCCGGCATGTGACCTGGTATGGTGATGATACACAAAGACTCAGGGCAGTTGCAATATTAAATGCATTGCTGGGTAGTTGGGGAAGACGCGGAGGGTTTTACCGACCCGAAATATTTGAACTGCCAACATTCCCTCATCCGGAATTCCCAAAAACAAGCAGATCGTGGAGAGATGCTTTCCCCGGAAAATTTGTTCTTGCAGACCTAGCGCTTGCAAACGGAGTATGTGATGCCACTATTCCTGTAACCACACGCGATTGCTCATTTAAGGGTTGGATAATAAATGGAACGAATCTTATTGAAACTCTTCCCAATCAAAAGCAGACAATTGAGGCAATTAATAATCTTGACCTCCTTGTTGTAATTGATACCATGCCGATGGAGATAACAGGATGGGCCGATATTATTCTGCCTGAATGCACCTACCTTGAAAGATATGATTCCATCAGAACAGGTCCGCACCGGCTGCCTCAGATTGCATTGCGAATGCCGGCTGCAGAGCCAAAATATGACTCTAAACCGGCATACTGGATGGCAAGGCAACTGGCTGTAAAGATGGGATTAGAGACATATATTCCTCATGAAAACATTGAGGATCTTCTCGACTGGCAACTGAAAGAGATAGGCTCATCGCTTGAGGAAATGAAACGGATTGGTGTTAAAACATTTCCAAAGGAAGCCGATAATCTTTATTTTGCTGATAATGAAAACGTTGAGTTTTCTACTAATACCGGGAAAATAGAGCTTTATTCTACTTCCTTTGCTAATGAAGGTTTCGATGCTATACCTGTCTATACGGCTCATCCTGAACCAGCCGAAGGGTTTTACCGTCTGATCTATGGCAGGGCACCGATGCATACTTTCTCACGTACTTCAAATAATCCGAACCTGTTCGATCTTATGGATGAGAATACTGTATGGATTAATCCAAAAGTTGCGAAAGAGTGGAACATTGCAAATGAACAGTATATATTTCTTATGAATCAGGATAGTGTCAAAAGCCAGTTTCCCATAAAAGTAAGGATTACTGAGAGAATACGCTGGGATTCTGTTTACATGGTTCATGGATTCGGACATGCAGATAAGAAGCTTAGCCGGACATACGGAAGAGGAGCCAGCGATACAAAATTAATTACTAATGTTATGCTCGATCCTATTATGGGAGGAACCGGTATGAGAGGCAACTTTGTTACATTCATTACGAACACTGAGGAAACGGAGGTGGCATCATGAGATACGCAATGGCAGTAGATACCAGGAAGTGTGTGGGATGCAGCGATTGCGTTGTTGCCTGTCAGACTGAAAATAATGTGCCCATAGGTTATTGCCGCGACTGGATAGTGGAGGTAATGGATGGCACTTACCCACAGCTTGAGATGGAACTCAGGTCGGAAAGGTGTAATCATTGTGAAAATGCTCCTTGTGTTCGTTGCTGCCCCACAGGTGCCAGCCATGTTGCTGAAGGGGGAATCGTACTTGTTACAAAAAACGAATGTATAGGTTGCGGCGCCTGTATGGCCTCCTGTCCATACGATGCCCGTTATCCTCATCCCGATGGTTATGTAGACAAATGCACCTTTTGCATTCACCGGATCAAAAACGGAATGCAACCCGCCTGCGTGGATGTTTGTCCTACAAAATGCCTCTATTTTGGCGACCTTGACGATCCGAACAGCCCGGTTTCTGTTATTCTTAAAAAGAGAAAATCAAAAACTCTTATCCCTGAAGCAGGAACTGACCCTAAGTTGTACTTTCTTATTTAATATATTAATTGTAAGCATAATATGAAAGAAGAAATTATTGTCAGCGGCAGGATGAATCAAATGATTGATCCGCACCTGCATATATGGCACTGGCAAATATCACTATATCTGTTTCTCGGAGGAATGGCAGCCGGAATACTTGCGATTGCAGCATTGTATTTTATAAGAGGCAGGGAAAAAGATTACAGAACAGCGGTCAGGATAACCCCTTTTATAGCACCTTTCCTTCTGATAATTGGATTACTGGCACTTTTTGTTGATCTGCGTCATAAACTGTTTTTCTGGCAGCTCTACACAAATATTAAACTGCAATCACCAATGTCATGGGGTGCCTGGACACTCATGGTAATAACACCGGTATCGTTCATATGGTGTGCACTTCACATAAGGGAAATATTCCCCAACTGGGACTGGAAATACAAATGGATTAAAGAAATTGAAAAGTTCTTCAATAAATACAAAAAAGCACTTGCATGGGTGATGCTTATTTATGCCATTATACTTGGGATATATACCGGAATCCTACTGTCGGCTTTTAATGCACGTCCTTTATGGAATACATCAATCCTCGGACCGCTTTTTCTGGCATCAGGTCTGTCGGCCGGTGCCGCCGCTACATTGCTTTTGTCAAAGAATAAGGAGGAAAGAAAACAATTTGCAAGGATCGACCTTGTCCTTATCGGGATTGAGCTATTCCTTATTATTCACATGTTTATGGGTTTCATGGCAAGCACTCAGGTGCAGATCGAAGCTGCAAAATTGTTTCTTGGCGGTCCCTATACAATGTCGTTCTGGATCTTTGTCGTGATTATGGGAATGCTTATTCCTGCAATTCTCGAGATTATGGAACTTGGAAAATTTCATATTCCTGTAGTAATACCGGCAGTTCTTGTAATTTTTGGAAGTCTTATGTTAAGATTTATTATTGTATATGCGGGGCAGGTTAGCAGATGGCTGTATTGAAGGGCTCAGGGCACAGGGCTCATGGCACAGGGCACAGTAACTAGTACCCAGCACGTGAATTGTTCATTAAGAAATATTATTTAAGTTATTTAATATGGCAAAAGAGAAAGAAACAAAAGTGAGAAAGTACCTCAATCCATATATCGGAGGGGTGTTGCTTGGATTGGTATTGCTGGCTGCAAATTTTGTTGCAGGCAGAGGACTTGGAGCAAGCGGAGCTATAAAAAGTACTGTTGTTACAGTGGTAACTGCTGTTGCACCTGCGTCACTTGAGAATTCCGGATTCGTTAAGGAATTCAAAGAGTCTCATTCAGGCAGCCCGATGAAAACATGGCTCGTGTTTGAGATGCTTGGTGTCCTTGTTGGCGGATTCTTATCAGGTGCCTTTGCCGGCAGACTGAAACTTAAAGTTGAACACTTTCCGGGCATAACATCCCGCAAAAGACTTCTTCTTGCCTTGGCAGGTGGCATCCTCTTTGGATTCGGATCGCAACTCGGAAGAGGTTGCACAAGCGGTTCAGCACTGAGCGGCATGGCTGTCCTTTCTCTCGGCGGTTTTGTTACGATGATGGCAATCTTCGGAACAGCTTTCGCAATGGCATATTTCGTTAGGAAGAACTGGAT
>JBBQZN010000028.1:0-45821 GCA_038207725.1 Bacteroidales bacterium | reverse complement strand
ATTTCCTGCCGTATAATATAAGGAGCCGATATTGCCAAGAAGTTTTCCTTGTTTTACAATATCGTTAACCGACTCATAATATTTAAGGAGGTTGGTATAGATTGTCATTGCAGTGTCATACTGTGCCGTTACCCTGAATATATTTGCAATATTATTCATTATATCAGCCTCCTTCTTTTCATCAGGCTGCACTTTAAGACTTTCAAGGGCTTTATTAAAGAAGAAAAGGGAACTATCATTCTTTCCCTGATTATAATATACAAAACCCATGGAGGCTTCCGCCTCACCTTTCACGGTAACCTCTCCGGTTTTTTCAGCAAGAAGGTATTGCCGCTTAGCCACTGATAATGCAGAAGGAAGGTCATTAATGAGGTAAATATCATAAAGCTGATGAAGAATCTTTAACTGACCTGCATAATCGTTCTTGTCAATAAGTGAAAGAGCTTTTTGCAGCGAATCAGTTTTTGAATGAGTCTCCTGTGCAAAGGTGTGATTTAAAGCAATCAACAAAATAGATATAGTCAGTAAATGTCTCATAATATATAAGTATTACAAAGTTCCAATAGTTCTTTTCCTGAAAAAACCCCCTTTTGGGGGTAAAATAGGTGATTGAAGGTAAATAATTTTGTCTTCATCAAACATATGATTATCAAACTAAAAAGAATTTAACATGAAAAAGATTTTAATTTTTATTTCCGTTCTCTTCTGTTTAACAACCGGGTCGTTTGCTCAGAATACGTTTGTAAAAGGAGAAAAGGTACTAAATCTCGGAATAGGTTTTGGTGGTACTTTATATTCCGGAGGATATTATACAAGCAGGATACCTCCTGTGTCTGCTTCATTTGAGGTGGGTGTTAAAGACAATCTCTTCGACGAAAAGAGCTCTCTCGGAGTAGGAGGATATCTTGGTTTCACCGGAGCCAAATGGCAATACGGTAATTGGGGATATAAAAATTCGAGTGTTATAGTAGGCGTTAGGGGAGTGCTTCATTATCAGCTGGTAGAAAAGCTTGATACCTATACCGGACTATTATTAGGGTATAATATTGTTAAATCGGAAGAATTTGGAACAGACCTTGGGGGATACAATTATTCTTCTTCTTCGAGTGGTGTTGCATACTCATGGTTTGTTGGCGGGAGATACTGGTTCAGTGAGAAATTTGCCGGAATGCTTGAGCTCGGATATGGGATTTCATACCTGAATATCGGGGTGTCATTAAAATTCTGAAATCTATAGTCATAAACTTAATACTCAATTACAATGAAAAAATCATTATTTAAAGCAGCAGGTCTAGCTATAATTATTATGTTCGCGCTGAACGGATGTAAAAAAGATGATCCCATCCCCGACAAGGTAGCTCCGTTAGTGTCGACAGGGAAGCAAATTATCTATTTTAAAACTGTAATGCCAGCGGTTACAGGGATAATCGATACGGTTAACAAGACCATTTCAGTTTCTGTTCCTTCAGGGACAACTTTAACCAGTCTTGCAACCGATATTTCCCTGGCAGCAGGTCATACAATAAGTCCGGCATCGGGCGTGGCACAGAATTTTACAAATCCTGTAACATATACCATAACCCGTCCTAATAAAACCACAACAGCATGGATAGTAACTGTTAAATATGCGGATATTGCTGTTGATGCAAATATTACAACTGCCACAACCTGGACTTCAGATAAAACATATCTGGTAAGCGGTGATATATATGTTGATAATACTCTTACAATTCAGCCAGGTACTGTAATAAAATTTGCAGCAGGAGCAAGTCTTACTTTTGGGTATTACAGCAATACAACCCTTATCGCCAACGGAACTGCAAATAATCCGATTATATTCAAATCTACAGCTCTTCTCCCTACTGCAGGAGCATGGGAAGGCTTGTATTTTTATGATAAAACACTTAATAACACATCACTTGCTTTTTGCAATATCCAGCACGCAGGCGGAAATACCGATAGAGGAGCTATTAATTTATACAACTGCGACATTGCAATCAATAATTGCAACATCAGCAACTCTGGAGCATTTGGGATCTACACTACTTACGCTAATAATAAAGGTGGGTTTGTAACTTTTGCAGGCAATACTATCAATACTCCTGCAAAATACGGTATTGTTCTTGATGCTCAGAAAATTAGCACAATTGGTACTGGTAACACTTTTACAAATGCAAAAGGAGTTCTTATAACAGGAGACTTTAGAAGTACCACAGCACAAATATGGAAAAACCTTGGACTTCCTTATATTGTTAACAGTGAGGTCGATATTGACGGCAACCTGACAATTGAAGCCGGAACAACATTTAAATTTGATGCAAACGGATGGATTGTAGTTGGCTACTATTCAACAACTACTTTTATTGCTGATGGAACAAGCACTTCTCCCATAACATTTACATCTACTGCCATAGCCCCAACTGCAGGAGCCTGGATAGGTATTACATTCTATCCGTTAACCCTGACAAACTCAAAAATGAATTATTGTGTTGTTGATTTTGCCGGTTCTAATGCTCAAAATGGTGCAGTGAATTTACAGGGCTCGTCAATTATCTTTACTAACAATACAATTCGTAATTCTGCAGCTTATGGCATTTTGTTGGATGAGGCGTCAGGATTCCAGGCATTCAACAATAATACAATTAATACTTGTGTAAAACATCTTATTAGTATAAGTACAAAGCACCTTCCTGAGTTAGGCGTTCCAAATACTTTTACAGCTGGCACCGGAAAAGGAATTGAAGTTTCCGGTAATGTTCGGTATACTAGTCCGGTTATCTGGAAAAAACAAACTGTCGATTTCTATATTACTGGTGGAGAATTGGATATTGATGGAGATCTTACTATTGAGGCAGGAAGTAAATTTCTATTTGTTGATGACTCATATTTCTATTTTGGCTATTATGCAACCACAAAAGTTACAGCCATAGGAACAGCAAGTACTCCTATTTTATTCACATCAGCGGCATCAAGTCCTGTAGCTGGTACATGGCCTGGATTCCATTTTGCCAGTTTTGTCATGTCAAATTCAGCATTAACATATTGCAAATTCACTTATTCAGGATTGAACAATAAGCCTGCAATTTATACTGAAAAATCTTTCCCAGTAAACAATTGCAGTATCTTGTTATCCGGCTCAACAAATAAAGCTGAATATCAAACAGGTGCAGCACCAACAGGAACCGGAAATGATTTCACATGGGTAGAGAATTAGGTTAGATTAGGTTTAGTTTATTAGGAAGAAAGAGGCTGTCCCAAAAGGGCAGCCTTTCTTTTTTTAAACAAATCTTCCTTCTCTCCCTTGTTTTTTACCCCCAAACCCCCCACGGGGGGCTTTAAGTTTGAATATATGCCTCATTATTAGTATTTTATAGGTATGGAAACAAAGAGATCAAGAGTAGTTTTTAAAAGCTTCAATCAAAATCAGATGATGTACCATAATATCAACTCATTACAACAGTTGACTAAAATAATAGTCATTTTTATACTAAAATATTTGCGTGACTATAATAATAGTCATATCTTTGTGTTGAAGGATTGGCAAGAAAAGGAGAAGGGGAGAATAGGGGACGGGGTGACTGGGTGACGAAAAGTATATGAGACCGCAAGACTGCAAGTCGAAGCGCAGCGGAGATCCCGCTTCGGCGGGAACTGCACGACCGCACGACCGTATGACCACAAACCTGATGACAAATAAAAAATGAGATAGTTATGCAGTTAACAAAAGCAGAAGAACAGGTAATGCAGATGCTCTGGGAGATGGGAGAGGGTATTGTAAAGGATATTCGTGACAGGTTTGAAGACCCTAAACCGGCCCGGAATACTGTTTCAACAGTTTTAAGGGTATTGGAGAAGAAGGGCTATGTCGGACATAAGGCCTATGGGAATGTGCATGTTTATCATCCGCTGGTATCGAAGAGCGACTATTCGAAGAGTCAGCTGTTCGGATTGATGGAGGGATATTTCAATAACTCTTTTCCTGCGATGGCTTCATTTTTCGCTCGTGAAAAGGACCTTACACTAAAGGAACTTGAAGAGCTGCTTGAGGATACAAAGAAGGAATTATCAAAAAGCAAGAAACGGAAATAATGGAAGCATTTGCATATTTTCTGCTTAAGTCAGTAATATGGCTTTCAGCATTCGCCCTTATTTACGTGCTGTTTCTCCGGAATGAGAGGTTCTTCCTGCTTAACAGGTTCTATTTATTAGCAGGGATCATTGCCTCCTTGCTTTTCCCGTTCATTTCAATTCATTATACAGTTATACTGCCAGTTCCTGAGAATATTGGTTTAGGAAATATACCTATAACCCGCATCGAAAATGCTGAAACCTCCACTTTCATTAGTTTTAGTTTCCTGATGATAGTAATCTATAATGCGGGAGCTTTGTTTGTTGCTTATAAGGTATTCAAACAAAGCAGAACGGTTATAAGGGTTATTAAAAAAGCTGATATTACTACCCTTCTGTCAGTGAAATTGATACGGACAGCTGAATATACCAGTTCGTTTTCATTTTTCTCCTATGTGTTTGTCAATCCTTCAGTTACAGACATTGAGACAGCGGAGATTGTGAATCACGAGATGGCTCATATCAGGCAGTGGCACTGGGTCGACCTGGTGCTTTTTGAGTTGCTCTGTTTGTTACAATGGTTTAACCCTGTTGTATGGATTTACATCCGGTTCATCAGGCAAAACCATGAATATCTGGCCGATGAGGTTGCGCTGCAGCGCACATCCGATCCGGCTGTTTACAGGGCAGCTCTGTTAAACCAGATTGTTGGCGCTCCTGTCATCATTCTGGCGAATTCTTTCAATTATTCAATTAACAAAAAACGATTTAACATGATGAAAAATAAATTAAGTTCACCCTACAGGAAGATGAAGGTATTACTTGTTCTTCCTGTAATTGCTGTTGTGTTATATTCATTTGCCAAACCTGAATATAAATACATAAGCAATAATGAAAGTAACGGAATTGCCGCCACAATTTCTACTCAGGCAGCCAAAGAGGTTAAAGGGACAGTTGTTGATCCTTCGGGCAAGCCATTAACCGGTGCTGCTGTGGTATTAAAAGGTACAACTTCCGGTGTAACTTCCGATTCAAGGGGATTTTTCCGTCTTGCAGATGTGCCTGAAGATGGCATGCTGATTGTGTCTTATGTTGGTTTTAAAACGAAAGTAGTAAAACCTGTTTTCACTGCTGAGATGAATTTAAAAATGGAAAGCGATACTATGACACTGAAAAGTATTGGTGTTCCTCCTCCGCCACCACCACCACCTCCTCCTTCACAAAAGGCTATCAGGCAAGGTGCTGGTGCAGGAGCGCCTCCCCCTCCGCCGCCACTGCAACACAAGTATTTAGACGGAACCACACCTCTATATGTAGTCGATGGCAAGCTTGTTTCGGAAAGTGAATTCAATTTAATTGATGAGGGAGCAATAGAGTCAATTGATATTACAAAAAGTAAATCTGTTGTGTCTCTTTATGGCGGGACAGATAATGAAAGAGTCGTTCGGATAACATCTAAAAGGAATGCCGGCGAAAGTGGTGGCAGGGTAGCAATCAGTAACTCTGACGGATCGAAAGCCAATCCGCTTTTTGTGATTGATGGTGTTATAGATGAAGATTTTGAGACCAGTCAGCTTGATCCAAATTCAATCAGTAGCATGAGTGTTTTTAAGGATCAGAAGGCTATAGATTTATATGGAGTTAAAGGGAAAGATGGTGTAGTTGTAATTACAACAAAAGATAAGGGGACCGGGACAATAAAAGGGATTTCAGAAGTCAGGGTAACCGGATATGCTGAAGGCCCGAAAACGGATAAAGATGCTTATGTTGTTATGGAAGAAATGCCGGCTTTCCCGGGAGGAGAGAAAGCTCTTCAGTCATACATATATAGTAACATCAAAGTTGTGAAAGGCTCAGAGAAGATATCTGAGCCTGTATTAGTGGTTTTCACTGTTGACAGCAAAGGGAAGGTTCGTGATGCAAAGGTTTTAAAAAAGAAATATCCGGTATGGGAAGCTGAGGCAATAAGGGTTGTAAGCAGTATGCCCGACTGGAAGCCGGGAATGCAGAATGGCAAACCTATTGATGTTATTTTGCAGCTTCCAATAGATTTCGGGACGGTTAGGTAAGGGGGTTAGGGATTGCTTCGTCATTGCGAGCCCGACGCAGGAGGGCGAAGCAATCCTTAGCCACTATCCTGAATTAGTCCTTATCTTTCTTTTCTGATGGCATGAAGAATGCAGCCCTGACAGACGGGGGACAAGGAGAATCGAGTCCTTTTACAGCCCTCCAGATAACTTCGTTAAAGTCGATATCGTTCACATTATCCTCTTTTGAAAAATCGAATGTTTCACTTTTCTTCTGCCACTGGCTGACAACCTGATTCTTCAGATTAAGGTCAATGTTGGCAGGTCTGGCTTTGAATGCAGGATGATCGGGAGTATTGTCAAGGCTTCTCCATACAGGAGTAGCAGAAGCATCATACTGGCTCATAGGTGGAATTCCAAGGATGAGTTCCATTGTTCTCAGGAATGAACTTGTTGAATAAGGAGTATGGTCAACATATCCTTGTTTAACAAATCCTCCAGCCAGAAATGCCGTTGTGCGGTGGGCATCCACATGGTCGGGACCGTTTTGTGCATCATCTTCGATTATTAGTACAAGGCTTTCTTTCCATATCCGACTATGGCTGAGGTATTCTATGAAAAGGCCAACTGCCAGGTCGTTATCAGCTACATGGGCGAATGGTGTGGGTCTGTTAAGGCTCAGTCCCTCAGTATGGTTATTTCCCATCCTGATAGTATTCAGCTGAGGCACAGCATTTATGGCAAATAGTGAGTCAAAGTCGTGTTTCCACCAGCTGAACCTGGTGGTATCCCTTATTTTCATGTCCCAGCCATTATATTTTTTCGGGAAATGACCAATCAGAACCGGGAGAGCAGGTTTATTATTCTCAATAAATTCTCCGTACGACCGGAAACTCACACCAGCCCTTTTACAGTAGTCCCACAGGAAGCCATCTTTATTATTGGCAATTTCTCTTTTTCCCTCACCGGGATAAGTACCTCCTCTGCCTCCATAACTGGTAGGCCATGTTTTCTCAAGAAAATCGGTGGCATAGGCTCCCATTGTCCAGTTATGACCATCTGCGCTCACCTCTCCGTTAACATAGAAGTTATCAAGAAGCACAAATTCGCGGGCAAGAGCATGCTGGTTAGGAGTTATGTTTTCTCCAAAAAGACAGAGTGCAGGATCTCCGTTTCCTTCCTTAATATCGCCCAATACCTGATCGTAGGTACGGTTTTCCTTTATGATGTAGAATAGGTACTTGATGGGAGAGGGATCTCCGATTTTCTGAGGAACAGGATTTCCGGCCATACCTTGTGATATCAGCTCATTCTCCTTTGAATAAGGAGTATTATCATAAACTGCTTTTGAATAGCGAGCCATTAGCGCATCATCAGGAGTATTTATTATTCCAAGAGTTCCACGAAATAATCCTCCAATATACTGCACTTTAATCTTGTGTTCTTTTCCCGTGGCCTGGTAAATAACCTCTTCTCCTTTGCGCATCGGATTTGGTCCGTAAGGATTTGCTTTTGATGTAAGGCCTTTCCCGTTGGTAACAAGAATTTTGTTTTTGGCAACCCTTACGCAGGTCGGATACCATCCTGTCGGAATAAATCCCAGGCTTTTACTTTTCCCGGGAAGAGTTACATCGAAAACTGCCAGGCAATTGTTATCTGCATTGGCAATGTAAAGTGTTTTTTCATTGGTGCTCAGTGCCACGCTGTTTGTTGTGGTACCGGCAGGGGAACCCGGATAAAGTGCAGCATTAAGTGTTTCAATTACACTTAATTTGCGGGTATCTATTACTGATACAGTATTGTCGTCGGCATTCGCAACAAAAAGAAATTGTCCCGATTTTGTGACACACATATCGTTGGGGTGACTGCCAACAGTAACAGAACCCGATATTTTATCAAGATTAGTATCATATAAAACAATTTTCGATTCTGCCCAGTTTGAAATGTATAGTACTTTACGGTCGGGCGACAAAAGACATGTATAACCCTCGCCACCAATCGGATGCTGAGATATTACTTTTTTGGCTTTCGTATCAATTACGTAAAGGGAGTTGTTCTCTTTAGTGACTGCATAGAGTCTGCTCTTTGCATCGTCAAGAGCTATCCCGGCGATCGAGATCTTAAAAGGCCATGCTTTACCTATTATTATAGAATCAACTATCGCCAGTTTGTTCTTAATTACACTGTATCTGATTATTATATTATCATTGCCTCCGGATGCATAAATAAATTTTTCATCTGACGAAAATGTAAGACCGAGCCACGATTTTCCTATCACTATTGAATCGAGGATTATCTCCTTTTCAACATCCACAAGCTGTATCGTCTGATCGCTCTGGCCGTTATTCGTTATTGCCGCCAGTTTTTTTGAGGGCGATAATGCGATATTGAGAGGAAGGTCACCAAGGGGTAACATATGCCCTACCGGAGAAAGCTTCCATCCGTTTGGCAGTTGTACCCTGTTAGCTTCTACGTCGCCCAATGTCTGAGCATAAAGATCGGAATCAATACTTGTCAGGAGAAATATTCCAAGAAGAAATACCCCGATTGTTTTACTGTAATGTTTCATAATATAGTAATTTTTCTTTGCGTTCTCGAGGAAAAAAGGTTCAGCTTCTGAGAAACTTATTCCCCGGAGTTTTGAGCACCTTCAGGATCTCCTTCCTGATTTTCACGGTTACTTTACCATGAATCTCAACTGGCTCGCCATCAATATGGAACCGGGTTTCATCGGTATCAATAACAATCTCCTTGTCTGTTTTCAAATGCCTGACATACTTTGATTTATTGATCCTTTTTGTGAATAGCCTCAAAACAAATAGTGCTCCGAATATTTTCGGGAAAGGTTTGATAATTACAATATCCATCATCCCGTCATTTGGTCGGGCTTCCGGAGCAATAAAGGCGTTGTTCCCGAACTGGCGGGTATTGGCTATTGTCAGAACGAAGAGCTCTTCGGCAACTATTATCTCGCCTCCTGATCTGATCGTAACGTAAAAAGGGTGAAGCTGTACAAATGTTTTCATTGTAAGCCATACATAAGGCAAAAACCCCCTTAGCTTCAACTTATTAAACGAGTGGGCAACAAAGCTGTCGAGACCTATTCCAGCCACGTTAAGACAAAGTTTCTCATTTATGTCGAAAACATCAATATCCATGCTCTCTCCCCTTTTAACATTCGAAAGGAGTGCCCTGATATTCATTTTAAATCCAAACTCTCTGGCAAATCCATTGCCTGATCCCATTGGCAGAACGCCGAGGATCTTATTGCTTCCCACAAGTTCATTTGCTATTGTATGAACAGTGCCGTCGCCGCCGACAGCCACAAAAACATCATGATTATCATAATGTTCCCTGATGAGACCGGCGGAATCGGCAGGTGTTAATGATTTCACAGAAGAGAGTTCGCTTTTCCTCCGTTCAAGATCTATTGATACGATGAAATTAACAGGTTGAACTCCTGCATTGGGGTTCAGGATAAACAGAGGTTTCCTGCTGTTTTCAGCGGACGTTCTTTTCATGCTCAAATTTAAGCAACATTTTCCCAAACTTAGTTAACATCTCGTTAAGATGTATGAGAAATCAGACTATTTGAACTCTGCGGCCCTCTGCGTTCTCTTACTCCATAAACGGATACCTGAAATCTGTTGCAGGAATAAGTGTCTCCTTAATTGTTCTCGGACTCACCCATCTGATAAGATTGAGATGACTTCCCGCTTTGTCATTCGTTCCTGAGCCTCTGGCTCCGCCAAAAGGCTGCTGGCCGACCATTGCACCTGTTGGTTTATCATTTATATAGAAGTTGCCTGCGGCATATCGCAAAACCCTGCAGGCAGTTATCATGGCATATTTGTCGTTGCTGAAAATTGCCCCTGTGAGTCCGTATGGCGATGTATCATCACAGATTTTGAGTGTCTCTTCAAACTTGTCATCCTCGTAGAGGTATATAGTCATTACCGGACCGAAGATCTCTTCTTCCAAAGTTACATAGTGCGGATTTTCAGTTAGTATTATTGTTGGTTCAATGAAATATCCCTTTGATTTATCTCCTCTTCCTCCGGCAATTATTTCAGCTTCCTTTGATTTTCCGGCTGCTTCAATATATGCCATTATTTTGTCGAACGATGATTCATCTATTACGGCATTTACAAAATTTCTGAAATCCCTGACGTCGCCGGTCTTAATTTCCGACAACATTCCCAGAATAAGTTTTTTTGTCTCCTCCCATATCGATTTTGGAATATAAGCCCTCGACGCTGCAGAACATTTTTGTCCCTGATATTCAAAAGCCCCCCTTATTATTGCCGTTGCGAGTTCTTTTGTACCTGCTGAGTTGTGTGCAAAAATGAAATCCTTACCTCCTGTTTCGCCTACAATTTTCGGATATGATTTATATACCGGAAGATTTTCGGTCACCTGTTTCCAGAGCGTGTTAAACGTTGAATTAGAACCCGTGAAGTGGATTCCGGTAAGATCCTTATGCTTCAATACTACATTACTTATCAGCGATCCCTGGCCAGGCACAAAGTTGATTACCCCTGCCGGTAGTCCGGCCTCCTCAAAGATCTTCATGAGGTAGTAGTTTGAAAGGAGTGAGGTTGTTGCCGGTTTCCACACTGTTGTGTTTCCCATAAGAACCACGCTGGTGTTGAGGTTTGATGCTATGGCAGTAAAATTAAATGGCGTTACTGTATAAATGAATCCTTCGAGAGGTCTGTATTCGAGCCTGTTAATGGTCTCATTTTCTGAAATAGGCTGCTCTCTGTAAATAAGAGAAGCAAAATATGTGTTGAAGCGAAGGTAATCGGCTAGCTCGCAGGCGGCGTCTATTTCTGCCTGGATTACATTTTTACCCTGACCGAGCATTGTTGCTGCGTTTATTTTATAGCGGTATTTTTTTGAAATCAGCTCGGCAGCCCTGGCCATTATTGATGCTCTCTCCATCCACGAAAGAGTCATCCATTCGTTTTTGGCTTTCAGTGATGCGTCGATTGCCATAGCAACCTCTTTCTCTGTAGCCATATGGTATGTTGCCAGAAGATGATTGTGGTCGCATGGCATGACTACTTTGCCGGCCTTTCCTGTCCTTATTTCTTTTCCTCCTATTATCAGAGGTATATCAATCACCTGTCCGCTCTGCAGGCTAAGCTCTTCTTCGAGCAGTTTTCGTTCCGTGCTTCCCGGCTTGTAGGTCAGCACAGGTTCATTCTTCGGTTCCCTGAAATTATATATTGCGTTATTCATAAATTCTGTAATGTTTTATCTTGTAAAAGTATAACAGTCAGGCGTACTTAAAGTTCGGAGTGCCTAAAGTGCCTGGAGTACTTAGAGTTATTATTACCTTGTATGGAATAACTTTTTGTCGTAAATTGTGTTTAGCTTTAGTACGAATTTCAAATCCAGCTAAATTTTGGAATATGTCAGAATCTAAATTTTACCATTTCTCAGCAACAGGATTATTTTACGGAGTGGCAACAGCGAAGGATGCAATTGCGGCATCGGCCGATGGAGGGTTTATATGGCTTAATTATTACAAGCCGACAAAGCAGGAACTCAATTTACTTATAAATACACTGGGTATACATCCTCTGTCTGTTGAGGACTGTGTGGATGCCAAACAGATCCCGAAAATTGAGCACTTCCCCACCAACACCTTTATTATTTTCAACGCTTTCAGTTATATCGAAAAAACTCTGCACATTGATGAAGTGGATTTTTTCATCGGCAAGAATTTTATTATAACAGTAAGCGGACATAATTCAGATTCACGAGAGCCACTGGCTAACATAGAGAGCATGGTATCGAAGGATTCATCCAATGCAAAAAGCGGACCGGCTTTTTTATTACATATTATTATGGACTACCTGGTTGACGAGAAGTTTGAGGCGTTTGATGCTCTTGAGGACGATCTTGAAACGTCAGAAGACATGGTAATTGATAATCCGGCCGGATTTAATCCCAAGGAGCTGATGAGGTTGAGAAAAGATCTTCTTAATCTCAGAAAAAGCCTCTATCACGAAAGAGAAATACTGGTTAAGATCTGCAGGCTTGACTGCCCGTTTATAACGGATAAGGCTATATTTCATTACCGCGACATTTATGATCACCTGGCCAAAATATTTGAACTCTCAGAAACATACAGGGAGATTGTGACTAACCTGATGGAGCTTTATACTTCGTTGCTTAACAATCTGATGACCAAGGCATCGAATGAAACTAATGCATCTGTTAGAAGACTGACTCTGATTGCAACGGTATTTATGCCACTGACTCTTTTAGCAAGTATAGGAGGAATGTCTGAGTGGTCGATGATGACCGGACCGGAAAACTGGAAGATCACATATCCGCTTTTTCTGTTTGGCATGTTGGTGATCGGGGGCGTGAATTTTGTTCTGATAAGGCTCCTTGAAAAAAGGGGTAAATTCAAACAGATAGGGGATTAACCGGAAATATCTTTTTTATTACCCAGATCAAACATTCCGAGGTGTTTCTCTCCGAATGACACTATTGCGTATGCAAAGAAGAGACCTGATAGTATGTCAATGCTGTAATGACCGTGTGCAAGGAACAGAGTTATTATAACTAAAACAAGGCAAATCATTATTATCCATTTATATAACCTGTCTCTCAGCAGTAGAAACAAAAGAAATACATTACCTGCATGGCCGGAAGGGTATACACCGATATCATATTTTGAGAACCCGTTAAACAGAGGATACGATCCTGTGAATGCCGGAGGATTGCCGAATGGGGTCAGAACAATAAAAATGCCTCTTACAATATAGAAAATAGCGCTCATCAGAATTATAAACGGAATCCTTTTATAATCCTTCTTATGAACTATATAAATCAGAATAACTATTATGGGGATAAGAGCAAAAATGTCGTACCAGAGAGCCACATTAAACGTAGGGATATTATCAAGGATCAGATCTGAAAGCATAGGAAGGGTTTTCCCTTCAAGCATATAGTTATGCAGATAGGTTTGAGACGCAATATTCATAGCCCCTCCTGCAAGAAACATGAGAATGGCGATGTAGAGATACCGGCTTTTTATTACAGGAAGCAGCGAATGAATCATTTCAGAAAGAAATGATACAAGCTTGTTTGTTTTATAATCTTGAGGCATTAATATTGTCAGTATAATAATGGTTCAATTATTCTTATCGACAGCACATCTTGTCAATGCAGCACAAATATAAACACTTCTGCGGAAAATAGAATAAGAAAATTATTTTGTCTCCTCAGACATTGTATTGTATGTTTCAATGATCTCTTCACTGTACTCTTCAGGTGCTTCAAGGTGTCCCCACCCCGATTGCAACTGCCATAGTCCGTCATAGGCAGAGTCGTGATAAGATCGAATAAGATGAGGAATTTGTTTATCGGTAAGGATCTCATCCAGAAGCATAGCCTCATTCTGGTTCTTAAACAACAGTATTTTAACGTTGGCTTTCATAGTTTAAGATTTTTATAAATTCATTCTCAAAATTGGGTGTAAATATCTCATGTCCTAAATCTTCTGTTATTTCTTTAACAGTCCAGAACCTGCCGTCATCAATCTCCTCATTATTAATTTCCGGAATGGCATCAGCAACTGTTGAAAATGAACTGACAAGTTCCCTTTCCCTCGATGATTCCCATATATACCTTCCCCTGTAAACAGGATCAAAATCTTTGAGGCCCAGTTCTTCTCCTGCTTCCCTTCTCAGGGCTTCATCAACACTTTCACCCGGGTCTATGTGTCCACCAACAGAGGTATCCCATTTCCCCGGCTGAATATCCTTTGTCGAAGCTCTCTTCTGCAGGTAGAGCTCACCATTTTTATTAAAAAGATGCAGGTGCACTACAGGATGCAGTAGCATGCTCTTACCGTTATGACATTCGCTTCTCAAGGCTTTGCCAATGGTATTTCCATCCTCATCAACAACAGGAAACCACTCTTCTTCCGGGGTACTCTTCATGAGGATAAATGTATTAATTATATTATCTCAAACCCGCATTTTATAGAATTTCCATCCTCATCAACAACAGTCAGTACATGTCTCCCTTTTTCAGCGATAATCTCAATCTGATGAATCTGCCTTGTTGTGCCAATATATGTTTCATCGAGATGCCAATAGACTCTCTTCGCCGGGTTCCTGTGAGCGATCTCGGTTATTACCCTTGTTTTTTCCCCGGTCTGGTCACGCGGGATGAAAATCTTTATTCCCTGTGTGGGATAAATAAACTCCATAAGCGCTATACTCTTTCCTCCCCTGCAGCCTTCAGCAACAGGAGGCAATGTCCTGTACTCAGGATGCTTCTGTTTGTAGAAATACTCCATAGCAGGGGGCAGTATAAATCTGGCTTCATTTATGATATCAGCTGCTGGAACGCAATCTGTTGTAACCTGGAATTTCCCTGTCTTATCGAGATGAATCACAGTATGAAAAGGACAACTTTCACTCCTCAGACCATTCTCCGAGGCGGCTATCTCCAATGTCTCCCGACAATCGGGCCCTGCTCTGTAACCACTTTCACGGCAGACTCTTATCATCCTGAGATCTCCGAGCGGTAACTGAAACCACTCTCCCGATTTCATTAAACCGGCGAGTTCAAAGAGGAGGGGGGCGGCCGCAGTTACACCCGTCAGCCCGGGACGACCTTCTCCGTCGCCGTTTCCGGCCCATACTCCTGCTACATATTCGGGAGTTGTTCCAATAGCCCATGCATCTCTGAAGCCGAAGCTTGTCCCGGTCTTCCAGGCTAGTCCGGGAGTGGAGGAGAGGTACTGCCACCCCGATTGGCTCTCCGGACGGTTTACATTTCGGAGTGCTTCATAAGTAAGCCAGATTGATGAGGCGGAGAGGGGAGGGTCATTATCCTCAGTTCTTGTTGCAACAACATCCTCTGTCTGTAAAAAAACCGGTGGATGGTAGTCTTCTTTATAATATTTATTGTTGCTCAGATAGCTGTTCAATACTCTCGAGAGCGAGGCATAAACTCCTGTAAGCTCCCACAGTGAGGTTTCGCCGCCTCCAAGTATAAGCGATAATCCATAATAATCTGCGCTATTGCTGAATGATGTGAATCCTGCATTCCGGAGGATCTCCAGAAACCTGTCGGGACTATATTTCTGAAGCATTTTCACAGCAGGAATATTAAGCGATTGTGAAAGTGCGTCGGAAGCAGTAACTGCACCACTGTAGCTCCTGTCAAAATTCTTCGGCGAGAAGCCCGGGAACCTGGTTGGGATATCAGCAATAAGTGTGTTGGGAAGAATATCGCCCGACATCTGCATCGCGGCATAGAGAATTGGCTTCAGAATACTTCCGGTGCTTCGCGACGATCTGATTATGTCGACATCACCGCCATGTTTTTCTGACTCTCCTATAGTGCTGTTCCCGGCATAAGCCAACACATTCCCTGTTTTTACTTCTACTATTATTGCTGCCGAGTTGAAGATGTAATTAGCTGCCAGCTCTTTCTGATGGCTGTTTACTCTTTCAGTTACCCTCTCCTGAAGGATGGGATCAATTGTGGTTCTGATTCTTTCCCCGCGATTGTTTTTAAAGAAATAATCGGTGAGGTGGGGTGCTTCTGCAGGAAGTGGTTTCGGCTCGCCCAAAACAGGTTCATCAATGGCAAGTTCCAGAGTTGTTGAGTCAAAATAGCCTCTCCCGTAAAGGCGCTTTAGCAGTTTATCTCTTTTGTTTTTCAGCTGTTGCTGATTTCTTCCAGGAAATACAAGTGATGGAGCATTGGGAAGAATTGCAAGGGTTGCGGCTTCAGCCCAGGTCAGGTCGGCCGGAGACTTTCCCGTATAGCGCCATGCTGCCGCTTCAAGTCCAACAGTATTACCTCCGTAGGGAGCATTATCTGCATACATAAAAAGGATTCTCTTTTTGCTTCTGAACATCTCGAGTTTTAAGGCAGAAAGCATCTCATAAATCTTCTCCACGTAGGTTCTTTGCCTGTTTCCGCGTGAGATTCTGGCAAGCTGCATAGTTATTGTGCTTCCTCCGCTTACAATCTCCCCTGCCCGTATATTCCCGGCTAGTGCTCTTGTCACTGCTACCGGATTTATTCCGGGATGATAATAGAACCACCTGTCTTCAAATGTCAGAAGCGACTTCTCAAATTTTTCAGGCATCGCTCCTGTTGCCGGAAACCTCCACTGTCCGTCATCAGCTATCCTCGCTCCAAGCAGTGATCCATCCCTGGCCTCGACAACTGTTGAAAAAGGCACAGAGAATTTTGGCAGGGGCGAAATCAAAACCGGAGTGATAAGCACCCCGGCTGCAATAAGAATTATTTTTAATTTCCTTTTTAAAATCATAAACCTTAGTGCTTAATTTTTTTTACCACAAAGTCCCGAGAGCTATGTAATTCTTCACATTTTAGGTAACACTTTCTATTTTCAGTTATATGGCTTGTCTTTCGTGGCGTTAATGACCCCCTTCCTAGCCTTCCCCCAGGGGAGAAGGAACAAAAACCTTTCCCCCTTGGGGGAAAATGAAAGGGGGTAAAAGCTTCGCAGAATTCAAAAATTTTGTTACCAAAATACTGAGGTATTAAATAGCTATCGGATCGCGAAGTGCTGCACAAAGTAACACAAAGGAATATAGCACTTTAACTAAGTTAATGAATAATTCAAATTAAGTCAATCACTATAAAGCTACTCTGCGGTAAAAGTGGATTTCTATTTCCCTGTAACTATTACTTTATTTCCCGGAAACCTCGAATAGCAATTTGGCGTATACATTGCTTCGCACCAAATTGCAGGCTGATAAAAATCTCCCTTGTATGCGGCACTCAGTATCATTACGAAGGTCTTTGTCTCGCCTCTTCCGAGAGAAAAATAGGTATTCACCCTGTCATCCCTGAAGTCGCGGTAATCGAAGCCGCTCTCCTTTATTCCGTAGTTTGCATCGAAAAGTCTTGTATTCTGTATCTCCCATCCCGATGGCACCATCTGTGTAAGGGCAATATTATCAATGCTGCTGAAAGTCAGGTTTGTCACTTTCACAAGCATCATAAAATCGGTTCCCTGTTCCAGTTTCTTCTGATCAACAGCTTTCAGATCCATTGACAGGTAGTCAATCTTCATGCTTAGCCCTTTATCTTCCCTTATCATATCTGAAACAAGCGGTGTTCCTTTTCTTGAAAGTGTGAAATAGAGAGGTTTTTCAGAGATGTTCTCAAGTACCATCTGATTGTTTCCCGAGACAGCTTTTACGGGAGTTGACCAGACCTGTTTTCCCATTATAGTCTGCTCAGTACGCTCTCCGTTAACTGACATTCTTATTTTCGCTGAGGCATTGCTGTTACCTGGTGTCAGCTCTTTCCATTTCATATATGCGTAGATCCCCCAGGCTGTTGTCTGCGTGCTGTACCAGTTTTCATTGCCGAAGTTATCGCAGATATCCTTCAGTATTGGCAGAGCCTGTTCCTCCTTTTTAAGTAATGTAAGTGTATACAGAAGTATTGCTCTGTCGCGCATTTCGCTTCCGTAGTAGTAATACTGATACTCAGGTTCTGATGCAGTAGCTCTCATATCAATGAGTTCATCAGCAACCTCTGTGCGTCCTGTTGAGGCAAACGCCGCTGCGAGAAGCCATTGCGATAACCTTGGCAAACCGGGTGTTTCTCTCAGCCTGTTCATGGCTCCCTTCTCGGGCTGACCTGCAATTGCCAGTGTGAAGAGCCTGTATGCCTGGTCGTTTGCTGTTTGTCTGTATTTCGCATCGGGGCGCCATTCCTGAGCGCTCTTTTTCTGATAGCTAAGCCACTTCTGACGGAATCCTGACGGAATTGTATAGCCCATTCTCTCTGCCTCAGTCATAAAATGTCCTGCATATGATGTCACCCAGTTATCGGGTTGGGATGATCCAGGCCAGAGAGCTATCCCTCCGGAGGCCATCTGTCTCGACATTAGTGTGTTTATAGCTGCTGTAATATTTGCCGTAATATCTTTTTTCTCCTTAAGTTCTCCTGTTGCCAGCTTACTGATCCAGAGCTGCGGGAATGCTGCCGATGTAATTTGTTCTGAACATCCGTGAGGGTAACTTATAAGGAACCCGGCTCTCTTTTCAAGATTTATTGAAGGAAGCTCTGACACTTCGAGTGTTGACGAATTAGATCCCGCGATCCCGAATGGCCTGAATGCCATGTCCCACTTTTCTCCCGGCTTAAGAAGTTTTATATCAGCTCTTGTCTCCGGCGGATTGGGACTCCTGATCTCAAGCTCGATATCATATTTTGCTGTTTCTCCACCACCTGTTGCGGTCACTGATATTGTTGCTTTTCCTGTTTTCTCCCCGGTATTGAATGTAAATTCAGCCTCTTTCTCTCCGGTCTCTGATACAGGAATGGTGATGCTTTCATTGTCAAAGGTCACAAGATCATTCGAGGCGACTTTTACTGTCACCGTTTTTATTCCCTCTTTCTGAACGAAAAGGGTTAATGGAAGGGCAACTTTTTCACCCGGACTGACAACTCTTGGTGCTGTAACAAGTACCATAAGAGGATCCTTAACGGGAACTGTTTTTTCTGCCGCTCCAAATGAGCGGTCGTTTCCTGCTATTACCATTGTTCTTACCGAACCTGTATACTGCGGAAGGGTTATTGCATGTGAATTTGTTTTGCCTGCCTGCAGGGTGAAAGGACCGAGAAACTTCACAACAGGACGAAACCGGCGTGCCTTATTTGCTGCCTTGTCGCCGAGGGCTTCATCTCCTCCAATGGCAAAGATCCTTTCGAGGGTTCCTCCGAATGCACCGAGAACCAGGTCATATAAGTCCCATGTCTGAACTCCCAGAGCCTCCCTGGCATAAAAGTAGTTCCACGGATCGGGAGTGCGGTAACCTGTAAGATCGAGAAGACCATCATCTACTACAGCAAGGGTATAAGACATTGGCTTCTTATCGGCCTCGCTCACTTTTACGGTGAATTCTTTTTGAGATCTCAGTTCATCTGGCATCTTTATCTCCGGCTTAAGTCGTGTCTGCGGATCCTCAACCATCACCGGCACTATTCCGTAAAGCCTTATTGGCATATCGTTCTGTGTCTGGGAGTGTGGCTGTATTACTGTAACATAGGCATATACGTTTGGAGCCATCTCCGGCCTTACTTTGAAACTGACAACAGTATTTCCTTTCTCACTGTCAGCCCTTATCTCTTCAACTATTCCCGTAGCGTTTTCAAGAGTAATAATTGCCCTCGAGTTTTCAGGTGCCGGGAAAGAAAGCTTAACCTCATCGCCCGGATTATACTTTTCCTTGTCGGTGCTTATTGCGAGTAAAGTAGCTCCGTCGCTGTTACCCTTCATGCCGTATTCCCATGGCCAGTCGATAAGCACTATCTTTCCTGTTGAGTGTCCCTGAGGCGTTGTAACGCGTATAAGGTAGCGGCCCCACTCTTCTTTGGGTATTGTGAAAGAAAATGTTGTCTCACCACCCGTGACTTTCAGTGTTTCTCTTATAACCGGTTTGTAATCGTCGTTCGAGATATAATACCCGAGGTTCTCCTGGTCTGATTCCCACCACCACCTGTATGAAATCTTGTAAACTGTCAGTTCAACTTCCGAGTTTACGGGTTTTCCCTTCTCATTTACAGTAACAATCTTAACTTCATTTTCAGCATCGGTAAATAGCATCCTGCTCTTGCCCTTAAGTGCCGGAAGATTTATTCCTGCAAAAACAGACCATGGAGCATATTTATATGTTGTCTGGGTAATGCTTTCATCACCACCCGGCTCCCTCGATTTTGCAGTGAAAACGGCATTCAGCATTCCGGGAGCTTTAAGGTCACTGCCCGGTTCAAAAACAATACTTGCATTTCCACTGGCATCTGTCTCCTTTTCAAAAATTGTTATGCTCTCGGAGTAGAATTCACTTACCGGGTCATCAAAGGTATATTGTCCGTATTTTTCAAATTCTGTCTTTACTGGTCTGAGGATATATTCAACCGACGATTTAAGATTTTTCGCTGTGGCACCGTTGAGCCATTTTACATTAAGTGTCCCCCGTGCTGCACCGGCAGAACCGCCAAGGATATCACCGGGGAAGCTAAGTAAGATCTTGAGCCTGTTTGGTTTTACTGTCTCAATCCTGATTCTCTTTGTAAATGTTGCCCCGCCGATTCTGAAAACAGCTTTATAGTTTCCTGTAACGGCATCATCTGCTGTTTTTGTTGTGAAGAGAAGCAGGTTTCCTCCTCCGGGTTTCTGCACCTGGTTATCGACTCGCTGCTCGAGCGGATTTATAAGTTCAAACTGCACGGGGTGTCCTGCAGGAAGATCGCTCTTCATATCTTTTATGAACAGTGAAAGGTAGATTGTATCGCCGGGACGCCAGACGTCACGTTCACCATATATAAATGCCTTGATACCGTTTTCAGGTTTATTGCCCGATATGTCAAAGGAGCTCAGAGAAAGCGACGATCCATCATTTGTCTTCAGATAGTTTCTGTCGCGGTCTTTTTTTGCTGTTACCAGGAAGGGTTTTCTCTCACAGAAAAGGGTAACAGATCCGTTCTGATCGGTGTTCCCTGATGCTATAAGCTGCATCTGGTAGTCGAAGACTTCAATTGCAGCCTCGCTAACAGGCATTGCTGTAATTATGTCATTTACAATAACTCTCATCTTATTGTCTTCTCCCATCTTCGCTATTATACCGAAGTTAGAGGCAAGTACATTTCTCGACACCCTCTTGTCGGGACTGTAATATGCATTCTTGCAGGGTTTATCACGGTCTTCCCAGTCGAAGCCCGACCTGTAGTAGATCTCGTCGCTTATATCGGTATAGTAATTATCGGGATCATCCCAGGAATCCCTGTTTTCCTCCTCTGCCAGCCGAAGCTGTTCTTCATAATTACTGCCGGCTTCCTCATCATTGCAGGGGTAGAGTGAATATGATTTTTTCATACCCAGGTAAACCTTATAAAGCACACCCGGCTCAGGATCAATATAATCGGCAAGGTCGATTGAATAAATATTCCATCCACCTTTATTCATCCCATTTCCGTTTACAAGGTCAACTCTTCCCGAATACAATGGTCTTCCGAATCTCTTAAGAGAATACCCTCCGTTGATATCGTTCTCCTGAAGGAATGAGGGGAGGTTGTTGTCGAATACTTTGATGATCTTCAGATCGACGGCTTTCAGGCTTGCCGCCTTAAAAGGGAAGATCAGGTTCTGTGATGAGGGAAGTATTACGCCAAACCCTTCGATACTTATCTCCGGCTTTACAGATGTAAAATCAAACTGTTTCACAATCCCCGATTCCAGGGTGGCCCCTTTTTTATTCTTTAGCTGCTGTTCGATGTTAATGCTTACCCCGCCTGAGAGCCGTGATGATGGGAATATGCTGGCAATATTTGATTTGAGTGTTACAGTTGACTCAGTTTCCGGATTCAGGTAGATAAGTCCATTTGTCTCCTGACTCTGATCGAGAGGATCAGAAAAAACTATATCTATCCGCTCACTTTCGCCGCTTACTGCAATAACGTCGAGAACCGAGAACTGGCCTGATGGAGGAATAACAATTGTAGATGACCCCTTTTGTTTTACACCGCCTCCGCTACCGTCCCACGACACGGTAAGCTCCTGTTCTTTTACTATTCTGTCGAGACCAGTTATTGTGAATTTATGAATGAGATTAGCCGAATGGTCCCAGGTAACACCTGTTTTTCTCTTTCCTAACCGTGCATCGAGGTAATTTTCTACTTCAGTTGTTTCAGTGTAATCAGCTGTGGCGATTTCTCCATGAAGCACATATCCTGTTCCATCGTCATTTGAGCATTCAAGGGCATTTATTGTTACCCGGAAATCTTTTTTCAGAGTCTGAATTCTCAGCGGGAACACCTTAAGGCGCTCCTTTACCTCTCCAAGTTTACTGAGGTCGAGACCGCCGGTATATGTCTTTCCCGGATCAAGAATCCTTGATGGAGTAAAGACAAGTGTTGTTTCATCTTTCCATTCAGTTTTTCCTTTTATAAGAGGCTGGAATACAAACAGGCTGGTTGCCGATTTGTTGACTCTTGCCGCAAATTCTGGCGTAAAACGGATCTCAATAGCAGAGTTTGAAGGAATGATGCCCGAGGTATATCCTGAAATATATTCGCTGTATCCTTTATCGAGAGGCATGTTTACCGGCGCCAGCTCATTCGCCTGATTTTTAAGTGGAAGAATGGGTTTTTTCTCACCATTTCTGCAGCTGTATACCAGCCCGATTATGATGAACAGGGTAATAAGTTTTACAGCTTTCATAATGGTATGAATTAATTTTATGGTGTCACCATCTCAGCCCTCAGCTTCGCAACATAATCGCGGATCTGGTTGAGAGTCTCAACAGTAATTGTCATCTCACTTCCTGTGGAACGGAATACCTGTTTTGCATTGTCAATCTCAAGGTCACCCTTTTTGAAGTAGATATCGAAGGAGTCGAAATAGTGTTTCAGAAATATCAGTTTCTTGGTATAGTAAACAACCACCGGGTCGTCATAATAATTTTTCATGAAGCTGAGGAGCGATGTGAGGGTGTACTTCTGTTCCGCAATTTTTTGCACAACCTCCGGATCGGGATTCAGAGGGTCATAAACCAGTTGTGTAGAAATATACATCGCCTCAACCCATCCGCCCAGGACCATTAGCCCTGCGGTACTCTCACGGCCGCTTACCCTGAGGTGGTTTTCCATCTTATTAAAGGCATCATTCATTATTTGCATTATGGTATCCGGATCAGCCATGTCACCCTGTATCTTTTTTATCGGATCAGTCAGATAGTTGTCGGGGATGCCGAGTTTGTTGCTCAGCTCGCGTATTGTAACCATATAGTCTATTACCTCCTGACCAATCCCGAACATCTTCAGATAGCCGAAGTCAACACCATAAATGCCGGTATTCAGCGAAGCCTTTGAGCTGCTGAGATACTCGTCTCTTTTTGAGGTCGGATTCAGTGTCGCACTGCTATAAGGCACACGTAATCTGTTGAATATAGCACAGATCTCTACCGGAGTAAGAAGCCCGTAAAAGATCTCATTCTTTTCTGCCGGAACGATTGCCCCGGTTGAGTCGGTCTTGTATGTCGAAAACACCGGCACAAAAGTATCCTTCTCCTTTGGCGCCTGCTTACAGGAAAAACAGAGCACTAACACAATGACAGCCACAATACTTAATAGACTTCTCATATTTAAATATTAACGAATCAAATTTAGCAAATTATATTATCCCCCTTCAAAAGTAGTTATATTTTCCCTTTGCACTGCACTCTTGGTCCCTGACTGCCCCCAAACCCCCCTGCCTAAGCGGGGCAATCTCTAAAGGGGGCTTTAAAACCATATCAGGTAGGTTAATCTTTATCTTATTGATAAACAAAAAGTCCCCTTTAGGGGATTTAGGGGCAGAATTTTCCGGCCCCTCAAAGTACAACCCTGTTCCCCAGCTTCCTGCTAATCGTCCCCAGAACACCACTTAGAGCAGCATGCCGCTTTTGCAAAAATTTAATTTGTTCCAGATCATTTTTTGTTACTGACTCTTTCAACTGTTCCATTACTGTTTTTTGAAGCAGTATAATTTTATCACCTTTAAACTTAAGGACAGAGTCTTCAACCATAGTTTTAAAAATTTCATTCTCCGTTTGTACATATGTCTGTTTGAGTTTCCATATTTCACTTAACACATGTGGCTCTGAAAGAAGATCGGCAGACAGGCTTGATATTTCAGGATCTATATGTTTAATAAATTGACGATCCCCTGAAACTAGTCCTTGTTCAGAACTGAATTGAAATTCACCGAAAATACTGCCATACAGGCTGTTTTCAAATGTGAGGTTATCTGAAGTAATTTCTTTTACTGTAAAATCGGTTATAGTTACGACCTCTTCCAGACCGTCCTCTTTGTTCGGTTTCTTTTCAAATTCTGAGCTCCCGAATTTCAGGAGTAGTCTTATGATTTCTCTTTCCGCATAAATTCTTTCAGGTTCTTGATAAACTTGTTTCACCACTACAGGAGGCACCGGCAGATCCTCCACCATCGGATATTTATTCCGGTCCTGGAAATTCTTCTGCTGACGGAGTTTGTTCACCTCGTGATAAAGTATCGGCTCCGACACTTCAAGCACGGTGCTGCACTCCTTTATATATACTGTTCTTGTTATCGCCTCGGGTATAACGGCTATCGACTTCACAACATCTCTGATGAGATCGGCCTTTTTAACCGGATCGTTGCTCGCCTCCGAGAGGAGCAGCTGTGTCTTGAAGCGGATAAAGTCAGTCTCATTATCATGAAGGAATTTCGCGAACTCCTCGTTGCTCACCTTTTTAGAATAGGAGTCAGGGTCCTCGCCGTCGGGCAGAAGAACTATCTTGACGTTCATTCCCTCCTCAAGTACCAGGTCGATTCCTCTCAGGGATGCTTTTATTCCTGCCGCATCGCCGTCATAGAGGATTGTAATATTTTGTGTGAATCGTTTTATAAGTCTTACCTGCTCCTGTGTTAGAGATGTTCCCGATGAGGCAACGACGTTTTCTACATTTGCCTCGTGGAGCGACATAACATCTGTGTACCCTTCAACCAGATAGCACTTATCCTCCTGAGTTATCCCTTTTCTTGCCTGGTAGATCCCGTAGAGAATACGGCTCTTATGATAGATCTCCGATTCGGGGGAGTTGAGGTATTTAGCGCTCTTGGGATCTTTTACAAGGATCCTTCCGCCGAATCCTAATACCTGTCCCGAGAGTGAGTGTATGGGAAACATAACTCTTCCGGCAAACCTGTCGAAGACCCTGTCCTCGTGCTGTATTGAGAGACCTGTTTTTACAAGAAAATCCTGCTTGTGGCCATCTACAAGGGCCTTTTTCGAGAAGGCGTCTCTCTTCTCAAAGCTGTATCCTGCTTCAAATTTCTTAAGAGTATCCTGACGGAATCCACGCTCCTTGAAGTAGGCGAGACCAACTGAGATTCCCTCATCGGAATGAAAAAGGTTTTCTGTGAATTGCCGGGCGGCATATGCAGAAACAACAAGGAGGCTCTCCCTCTCATTTTGTTTCTCGAGTTCTTCCTGACTGAGTTCTTTTTCAACAACCTCTATATGGTATCTCTTTGCCAGGTATTTGAGCGCCTCTGGGTAGGTGAGGTGTTCGTGTTCCATAACGAAGTTGACTGAGTTGCCAACCTTGCCGCATCCGAAACACTTGAAGATCTCCTTCGCCGGCGAAACAGTAAATGACGGAGTCTTCTCATTATGAAAAGGACAAAGACCAAGATAGTTTACGCCACGTTTCTTAAGAGGTACAAATTCCTGCACCACATCCACTATCTGCGCAGCATCAAGTATTCGCTCAACTGTCGACCGGTCAATCATTGTCCAAAGATATTGTTTTTTTGCCCCCAATCACACTAGCTGCCAGTTCCCTCTTAACCGCAGAGGCCTCTGGCTCCCCTGCGGGTCGCAAAGGCTCCGCGGAGTCCTTCGCTGCTTCGCGCTCAGTCGGACGCAGAGAACCGCAGAGTGGATTCTTATCTCATTTTCTCAGCGGCTCTCAAGAAAAAGCTCCGTATTCCTTGCTTGTTCCTTTTTTCTTCTTCTCTGCGGTTCTCTGCGAAAAACTTTGCGGTTCTCTGCGGTAAAATTCTTCAGAGTGGGTTCTTATCTCATTTTCTCAGCGGTAAAAAGGATTTTCCGGAAGTACTCAATAGTCTTCCCCAGTCCCTCCTCAAGACTGACCGCCGGCTGCCAGTTAAGTTCCCTTTCTGCAAGTGAAATATCAGGCCTCCTCTGTTTCGGATCATCAATCGGAAGCGGCATATAAACAATCTTCGACTTCGATCCGGTCATTCTGATAACCATCTCTGCCAGCTGCTTAATTGTAAATTCTACGGGATTACCGATGTTTACCGGACCAATGAAAGTGTCGGGTGTTTCCATAAGACTTATGAGACCGTTCAAAAGATCATCAATATACTGAAAACTGCGTGTGTGGGAGCCGTCTCCGTATATTGTAATGCTCTCCCCCCTTAATGCCTGCACAATGAAATTCGAAACAACCCTTCCGTCGTTCGAGTTCATCCTCGGGCCGTAGGTGTTGAAGATCCTCGCTATCTTGATTCTTACATTGTTCTGTTCATGATAATTCATAAAGAGTGTCTCGGCACATCGCTTACCCTCATCATAGCATGCCCTCGGACCAAGAGTATTCACATTTCCCCAGTAGCCTTCATGCTGGGGATGTACTTCGGGGTCTCCATAGATCTCACTCGTTGATGCCTGCAGGATTTTCGATTTTGTCCTTTTTGCCAGTCCGAGGGTATTAATGGCACCCATCACCGATGTCTTTATAGTCTTTATTCCATTATACTGGTAGTGCACCGGTGAGGCAGGACAGGCAAGGTTATAGATCTCATCAGTCTCGACAAACAGCGGCATTGTAACATCATGACGAATAAGTTCAAAGTAAGGATTATCAAGCAGGTGAACGATATTCAGTTTCGACCCTGTGAAGTAATTATCCATGCATATCACCTCATTTTCGTCATTCAGAAGCCTCTCGCAGAGATGAGATCCTATAAACCCGGCACCACCGGTAACTAGTATTCTTTTCATTGATTATCAGATTTTTCTTTTGATGTTAATCTTAAGCACAACATCATCAATCTCAACCTCCTGTGTCCTTTCACCGGAGATAGTCTTCGAAAGAGTAACAGCCGTCGCCAGCGTCTGCGATCCGATATAAGAAGCATATTTTCTTACAGCTTCACTTATGAGCTCATTCTCCTCTATCTGAACGGTTATCTTATCCGTAACATCGAAGCCGGTCTCTTTGCGTATATTCTGTATCCTGTTAACGAACTCACGCGCAATTCCTTCGTGACGAAGTTCCTCTGATACCGTAATGTCAAGAGCCACTGTCAGCTTGCCTTCATTGGCAACCTGCCATCCCTCGATATCTTCCGAGATTATCTCAACATCCTCTGTTGTTAGTTCAACCGGCTGTCCGCTTACAACAGCACTGTGTTTTCCTGTTGCTTCAAACGCCACAATCTCGGCAGGGGTGAGGGCGCTAATCACATTGCTGATCTCTTTCATCAGCTTGCCGTACCTCGGACCAAGTGCCTTGAAGTTGGGTTTTATCTTTTTAACGAGAATAGATGCTGTGTCGTCTATATATTCAACCTCCTTAACATTAACCTCTGCCAGTATCAGATCTTTCACCGCCTCAAATTTCTCTCTGAAATATTTGTCAGGAACAGGCACCATTATTCTTGCCAGCGGCTGACGCACCTTGATGCTTACCTTTCGCCTCAGACCAAGTATCATCGATGATACTTTCTGAGCTATATCCATTCTCTCCTCAAGTGCCTTATCTATAAGTGCTTCATCATAACCGGGGAATGGTGCCAGGTGAACCGAATTCTCCTTTTGCCTTCCGGTAACATCGTTCAGGTCCATGAAGAGCCTGTCGCTGTAGAACGGTGCTATCGGTGCTGCCAGTCTGCTTACTGTTTCCAGACAGATATATAGTGTCTGGTAAGCAGCAAGTTTATCCTTGTCATACTCACCACCCCAATAGCGTTTTCTGTTGAGGCGTACGTACCAGTTGCTGAGGTTCTCGGTAACAAAATCCTGTATCGCTCTTCCGGCGCGGGTAAGGTCATAATCTTCATAGCTTCTTCCAACTTCTTTTATAAGTGAGTTCAGAAGCGAGATTATCCACCTGTCAATCTCGGGTCTATCATTCACGGGGATCTCCGGCTCATTGTAGCGGAAATTATCCACGTTGGCATAAAGAGAGAAGAATGAATAGGTATTATAAAGTGTTCCGAAAAATTTACGCTTCACCTCATCAACTCCTGTGATATCGAACTTAAGATTATCCCATGGCTGTGAGTTCGTTATCATATACCATCTCAGCGGGTCTGAACCGTATTCTTCAATTGAAGTGAACGGGTCAACGGCATTGTTAAGTCTCTTCGACATCTTGTTCCCGTTTTTGTCGAGGACAAGACCGTTCGAAATAATATTTTTAAATGCCACCGAATCAGATACCATCGTTGCTATGGCATGGAGGGTGAAGAACCATCCTCTTGTCTGGTCGACGCCTTCTGCTATATAATCGGCCGGGAACATAGTGTCAAAATTATCCTTGTTCTCAAAGGGGTAGTGGGCCTGTGCATAAGGCATAGCTCCCGAATCGAACCATACATCAATAAGATCGGGTTCACGAAGGAGTTTCTTCCCTGTTTCACTGACAAGTATTATGCTGTCGACATACGGACGGTGCAGATCGAACTTCTCGTAATTCTCCTGGGTATTGTCGCCCGGCTTGAATTTTGCGAGCGGATTCTCTTTCATGAATCCTGCCTTTACCGACTTCTCAATCTCTGCTTTCAGTTCCTCAGCAGAGCCAATGCATTTCTCCTCTTTTCTGTCTTCAGATACCCAGATTGGGAGAGGTGTGCCCCAGTAGCGTGAACGGGAAAGGTTCCAGTCAACAAGGTTCTCGAGCCACTTGCCGAATCGTCCTGTTCCGGTCGACTGAGGCTTCCAGTTTATAGTATTATTGAGTTCAATAAGACGGTCGCGGAATTTTGTTGTCCTGATGAACCATGCATCAAGCGGATAGTAGAGCACGGGCTTGTCTGTTCTCCAGCAATGCGGATAACTGTGCACATGCTTCTCAATCCGGAATGCTTTTCCCTGCTGCTTCAGCATAACTGCTATCTCAACATCGAGGGACTCTGTATCGGGTGCAAGTGTCGGATCATACTCGTTCTTTACCGGACGATCCTGAAAGGCGGCATATGCTGTTGTGTTGACATTCTGTCTGACAAAATTCTCATCGAGGTCTTTTACGGGAACCATGAATCCTCTTCTGTCTACCATCGGGCCATTAGTTCCGTCTTTTCTTTTAACGAGAAGGGGAGGCACTCCGTTCTCTTTCGCAACACGGTAGTCGTCTGCACCGAATGTGGGTGCTATGTGAACTATTCCTGTTCCATCCTCTGTTGTTACAAAGTCGCCTGTGAGTACTTTGAAGGCACCTTCACCCGGATTGACCCAGTCGATAAGCTGCTCATACCTTATATCTTTAAGGTCGTCGCCGCTGAAATGCTCCGATACTTTAAACGGGATCTTTTTGTCGCCCGGCTTATATTCTGAAAAATGGATCCCGCTGTTCTGTTCGGGGAAGAGCTTATGAACAAGGTCATTCGCGACGATAACAGTAATTGGCTCCCCCGAATACGGATTAAAGCTTCTCACTTTTACGTATTTAATTTCTTTCCCTACAGCCAGAGCAGTATTTGAAGGAAGAGTCCAGGGGGTGGTTGTCCATGCCATAATATGAACAGCCTCAGTGTCGTTATGAAGGAACAGGAACTCCGATTTTTTATCGCGGATAAGTTTAAAGAGAGCGATACATGTAGTGTCTTTTACATCCTTGTAGCAGCCGGGAAGGTTAAGCTCGTGTGAACTGAGACCGGTACCTGCTGCAGGGGAGAAAGGCTGAATCGTATATCCCTGGTAAAGATATCCTTTTGAATAGAGCTCTTTGAGAAGCCACCATAGTGTTTCGATATAGCGGTTATCGTAAGTAACATAAGGGTGATCCATATTTACCCAGTAGCCCATTTTGCGGGTAAGATCTTCCCACTGGTCGGTATACTTCATAACATCCTTGCGGCACTCCTTGTTGAAGTCTTCGACTGAGATATATTTTGCTGAAGATTTGTTTCCGATATCCTCTTTTGTTATTCCAAGAGTTTTTTCAACCTGAAGTTCAACGGGTAAGCCATGAGTATCCCATCCTGCCTTGCGTTTCACCTCATAACCCGACTGTGTTTTGAAACGGCAGATAGCATCCTTAATGGTTCTTGCCATAACGTGGTGAATACCCGGTTTCCCGTTTGCAGAAGGAGGACCCTCATAAAACACAAACTCACCCTTTCCGTCAACTTCACGAATGCTTTTATGAAAAGTATCATTCACATCCCACACTTTGAGGATGTCCTTATTCACCTGCGAAAGATCAAGACCCTTGTATTCAGGAAACCGTTTTCCCATTGTATCAAATAGTTAATAATGTTGTTGTTTCAAAAAAATCACCGGCAAAGATAGTAAAATCTGATTTAAAATTTATGAGCGGGAGAAAGGTTGCTTCGTCTCCGCCAGCTGGCGGATCCTCGCAATGACGCAGGTCGTTGTCAGATTCAGGTTGGGCACAATACGAAATTCCCTATCTTTACACCTCATTAATAAGAAAATGAAAGACACCTTGTTGGAAAAACGAAAAGTAATTATCGCCATAACCGGTGCCAGCGGTTCAATTTATTCGCTGAAACTTATCGATAAACTAAGACAACTCCCGACCCCGCCTGACGAGATCGCAATAATATTCACCGACACCGCCAGGGAGATCTGGGTATCCGAAACCGGAACAAAATTCGTCGCAACACACCCTGCGAAGGAGTATAGTAATGATTCATTTTATGCTCCGTTCGCTTCGGGCTCCTCCCGGTTCGACACAATGATAATCTGCCCTGCATCAATGGGTTCTATGGGAAGGATTGCCAACGGAACATCCGATGATCTTATCTGCCGTACGGCCGATGTGATGCTGAAGGAGAGGAGAAGGCTGATAATAGTTCCCCGCGAGACTCCCTACAGCCTCATACATATTAACAATATGAAAACGCTTACTCTGGCAGGAGCAATAATATGCCCGGCAACTCCTTCTTTCTACAGCAATCCAAAAACAATCGATGAGCTGGTAATGACAGTTGTCGATCGTATAATTGATCTTGCACGATTTGACAGTAAGGGATACAGATGGATGGAAAATGATTGACCAGCGAATAATAAAGTTTTTCAGGAAACATCATGTTCTCACCATAGCCACAACGGTGAATGATGAACCGTGGTGTGCAAACTGCTTTTATGTTTATCTGGAAGAAGAAAACGCGCTTGTTTTCACTACCGGCGATGATACCCGTCACGGACAGGAATTTATTAAAAACCCTCAGGTAGCAGGATCGGTTGTCCTCGAAACAATGGTTATAGGCATGATCAGAGGCATCCAGTTTCAGGGGAAGGTAACTCTCGCGGAAGGTGACATCCTTTCAAATGCAAAATCGGCCTACCTGAAAAGATTTCCAATTGCAGCTCTAATGGAAACCAGGCTGTGGATTGTCACCCTCACCAACATCAAAATGACGGATAACAGGTTTGGGTTTGGGAAGAAGCTGATCTGGACGGAAGACGCAGGATGCTAGGCGCAGGATATGAGGGGGATCGATCCACCCCGGGTTGCACCCGGGGTTATTGATATTACGCCACTCCGTGGCTGAAGAGCAAAGTCGCTTCCGTATACGTCATTGCAAGGAGAGAAAGCCTATTACATGTGAGGATCCGCCAACTGGCGGAGACGAAGCATACTTCCCTGTGTCACTCCGTTCACTACTCACTACTTCGGCCATTTCCCATAACCTCTCCGAGGTAAAAAAATGTGTTGGGAACCCCGGTTTCTACAAAACCCAATGCCCTACGGGCAATTAGCCTGCCTGAGATCGACTCCCTTAAACTTTAAAGCTTGTCTCTCCGCTCACCGCTCTCCGCTCTGCTTCTTCCCTGCGTCTTGCGTCCTTCCCTTTATTTCTTTATTTTTGTCCTTCAACAATTAAATTATACAGGTCATGTTTTCAGGAATTATTGAGCAAGCAGCTACAGTCGTCAGACTTGAAAAAGAAAAGGACAACCTTCATATTACAATGAAATGCTCATTTACAAACGAACTGAAGATTGACCAGAGCATATCACATAATGGAGTATGCCTGACAGTTGTAAGTAAGGAGAGCGACACTTACACGGTAACAGCTATCAGGGAAACGCTCGACAAAACAAATCTGGGATTACTGAAACCGGGAGACAAGGTTAACCTCGAGCGCAGCACAAGGCTCGACGGGCGTCTCGACGGACACATGGTTCAGGGCCATGTCGATCAGATAGCTGTATGCACCGAAGTCAGCGAAGCAGGAGGAAGCTGGTACTATACATTTTCATACGAACCTGTTCAGGACGATTACATAACAGTCGAAAAGGGATCTGTCTCTGTCAACGGCGTGAGCCTCACTGTCGTCAACTCAAAGAATAACTCCTTCCAGGTAGCAATAATCCCCTTCACCTGGGAAGTCACAAACTTTCACCAGATAAAAAAAGGCACCGTCGTCAATCTCGAATTTGATATTTTGGGGAAATATATTGCGAAGATCTTAAAACAGCAATTGGGGAAGTAGAGAATTGAAGGGTTATGTATATATTGTCATTGCGAGGATCCGCCAGTTGGCGGAGACGAAGCAACCCTTCTCCTCACCACTTTATACCCTTCCTTCCTCCAGGCCACAATCCCTCCCTCCAGCGAAAAGAGCTTTCTGAAACCGAGTCCATAAAGCTCTTCTGCAGCCCTTCTGCTCCGGAAGTCTGTTGTGCAGTACAGGTAAATGGATGTGTTTTTATCGAGCGTATCAGCAATATTTTTGATCTTCCATGCCGGGATATTAATGGCATCCTCAATCCTCGGACCCTTAAACTCAAACGACTCCCTCACGTCAATAAGCAGCTTGTTGGTGTCGGTGTAACATTCTATCCTGAACCTGTCGGGATCAAGCGACAGGTACTTCACAGTATCCGCTGACTGTCCCTGCAACCTGCTGCAGAGCGCTAACAATATTGCTGATACTATCAGAAAAGATCTCATTTCTCAAAGATACAAAATCTCCCATTCTCCCTTTCACCCCTTCTTCTGAGCGTAGCCGAACCTGACATGCTAAGCGTAGCCGAAGCACCTCTTTCCTTCCCACTGCCCCCAAACCCCCTAAAGGGGGCTTTATCTCCCCTCCTAACTACCCCCAACCCCCTAAAGGGGGCTTTAAATCCCGGGGGGATTTAGGGGCAGTAATTTCGGAATTCCGATACAAATCAGTACTGCTAAAGGGAATCTTGCGATATGTGCCTTATTAAAAAAGCTGCTCATCTCTGAACAGCTTTCTTTAATATATCTTCCCGGTATTTCTTCTTAGTTGCTAAGAGAATCTTTTTCTCCCCTTCTTCCTCTTTTCTCTACGCTCTACGCTCTACGCTCTTCTCTTTACGCATTACGCTCTTCTCTTTACGCTCTTCTCTCTTCTCTCTACGCTTACTTCTTACTTCTGCTTCATCTTCGCATCCATGCAAAGTGTTGCATGAGGAACGGCTCTCAGTCTATCTTTTGATATAAGGCTGCCTGTTTCTCTGCAGATCCCGTATGTTTTGTTCTCAATTCTTATTAATGCAGCCTGAAGATGTTGTATGAATTTCAGCTGACGCTGAGCAAGTCTTCCTGCCTCTTCTTTTGATAATGTTGTAGCACCTTCTTCCAGAACTTTGAAAGTAGGAGAGGTATCCATGGTATCGTTACTCTCTTCGTGGGTAATACTTGACTTCAGTATCTCATAATCCTTTTTGGCCTTATCCAGCTTCATGAGGATGATCTCCCTGAACTCCTCCAGCTCCGCGTCCGAATATCTTGTCTTTTCAGCCATAGTTTTTAAATTTATTACCGGCAAAGGTATGTTTTTTTTATTAATATAAAAATCACCCGGCAAATCCACCTCCTTAGTATCCTTTATCCTTGTAATGAAGGCATAAAGCCCGGAGGTCATGCGGTCGTGCAGTTCCCGCCGAAGCGGGATCTCCGCTGCGCTTCGACTTGCAGTCTTGCGTCCAGCGTCGTGGGTCGTTTGCCTTTAGTTGCTCCTCGCTTTGTGGAACCCTATATTCCAGAACGACTTAAAAAAATACTTTATATCTGTGAAAAGGGGATGCCTGTCAAACGCGTCAAGATACTTAAGTTCCGATGTCTGTATTTCTTCCAGATTGGCTGGCATATCTGCATAGAATGGAGGTATGAGCCCTGGCTTATATTGAATCCTTCTCTCCCTTACTTCCTCCCTGTAAAGCTCAAAGTATTGTTTGCTGAGAGGACGAACCCCGACGAGCTTCATATCGCCACGCAGGAAGTTGATAATCATAGGCAGCTCATCGAGCCAGATCTTCCTGCATACCGCTCCCCATGAGGTTATTCTGAAGTCGTTCTTAAACTTTCCGCCATCCTGAAGGTCATGCAGTTTATAAACATAATCCTGAATAAATTCAGAGTATGGATGCATGGTGCGAAGCTTATATACTTTTATTATTTTTCCTCCTTTGCCAACTCTCGGCAGTGCTATCATCGGACCATAGAGATTCTCATTCCCGTGCAGCGGATCGTTTATCCTTCTTGCCTCAATGCAAAGCTGGTTTCCAATAAAGGACTCCTGTTTTATTCTGAATCCGGCCCGCGAGAGTCTGCCGAGTGCCTCTGCCCTCGAAATAACTGCATTATCACCTCGTGTCAGGAAAAAGTAGATCCCGCGGGTGAATTTAAGTTTAGGGAATATTCGCTTTAACACAAAGTCAAAGGTGTAGTATATGTAATTAATCAGGGGAGGAAATTTTTTCAGGATCCTCTGTTTCCGCTGATCTTTTGTTTCGACACAGCAGAAGAAATATCCCCTGTCAATAAGTTTGCTGTTTACAGCATCAAGGAACTCATCAAGCTTTTTTATATCATTGATCTTATGGAGGTTGATTATATAATCATAACTCTCATGGACTAGTCCTGTTATATTGAATATTGTTGTTGTCGACAGCACTGCTGTGCGATCAGTCAGTTTTTTGCCTGTCATCCTGAGTATCGCCTGCGTCATTTCCACGCCGCACTCTTTCTCCAGTGCAACTATAATTCCCGGACTTACCTCATGCGATTCGCCTGTATGAGTTCCTTTTCCGTTTGTCCCTTTTACAAGATCATATTCGCTGGGCTTTTTATATGTTTTATAGTTTTCATAATCTTCAGTTTCCAGAACGACAGCCTTCTTGTAAGCTATATATACTGATCCCAAGATAAGTTCCATAATCGTTGCAAGAAGGGCTGTACCAAGCACTATTGTTCTCGAATAATCATAGTTTCTTATTGAATACATCACCAGGGCCGTTATCGCTGTGGCTATTATATTACTTGTCATTACCCTGCTGAAAAGTGATGAGTAGTTGACAATCTTTCCCCGGTGCATCTTGCCGTTCAACAACGAAACAATAAACCACATTACTGCCAGACCAATAAAAAATGGAGTATGGGAGGGAAGATATGATCTCAGACTGGCCGGCTTGGTCCATACCATGACAAGAAAAGACATTGCAAGAATAACAATATCAGCAATCAGGGTTATTGATCGGAATTTACGGCTCTTCATTACTCTGTATCTGCAATAGCTCTTATCAATTCAGATAAATGCAAAACTAGTTAATTTGTTTAATTAAGACCCGGTATTTTTTAGTAAGGTTGCTTTGGAGTGGTCGAAGGGACATCACTCTGAGGTGCAAAGTTAAATGCCTTGTCTTTGCGCCACTCAAAAACCAAATGTCATCCCAAAATTCAGCGTGCTCTTCTTCCCTTTAAAATACTCCGGCTCCCACACCATACTGCTTCTGATGTTGCTCTGTGATGCGGCTACCCAGGTATACAGATCGTTGATGACCTGATATGATGCTTTTATTCCAAAGGCAGTGTTATGCCATTCTGCTGAGGCTAGCGGCGGATTGCCAAGTCTGTTGGTTCCGAGGCTTGTATAATCGGGACCCCTGATTGCATCTGAAAACCAGAGGTTTATATCGAGTGTCCTCACCGGATGGTAGTTGAATGCCAAATACCACTCCCTAGAGTTATCTTTCAAATAATGACCGAGATTATATCCTGCATTTTCGAATGTGAGTGTGGGGACATAATGCTGAAATGTAAGGGGGTATGTATACGTAAACTCAGTTGTAAATGAGAGGTTCTCAACAGGGAAGTTTGAAAGTCTGAATCCTGTCTTATAGCTGAAAAAATTCCATTCATCCTTTTTGCCAAACCTGCTTACCGAGAGTTCATCAATGAACATGCTGCCATATAGATGCAGGTTCTTAATCTGTCGCGAGCTTATGTCGAGAAACATCTGCGAATTCATGTTATCTATCCCCGAGGTCTGCGAATGATCGACCGACTTATAGAAGAAGAGTGGGATCAGGTAGGAAGGGTTGATGCTGTTATCGCTGTATATGATGCTGTTGCCAGCCGATATATTAAGGTATTTAAAAGGAGTGAATGTGAACATGTTTGCGGCTATGAACTTCTTGTGGTACACCTCACGGTAGTCAGTACCGTAGCTGTTTGTTACCCAATAGGAGTTTGAACTGTCGACAACCTGTGAATTGAGCCATCCGTGGAAATAGTTAAATTGGAACCATTTTACGGGAGAGATCTGCAGTTTCAGCTGTACGAAAGTAGGATTGTTTCCCCCGAAGATATTGGCACCGTAATAGTTGTTTCCCCATTGAAGGCGATCCTTTAGAAGTCCGGCATTTCCCCATTTCCATGAATATGTAACACCCCCCTGCATCTCGCTCCAGTCGTTTCCTTTAAGGTGCCCGCCCTCTCTCTGCGTCAGATACTCAGGCCTTCCCAGTATCGGCTTCTCATGGTTATCCCTCAGTGATGCATAAAATCCCCACTTCCCGATATAAGCTCTTGCCTCAGCCCCGTTCCGCCAGTAAGTTGCATTTCCCGAAGAGTTATTAAAAACCTCCCCTCCCAGAATAGGATTGATCGTCAGTGAGAATAAACTATCCCTATAGCAAAACAAATCTCTCCGAAGATGTTGTCTTGCGGTTCCCGCCGAAGCGGGATCTCCGCTTTGCTTCGACTTGCGGTCTTGCAGTAATGTGTCATCAATAATCTCCTTCCCAAAGTCCAGCATATAGAACTCCAGCTCCTTCCGCTGCCTTGCGTTCAGGTTTTCCTGCTTCCCTTCTGCCTCTTTGAGTTTCAGGGCGATAAACATGCGGGAATACGGTTTCACAGACGAATTGACAGAAATAATCTGTTCATTCGCCAGCTCATCTATAAATTCATAAACACCTCTGTTACTGACCGAATGTAATACCTCCTGCGAGAACGCATCTGAACAAGCTGCTGCTGCGATCAATACAAACAATACTATCTCTCTCAAATATTTTCCCTGATAAACCATATAAAGCAAAGATATAATTAATTGTATAATACACTTCTTTCAGATCTTGCCTGCCCTCCCAGCTGCCCCCCCCTAAGCGGGGCAAGCCCTAAACGAAGCTTTAAAGCAAATTCTTTTACATTAAGCACGCAAGACGGAAACAGTTGAAGTTGTTTAGTATTTTGCCCGGTTCTTTTGGAGGAGCAAAAAAAATGAACTTAATTTTTATCTTTGTTACCCGAAACTCAATACTGTAATGTCATCTTTACCCAAAACGGATAACATTGTTAAATCTGATTCCCTCCTGAATGGAGGTTCAGAAAAAAAATGGTACGCAATCTATACCCGTCCACGATCTGAGAAACAGGTTTACCAGCGACTGGCAGAAAGTGGTGTTGAAACCTATTTGCCATTGCAGAGGACATACCGGATATGGAGCGACCGCAAGAAGCTGGTAGATAAACCTCTTCTTTCATCATATTTATTTGTGAAGGTGCGTAAGAAGAACTTCCCCATAGTTTATAAAACCATTGGGGTAGTAAAATTTGTTTCTTTTGAAGGACATCCGGTTGCTATACCACAGAAACAGATAGATATTCTTCGGCTTCTTATCGACAGCAACGCTGAAATTGAGGTATCGTCAGAAAACTTTGCCAAAGGTGATAATGTAGAAGTAATCAGCGGGTCACTTATCGGCCTCACCGGCGAGCTGATAAAAATCGGCAGCCATAAGCGGGTGATAATCAGAATCGACTCCCTGCACCAGAACCTTATAGTAAAAATTCCAATTACGTTTCTGAAGAAGATCTGAAAACCCATTTCTTGCCTGCGTCCAGCGACTTGAGCCTTGCGTCGTTCCTTAAATCATCCACCACAGCTTCCCGATCCTTCGGGGGTAAAAAAGAAATGCTTTAATTGTATTACAGCTATGTCTTTTTTTCATCCATTCTATTGAAGGAAAGGTATCTCCGATAATGAACCTGAGTCGGAATCGCCGGTCGAGTGAGTTTAATGTTTTTCTGTAAACTTCTTTCCTTTGCTTCATGCTCATCACCTGGTGTGGCTTCATGAGAAAATGAGACGGGAATACAGGTAGTACTGATTCATCAAGCAGAGCAATATCGGTGTATAAACGAAGCTGACAACTTCCTTCCTGCATATGTGTCTCTAAATGACTGAGCAGGTGAATGATCTGATTTTTTCGCGAAAGTACCAGGGCTTGCATGTTGCCGACGGTTATGGGTTCAGCATCTGTAAAATAGTCAGTATTACTTTCTTTTCCTTTACCGGCTGCTGATGTCAGACGGTGGTGTATCTCAAGAGCATATCCATCTTTATACAATGTGGGAAGGTGTTTCCCTATATCGGTAAGGATTTTAGAATGAAGAGGCGATTTGACAGGTTCGATTGTAAAGCCATTTCCGCGAAGCAGATGCCAGGCTTTCAGGCAATCCTCTCTTTTCAGAAGAATATCATTGTCATTCATCTGCCTAAGGCCCCCCGACTCATAAATTGTATGTTCAAGAGCCATTCCCTTAAGCAGGATATGCTTTATCCCTGACTCATTCAGTATATTGTTAACCTCTCTCCATCTCTCTGCAAGCCATGCATTCCTCATAACACTCTGCATCAACCCATTCTCCAGAACCTTCATCACCCTCTCCGGGATCTCTTTCACCTCATAAGCAGTTACGTCATCCTGCGTCTTGCGTCCTGCATCTTGTGTCTTGCATCTAATAAGGTTATATGCTGTCAGTGCAATCACCCCGTGTTCATTTGCCAGTTTCAAAAACCGTTCCCAGTCTTTTACCAGTCCAGTCAGCAGCTTGATCTCCTCCTCCTGAACTTCTGTAAAGTGCATACGGCAAAGCTGAACCAGTAGTTTTTCCTCTGCATTCAGATTTTCCAGACTAATACTCATTAGATAATTTGATATCGAAGTAAACAGTGCTAATTAATTACCTCTCCAGCCCAAACACTTCCCCAACCCTCATTAATCCCTACCTTCTTCCTGTTGCGAAAAATTTCGGCAAGCCGTTATATCCCGTATTGATCTTATAGGTAAGGGTAAAATTAAGGAAATGGTAAACATCATTCGACTTTGAATAGATCGACGAATATCCGTCAATGTTGTCTGAAAAGGTAAACCGGGCTCCAAACTCCATACCCAGACTGATATTAGATGTGTAAAACAAATTAAGACCGACTCCTATTGGAATTACAGGTGTAAATCCTTTTGATTCTGTAACCCTTGGTGCAAGTTTATCATTCGGGTTGACTTTATACGCTAATCCCCCGAATCCGGCAAAGGTATAGATATCAAGCGCCGGTATCAGTGCATTTGAGCCTTTTCGACTATCCTTCAGACGAAGGAAGCTATTCTCACTTTTATTTTTAACGAAGTAATACTCACCCATTACTGTTGGCTCAAAAAATGTGGTTACAGCCTCAAAGCCCCTCGACTCGTTTGATCCCTTCGCATCTGTTGCGCGAAAGCCGCCAAAAGCCAAGTTTAGCCTCACCGAAGCAACATCAATGATCCTGTATTTGAAGCTGGCAGTAAAATTAAAACGGGTTTGTTTGAAACTTATATCTTTCAGGCCCATCAGGTTTTCTCCCTTCGAAAAACCGCCTATATCTCCATAGAATTGTGTTGTGCCAATACTGGCGACAGCCTCATACCTTCTCAGTTTCCACAACTGCGCATCAGATGCCATTGAGATGAAGCTGAGGAACACTAACAGGAACAGGAATTTTTTCATGACATGTTTTTTATAAAAACACTTCGAAATAAACCGCATACAATATAGACTTTTTTTCTTAATTGGCAATGGTTTACCCTTGCTGATATTTTCTGCCCCCGGTACCCAGCCCCCGGTACCCGGCATCCAGGAAGTAGCATCCATCGATCATACCCTTGTCTGGGCTAAGTCAGGAGACTTCGTTTAGCGGGGGCTGAGCCCATGAATAAAAAGGTATTGCAGTAATGACTTTCTTTCCGATATTGAACTTATCTGACTGATTATGGGTAATAATTACTCCTTTGTTTATTCCGAAAAAATCCATCGCTTCCGTCAGCCCGGCTAATTCCCTGTCGAGATTATTCTGATCAAGCTGAAAGCAAACCTGATATAACCCGGAAAGCTTGCCTTTTCTAAAGACAACAAAATCGCACTCCTTTTTCTCATCAAAGTAATATATTTCCTTTGTGTGCCGTCTCAATCTTTGGTAACATGGTCAAATAGTTTTCGCCAGCAAAGGTAACTATTATTTGTTTACAACGAACACTGGGAAGGGGGGGGAGAAGTTCGGAGTTCGGAGTGTCTTAAAAAACATATACGCCTCCGAATTTAATATTCACAAACGACGCCCTTGTTGTTCCATCGACCTGAGTCAGAATACCCGCTCCAGGAGTAAGTGCAAAATTTCTGTTTATTGCATATCTGCCACCTACACCCGGATTAATAAACAGCTTTGTGGCATTAAGATCAGAGGGATTAAGAAGCAATCCGCCATCACCAAAAAGATAAGGAGTGAAACTGCTGGATGAGAATGCAAACCTGAAGTCAAGAAAGAGTGGGATCAGCATGCCTGCATCATAAAAACTTAGTCCTAAACCGGCTCCTGCAAAAAAGTTCTCATTTACCTGGTATCCGTTCACGGAGGTAAATCCGAAGAATGACTTTGTATATGGATTGGTTGTTCCTCTTGGTTGTCCTGGGTTGTCATTTGCTCCTCGCTTTCTTCCCCTGAAATTGCTGGTCCGGCCCCGGATATCGGGGGCTTGCTCTACCCCGGGTTGGCACCCGGGGCTATTGATATTACGCCCCAAAAAAAAGAGCGCCCCTCTCAGAACGCTCCCGTTATATTATGACCTGCCTTCCACCGTTTACCGCCTACCTGCCTTTCACCGCTTACCTGCTTCTAACTAATCACCGATCCCCTCCCTGGCTCTATCACAAATACTTCCCCATATCCTTCAGAAAAGCTTCAACAGGTAATACCAGGATATTATTATGCTTCATAGTTATTGTCCTACAAGACCTTCAAGCGCAGGGCCGGATATTTCGGATTCTATGTCCAGCGGTCCCCGGTAAGCAAGTAACAGGTCCTTTTACAAGACCCTCAGCCTGAATTTCCTCGCGAAGATAAATATCCACATAAGCTGAAAGAGTCTTTTCCCTATCATTACTGCTGTCAACAATGGGTATGAGACCTGTTTGTAACGATCTTTCGAGATTAAAATAATCTCCCAGCTCTCCGGCAGTGAAAGGATGCATCCTGCAATAAGCTGCTCTTCCGCCAAGCAGGTCAGCGCCTTCCTTCTTAAGCTTTCTTGCACCGGAACCTGTGAGAATGAATCTTATTTTCCTTTCCTCCATGATTTTATGAACCACCTCAAGAATTGCCGGCACCTTCTGTACCTCATCTATGATAACCTTAACGGGTTCTAGGGCATTAACAGTTTTTACAAGTGTTTCAGGGAAGGCGGAATACGCTCTGAATGTTTCAGGATCGAGAAAATCGATGTAAAGGGTATCTTTTCCTATCAGGCTCTTTATGAGACTTAGTCAGGGAACAAAAGGGCTATCACGGAAGTCGGAAGACGGAGGACGGAGGACATTCTCCGCTCATCTCTCATCGTCATCCTGAGCTTGCCGAAGGACGCTCTTGTGCCGTCACCTCTTTTTTATGCGCCGGGTCCTGCTGGCCCCAAACCCCTGGCCACATACCTCATATTATATAACGAAAAGAGATAATATATTTTTGGAAAGCAACAACAAGTTTCATATCTTGCGTTACATAATGTATGTAACACAATATATGTAATATGAAAACAAATCCTTTTATCATAAGTGGGTATATTTCGCCGGAATATTTCTGCGACAGGGAGGATGAGAAAGCTAAGATGCTCAGTGCCATACAAAATGGCAGACATTTGACACTCTTTTCTCCAAGAAGAATGGGGAAAACAGGTCTGATCAGGCACCTGTTCTATAATGGAGAAAAGAATAAAAGCTTCATTCCTGTTTATCTCGATATTATGGCTACTACCTGTCTGAAAGAATTTTCAGAGATCTTTGGAAAAGCTGTATTGTCTGCTATAGGGCGAAATGAAGCAATGATGAAGAAAATTCTTAAACGGCTTTCTGCATTACGCTTGAAACTAACTATTGATCATCTAACAGGAGAACCAGCTCTTTCATTCGATGTAAATAATAACCGGGAGGCAGAATTGTCGCTTGAAACAATTTTCAGGTATCTTGCCGATCAACCGCACCGGGTGGCAATTGCTATTGATGAATTTCAGCAGATCACAAGCTTTCCGGAAAAGAATCTGGAAGCGATACTCCGTGCACACTTACAGTCTGTTAATAATGTTAGTATTATCTTTTCAGGAAGCAGAAAGCATATTCTTACAGAAATTTTTTCATCTCCCGGCAGACCCTTTTATAATGTTACTGAAATGATGGAAATCAGTCCAATAAGTTCTTCCACTTATCTGGCATTTATCAGGACTAAGTTCAAAGAAGACAATATTTCAATTTCAGAAAAGGCGCTGGAACGAATAGCGGAAATTACCGGTCTGCACACATTCTATGTACAATATTTTTGTAACCGGCTTTATAGTGAGTTCAGAAAAATTAATCGTGATGATGTTGATATAACACTACGGGCAATTATCAGAGAGAATGAGCCTATATATGCGAACTATCTTAATCTTCTCACTTCAACTCAGTTCAGAGTACTTAAAGCGATAGCTCTCAATGCCGGTATTGATAATCCTACTTCAAAAGAATTTATTTCAAAATACGGGCTTGGGGCTGCAAGTTCAGTAAGTCAGGCTATCAAAAGCCTGTCGGATAAAGAATTTATTTTCTACACCGGAAGCAGATATCAGCTCAACGATGTCTTTTTTTCAGAATGGATAATTTTTAAAACGGGCAACAGATGAGAGTGAGAGGGGGAGAAGGGTGAGGTTGCCGTAATGTCATAACTCATCGCTCACCGCTCACTCCTCACTCCTCATCGCTCAGTGCGCTCTCCGCTATTTATTTATAATATTCCGCACCCCGTATGTTCTCATGCTGAGGGATCCGGCTGACTTTAGTCTTTTTCAGTTCAGCAAGTTGTTTCCTTATATAATCCCGTTCCTCTTCAAAATCCATATCCATTATCTCACGACTGAACTTATCCCTGATATCACGCATTTTTTGCACAAAATCAGTTTTACTTTCTTTTCTTTTCATAATTAAAAATTTCTTTAGGTGTCCTGATTTCTGTCATTTGATAACCTACTCTGAAATTTATTTAATTATAACCCCTTATACGCTATAGGTTAACGATATGCTTAAAATTCCAGCTTACCAGAACATCTGCTCTGTTTATAGTAGCCAAAGCTATATGCAGACAATCGGCCTGACTTGTTTTACCAACAACTTTTTCAGAGATATATTTTTCAGAAAGCAGTTTTACTTCTTCTGTCAGCTCTACTCTTTCAATAAGGAAAGAAGGTAAAGATTCAAATAAATCCCGGATACAATCCGGGGCTCTGTACAGTTCCAGTTCTAATATTTCAGACACTAATATTTTAACACTGTTTTCAAAAAGCTTATTAAAAAAGACCTTTGTCGGCTCTTCAAACTCCTTGTCGAAATATCCACCAAAAACTGATGTATCAATATATACTCGCTTTATCATAAGCCAAAATTACAAAAATCAAATCATATTAACCAATTTTGCATTACCTACCGCCTTCCATACCGCAAGAGACGAAGAGACGTGACTTTAAAAAACTTGATCTCTAACATTTTTCCAACTTTATTCTTAAATTTATGATGGAATAATCGTTGTGCCTCTGCGTTCATTACTCACTACTTCGGCCATTTCCCATAACCTCTACGAGGTAAAAAATTGTGTGGGGAACCACGTTTTCTACAAAACCTAATGCCCTACGGGCAATGAACCTGCCTGGGATCGGCTCCATTAGAGGAGGCATAACGAAGCAATCGTACGGTCGAGCAGTCATGCAGTCGTGCGGTCTTGCGGTCGTGTGGTCAACACATCCGTTAATTCTAAATAAGATGTTAAGTGAGGGATTAGGGCTTAAGGCAGAGGGCGTAAGGAAAGTAACAGGGGCGTCACGGCATCACGGCTTTATGGCGTCAAGGCATCACGGAATCGCGGCTTTACAGCCTTGACGCCATTGCGCCTTCACGCCTTACGCCCTATGCCTTACGCCTTACGCCCGCTCTCCGCTTTCTTCCTCCCGCTCATCGTCATCCTGAGCTTGCCGAAGGACGCTTTTGTGCCGTCGCGTCTTTATTTTATGCGCCGGTGCCAAGCACTGGTTTCTACAATATTTCTACTCCGGCGCTCTTTATGTGTGGGATCCGTTTTCTACAAATAGGTCGCCACTCTGTGGCTGAAGAACAAAGCCTGCATCCGTGTAACGTGTAAGTCATTGCTAGGATCCGCCAGTTGGCACAAACGAAGCAATCCTTGCGCCTTGTGTCTAGCGTCCAGTGGCCTTTTTCCCCAGATATTCGAATATGTTTATGCCGAGAGAAATTTCATGGTTATTGAACGCCCCTAAGGCTACATTCGTTGCGAGATTGAAATTATACGCTATCTTCAATCCTTTGTCGATATTAGCTCCTATGCCGAAGCCAAGGACACCCGGATCGCGGTAGACGAGACTTCCTGAGAACTTCTTCTGATACATTAGCTGTGCGGCAAGTTCGAATTGACTCTTTATATATTTCCCTCCTCTTACGATCATAAGTGGCGATACATCCCAGTCTTCATTAATATTATACTGGTATGTTGCATGAAGCTGGAAGTTGGTCAATGGATTGTACTTCAATGCAACTTCTTTGTAACCTGCATCTCCGAAACTGATGTTCGAGAACAGGAATCCGGCTTCAATGCCCTTGAATGTCCATACTGCCGAGAAATCGCTCATGAACTTGACCTTCGACTTTATATCCTGACTCACCAGCGATGGGTCAATAGTATATTTCGGGTCGTTATAGTAATCGAGCAGGTTAAGCCTGTTCTTGTAAACTCCCATCGACAGTCCAAACATAACATGATGATCGCCACTAAGCTGAAGGTTATATGAATACGAGCCCAGCATATATAGCTGACTGAAGATCCCTGCCTTGTCGTAAACTATCTTCGCTCCGTAGCCGGCATTCTCCATAAAGGGAAACAGATCATTGTAGGAGATCCTGAGAGTTTTAGGTCCACCATCGATACCTGTCCAGTCGCTGCGGTAGCCGGTAACCAGGTACTTCGGATTGTAGTTCCCGGCGTATGAGGGCGCCAGGGAGTATTTATCCATGAAGTAGTTCTCGGATAGGGGGGATTGCTGAGCGAAAAGTGAGCTCCAGGTGAGTGTCGTTAATAATATGGTAAATAGTCTTTTCATTTTATTATTGTCTTGCGGTCCTGCAGTCTTGCGGTCCTGCAGTCATTTTTATTTATCTCTTTCTCCCCATCTCCCTCTCTCCCCTTCTCTTTTTAACCACGGAGTTTCACGGAGTTGCACTGTATTAGTTCTTCATTCGCCAACCTTTTTGCCCCCCTGCCCCATTCTTCCTGCCAGTTTTTTGCCCCCC